>CALGLU010000066.1 GCA_937959275.1 uncultured Saprospiraceae bacterium | reverse complement strand
AAGGCTATGTTTCCATGACCGATTACTACTCAAAATTCAAATTTTCGATTTAGTGAACCGCCGGATACGAGACCCGTATGTCCGTGTGGTGTGAGAGGCGCAACCCATCAGCGACCGCTGGTGGGTCCGTCTACTCGATTAGGCATCGTCATTCATTTGGATACCATTGTAAAAATATCTTACTATGTATTTATCAAACTTTGATAGTGTATCAATAGAAAGTAATTTCTCTTCACCAATTTCAATAAATTCCGATATAATATCATGAATTGGAACATCCATTCTTTCTAAGTTAATTAGCCCAGAATTATGAATTTTTCTTGATACCATTCTGGGCACACCATATTCTTCTAATGTGTATACTAATGGTGGAAGAAATGCAGATGATAGTTTTGATACAAATGGCGATATGTCTACACCAGACGGTAGCATCTTTTTCTGTAGTGCATTTATGTCGCTCATTATAGATGCAAATTTAAAAGTTACTATTCTTTCAAGTTTGAAGAAGCTATCTATATCTAAATCATATTCCTCGAGCTGCTTTAGAATCTCAGGAATAGTGTGATTCCAATTCATAGGTAACACCTTCATGAAACCTACAAATTTGGCATGTTGCTCGCCATATGGCCCATCTCCCCATTTGCCAGGATCAAGCCATGTTACTTTTTTTATAAAGTATTCCCAGTCATTTGGGTCATCGGAATTGAGATAGCTTAATCCTTTCCAAGTTGTTGGTTTACTGCCCATGTCTATGGCAAGCTTCTTAATGATGGAAGAATCAGATGATTGCATTTTACTCTCAGCTGAAATTTTATCATAGGAACCTTTTTCTCCTATAATGGAATCCATCTCTTCTTTGTAGATTTTAATTTTGTCTATTTGATCTTCAGAAAGCTCGTTACTGTATTTTTCTTCATCAATATCAGTTAAAGCCGCATCGGGGAATTCAATCGACAACTGTGTATCATCTTCAGCAGGTGGTTCTTCGAGAAGATATATATTTCCAATGAAGTGAATAAACATTCTTCCTCCTCTGCCAATAATGTTTTTAAAGGTAAAACTATCTAATCTTGCATTACCTCTTCCACCTTTTCGGTTCTTCCAAATAATTACATTCTTTGCAGATGTATTAACACCTTCAATTAGAGAAGATGTGGATATTAAACCTCTTATTCCTTGTACCTCTTCAAATAATTTAACTTGAATTTGGCTTAGGGATCTATGAAGCTGACCATTGTGTATTCCAAAACCTCTTTTAACTAATTTCGGTAGTGCCCAATTAAACTCATAATTTTCTTCCAACCAAGAAGAAAAGTCCTGAACTAATTCTGATTCGAATAAGTCAAAGTTCTCAAGAACAATTAATGATACTTTTCTTATTTGAGAGTACGATGCTGCATATATCAGACTTTTATCAGAATTGGATTTTAGTATTTCAAGAAGCTTCTGTGTTTTCTTTTCTTCATCTCCTTGTATTTCATTGAAATAGTCATGTGATTTTAGGTATACAGTATTAAAGTCTAACTTTTCTACAAACTCCATGTCTTCCGTAAAAACATTTTTTTCGAAATTTTTAATGTTTGGAGCGAGAAAATATTTTTGTTTGGATATTTTACCAAGTTTGATGATTGCCTTTAATAATGTAGGTGATCTTTCTTTGTCATATTTGGAACTTGCTTTATAAAACTCATCTATGATAAGTATATCTATAGATTTTAGTTTGTCTAAATAGTTTATTGCTCTTTCTTGAGGGAATATCAAAATATTCTTTTCCTCAAGTTCACAATCAGTTGTTGTAATAATCCTGTATTCATCCGAAAACTTTTTATAGAGTCGCCTTCTGGTCTCATCTGTCAATGCAATGGTTGGTACAATAATTACTACAGTTTTAGGTTTTGCTATTGCAATGTAGGAGTCGATTACAAAGCTTTTGCCAAAACTTGTAGGAGCACTAATTGCAACATTTCTTCCTTCTAATAATAATTTTAGTAAGTGGGATTGCTCTCTATGCAGAGTAACAGGTTCTTTAATTCCTACATCAGCTTTAAATGCTTCTAAGACGAATTTGTCCGACCAATTAGCAGAATCGTAATCAATATATGGATACAGTCCTGTTTGTCTTAATAAATTGTTTACTAACGATGATTTTTCTAAGTTTTCATTTTTCAAAAAATCAAGTACTTGGATTAACTGATTTCTTGCTAATACAGTATTTCCACTAATTATATTTTCATTTATGACGTGACAATTTTCAAATACATCCATACCTATTTCTTTAAGAATTTTGCAGTTTCATTGAAGTCTCTAATTATTGGTTGTTTTTTGAAAACAGGAATTATAATTAAATGAAATGTAATTTCTTCGAACAAATGAACTCCTCTAAGTTTTTTTAACAACTTCGTGAAATACGATTTCGCTCTATCCTTGTGATATTCAATTAAATCATTTTTATATTTTTCTGAGATGTCGACTTGATCCTGAGTAATTAAGCATTCATTTAATAGCATTATAGGTATGTGAAGTTTTGGTTTGATTTTATCTATTGATTCACTTGGTTTTAAAGTCTCTATAATTCTGTTTTTTAATTCCTCATCAATTCCAATTTCATGCAGGTCTGACAGGTTAGTAATAATGCTATTTTCTTTTTTGAGTTTTCCAGTTCCAAGAGATTCAATTACAGAATTTATTATTTCATAAAGCCGTGCATCTTCGATAGAGTTGAAAAATTTTGATTCACCGAACCAGAGTGAGAAATCATTGTCTTCTATGACAATGTGTACACTATCAGCTCCTTTAGCTGGATCATTTGCATTCTGCTTATAAAATAATTTGGGTACTACAGGCAGTGCATTATGATGATGACTCATTACGGCATACAGTAGAATCTCTGCTATTTCACTACCACTTCCATAAGCGTCGTCATTAAGGATTCTTAGGTTTTGAGCAGCGGCTTTCATTATGGACATTGGCTCTCCATAAAGGGCTTCTCGCTCTCTGACTGACAATGCCGTTAGTCCAACATTGTTCCAAATTGTATCTTGGAATTTTTCAAATCTCCATTTTCCATCTTCAAAATCATTGATCATACTGATAAGATGAATTTTCGCAGCATTCTCAATTCCTGAATCAGGAATTAGATTATCTATTGTGTCATTTATTAATACTTCGAATTTCATGTTTATCGTGTATTCTATTTGCCTTGATGATGCCTAACGGATTACGTGTATCCAGCGTATCCCGAAGGGTATGCTGTGATCACACGTTGTTATCCACAGGACATTACTCTTCATTGTGATATTTATCCAATATTTCCATTGTTCTTTCATCATAGGTGCCTTTCATATGATCACGATATTTTTTGTGTTTAAGTCTTGCTCCAGCTTTTAAAAGTACTTCTAATGCATCATAGGAATTATGTTCTGCTGCTTGGCTTAATGCATTTTGGTATTGATAAGAAGTACTATAATCCCATCCTTCATTCAATCTCTTTTTGAGAAAATCGGCGTCATTTTGCTCAGCTGCATATATTTCAGGTTGCTTTGGTGATCCTTGAGCATACTTTGCAAATATCTCAAATGAGTAATCACATTCCTTGATTATCCCATCTGATTGTATTGTTATTTTGCCATATGATTTAGTTTTTTCTATTAGATTGATTCCAACTTTTGCACTGTCAACTGATTCGCCAATTATTAGGTTATTTGAATTGCGGATAGTTTCAATTTTATTATATTGATACAATTCTTCAATAGTGTAAAACTTCTTAATGTGGATTGTATATAAATCATCTATAGGGAAGAACATGTTGTAGGAATTATGTTGTCTTCCGTTAAAGATTCTTAAATAATGGAAATAACTATTGGGCAATTTTATTCCAAAGAATTTTTCAAGTTCTGTTACCTCCTGCTCTGTTAATTTTGTTGATTGGTCTTCAGTCCTATTAATTCCAGTCCAATAAACGAATTGAAATGCATTTTTATCAAATTTAGAGGGTAAGTTTAAAGGTCTTAGTTTTTCTTGCCAACCTTTATTAATCATTTCATTTGTAAAATATCTGATGTGCAATAATGCATCCTTAGAATCCTTATGAATTTTAATATCTGTTAATTCGGAATCTACTTTTCCTGATATTTGACCCTTCCTTATTCCTGTTTTAAATTCATAGGTGCCGATTTCTTGAATTTGACCGTCTTTTTCAAAATATCTCCAATAGGTATTAAATGGATTGAAAGGATAAGTAGATTGAGATACTCTGAGAAATAATTCAATGAGAGTCAGCTTTCTTGGAAACGGATTTTTTAGTCTTTCTGGTTTATCACCATATGAGAATTCATGAAATTCAGATAGATCTCTTTCAAGACAATCGTTAAGATAGAAAGTATTTATGCTGTTATTTTCTATTGTTTTAACCGGAATTCCACATTTATGTCCTTGTACTGCTTGCCAAATATTTGTTATCCAAGCATAGAATAGAGCAGTTTGATTGAACCTATATTCATGATAACCTAGCTGAGAAATAGGATATTTGTTTATGTCAACTTTGACGGATTGTCTTTCTTTTAATTCTTTTAGTCTGACGGAATCAGGTTTAATAGTATAATTATCATATCGACCAATAACAATATTACCTAAATCTTCTATATCTGTATGATCACCATCATGGCTTATTATAGCTACAGATCCGTAATCATCAACACCTCTCCACAATTCAATATGGGGCCACAATTTGTATTGCTGATCACATTCTATAGTTTCATAGTTTACTTTACTAATTAGATCAGTCAGTTTCTTTGTTGTGTATTCCGTTTGATCAAGTAAGTAATTAATAAATGATCTTGTATTAGCTTCAGTTACAGCATGCATTTCACCTTTGGATTTGAAGTAATTTATTATTTCTTCAAAATCGTTTTTCATCTCAGTTTTTAAATCCATTGTATTTTGTTTTACTCCTTCTATTTCGTTTTGAATTGAACAACTTAAGAAAGTCATTAATAGAATTAGTATAGTAGCCAAGTTAGATTTTTTCATTTTGTCTTGTGGATAACTTGTTTATATCCCCCCGTTTCCCATCATTTCTTAACGTTTTTTCCCTCTTCTCCAAGTCCCAATTTATCTAACGGACTCTCAACCTGAGTAATACTTCCTTTGCTAATATGCGTATAAATTTCCGTCGTTTTCGAACTGCTATGACCTAATAACTTTTGGATCAAGCGTTGTTGAGTCCCACTTTCCATCAAATGTGTCGCAAAACTGTGTCGAAGATTATGAAGCTTATGCCGACTATCCAATCCCGCTTTCGCAACAGCTGACTTAAAGATGTTGCGCAGGCTCGATCGACTGTATGGCCGTTTTCTATTTTGACCAGGGAAAAGCCAGTGGTCTGGACTGTTCTGCTGCATGTGCTCCTGTAATATCGGAAGAATACTTTTTGGCATCATCACGACTCTATCCTTTTTGCCTTTCGAACCTCGTATAAAAATCTGTTGTCGATCAATCATGATGTCACGGACCTGAAGTGAGACAACTTCACCAGCTCTTAGACCACACCCATAAGCTAAAAACAAGGCACATCTGTGTTTTGGATTCTTAACAAAAGAAAATAAACGTTTTACTTCTGCAAGACTAAAAATATGAGGCAGACTCTTCGCACGCTTTGGTCTGTTCACTTGGGACAAGCGCATTTTTGTCCAACCACCTAATTTTTCATAATAAAACTTGATCGCGCTAATGTGACGATTCAACTCTTGATAGCTGACCTTCTCCAGCGCAATAGCATTAAGATAATCTTCTATTTCTGGCCTCGTCCTATCATTAATGGCTTGCAGGTCTGGAAGAGAATATAGGTACCTGCGAAATGCTGAACAATACGCCTTCATCGTTTGATAGCTGTAATTCTCACGAATAAAGACTTTAGCATACAATTGCATTAATTCCAATTGCTCAGCTGGCACACCGTGCAATACTGATTTTAGCCATTTTTCGCCATTCCGACTTTTGGCTAATGGCATCTCCACTTCCCAACTAAATTGCTCTCGAACTGTATAACCTTCGATCTTGCATAATTCAATAAACCTCTCTACGACCTTCCTATCTCTTGGAATCAGCCAAGACTCTGAGTTAGGATCATATTGCCGCAATGGAATTTTCTTGACTAACTCGACTGCTTTGCTGGCGTACTTAATCTTCACTTCAAGTTTTGCAAAATCATGTGGTATTGACTTGATGATAAGTTTTCCCTGTTGGCTGTAAGCAGTTGTCAACTCCACTAATCTTTGATAAGTTGCTTCATCCCAATATTGATATTGCTTTTGCAAGCTGCGCAAATTTTGCAGTGTGCCTTTACAAACCCATTGCCCATGCTTCTTGTTCCAATAGCTACCGTAAAGCGTTTTTAAAAAGTCCGTTTGCTCTTGACTATACTGAATGTTAATAAAAAAGCTATAGTCTTGCCAGGTGATCTTTTCCAAACCTGTTAAGATTTGTATGTCTGTGTCCAACTTTCTTCCCTCATTCGTTGGATCAGTAAGTGTGATGGCAGATAGAGCAGACTTCTCTGGGGATTGCCTGGTTCTGCTTGTGTTATCCTGTGTTTTGACAATTTTATAAGTATAGCCTAGCGCTTTAAATTCATTAAATGCGGCATGCGTACAAGGGACATATAAGCATTTGAATGACTTGCTGTATCGTGCACCTTGAATCGACTTGAGCTGCCGATAGATGGATTGACTATAGTCGAAATAAAAGCCAATCTGCATTTGATCTCTGTGAAAGAATTTTTTCAAACAGATAAGTGGATTAGTATGTAATGTAGTTGCCAAAGTAAACTGTTCTGTTGTTAGGATATCTAATATCAACTGTTTTTAAGCGAATACAAAATATTCTGCATTAAAAATAGAACAGATAGGATTTAGCTGACAGCCACTTGCACGTCTTGGTACTTGATTAATCCTCAACTCATTCTCTGCATTTTACAGCCTAATTTTCACCAAAAACACGAAACATTTCTAGCTTGAAAACATTGATAACGAGGAAGACTCATATAAATACAGAATTCCGTACTTTTGTGCCTCGATTTGTAAAACTCAAAATTTAGAATATGCCATTTGACATAGACATGCTAAAAACGCATTATGCTACATTCGCTGAAAGAGTGGATAAAGCTAAGGCTGCGTTACAACGACCACTCACATTGACAGAGAAAATCTTATATGCCCATTTGCATGAAGATTCTCCTATGAAAAACTACGAACGAGGAAAAGATTATGTCTTTTTTGCGCCGGATAGGGTGGCTATGCAAGATGCAACGGCTCAGATGGCCTTATTACAGTTTATGATGGCTGGTAAGAGCAAAGTCGCTGTCCCGTCCACTGTACATTGTGATCACCTGATCCAAGCTAAAGTTGGTGCAGATACTGATTTAGTCGCAGCTAACGACGTCAATTCTGAAGTCTATAGCTTTTTGGAGTCGATTTCTGATAAATATGGCATTGGGTTTTGGAAGCCAGGGGCAGGTATCATTCACCAGGTCGTTTTAGAAAATTATGCTTTCCCTGGCGGAATGATGATTGGGACAGATTCGCATACGCCGAATATGGCCGGACTAGGTATGATCGCGATAGGTGTAGGTGGAGCTGATGCTGTCGATGTGATGGCTGGTATGGCTTGGGAGCTCAAAATGCCAAAATTGATCGGTGTTAAATTAGTCGGTGAATTAAGTGGCTGGTGCTCGCCAAAAGATGTCATCCTTAAGGTGGCAGGTATTGTGAAGGCTAAAGGAGGTACAGGTGCTGTGGTTGAGTATTTTGGCCCAGGTGCTATTTCTATGTCTTGTACGGGTAAAGGGACAATTGGGAATATGGGCGCGGAGATCGGTGCGACAACATCGACATTTGGCTTTGATGATTCCATGGATCGATACTTGAGAGCGACAGGACGTGCAGAAATCGCGGATCTCGCTTCAGGTGTGAAAGAGTATCTGACTGGTGATGATGAATGTTATGCCGAGCCTGAAAAGTATTTTGATCAAGTGATAGAAATTGATTTGACGACACTTGAGCCCTTATTAAATGGGCCGTTTACGCCAGATCTAGCAACACCTATTTCTCAAATGGCAGAGGCTGCTAAGGTGAATGGCTGGCCAACCGAGTTGGAGTATTGTCTGATCGGCTCTTGTACGAACTCTTCTTATGAGGATATTTCTCGAGCTGCATCTATTGCTAAGCAAGCTATAGATAAAGGCGTGAAAGCGAAGTCACAGTTGACCGTGACGCCCGGTTCTGAGCAAGTGAGATTCACCATCGAGCGCGATGGACTGATTAGTACGCTTGAAGGCATCGGAGCCATGGTTTTTGCCAATGCATGCGGTCCTTGTATCGGCCAGTGGGCTAGGTTTAGTGACCCCATGAATGCCCCAAAGAATAGTATTGTACATTCCTTTAATAGAAATTTTTCTAAACGAGCTGATGGATCTCCTAATACACATGCCTTTGTCGCCTCTCCAGAGATCGTGACGGCAATCGCTTTATCTGGCAGACTTGGATTTAATCCATTGACAGATACGCTGACGAATGAAGCTGGTGAAGAAGTGAGACTGGATCCACCAACTGGATTTGAGTTACCGCCGAATGGTTTTGATGTTGAGGATGCTGGCTATAATGCTCCTGCAGAAGATGGGAGTGGTATCGAGATCACAGTTGACCCTAAATCAGATCGCATTCAGTTATTGACGCCGTTTAAGACAATTCAGCCAAATCAAATGGTGGACATGAAAGTCTTATTAAAGGCCAAAGGCAAATGCACAACTGATCATATCTCCATGGCTGGACCTTGGTTAAAATATAGAGGCCATCTAGAGAATATCTCTAACAATTGCTTCATAGGTGCAATCAATGCCTTTAATGATAAGGCCAACTCTGTTGCTAATTATGTTGATAGTAATGATAGCGCTGAATTTTTAGCTGTACCAGATTCTGCTCGAAAATATAGAGATGCAGGCATTGGAACCGTCGTATTTGGAGAAGAGAATTATGGTGAAGGATCATCTAGAGAGCATGCCGCTATGGAACCTCGATTCTTAGGTGTCAATGCCGTGATTGTTAAGTCCTTTGCCAGAATTCATGAAACAAACTTGAAAAAGCAAGGTATGTTAGGCCTGACATTTAAGAATCCTGCTGATTTTGAGCATATTAGACAAGATGATTTAGTGTCCATCTATGGCTATGAAGACATGGCGCCTGGACAGACTTTATTGGTGCATTTGAAGCATAAAGACGGGTCAGATCACTATTTTGAAGTGAATCATACGTATAATCAAGCTCAAATTAATTGGGTGAAATCAGGATCTGCGCTTAACAAGATTAGAGAAGAAGCTGGAGTCGCATAGGATTAATAAGTTAAAAACGGTTATATATTAGATTTTATATAATATATTAGCGCTTATAATTTACTAACAAAAACGAAAATTATGTGGAAAGAATTTAAAGAATTTATATTTACAGGAAACGTTATCGATTTTGCGATAGCTGTTATTCTGGCTGGAGCTGTTGGCCTTGTGGTCACAGGTTTTGTAAATGATATCATTATGCCGATCGTTGGTCAAGCTTCAGGCGGTGTAGATTTTGCTAATTTGAAGCATGTGTTGACACCAGCATCTGGTGTTGAAGGTAGCGAAGGGTATGTTGCTGAAAATGCAATCCGATGGGGTAAATGGATAAACTCAATCATCAATCTATTGATTGTAGGTTTTGTCTTATTTATGCTAGGTAAGGCTAAGATCAAGTTCATGGGCGCTGCTCCTGATCCAGATCCTACACCAGACCAATCTCTATTGGCAGAGATCAGAGATGCATTAGCAAAATAAGTCTCCGATAAACGAAAATGAAAAAAGGGTTTGCAAAGCAATTTGCGAGCCCTTTTTTTATGTGCAAGGATTCCTAAGCAGGGATTCCTAAGCTTGACCAAAGGGAGAGATTAGCAAGCCCGGTTTAGCCCGGTTATAATTAAAATAATTTTTGCATCTTGCAACTAAATATAGTTACATTTACGTTTTGACTAAAAAAGATAAATTAATTGAAAGGTTTATACGCATGCCGTCCGACTTTCATTATGATGAGATGCTTAGGTTGCTTGGATACTTTGGTTTTGTGGAAGTGAAGAAAGGAAAAACATCTGGATCAAGAGTTAAATTTATGAATGAGCATGGAGTTCCAATTTATATGCATAAACCTCATCCAAATGGAATAATGAAACGATATCAATTAAAGCAAGTCAAAGAAATACTAGGCTTATGAAATATTTAGAATACAAAGGCTATTCAGGTACAATTGAGTACAGCAAAGAAGACAAATTGCTCTATGGTAAAGTAATTGGAATTAAAGGGCTGCTGTCTTACGAAGGGTCAACTGGAACTAAGTTAGAATCAGATTTTAAAGGTGTAATTGATGAATATTTAGAAGATTGTAAAGAATTAGGAAGTATACCTGAGAAGCCTTTTAAGGGAAGTTTTAATGTTCGTATACCTTCCGAGTTACATCGAGATGCAGCACTCAAAGCATTGGAATTAAATACATCGTTAAACGGGTTTGTATCAGAATCAATACGAGCGAGATTACTTCAACGAAGGGATTCCTAAGCTTGACTAAAAGGAAAGATTAGGAAGTCCGGTTTAATGCACTAGAGCAAGACACTAAATTACCTTGAGTTATTCACCAAGAATTTTAGCACTATCTACTTCGCACTATTACTTCGCACTATCTACTCCCCAAAAATCTACTCGCTAACAATCAACTTAAACTCCAACCGCTTCTTCTCCATATCCGCATCCATCAAACGCACCTGGATCGTATCTCCCATACTCATTGATTTCCCAGATTTTTTACCCGTCACCTTTAGTGAAGAGCCTGTACTGATATAGACTTCATCCATCTGCTCATATGTAATCAGTCCCTCGGCACGACTCTCTTTTAACTCCACAAAAATACCGCGATCAATAAAGCCAGATATAAAGCCTTCAAACTCCTCTCCAACCTTATCCTTCATGTACTCCACTTGCTTATACTTAATCGAATCTCGCTCTGCATCATTGGCTTTTCGCTCTTGGGCTGAGACATGCTTGCATTTGACTTCCAATTCTTCCAGAGATTCTCTTGTGACTTTATTTAGGTTTTTGGCGAGCAGCCGATGGACTAGCACATCACTATATCTACGGATCGGTGAGGTGAAATGTGTGTAATGATCAAAGGCTAATCCATAATGACCAATATTCTCTGTCGTATAAATAGCCTTGGCCATAGATCGGATAATCATCGGCTGCAGCATTTTTAAATTGTCATCTGATTGTGCCTTGAGCGCTAAGTCATTCAAGGATTTGGTGATATTCTTTGGTGTATCTAGATTTAAAACGATACCCAGTTCTTTTGTAAATAGGGCCAGATCAGTCAGCTTCTCTAAGTTTGGTTCGTCGTGCACTCGATAGACCGCCGGGACTGGTTTTTTAGAATCTAATCCGGACATAAATTTTGCAACAGCCTTATTCGCCAAAAGCATAAAATCCTCTACAAGCATATGTGCATCCTGTCGCACCTTAGTATACACGCCAATCGGTACGGAGTTTTCATCGAGTTTGAATTTGACTTCCGCCGTTTCAAAACTGATGGATCCATTTTTAAATCGCTTTTGCTTTAAATCTTTTGCGATCTGGTTGAGATGGACCAGTTCTTTTGAAAATTTGCCCTCCCCAGTTTCTAAAACTTCTTGGGCATCTTCATAGGTAAATCTGTGATCTGAATGGATGACTGTCCGACCGAGCCAAGTATCCAGAATCTTAAATTTTGCATCCATCGTAAATATGGCGGAGAAGCACAGCTTGTCTTCATTTGGCCTCAGACTGCATAGTTCGTTGGACAGCTTCTCTGGTAGCATTGGGCAGACTCGATCTACCAAATAGACTGATGTCGATCTAAAGTAAGCTTCTTGATCCAGTGCCGAGCCTGCTGTAACATAATGTGTGACATCAGCGATATGAACTCCAATCTGAAAGTTGCCATCAGGCAACACTTCGTACGAAATGGCATCGTCAAAATCTTTTGCATCAGCAGGGTCTATAGTAAAGGTTAAGACGTCTCTTATGTCTCGACGTAAACTGATTTCCTCATCAGATATAGTGACGCTGATCGCCTCGCTCTCCTTAATTACCTCTTCTGGAAAGGCGATATTAAATCCAGCATTGATCAAGATGGCATTCATCTCTAAATCATTGTCTGATAAGTCACCTAGTCTTGTGGTGATACGGCCCCAAACTTCTTTTGTGTCACGGCCATCTGTGACAAGCTTAACGATCACTTTATCTCCATCTTCGGCACCATTCAGCTGATCATTTTCTATAAAAATCTGTAGCTCTGCTGTGCCTCGCGTGATATGCACGATGGCCTCACTCTTGTATGTACGGAGCACGCCGACAAACTGACTCGAGGCCCTTTCTAAGACTTTTTTGATCTTGCCTTCAGGCCGTCGTCCAGAGACTTGTCGAGTGATTAGCACCTTAACTATGTCATTATCCATGGCAAACTTCAAATGCTTGGCAGGCACAAAGACATCTTGCTCTATATCATCTGTGATAATAAAGGCAGAGCCTGCGCGTGTCATATCTACTTTGCCAGTGACAAATGTATCCTCTGAACTGCCTTTAGATTTTTTCTTATAGAATCTATCTAATCTATATTTGTCCTCTGATATATTAAAGATGACTTCTTCGTTTTCGAGCTTGTCTAAGACAGATTTGATTTTTTCTTCTTTGCCTTTCAATTTTAATTTTTGCACTAATTGTTTGGCGTTCAATGCTTTTTTGGGGTGTTTGATAAAGTAGTTATAAAGTAAACTCTTTAGACTAGAACCGGAGTTCTTTCCTTTTTTCTTGGCCGAATTATGTTTAGGCCGTGATTTTTTTGACATGTATGTGTATTAAATATCTTGTAATGAGAAGATGATATCTCCTGTCGTTAGAATTTCGAAGGTCATAGACTGACTCATCTCAGCACTGTAATTTGGCTGATCTGCGGGTTGTTGACCTGCGACAATCGATATGATGTGATCTTCAGAAATATTCGCAGCTGATTGAAAAATAATCTCATTCTCAAAGCGAGAACCAGCGATACTCTTACGAGCAATCACTTTATTATGACGGTCATAAGTCACAATTAGATACTCATAAGCATATATTTTTCCGCGCCAATAAATGACGGCATTAAACTCATCAGCACCTTCAAATCGAAAGCAGGGCTCAAATTCTGTAAATTCATCAATCTCTCCACCTTCAAGAGGAACCAAAAATGTTTCGATAATATCTTGTGGGAATGGTTTGTTGGCTTTTGCGAATTCTGCCCGACTGTCGGCTGTGATCGTTACTGGAAGTTCAATGATTGGAAAGCAATCCAAATAATCTGCAAACTGCGGGTTTTTCATTATTCGCCCCAAAGATAAGGGAATTGAGTGTTGGATGTAGTTTTTTTATTGCATTTTACTAAAAGACGTCCTTGATAGTCCAGAATGCGAGCAGCTAACTTTTGTCGTTTGAGGTGAAGACTTCATAAGGTCTTATGAGATTCTTGTTGTAATAAGAGCGCAAAACAACAACTACCGTCCTTTGGAGAAACCAATTCCCGCTACGCGTTAATAAAACTAATGTAGTGACAAATAAGGCCTTAAAACATAGCTCAAATTTTAAGTCGGGGAAGTCTGTCATTACGAGCGAAAGTCGAGCAATAAAGTGAAGGCATGTCATTAATGGATACCTTTCGGATTGGAATACGGAATCAACAATAATTAATCATGATTTGTATTCACTTGGTTTTATTTTGTTTTGGAAATGTAAAAAATGCTTATCACCTGTTATATTTAGAAAAATAAGTCAATTTGCCCATTACTAGATTCAAGATCAACTTCTTTTGGTGTGTAAAATCTTCTTGTTGTTAAAACATTAGTGAATTTATAAAATGATGTACTTTGCTTTAAATTTGCAAGCATGAAACATGCATGCTTTACACTCAGCTTTATCCTTGTTATTATTTCCCAAATACGATCAAACGATCTTTGTCAATCATCGACAATTATTCTTATAGACACTTGTCTAGATTTTACGTTTGATTTGGCGAATTATACAGCGTCTTCAAACCCTACATTGCGTTTGGATTGCGAAAATTCTACCTCCCAACACAAAGATTTTTGGTTTAAAGTACAGGTACCTATGTCTGGAAATTTATCAGTAGAGACTTTTCAGATAGATCCTAATGTTTCAACCAATGCTTTCGAAGCCTATAGAGGGAATTGTTCAACGTTGACTCCATTGGCATGCGGGCTAGGTGATTTTGTAGGCTTTGGACGTATTGAATTGGAAAATCTTGTTCCTAGCGAAACAATTTATTTGCGCTATATTATTCCTTCAATGTACATATTTGGAGGCTCTTTACAAATTTGCACATATGATATACCGCCTCAAGAAGATTGCAATATTCTTTTAGTAGAGTTGGGAAGCAGTTTAACTTGCGATCCTTTGACAAACACCTTTGAACAGGAAGTTATTGTCCATTTTCGGGATAGTGCAATTCCCGAAATACTTAATGTGCGAAATGCATCGATTTCTACTCCAGATCAATACATGGTAACTTCAAATCCTTTCATTCATACGATTTCAGTTCCTGCGACTGATGTTGAAATCAATTATTTTTCTAGTTATACTCTTGAAAGTAATTCGGATAGTGATTGCAAATTAGAAAGTTATTATTTTTCTGATTTGCGAGTGGATGCTTTACCTGATTGTTACCATACAAATCCTGTAAATAATACTTGTGCAACTGCACTTGCTTTACCTGTCACAAACGACTGTTCCGCTGCTCAAACATATGAGTATGTAGGTGCTGACCCTTCTGGTAATGGCAATCATATGTGTAGCACTGATCATTACAATATTGACTCTAGGGATATATGGTTCACTGTTCAGGTCCCTCCTAGCGGGAAATTGTTACTTGACGCCGATTGGCAGGCAAATCTTAGTTTCATTCCAGTCATCGAAACATATAGAGGACTTTGTGGAAACTTAAATTTTATTGCGCCAGTTGACGATGGCTTTGTCTGCCATCCGAGCAAGATTTATCAGAACTTAATTCCAGGTGAAACTTTATATTTAAGAATTTCAGATAGAGTTAATGAAAGACAAGGTACTTTCCAATTTTGCGCAATTGACCCTGGCATCACGGATGTAGATTTTAAATGTATTAATGCTCACCAAATTGATATTGGGAATACGTGTCAAATGGAAAGGTTTTCTTTTCATCTGAGTACTGAGCAATTGCAAATTTTACCTGATGAATGTGTTGATGTCGAACGAGATATTTGGTTTTATTTTGAACCAGATTTTAATTCACCTTTTGAAATTGAACATTTTCGACCAGACTTATTTCCTAACTCTCAGTATGCTAATTATATTGAAGTCTATTTAGGCCACTGTCAAAACTTGCAATTTTCATATTGCATAGTACCTTCAAATAATATTTCGTTGGTATTCAATGAACCTGTTTATTTACGCTTTGCTTACCAACGAAATAGGAGTGACAGACTAACTTTAGATATGTGTGCCGTTTATAATAATGTGAATTGTAATAATAATTTGGACTTGACTAATCAAATCACAAATATCGCTTCCTACAATGTAAATAATAAAATAACAATCAATTCACAAGTATCTTCAACAGCTAAACTTCGCTTAACTGCAGGAAGATCCATTGAATTTCTACCTTCTTTTGAAATAAGCAAAAATGGAGAACTGCATGCTTATATTGAAAGGTGCAATTAACTTCAAGTTAACTAACCGAGTCAAAAGCAAACTCGGTTTAATCGAGTACTTTTAGTCCCATATTTTCAATAAAAATATAAATTGCACATAAAGTGTTCTATTCAGTGTAAATAGCAGACAAAATCCATCAATGAAAGTCTGACCGACGAATAGAATCATTCAACGATATTGTACTAATTTAAAGCTCGCAAAATAACAATCGTAGTGACATGCCAGACAAAGAGCAAACAAGACTATCCCGATTAACTGCCATACTCACTCACCTCCAATCCAAACGCATCAGCACAGCTCCTGAATTAGCCAAAAAATTTGATGTCAGCGTCAGAACCATCTATCGAGATATCAGATCCTTAGAGGCTTCAGGCATTCCCATTTTTACAGAAGAGGGTAGAGGCTACTCCATGCTCGAAGGCTACAGCCTGCCACCCGTCATGTTTACAGAAGAAGAAGCCAACGCCCTAATCACTGGTTTCAAAATGATCTCTAGAAATAAAGATGGAAGCCTTGTCAAACACTACGGTGACGCCATCACGAAAATCAAAGCTGTCCTCCGATCCAAACAAAAAGACAAAGTAGATCTGTTATCAAATCGTGTTGCCATCATCCAAAATTACTCCAAAAGCATAACCAGTAACATATTGTCGACTGTCCAGCTAGCCATTACAAGTTCTCGACTCATAGAGATAAAATATAAGTCACTTTACAAAGAAGAGATGTCCATGAGAAAAATAGAACCTCAGGCGCTCTATCACACGCAGGAAAATTGGATACTCATCGCGTGGTGCCAGCTCAGAAATGATATGCGCGAGTTTCGATTGGATCGAGTCATGACAATAAAGATGCTGGATAAGACCTTTGAGGATAGGCAATTCGACCTCCTGACATATTTTAAGAGTCAAACTCAGCCTAAATGAATCAAAATCTATTCCCGTTGTTAGTGTAAGCCGCTGTTGGTCTCCGAACCAACGGCATTGACTACTAGATTCTGAAGTTTTCAACTTCAGAAACATAGGATTGAAATTCAATCGTATTGCTTCGAGGTAGAATACCTCGAAGATCCGTTTGAGGATGCTAAGATTTACGCCTAAGCCGCTGTTGGTCTCCGAACCAACGGCATTGTTTACTTATTTAGATACGAGCAACTATTCTTGCAGATCTTTCACCCATCAAATAGTAAATTAAAATTCCCAAACTACCCCTGACATACCGCTGTCACAAGCCCCAGATATCTTTGGCTTATTATTAATCATAAAAAACAAAGTATCATGAATTCAATTCAAATTCCAGCGTTCAACATCATCGGCTTAAGTATCAGAACATCAAATGATCCAGGTTGTGCAGAAAAGGATATCCCTGCACTCTGGGCTACATTTATGTCGAAAAACACAATTGCTAACATTCCAAACATCATAGATGCAAACATCCATTGTGTCTATACAGACTATGAAGGGGATCATACAGCACCATACACCGTTGTACTGGGCATGCGCGTCAGCTCGCTTGAAATGATACCGGAGACGATGACAGGTATGAGTTTTTCTGGTGGGGATTACAAGAGCTATTCAGCGGCTGGAAATTTAGAAGAAGGCATCGTCTATCAAGCCTGGAGTAAAATATGGAATGATGACATTAATCGTGCCTTTACAGCTGACTTCGAAGTCTATGATGCTTCAAAGCCAGATCCAAGTAATACTGCGGTAGATATTTTTATCGCTCTGAAATAAATTGCTTTATTTTTATTGACCCAAGAAACAATTCATCATGTTAAGAGAATTAGATGCCTACTATATTAGCCAAGAAGAACCAACAAAATCATGCCTTCTTGCACTGCGTAATCACATCCTGAATTTAAATGAAGAGATGAGCGAAACCTGGACCCATAAAATGCCTATGTTTCGGTACAAAGGCAAATTATTTGCCTACCTGTGGATTGACAAGAAAACCTATAAACCCTATGTCGGTATTTATAAAGGGATTGACGTCGATCACCCAGAGTTAATACTTGGTAATCGGAATAAAATGAAAATCATGAACATTGATCCAGAAAAAGATTTGCCAGTCAAGACCTTGAATACCATTTTTGATATGGCCTTGGTATTGTACTAAAGTAAGTAGTGTCTCTTGCACTAGTAATGACAAAGTTGGATTCGACTTCCGACCTTAGCCAGTTGGTCGGAGCGATGATTCTTTCTATTTTTCGGATATTCGGGGTTTTCAACCTCGAATCAATATGATTGAATTTCAATCGTATGCCTCTGACGTTGAAAACATCAGAGATCCAGTTCAATGATGTCGTCCTTTCAGGACTTATTCTTGATATTAGTTCAACATGGACGGTGTCCATAGCTATTTGATGTAAGCCCTTTGGGCTAGTCACAAGGTGCAATTTGTTACACGCACAATTGTTGCTCCTAGTTTTTACATAATCCGTATCTTGATGCAAAAAGAAAGAAGATATGCCGTCGACATTTGATCATTTAAAATCGATCATTCAGCTACCATTCGTGGTGGTCGTAGTCGTGCCTACTATTCTTTATGTATTCAGCTATGATTTTTTGACATTCCCGTTTATAGGCATGCCTTCTTACGTGAGTATTGCTTGCGGCAGTGTCGCACTGATTCTTGGTTTGGTGTTGTTTGTAAAGTCTTTGAAACTATTTATTGATATTGGAAATGGCACACTAGCTCCTTGGAATCCAACTAAGAAAATGATAATTCAAGGCTTATACAGATACGTCAGAAATCCCATGTTAATAGGCGTTAATTTTTTGTTGCTCAGCGAAGCATTATTATTAAGGTCCAGCCCTATTTTGATTTGGATGATCTTCTTTATTCTATTAAATACTGTTTATTTTATCAAGAAGGAAGAACCAGATTTACTTAAAAAATTCGGTGAGGAGTATGCCGAATATTGTAAGCATGTACCCAGATGGCTACCAAGGTTGACGCCGTATAGACCTGAAGCCGCTTTGTGAGACGTACCCAGGTGTCACTATTTGAACAAATCAGCGCGTCAAGATCCAAATCGAAGGTTGCCTTAATTATGGAAAATATAAAGCTCAGTCAAAAGTAAAAGCCTAAGCTTTTTTTACATTTTTCTCATACAAGTTAATCCAATCCTCTACTGTCATTTTACTGACTAATTCGCCAATGAGAGCATAAGGCACCTCATCGATTTTTTTAAAACGCACACAACTCTTACCCATGTCTAATTTTCGTGTGTTGTGTTTTGGATATTCTTCGACAAACCACTTCATGAGTTTTGGGTCTGCGTAGACTCCTGAATGATAAATGGCGATATAATTCTTTTGAGACGCTACGTTAAGGAACGGCAATGGCAGTTTGGGATTGCAGTGATATCCATCAGGATATGTAGAATGTGGTACGACATAGCCGATCATCCCATAATTCATCATCTCCTTAAAGCCTTTGGGTAAATTCTTTTTTATCGTGGCTCTGATTTTCTTAATGACAGGTTTTCGATCTTCTGGTAATTCGTCGATATATTCTTTTACGGTTTCTGCTTTACTTGTCATGATAATTGATTTTGCTACTCAAATATAATTTTTGTACTTGTCATTTACAACTAGCCGCGTACAATGGATGTGTAAATGATACGCTTTCTAAATAAGTGTTCAGCGTTCTATGAGCGTAGGAAATACAAGCTAAAATGCAGGTCATGTAAAAAACAACATTACTTTTATCACCGTAGTACTATATATTTAAATATCAGATGTATTAGATTTATTTATTGACTGACAAACAAATCATATCCAAGGCCAAAACATGGTTTTCCAATAACCAATGGAAACCCTTCAACTTTCAGACAGAAGCATGGGAAGCGTATTTGTCTGGACAAAACGGTCTGGTGAATGCGCCAACAGGTAGCGGCAAGACCCTGTCTCTAATCGTGCCAATACTTCTAGAGAATTACAAAGATGAGGAGCCCACAGCTGGCAAACTGCAGGCTCTATGGATAGCTCCGATCAGAGCACTAACCAAGGAAATTAAATTAGCAACAGATCGAGCTATTAAAGGTCTGGGCTTGGATTGGCGAGTAGAGATCAGATCAGGCGACACCTCAACGCTGGATCGAAAAAAGCAAAAAGAAAACCCACCTGAGATATTAATTATTACGCCGGAAAGTATCCATGTCTTGATGTGTTCATCTGGTTATGTCGAGTTCTTTCAAGATCTAAAAGCGGTTGTTGTGGACGAATGGCATGAGTTGGTTGGTAGCAAACGTGGAGTGCAAGTTGAGCTAGCGCTTTCCCGTTTTAAGTCCATTACTGAAGACTTAAAGATTTGGGGCATCTCTGCGACCATTGCTAATTTGGAGGAGGCTGCCGATGTTTTATTTGGTCGCCAAGCAAATGAAGGCTATGCCATCATAAAATCGGATGTTGCAAAGCGTATTTCTGTTGAATCCATTATTCCAAAAGAAATAGAACGATATCCTTGGGCTGGCCATTTAGGCATTAAGATGTTAGATCAAGTCTTGCCGATCATTCACAAAAGTAAGACGACGTTGATCTTTACGAATACGCGTGCGATGTGCGAGATTTGGTATCAAAAAATATTAGATGTGGAGCCTGATCTTGCGGGTATTATTGCGATGCATCATGGATCAATTAGCCGTGAGTTGCGAGATTGGGTGGAGGATGCCTTGCATGATGAGCGATTGAAAGCGGTCGTGTGTACGTCCAGTTTGGACTTGGGTGTCGACTTTCGGCCTGTAGAATCGATTGTGCAAATTGGCAGTCCAAAAGGTGTCTCTCGATTTATCCAGCGGGCAGGTCGAAGTGGGCATCAACCAGGTGCCATCAGTAAGATTTATTTTGTGCCAACACATACGCTTGAGTTAGTAGAAGGGGCTGCCTTGCGGACAGCGATTGCAGAAGGTGTTCAGGAACCACGTTTGCCTTATATCAGATCCTTTGACGTGCTAATTCAATATTTGATGACCCTGGCCGTATCTGAAGGATTTCGAGCTGAGGAGATTTATCCAGAGATCACATCGACACATTGTTATGAGAGTGTGAGTGAGGAGGAGTGGCAATGGATTTTGGACTTTTTGGTTACTGGTGGGAATAGTTTAGAGGCATATGATGAATACCAACGGGTGGCAAACTACAAGGGGCGTTATATAGCAGCCAATAAGGGTGTTGCCAGTCGACATAGACTATCAATCGGAACAATTGTGGGTAGCCAGTCACTGTCATTAAAATACTTAAGCGGGAAAAAGATCGGTAGTGTTGAAGAATGGTTTGTCGCCCAGATCAATCCTGGTGAGGTGTTTTGGTTTGCGGGCAGGCCATTGGAGTTAGTCAAAATTAAAGAGATGACAGCTTATGTCAAAAAAACCAAGAAAAAGTCCACACGGATTCCGAGTTGGATGGGCGGAAGGATGCCACTTTCATCTATGTTGGCAAAGCTCTTGAGACGCAAGATGTATAATTATGCGGAGGGTATTATTGATGAGATGGAGTTAGAAGTGATAGCGCCCTTGTTTGAGCGACAACGTGAAGTTTCGCATTTGCCTAAGGACAATGAGTTTTTAATTGAATATTTTGAAACGAGTGAAGGATTTCATTTGTGTATGTTTCCTTTCGAGGGCAGATTCGTACACGAGGGGATGGCTGCCTTACTCGCGATGCGTATCGCTAAGCAGCTACCTATTAGCTTTAGTATTGCCATGAATGATTATGGCTTCGAGTTGTTGTCTGACAAGGAGATTGATTTGGATGAGCACATAACGGCCGACCTCTTTAATTCGACGAACTTGTTTCAGGATATCCAGATGAGTATGAATGCCATTGAAATGGCTCGATGCAAATTTAGGGACATCGCCAAGATATCTGGACTAATTTTTCAGGGCTATCCTGGGCAAGCTAAAAAGGAACGCCATCTGCAATCATCTTCTTCCTTATTGTTTGATGTCTTTAGAGAGTATGACGCAGACAATCTCCTGTACTTGCAGACCTATGACGAGGTGCTGACATTCCAACTAGAAGAAGCTAGGCTGCGCAATGCCTTGCAGACCATACAGTCCCAGAAGCTGATTTTGTCTAAGCCTAAAACCTACACGCCTTATTCATTTCCTATCATTGTAGATCGACTGAGTCGAGAGAAACTCAGTTCAGAGTCGATAGAAGATCGAGTGAAAAAGATGTTGGCGTTTAATGATTGAATCGTTCTGTGTTTGCCTATCTAAATTGACCGCTGTGCATTAATATTGGACAAAACTCATTTGACATAAAAGGTGTGGCTCAGACTTCGAGCGATGTAGACAGTTTACAATCTTACAATAGCTGATTGCACATTAAACGTTAAACTCTTCTAGCCAGTACAACTACTTTCTATATCTTTAGAGGGCAATACTGCAATGAGACAAACATGGCAATCTCACGTGACTTTAAATTACTATCTACACATATGAATCCAAAAGCTAAGCATACGGAGCTGCACACAAGTAAAATCGCATCTGCAATGCTAGGTCTACTAGCTTGCATAATCCTATTCTCATGTGCAGAAAAGCCTCAACAAGTTCTTATCTTTTCCAAAACGGTTAAGTTTCGACATAGCTCTATCGAAGTAGGGACTCAGTCTCTGACGACTCTTCTTGAATCAAAAAATATAACTGTCAAATCAACAGAAGACGCCAACTATTTCAATGAAGATTCTTTGAAGCAATTCTCGACAGTGATCTTCTTAAACACGACTGGTGATATTTTAAGTCATATCCAGCAAGCAGACTTTGAAAGATATATACAAGCTGGCGGAGGCTTTGTGGGCATTCACTCAGCTACAGATACAGAATATGATTGGCAGTGGTATAACAATTTGGTTGGCGCATATTTCAATGGACATCCTAAGATTCAAGAAGCTAGCTTAAAGACTCTAGCACATGATGATGCCTGTTGTCGACACCTAGCTGAAGCATGGACAATCACGGATGAGTGGTACAATTTTAAATCGATTAATCCTGATATCGATGTCTTAATGGAGATCGATGAATCTAGCTACGAAGGCGGCACAAATGGTGAGAATCATCCTGTGGTGTGGAAGCATGAGTACGATGGAGGGCGATCATTTTATACAGCGCTAGGGCATAGAGAAGAGCTGTATTCAGATCCCTTGTTTTTGCAACAAGTGTTGGGTGGGGTTGAATATGCGATGGGTGATGGTAAGTTGGATTATTCAAAAGCTAAGACCCAGAGAGCACCAGATGAGAATCGATTTACAAAGCAAGTGCTGGATTTTAATTTGGATGAGCCAATGGAGATGGATGAGTTGGGAGACAGAGGTATTGTTTATATAGAGAGGAGAGGTGCGATAAAATTGTATGAATATGAAACCGAGCGGGTAAAAGTCTTGGACAGTATAGATGTGTTTTACAAAAATGAAGATGGATTACTAGGTCTAGCAGTTGACCCAAATTTTACACAAAACAATTGGATTTATTTTTTCTATTCACCTAATATTGAAACACCAACTCAACATGTTTCCCGATTTGAATTAAAGGGCGACAAATTGACTGACGAAAAAATATTGTTTAAAATTCCTGTGATCAGAAAATGCTGTCATAGCGGCGGTTCACTGGAGTTTGATAAAGATGGGCTCTTGTATGTTGGCATTGGTGATAATACCAATCCCTTCGAGTCTTCTGGATATGCACCTATCGACGAACGTAAAAATAGAGAGTTATGGGATGCCCAACGGTCAGCTGCAAATACAAATGATTTAAGAGGTAAGATTTTGCGTATCAAACCAGAAGCTGATGGCACGTATTCTATTCCTGACGGGAATTTATTTGCAGAGGGGACGCCAAATACTCGTCCTGAGATTTATGTTATGGGTTGTAGAAATCCATTTCGCTTTTCAATTGACTCAAAGACAAAGGATGTGTATTGGGGAGACGTCGGACCAGATGCTGGTGTACCTGACAGCTTGCGTGGTCCTGATGGTATGGGCGAATTTAATCAGGCAAAAAAAGCTGGCTTTTACGGATGGCCATATAGTCGTGGGAATAATCAGATGTATAGCGACTACGATTTTGAAAAAAAGAAATCTGGTCCCATATTCGACCCCAATCGGATCATTAATAATTCGCCAAATAATACTGGTCAACAAGAATTACCACCCATTCAAGAATCCATGATTTGGTTTGGGTATAAAGAATCAAAGGAATTTCCGTGGATAGGCTCAGGTGGCGTGAATCCGATGTCTGGCCCTATTTTTCATGCAGAAGACTTTCCAGATTCAGACGTTGCATTGCCTTCTTATTTTGATAATAAATGGTTTGTCTATGAATGGATGCGCGATTGGATTTACGTTGTTCATTTAGATGAAAATCAACAATATGTCCAAGCAGACCCTTTTATGCCGGGCACAGAATTTTCTCATCCCATGGATATGCTGTTTACAAAAGAGGGTAATCTCTACGTATTGGAATATGGACAAAAATGGAACAGGAGAAATGTAGATGCCAGGCTATCGCTAATTAAATATAATGGGGGTAACCGACCACCGACTGTCAAATTTGATCTTGACAATGAAGTGGGAGCAGCACCTCTAACAGTGCATTTTTCTGCCGAAGAATCTATGGATTCTGATCAAGATGATCTTAGTTATTCTTGGTCTATTGGAGCCGAGCCGATACAATCAGATTCACCTATTCTTGAACATACATTTCAAAATCCTGGCATTTATGATGTCGAATTGCAAGTGACGGATCCTCAGGGCTCAAGTACAAGTATGAATAAAAAAGTCATGGTTGGTAATGAGCGGCCTACAATAAAAATTGAATTAGATGATCCAAATACGACCTATTGGAAAAATAAGACAATCAATTATAAAGTTCAGGTTAGTGATTTGGAAGATGGCCAATCATCGGATGGCTCATTGGATGTGTCTAAAGTAAAAGTGACATTAAATTATATCCCGGAAGGAGAAGATATGATTCTTGCTAGTATCGGCCATCAGCAAAATGTGATTCCAAAAGGTCTGGAACTCATCAATGGTTCAGATTGCAAGGCCTGTCACGCCATTAATGAAAAAGTGGCTGGACCTAGTTATCAGGACATTGCCAACCGCTACGATAAGTCAGACAAACAAACAATCATGCAACGTATTATCGTCGGCAGTCAAGGCATTTGGGGTGAGCAAATGATGGCTGCACATCCGCAGTTAAAACTGGAAGATGTGAGCGAAATGGTTGGGTATATTTTGTCATTGGACAGTAAAAAGGATAAAGAAGAACAAAATTTGGCATTGGTAGGAAGTGTGGTGTTTGACAAACATGCGCAAGATAACGTTGCTGGAAAATATGTTTTAATGGCTTCTTATTTGGATGAGGGCCATCCAGAAATTGATGGCTCTTCACTCTCCTCTGTTGAACAAGTCATTTTTAAAGCACCTAGATATGAAATGGAGCACGCTGTGGATATAGATGAAGAACTTGGCGTTTGGAATAGCCAGGGGAAGATCTTGGTAGGCGCCATAAAAGATAATATGCATCTTAAATTTGATCCCGTTAGTTTTAAAAATTTAAAAAGTATACGGATTGGAGCTGCATTCAATAAAGATTATATCTATGATGGAGAAGCTGAAATCAGGATTGGAAAACCTGATGGTCAATTACTTGGAAAAACAGATGTGCATTATTTTAATAAAGATAAGTCAGGATCTAAAACTATGACAATTGAGCTAAAACCAAGTCAAGAACTTGACTCTCTATTCGTTGTATTTAAGAATACGAAAGACAAGGATCAGTATATCATGAATGGTGATTGGATCCAATTGAATTACAGTGAATAACCAAACTGAATTCAATTGGGTATATTCCCAATAATGTCTAATTCCTCCTTAAATCTCAATTCCCAAGGCACAAATAATTTGTCGATTAACTGCCTAGAATTATAAGGAATGTGACTAAAATCTTGTTTTAAAAGCATAGCCAGTTGTTCAGCTATAATTTCAGGATCATCAGAATCTATAATATTCCCATGATCACCAGCAAAAACCCCACTCATCTTCTTACTCCACCGCGTCACCATCAAGCGCCCACTCAAACAAGCCTCCCAAAACGCATTCCCCAGATTACTCACATCATATAAAAACAAGCCAATCTCATGCCGCTCCAATTCATCCACAATCTCTCCATGCGGTATCGAATCTTTAAATACGACACAATCACCCAAGCCCAATCGCCCCACCAGCTTAACCAATGCCGATCTCTCCTCACCCTTCCCTACAATAGTTAAGCTAACATCTAAGTTGTGAGTCAACCGTAAATAATAAATCACTCGAATCGCCAAGTCATGCCGCTTCCACTGCGTCAACCTCCCAATACTGATGCAAGAAATTGGCTCTTGCGTATCGATAGACTCTATCGCAGGCAGCGCAAGCAATTTTTCTTTCAGTACCGGATTCATACCATTATAAAGCATATGGCAAGTTTGCGTCGGATTCAATTGCTGCAAGGCCGTATCAAACTCAGTCCCATCCTCCGTACAAATAATAATATCAGCAGGCCGCTTAGCTTCCAAATACTGGAGGATGAATCTTGTATAGAGTTTGACGTATTGCCCCTTACTCATCACGTCATGGACTAATGAGCCAAAGAGCCGTGACACAGACGGCAGCCCAAAGCGCCGCCCCAATTTGCCCGCCACGATTGAATAAACACCCAAGCCATATACCACATCAAACTGCTCTTCCCGAATCGCTCGCCGCCCCAATTTATACATCGCAAACAACGAAAAGAATTTCCTCACATAATGCTGTGGTACACCAAGCGGCGAAATATGAATCTCAGATCCGTTCTCAAATCGTATCGTTTTTGTGACTGACTTATGAATGATATAGGCAGCAAATATGTGCTCTTCTGAACGACCCAGATACTTAAAAAATTCATACACCGCAGGCATGATGTCGGGCTCCTGATCTTCGATCAACCAGCTATCTAGAGAAAACAAATCTGATAGTATTAAAAACCGCATCTAGATTGCCTCTGGAAAGTATTCAATGTACTGTCTCACCTCCGCTGCAAAGTCAGGACTAAAATGTGTGCGCAATATATGAAAGCTCATATCGATGCCAGCACTCACACCCGCTGCTGTGACGATCGTGCCGTGATCTGCATACCTGTCCTCTTTGTTGATCGTCGCCGTCGGCTCTAACTGCTGCAGAATGTCATAAGAGAGATGATGCGAACACACTTCCTTATTTTTTAAATAGCCTAATTGCGCTAAAATCAAGGCACCTGTGCAGATAGAAGCCACCATTCCAGATTGAGTAATCGTCCGATTGATTGATTCTAACAACAGCTCATCATTCACAATTGCGCGAGTCCCCATCCCACCAGGTATCAAGAATAAGTCATAAGATTGATCATCAAGAACAGCATCTGCTGTCACCTGCAACAAGGATTTTGAAACGCTCACATCCAATGCTGGTGCTACAGTTTCTATGGTGATGTTATGATCTGGAGCCAAATATTTGGCCGCTCCAAAAACTTCTAATGGCCCTGCAAAGTCTAGCAGCTCCACATCATCAAAGAGCAACATGCCAATTCGATTGATCTTCATTGGTATTGATTTATAAGTTAAAAGTAGACTTTCACTAGAACATTGGCGACTAAATCACTTTTGAGTTTTCTTTTTAAAGTGCTTGAGGTACCTAGAGAGCTTACCACATAGGAAGAAAGAGCACATAGAGATTGCAAGGTGAATAACAGAATAATTCATTGAATACGGAGTTTTTCAGGGAAGTGGCGGCTGCCGGTCAGATCCCCGGAGGGATGAGGCTGACCAAGATTTTTTTGTTTCGTTTTTTCATCGATTGGAAAAAATGAAAGAAAGCTTTATTCGGATGATCAATATAATTCATAAGACGAAGCATTTTAAACTTGGAATTGGCCTAGATTCAAGAATCCTTGATTTTGATTTAATATTTTAAAAAAAATAGCTCATCTTATAAGCGTTTTCCACATGAACTTACTTTTATAAGCAAAAGGCTTTCTATGAGGTTTTTAAATACAGTTTGTATCGGTCTATGTATGTTGTTTGTCCTACATTCTTGTCATGAAGATATGGTAGAAGAAGTGGAGATCATTGACACCTACGTACCCTATACGATTTACGAAGTCGATGTGAAAGGTCTGATTTCAGATGCAGAAGGAGAAGCAATCACAGAGGCACAGTTAGATTTTAGTGGTGATACCAAGTTTTCAGATGATCTTGGTTATTTCATATTCGAAGGGGTGGGCGCGGATACTAGAAATGCGGTTTTAAAAATCACTGCAGATGGATACCTACCAGTCACTCGTCTCATCTCTGTCCTTTCTCCCAATACAATTCACTTGAATGTGACATTGATTCCCATACCAGATGAAGAGACATTTGATGCTTCAAGTGGCAAAGTAGTCGCCGTCTCTGAACATGCGCAGATTACTTTCTATCCCAATGGCATTGTCAAAGATGGCCAGCCATTCACAGGTAACGTCAATTTTAAATCTTACCATCTAGCTAAAGATGACGAGCAATTATATAATCGCTTACCTGGTGATTTAATCGGGATAGACCAACAACTAGATTTGCAACTATTAGAGACCTATGGCATGCTCTATGCTTCCCTAACGGATGATGAGGGTAATGAGTTACAACCTGATCCGGGATTAACAGCTGAACTGTCCATAGAGATTCCTGCAGAGTATCTAGCTCGTGCGCCTAGTGCTATTCCCTTGTGGTATTTTGATGAAGACCGAGGTCTTTGGATAGAGGATGGGATGGCAAGTAAAGAGGGGAATCGATACGTGGGCTCTGTGTCACATTTTAGTTGGTGGAATATTGATCTTCCCTTAGGTGATCTTGTGACGATTTGTCTTCAAGCGGTTGATGTGAGTACTGGAGAGATTTTTAAAAATAGTGATATTTTATTTAGTTCAGGTGGTATCGAATTTGGTATTCAAACAACTAATGATGAGGGCAAGCTGTGTGTCAGTCTGCCATCTCAAAGAGTCATTACCGTGCAGCTAGGCTCTACCTGTCAATTTGTGTCGAGTACGGATATTGGACCATTCGATCAATCGATGGATAATGTTCAAGTCGAGCTAGGGACGAATGAGGCTGGGTCGATAGTGGTAGAAGGAAATTTTAATGATTGTGCTGGAGAGCCAGTATTGGTTGATATTGTTACTGTGACCAGAGATGGAAGAAGAGCAGCCATTGATGTCACTAAAGATGCTTCGTATAGTTATTCAGTAGTCTGCCCTCGTGATAATGAAACAATCACATTCTTGGCGTTTGATAAGACTTCTGGCAATTCTGTTATTAAAGAGTTTATAGTCGATGCAGATCAACAAACAAGTCAATTTGATATCGCTGTGTGTGGTAGTGATGCACAAGATATTTTGGTGGGTACTATTTTGGGAGAAGAAGTGGCTTTATTAATAGAGTCAGTCAAGCTAAATTCTAATGAGACAATTCTTGTATTGGATAATACTTGCTACTTTTCATTTTTAGGAAATTCAACAGGTAATTTTGAGGGCGCGTATTTTTGTTTGGGAGCAGGTCCAAATACATCTGTAGATGTTACAATCACAACATTTGGTGATCAAATAATAGGCGAATTTTCTGGAGACAATATTTCAGGATCATTTAATGCATCAACTAATTAAAACACAATTCGACATCGATTGGAGGATAAACGGATTATAGAAGAGTGTAAGAAGGGGAATTCAAAATTCCAGAAAATATTGTTGGAAAAATATTCTGACTATCTGGCTAGTGCTGCAAGAAATTATATGGCAGACAAAGCATCGATTATGGATGTACTTCAAGACACCTGGATTATTATTTTTAATAATATCGATAAATACGAAGAGAAGGGTTTTTTCTACCCGTGGGCAAAGAAGATTATGTTGAGAGAGATCATTAGGATGAGTAATAAAGAAAAGGCAAAAGTTATGTTCTTAAATACCATGTCTAGAAAAGATAAGATGCAAGCTCCCGATATTGAAAGAACCTTGGAATTACAAGAGGCATTAAAATTAGTAGAAAAGATTCCTTCTCCAGCAAGAGAAATATTTAAACTGTTTGTTATCGATGGGTTGCCACATAAAGAGATCGCAGACATCATGAATATTAAAGA
Source organism: uncultured Saprospiraceae bacterium (assembly GCA_937959275.1). GTDB lineage: Bacteria > Bacteroidota > Bacteroidia > Chitinophagales > Saprospiraceae > CALFUK01. The sequence continues at coordinate 31,343 of CALGLU010000066.1, read as the reverse complement.
AAGCACATCAAGAGTTCATCTCACCAATGCAAGAAAAAAAATGAGCGACTTATTGGCTATTCGCGATCAAAGAAAAGTAAAGCTATGAATCTAAATAATTTAGAAAAAAAATTAAAGGACTTTACTTCTGGGTCACAAGAGAAAATTGATACGAATGTTCTTTGGAATCGTATTCAACCTCACATCCATAAAAAGAAAAGTTATAGGTGGAAAATGCCTCTATTCCTTGTCGCACTTCTTATGCTAATAACAGCTATGGGGATTTGGATTTTACCACAAGCTGATGACGATACATCTAATTATACCTCTACCTCTAAGCAATTAACAGAGCAATTAAATCAATCACCAATTGAGGAAAAGAAAGAGGCAAGCAGTACAAAGAATGATAATAAAACAGCTCCACAAGATAAACCAACAACAAGCACAGTAGCAGTAAATAATCAATCAAATGAAATCGAAAGTCTTCAAAATAAAGTCAACACTAATCAAGACATAAATTCCACAATCACCAATTCCCCAATTTCAAATCAAACTATTACGAATCAACAAATCACCAATACACCAATCACGAATACCCCAATTACAAATCAAACAATCACTAAATTACCAGGCATCGTTAATACACACACGAATAACCAAATTACAAATACACCAATCACTAATAAAGCAATTACGAATAACCAAGTCACGAAGAACCAAATTACTAATCAACCATTTACGAATAACCAAGTCACCAATCACCAAATCACCAACCAACCAATTAAGAATACCCAAACCACTAATCAACCAATCACGAATCAACCAATCACGAATAAAGCAATTACGAATACCTCAATCACGAATACCCAAACCACAAATCAACCAGTCACGAATAACCCAATGGCGAATAACCAAGTCACCAATAATAAAATCACCAATCAACCGATCACGAATAACCCAATCACAAATCAACCAATCACAAATCAACTAGTAACAAATCAACCAATAACCAAAATACAAATCAGCTCAATCCCATTGCTAGCCAATCAACTCGACGCCGGAGAAAGCACACTCTCCCAATACCCCAAACGGATATCACCATACATAAGACGCCAATTTCCAAAACTCACATTAGAATTGGGAGGTAGTTATTTGGCTCCTCAAAAAGAATTTACTCTACAACAGGATGAATTTGCAAGTGAGTTTGCGAGTCGAGAATTAGCAGAAGAAGTGCTCGAGGGTTGGTATGCCACAGCAAATGTTAGATATCATCTAACTCCGAATTGGGGAATAAGTGTCGGCATTCAGTATGGGGCGATTAATGAGCGCTCATCAACAAGCTTGACCAATTCCGAAACTGTCTTTCTTCAAGATACCGTCATTGGTAATTTTGTAAGAGTGGATGGCAGTGTAGATCCTATTTATGGTGACATCGAAATTGACAGAACAGTCACTAAGAATGTGAGCCGAATTAATTCATATTCTTTTATTCAGTTGCCGATTGAGCTCATGTATAAACAACCACTGAATCGGCTCAATCTTGAGTTTGGAATAGGAGCGATACAAAGTATCCAGTTTTCTACTGCAGGCTTTTGGCATCCAGATACTCAGACAGAGTATGATTTGAGTACAGATGAGAATGGATATTTAAAAAGTAGATTGGGCTTAGGGCTAACGGGTAGAGTAGGTGTTGGATATGATTTGACGCCAGGACTTGGAGTCTATGCACATGGCAGGTACATAAAATATATGTCAGGTATCACAAGTAGTAATTATGGGATTGAACAAAAATACGCTGCACTCGGAGCAGAGGTAGGCATTCGATTTCATTTATTTAATTGATTATGATAAAATTATTGATGATGAGAATAGTATTAATTATACTCTGTAGTCTTATTTGTGTGTTTACAGCAAAAGCGCAAACACTGGCTTGTCTGGATGATTTGACTGTTTTGCTTGATGATAGTGATCGGGCAACAATTTTTGCAATCGATATGCTAGAGGGTGAAAACCTATTGAATGAAAACTATACAATAAGTTTGGATAGTGTACCAATGGATGTGTCTTCAATAGATTTATTTGCTTCAGATATTGGGACGCATACATATGTAGTTACAGAAAAAGCAACTCAGGATATGTGTTGGGGAACCTTGGTTGTGATAGGAAATGGCAGCTTGACATCTCAGTTAGCCTTCAATAATGCTACAGTAAAAGAAGGCGAACAATTATGTATTTCAGCTCTTGGTGTAGCAGATATATCGCTTGTCTCTTTACAAACTGGTATTAAGTGGGATCCTAGTATTATCCAATATACTGGCGTGGTAGAAACTGGTACATTAACAGGGATCACCGTTAATGATAGTGACGTAGAACAAGGAGAATTAAAATTTTTATGGCTAGTAGGATTTCAAGAAGAACCAGTTGTTGGTGTGTTTGGTTTTGATATTTGTTTCAATGTTGTTGGACAATCTGGAGAAGGTACACTCATTGACTTTGTGAATCTGCCAAATTTTAGAATCGAAGCGGCAAATGGCCAAGGTGTGACATTCCCTCTTTCATTACAAGGAGGCACTGTCTGTATTGACACTTGTCCAGACTTTTTAAACTGTCAAGATAATTGTGGAGAGAGGGCAGAGGTTGCCGATGGAGAAATACCTTTATATATTAATTTATCGAATGTAAGTAAAGACGAAACGGTTATTCGCTTTAGCCTTAATGGGGAAGAGGCTACCATATATGATCAGGCAACCTATGGGCTTTCTCAAAGCAGTCTAGTATCTGGCACAAATGAGTTGTCTATTGAAAATTCTAAAGGCAGTATTTTAAATGGTATCAGTACGATTGATTTAGTGATGACTTTGCAATACATACTTGGATTAGAATCTTTAATGCCGCATCAAATAATAGCTGCAGATATTGATAAATCAGGCGACGTATCTTTGACGAAAGATATCACAAAGATGTCTAATCTAATTTTGGGCATAGACAACAATATTGATGGATCAAATTGGTTTTTTATTCCTGAGAGCGAAGCTTTTGGACAACCTTTTGATTTTAATGGCTTTGATTTTGTAAATGATTTTTTTAAATATCAGTTTTTAGACACAGATATTAATACATCAGTCGGTATTAATGTAGATGTATATAAATATGGCGATTTAAATCGAAATTTTGCTTATAATAGGAACAATGAAAGTGGTCTGTTGGATATAGAAAATGAATTTATTCCGGCGTATACACCTATGGATATTCAAGTCAAACTCACATCAGAAGATATCGAATCCTTTGTAGGTGCACAGGCGGCATTAAAAATAGAGAATAGCACTATTATAAATTTAGAACATGAGTATGGTTCATCTCTCTCTCATCATATTCAGGATGGCCATGTTAAATTCACTTGGCTTTCAGGAGAGCCTGTGGAAGACATTGCCTTTGTATTGAAAATAGAAACGGTGAAGGACGGTAACTCCTCAGATTTTATTTCTTTGGACGAAACGTTTATAACAGAGTATATCACAAGAGACTTACAAGTCTTCGACATTAGATTAAATATTAGCGACATCACTTCTCCAACAGCTGAAATAGATTCAAACCAGTTTTCTATGTACCCAAATCCTGCCACTGAATCATTTACAGTTGAAGTGCATTCTAAACAAGTCGGTAAAGACTTACGAATTTTTAATACGCTCGGACAACTCGAATACTCAATTAAAATAACAAATCAGTTGACTCAAATCAATAGAGAGAGTCTCCCGTCTGCTGGCATCAAATTGATACAGATAGATGGCGCCCCAAGCCAAAAATTGCTCATACATTAGTAGACTATATTTGTATTTATAGTGAAAGGCCTTGAATGTAATTTTGAGGCCTTTTTTTAATGACTGGTCTAACCTTATAGGTTTCGCTCATCAGTGCAGTATTGCTAGTCTATGAATTAGCTGGATTTGTAGATCGCATTCACATACTCAATAAAACCTATAAGGTTTATTGATTGTCTATACAGCAAGTTATACCCATCGGGTTTGGGTATGACTTGTTTACTGCTAGAATATTTTTTAAGATCAAGGCACAAAACGTAGAAATAGTGGTGCTATTACGAGGCTTTGTAATGCAGAGATTGAAAAAATTGGCAGTAGTAAATAAGTTAGATTCAAGTGCGTTGGGTAGAAGAACATAGAATAAAATGACACGTAGTGTTCACGTCGTAGTTAAGAAATGTCATTTCTTTTGTTCAAGACTTATAAGTAGACTGTCGCGGAAACGCAATCGCCCGATACATATCTGAAAATTAATCTAATTTCCCCTTTTTTACATAAGCGTTTTCCCATCAGGCTTCCTTTTATAAGTATGGAACACATTTTTTTCTATCTGGTATATTTAAGCATATGAAAATAGTATTTACAATCGTATCAATTTTTTTGTCAACAGCTCTCTTTTCTCAAGGGCTTAGTTGTTTAGAGAATTTAACACTGGCACTCAATAGTCAAGATGAGGCACAAATCTTTGCTGTAGATGTTTTAGTTGAGACTGAGAATATCAATATTGATGACTATGTCATTTCTATTGGTGGGCATGATGCCATGTCTTTCATTACCTTGACTAAAGATGACATTGGAAGTCATGATTTCACGGTAACAAATACAGTCACATCTGGTTCTTGCCAAGGCACGCTGGTGGTAGGTGAGTCCATTGCTTCACCTATTCTCGCTGTGTGCAATGACAAGCTTATTGTTGACTTAGCTGTTCAGACATTCATTACAATAGATGATATGAATGAGGGATCGTATTCACCAGAAGACACAACGACATTGAGTTTTTCTCTTTCCTTAGGAGAGCCTGAATTTTACAAACCAGGAAGCCCAAATTTTGAAGTCGTAGATAAAGTTGATTTTGCTGGTTTAGATGTGTGTTCACCACCAGTAATCGTCGTCTTAAATGTTTGGGATGAGAAAGGGAATCATAACGCTTGTTGGTCGACAATCTTTATTGATATTCCTGGATTGGATTGTCAACACGATTTTGAAGAGGTACACCATGCTGATCAGTCTACAGTGTGCGGTAAGGAATGTGATGGCGAAAAAGCACTTGATCCATATTCAATTCAATGGCCTATCACTTATGATGATACCAGTTTGCCAGGCTACCAACGTGATTGTAAAGGTCTTTCAGAAAAAGACCTAGGAGCTCCGACCAGACCTAAATGCAATACTGATTCTGAAATGGATGTGCCTACTTGGTGTGAAATAGATTGTGGTTTGATAGGCTACTCTTATGAAGATGTGGTTTGGGATCAAACGGTACCATGCTCAGATGTTGCCAGATTATGGACGATTATTGATTGGTGTACATTTGACCCAAAGACAACAGACATAGAGACAAATAATGATAGTTATGGACTGATCGAAGATGTCCGTGTTGATGCATGTGATGCTTGTAGCAATTCATCTGAACTGTACGTTGGCTTTACCCAGGTGGAAGTGGACGGGCATTATACTTTTGAGCAGATGATTAGATATTCAGATAGTTCAGACACGGACTTAGCACAGATGCCAGTGACGATCGACCAGATTAACGGCAGCTTTGACATGGCATCATTTGGTTTTGAGATTAATGGGTCTAGTTTGCAACTTAATGAAAATGGGACCTTTAGTATTCCTGAATCAGCTATCAAGGAAGGGTCCAATATCTTATCACTGAAGACTCTGCCAGGTAGTAATGCCTTGAATGGTATAAGTACATTAGACATCGTTCTTGGCCTGCAGTATGTGATAGGCCTAAGAGAATTAACTCCTGAACAGACTATTGCTGCTGATTTAGATAAATCAGGAGATGTCTCCGTAGCTAGAGATTTAATAAAGTTGAGAAACTTGATCCTTGGTAATGAAACAGGTATAGAGGGAGAGGACTGGTTTATCGTAGAGCAAGATCAAGATTTTTCATCGTTTAACGGATTCAATTTTGAAAATACATACTCGTCTTACAGTTTTGAAAAAGAGGATTTGGATATGGATCAAGGCCTAACAATTGCTATCCATAAATATGGGGACTTAAATAATTCGCACTCATATGCTAGGTCTAATGACAAGGCCGTCTTACAGTTTGAAAACAGAACGATTAATAAAGGAGATGAGCTGACTATAATGCTTAAATTATCATCAGAGAAGATTGGAACGTTTATCGCTGCTCAAGCAGGAATTGTATTTCAGGATCTGGTTTTGATAGATGTCAAACATGAATATGGTAATGAGTTTGGGTATAATAACGAGACTGATAAGTTCAAGTTTGTCTATAATGACAATAACAATCCGTTATCTGAATTAGAAGTTGAATTAAGATTCACAGCTAAGAGTTCAGGTGAATTATCAGATTTTATTAAGCTAGATAAAGATTTTATTACTGAATATATTACGCCCAATCTTGAACTCTATGAGATTGAGCTGATAGATTATGAAGTAGATTTACCAATTGATCCAATAGGTCAATTATCAGATCCCATCCTGTCTGATGTTTCTATTTTTCCAAATCCTACATCAAGCTCATTCACTATTCAGGTAGAGTTAGGCAGAATTGGGCATACACTTAATATCTACAATTCTCTCGGACAGATTGAATATACTCAAAAAGTAAAGTCCCTAAATACAATCATTAATTCCACTAGTTTGTCAGCTGGATTAAAGATTGTATCCATTGATGGTAGTCAAGGTCAAAAATTAGTAATAGAAAAATAAATATTAATTTGTATTTTATAAATGGCTCCAAATTTATTTGGAGCCATTTCATTATGTATTACACTGAAGATCTTTTGAGAAAGAATATATGCCTGATACTATGTCATATTAAAATGTAACATAAATTGAACAAAATCAGAATTAATCTACCTGACTGTATTCGAGAATTAATTCGACAGTGTTGGCTTGTTCTGTTAGTTTGCCTTACTACTTGTTCCGCCCATTCGCAATATAATATTGATATAGTCAAAAAAGACGTTGTCAATTTTTGTGATCCCATTCGTTATACACTTGACATTGAAAAACTATTCAATACAACACTAAACGATCTTGTCTTAGAAATATCATTTTCAGAAGATGTAGAATATATCAGTAATGATTTAGATCTAGAACTAAAGGAATCGACTGATAGAAAAATTGTGTTTGATTATCCTGATTTGCAAAATTGCAATTTACAAAGAGGAGATATTCTTATTCAACCAAAATGTTATGATGCCTTTACCACACTACACACTTCGTTTACTTTAAAAACACCTTTTGTTTGCTTATCCGAATCCGAAGAAATAGCGATTATTAAAAGCCCTTTTGTCGATGTTCAGTTTTCAGATTATAGCTACAACGCATCATCAAATCAGCTTCAAAAAACGATTCGCTTATTTAATGCTGGTTCAGTTGACATCGATCAATTCTATATTTTGCCTATTGCAGATCAACAATTTGCCGCAGTAGCATCCTCTACTATCGGTAGAATGTCTGGCGATACTATTTTTATTGAAGATGAATCGCTGAATAGCAACGATAGCATGTCACTCGATCTTGTTTTTGCATTGCAAAATTGTGATTTGCGAAGTATTAGCTATGAGCTTGGATTTGTTTGTGCTGTTTCATCTTGTGCGAGCACACAGCAATTTGTTGACGAGAATGAATTCTATAATAATATTGTCTCTTCAGATTTAGATGTCACTACAGGCGTTTTCCAAAACACGATCGATTTTGGATTGTGTGAGCCATTTGGAACGACTGCCAGTATTCGAAATTTACAAGACATACAGCATACGAGCATAGGTGATATATATAATCTCAGTTATGCTGTTTCTCCATTTGCAATTGGAAGAAGGAGGTTTGAAGAATGTATGGACGTGTCTGCTCAAATTGGTGGTGTCGCAATTCGAGTGACTACAGATTCTAGTACCGAGTATATTATTGAATTACAGTCTCTCACATTAGATCCTGACGGCGCTGGAGGCTTGGATGATTTAGACGGAGATGGAGAATATGATGACTTAGCCTTAGGTGATAGCACATCATTCGATCTGCAATTGATGTTGAAAGAAGACTGTCATGATAATTACCAAAGCTTAAGCGCAGGCTTTGACACTGAATTACGGTTTAGCAATTATTGTAATCAAGAATCAAATCGCTTGAATGGATCTATTGACGGTGGATTTAGTAGTGGTAGTGAGATAGCCAATTATTTTAGTGGATCAATTCCTTCGATTGAGGCATTGCAAAGAGATCAAAACAATAAACGATTTATTCCAGAAGGCGATAGGTTGCTATTTACTTACAACGTCAGACCATCTGCTAATATGACCCGAATTTGTGAATCGAATGAATTGGAATTAATTGTCGATGTACCTCCAACAGTTGTATGGGATAATTCTGTAGATATTCTCTATTTTGATTCAAATGATACAATAGTGTTAAGCCCTCAAATTACGAATGATACACTCATGCGATTTTCCTTCCTTGAGTTAGACAGTGTCAGATCAAGTATTGAAATACAATTCTTGAGCGTTTGTGATTTAAATAATACTAATTATGATGCGGCTTTGCCAGTATGCGAACAATGTGTAGAGTATGATTTACCCAAATTCAGAACTCAGTTATCTAAACCTTGTGTGATAGATTGTTCCGTGCCTATTCCTATTTGGGAATCTGTATCCGCGCCTTTTTATACAAAATGTGAGTCCTTGCCAGAATTAATTGAGCCGCTCGTCTTAGGACCAATAGAATATTTTAATTTAACGCCTGGATTTATTGATGAAACAGAAACGAGAAAACGGAATCCATTCGAAAATCCTTCAAGTCTTAATAATCGGTTCTATTATGATGGCGATACGATGTTGGTTAGAATTCCATTCGAATTTGAGTGCGCCGATGAATTAAATGCATTTTCAATACAGCTCACAGAAAATCAATTGTCAACCTATGAATTTAATATTATCAGTTCTGATGTCGTATTAATAAATACAACTGACAATTCAGAGCTCAATAGATGCCCCGCTAATCTATTTGTAAGCCAAAGTGAAACAGCTATATCATTAGATTTTTCGGAAAGTTCTTTTAATCTGCCCTGTCTAGAAGTTGATGGGTCGCACTTTATAGATTTAAAAATTGTATTTACCTATGATTGTGAGTTAAATGCTAATTGTGGGCTTTTAAGGCTTGGTATTTTACAAGGAATCACTAATGTGCGATTGAAGAATGACTGTACAAGACAGGTTTTTTATAGTCAGGATACTGTTTATATTCATGAAGTCTTTAAAGAAGAATTCTTTCGCCCAACTGATTTTGTCTTTGGTCCACAATCTGTAGAAATATTTGATCAATTTGTTATAAAAACTCCTCTTTACTCAGGTCTACTCAATAAGAAGGAATTTGAACCAGAATTTCGAAGACGTCCGATATTGAGATCTATCAATTATACCATTCCAGAAGGTTTTGAATTAGCTAGTGATTTTCTAATTGTCAGTTCGGATTTTTTCTTTATTAATGGGAATATTCAATTGCTCGATGATTCTAGAAAAACAGATACCCTGATACATGTAGTGCCACAAGGCGTCCGAAATGCGGATGGATCGATGAGTTATTCTTTTTCTGATACGGATATAAATTATTATTCAGACCAATTGGGTGATCCGATAACTGCAGGGCTCCTCATAAAATCAGTTTGCAACCCTTCGCTCGATATTCAGAATATTGTGGTAGATGGTGTTGTTGAATATGTTGATTATGCTAATGGTAGTTTAGATACGATAACATATCCATTTTCAGAAACACACGCCTTGATCTTTTCACCGGAAGTCTTTGTCGTCGAAGATGATTTTCAAGTTATTGATTCGGTAGCTTCTGCAAGTTGGAATATCAATAAAACTGTCGATTTTTTCAGCTTTGATAATTTTATTTCTGAAGACAAGAGAAAGACAGATGAGTTTAGATATTACTTAAAATATCAAAGCAAACAGATGCGGATCGATTCTGTCACATCTTTTAATGTAGTTAGTCAATTTCCGTTTGATAATATTCAAGAGCAAATACCAGTAACAAATACTTTTATTGGGGATAGTATTATTGAAATAGAAATATCACCTTCTTTTGTAATTGGTGCTGATGAGGACACCTTTTATAATACGCAAAAGCCGACTAAATTTGTTTTTCATACGTCTAACCATAGTTGTGGATTTGATAGCTTGTTTTTTGAATTAGGCAGAAAGGCTGAATTCTTAAAAGATACGTGTAGCCGTGATATTTTCTCTGATTTATTTGTTACCTATAGTCCACCTGGATTTCCACAACTAGAATGGATAGCCATTCCTGCAGAAGTAAATACGATTGGCGATAATCAATTTAATTTTAGATTGTCTAATATCGGACAGGGTGATCTAGTCGAAAATAAGATTGTATTTTATAATTTACCTAGTGCTGACTATTCATTGTTTCGAATAGATTCACAAGGACAGTTAGAAGATATTTCAGAAGCAATAGAAATCACTGATAGTGTTACCTTGAATCTAAGTTTAATCAATCAAACTAGTTTGCCAGGCTTGTCAGCTCTAGATTTATCCTCGATGGAATTTAGACTTGTATTTAGAGATGTTTGTGTGAATGATAAATTATTTAACATATCTGTTAAAGCAATTAGTCAGAGTTATTGTGGTGATGCGGTCGAAAGTCCCTTATTGTTCTCAAAGTCAATTCCATTTATAGGAGAAGACAATCTAAAATTAGAAATCAGCTTGAATAGCTTAACAGCGAATCAATGCCTAGATACGGCAAGCGTGCGCATCGTTATCCGACCAAGCACAGCGCAAGACTTGGAGAATCCAGGGCTACGTTTATTAGTACCCAAGGATTTAGATAGTTACAGTGGCACATTAAAGGTTAATGGTGTTTCACTTGCTGATCCGGCGTCAGAACTCAGCGATGACAAGCTTAGTAATATTTTTATTATTACGGATGGACTGCCAACAAGCATATCGGATAGTGTGATGATAGAATTAAAGTTTGATGGCTCTTGTATAGATGTTTGTCGAGTTGATAGTATCAGCGCATTTTTACTATCCAATCTAGATCAGCAGTGTTTCGATGGGAATGTCTCAAGCCAATTAGTCACACGGGCCTATCAGACGGATAAAAGAATTAGATGGAAGCCAAATATTTCTTTAGATAATATCAATACCAGAATACTAGATAGCAATCAAGATAAATTGAATTTTGAATTATCAGGAGATATTGTATTAACCGAGAATCCGATTTATGTTGGAGATGTTTCAGTAACTATATTTGGTGATTTAAATCAGAATACGATTCTTGATCCCACTGATGTTATCGTCAAACAAGATTTGTTATCACATTCAGAATTTTCAAATCAAGCATATCGTCTTCATGACACATTACTCATTGAGCCGTCTGTTATTTGTGCCTTACATATCATCGTTGATGTCGATGAGAGTTGTAGCTGTTTATTTACCAGAATGCCCCTAAACCAGAATGGATCTTATCGAACAACGCGCGAAATCCAAAATTGTAATCCTGATAGTATAGAAGTCAGTGCTTTTATGTTTGGAGAATGCCTGCCAAGTCTTGCAAGCAATACTCCAATCATTAATGAACGAGATGGCATTGTTGTATTTGAGACTGACTTGTCATTACCGACTGATACGATTCGCTTTTTGACAGATTGTCAGAATTGTCAATTTGTAGAAGAGATTATTATTCAAAATGAGGAATCTGATGTTGACATTATTTTAGCTTCGGATTCAGATTGTGCCCTCACCGCTCAAGTCCTTTGGAATGGAGAGGAAGACATACCTGATAATCTAGCTATTTTGTGGAGCACAACAAATGAGCAAACTTCAATAATTAGCGATTTACCAGCAGGCTTATTAAGTGTTGAGTTGACGAATGAATCGGGATGTACGTATATGGATACCATTAGCATTTCTTCTTCAGATATATTTATGTACGAGCTCCTCTTCGATGAGCTGAATTGTATGTCTGATTTTCCAGCGATCGTAGATGTTGTAGCGCAAGGCATTGATCCGATCACTATCCAGTGGAATGATGGAATGGACGTATTTCAAAGACAGGACATTATGCCCGGCTCCTACCAGTTTACCCTAACAGAAGGCAATGGATGCACCTTAACAGATACGATCGAATTTTTGATGCCATCAGATTTGACTGTCCAATCTATCGTAAGTGATACAGATTGTAATAACTCAACAGCAGGATCAATCGAACTGTTATCCAATGATCCAACAGTTGAGTATTCTCTTACAGGACAATCGTTTTCCTCTCAAAATATATTTACAGAATTAAGCCACGGACCATATACGATTTACATTCAAAATGAAATGGGCTGTATCGATTCTATCCGAGAGCAAATTTTATTAGATACAACATTTCAGCTGAGCATTCCTCTAAGCCAAAATGGAGTTTTTGGAGACACAATCGATTTGAATCCAGAAGGTTTAGATGATGAGCAATATCTATGGCAATGGGAGTCTATTGATTTTGATCTGAGTTGCCATGATTGTGCAGAGCCACAAATCCAATTAGTCAAAGAAGGTACAGTCTTTTTAGCTGTTAATAATGGAACATGTTCTTTTAACCGACTCATAAGGATCAGCGCTGATTATTCAGATCTTATTTATGTACCCAATGCCTTCTCACCAAACTCAGCTGGAGATAACGATCGTTTTCTAGTCCATCCAAATGACTCTTTTGATGAAATGGATCTGGCCATTTTTGATCGTTGGGGCAATGAAGTCTATGCAGCTCTCAAGCTGAATATAAAAGACGACGAAATCGGCTGGGACGGCAAAGTCAATGGTAAAACAGCACAAGTTGGTGTTTACGTCTATAAGGCCATCGTCCGTCGATTTGCAGATGAGCTCGAGATAGAACTCTTGGGAGATTTTTTATTGGTGAATTAATGGGCTAAAAGTTTTCCTGCTTCGAATTCATCTCTTAATATCGTTCTTCTCAAGCTCAATTTTGGTATGACATGATAGCTATGTTATGGGAAGTCTTCAATAACTTCCAGAATTCCTATTTCATGATTCATTGCAAAGTCAACAATAATCTTTTGCTTTGCGATCAATAATTGTGCAAGATTTTTTGTTGTTAGATTACCAGTTCTAATCCAAATTATTTTTGATGGAAACTTTTTATTAAGCTTAAATCAACAAAATCAGAATCAAATGTGATTATGTGTAGTTGGTTTTTCTTTGCATGATTTCATATTTAAAATAGTAAAATTTAAAGTTCACAGTACTGCAGAAGCCAAATTCTAATCAAATATGTTCTGTTATAATACGAACATTTTTTTGTATATTTGAGTTCATGAAGATAGCATATCTAAGAATTCTTGAAAAATACCTTAGGAAGAATAGAGGTAACAAGCAACTTAGACATGAAATTGACAAATTGATATCAACTATTGAATTAGCAAAATGGTCAAAACCTGAAGATATTAAAATTGAAAGACCTGATGCTGACAGGGTTCATCCTGATGGTTTCTATTTTTTCAATATTTCTAGTCATCGTACAATGATTTTAGTTGAAATAGAAGAAGACCAAGTATCAATAGTTTGGTGTGGAAATCATAGTGAATATGTTTCAATATTTAAAAACAATAAAAATACAATTAGAAAATGGCTTCAATCTAAAAACTGGATATAATGAAAAAAGAATTTGATATAGATCGGCTTTTGAAAAAGGGAGAAATAAAAGACGAATTAGAGTTAGAGAGAGCGTCAATTGCTGAACGTAAACTTAGATTAATTTCAAAAAATGACCCAAAGGCAAAATCAAAAAGGCAAAAATTAAGAAAGCTTATATATGATTTTGAAAACAAACATTGGAAGAATAGAAATGGAATAACGAATTCTCGAATAAAAGAAAGCAACAAAGCTGAACTTATTGTTCAAAAAGAGACTGCTTTTTTTGATAAAAGAAAAAAGCTGATCAGGTCAAAATTAAAGAGGCTCGGATTAAATCAACAAGAATTTGGTAAAATACTTGGTCACGAAAGTAAGTCATATATGTCAGAATTGATGAACGGCATAGTACCATTCACATTGAAAGATTTAATCATAATTAGTAAACTCCTGAAAATAAATCTGAATAAACTTATTCCAACACAAATCCCTGAAGAAGAGAAGAACAAAATTGAAAAGAAAATTAATAGTTTAGGTAAATCAACAATTAAACTGAATAAAAAGGAATTTGCAATCACATAGTAAATGAGGCACTAGGTGAGCACGTCCATATTCTCAAAGCCAACACAAAAAGCTACTCGCGGAGTACGGCGGCTACCATCATACGATATCTTTCTTTTTGATTTAAGTTGTGTGAAAAACCGTGTTGCAGATCGAATCGTTATCCTGAACTCGATTCAGAATCTCAAAATGTCATATTCCGAGCCGATCCTTGCTGCCTTTTATACAGCCCTTTAAACAGGTTCGGAATGATGGGCCGTACAGATTATGCATATTGAACCATAATGCAGTCGTACAAAAATGAAATTTACACACATTCAACTCTCATTCCGAAGTTCTAACGAATAATTCGGCTTAAATTTGCTATATGACAAAGGGTATTCATGAGTTTATAGAGGTCATCGGCGCCAAGGAAAATAATCTAAAAGATGTATCAGTTAAAATTCCCAGAAACAAACTTGTGGTGATCACGGGTATAAGTGGGAGTGGTAAGTCTTCTTTGGCTTTTGATACGATTTATGCTGAGGGCCAACGCCGCTACATCGAAACCTTTTCAGCCTATGCTCGCCAATTTTTGGGCAAAATGGATAGACCAGAAGTCGAGCAAATCACAGGACTCAGCCCAGTCATCTCTATCGAGCAAAAAACGACAGGCTGGAATCCCCGATCAACGGTTGGCACCACCACCGAGCTCTATGATTTTTTAAGGCTGCTCTATGCTCGTGCTAGCGACGCCTACAGCTTGGCGACTGGTAAAAAGATGGTCAAGTTTACCGAAGAACAATTAATCCAACACATCCTCAAAACATTTAAAGATCGCAAAGTCATCATCCTAGCGCCTCTCATCCGATCGAGAAAGGGTCATTACAGAGAGCTCTTTGAGCAGACTAGAAAAAAAGGTTATACCAAGGTGCGCATAGACGGTGAGGTCAAGGATTTGAAGCCGGGCATGATGGTAGACCGGTACAAGGTTCATGATATTGAGGTGGTTATTGATCGTATTAAAGTCGCTAAAGACAAACGAGAAAGACTTGCCGCTTCAATAGAAACGGCTATGAATATGGGGAATGATCTTATTCTACTCATCGACGTCGACAAGGACAAAGTGTATCCATTTAGTAAAAAATTGATGTGCCCTGATTCTGGTATCTCCTATGAGATCCCTTCACCTAATTCATTTTCCTTCAATTCGCCATATGGCACCTGTCCATCTTGTCGAGGTCTGGGTAAGTCGCATGAAGTTGATTTGGATAAAGTCATTCCTGATGATACCAAATCAATCAATGATATTGGCATCGCCCCTTTCGGCGAAGTCCGTGACAATCAAACGTTTCAGCAGCTACGAAAAATTGCAAAAAAATATAAATTCACCTTTGCCACGCCCATTAATAAAATTCCAAAGAAGGCGATGGAACAAATCTTACATGGTGGTGGCGAGAGTGTGTCTACTGCAAGCAAATATTCCGTCCACGATTTTGTCTATGATTTGGCAGATCACGGCATCGTCAATATGCTTACCCACTGGTACCGTAACTCAAGTTCAGAACGCATCCGCAGGTGGGCCGAAGACTTTATGACCATTGTCGAATGCCCAGAATGTCATAGCTATCGCTTAAAACAAGAGTCGTTGCATTTTAAAATCGATGATAAACACATCGGTGAGTTGGCGCAAATGGATTTAGATGTCTTGTATAAGTGGTTAGATGGCCTAGATAAACGCTTGTCTAAAATGCAAGCAACAATAGCACATGAGGTCTTAAAAGAAATTCGCTTGCGTTTAGCCTTTCTATTAGAAGTGGGTTTGGATTATCTGAGTTTAGATCGACCTTCACGGACCTTGTCTGGTGGTGAAGCACAGCGGACAAGACTGGCAACGCAGATCGGCTCTCAACTGACAGGGATCACGTATATCATGGATGAGCCGAGCATCGGACTGCACCAGCGCGACAACCATAAATTAATTGCTTCATTGCAAAACCTATCCGAGATTGGTAACACAGTTATCGTCGTCGAGCATGACAAAGACATCATGTTGGCATCTGACCACTTAATCGATCTGGGGCCAGGCGCAGGCAAACACGGCGGCATCTTAGTCAATGAAGGAAAGCCAAGCTCATTCAAAAAAACAAAAGGCCTAACCGCTGCCTATTTGAATGATACCAAACGGATAGAAATTCCCAAGAAGCGCAGAAAAGGAACAGGCAAGAACTTGATCTTGTCAGGCGCGACAGGGCATAATCTTAAAAATGTCGACCTCAAGATTCCACTAGGCACATTTACATGTATCACAGGCGTATCGGGTAGTGGCAAGTCCTCACTCATCAATCAGACACTCTACCCAATTCTGCGACAATACTTCTATAAAAGTGTTCAAAAACCATTGCCTTATAAAAAGATAAAAGGCATGTCACAGCTAGATAAGGTCATCGAAATCGATCAGGCTCCGATTGGCCGGACACCACGCTCAAACCCTGCCACATATACAGGCATGTTCACACCCATCCGCAAGCTCTTTTCTGATATGCCCGAGTCAAAAATCCGAGGCTATAAAATGGGGCGCTTCTCTTTCAATGTCAAAGGTGGACGCTGCGAAACCTGCCAAGGCGGAGGCCAGCGAGTCATCGAAATGAACTTTCTCCCCGACGTCTATGTCGAATGCGAAACCTGCCTAGGCAAACGCTACAACCGCGAAACCCGCGAAATTCTCTTCAAAGGCAAGTCCATCGCAGATGTACTAGAAATGACTGTCGAAGAAGCTGTCGAATTTTTTAAAGCCATCCCTTCCATATATAGAAAACTCAAAACAATGAACGACGTGGGTCTCGGCTACATCACCCTCGGCCAGCAAGCCACCACACTCTCCGGCGGCGAAGCCCAGCGCGTCAAGCTAGCAGAAGAGCTCTCCAAAAAAGACACAGGCAACACCCTATATATTTTAGACGAGCCCACCACAGGTCTCCACTTCGAAGATGTCAATCGCCTCATCGATGTACTGAATCGCCTCACCGACAAAGGCAACACCATCGTCGTCATTGAACACAATCTCGATATGGTAAAGGTCGCAGATCACATTGTCGATATTGGTCCAGAGGGCGGCACTAAGGGCGGACAGATTATTGCTCAAGGCACACCGGAGGAAATTGTCAAAGTCAAGAAAAGCTATACAGGCTTTTATTTGAAAGGGGAATTGAAGGGAATGATAAAAAAGAAATCAAAAGGAAAATTAAAATAAAAGTGTCATTCCGAGAAACCAATTCCCGCTACGTGCCAATAAAATTAATGTAATCACAAAGAGAGCAAGCCACAAAAGATAGGTTAATTTTAAGTCATCATAATAGAGTCGTCATTCTGAATTTATTTCAGAATCTAGCCATGAGGGAGCGAAGAGGTCCAAGTCCAATGACAGTACAAAATCAAAATGAGAATTAGAATAATTTAGGTTTAGTCATAGAAATCGATAATATTGAAGAAGAATAACAATATTTGTTTATTCTCAATGAAAAGAATAATACTAGGCCTTAGTACAATTGTATTGCATTTTTTGTTTTCTTGTAATCAAGGTGTTCAATCTTGTGATGATATAGAATTAGTACATGGGCATTATTTTTATGGAAAAGGCGAAGTTGGTTTTGCAAAAATATCAATATCATTTGATAACCAAATGACTACAAAACAATTTACAGATATACATAAAATTGAAGTGGCTGATAATATTTACAATACACCTATATTTTTTATTCAAAGAATGATTCACTGTTTAGACATTTGAACTTTCCAATTCCAGAATTTTATGTAGTGAATAGAATGACAAAGGAGAAGTGTTTGTGTAACATAGAGTCAGCCGATTTTAATTTTGAGAATAAAATAAAATAATAGAGTAATTAAATATTTGAAATATATTATTTTAAGGGTCTAGCGAAGCTTCATCTTAGTAACTAGTACGCCAACGTTGAGAGAAAGCCCCAGAAAGCTAAAAAAACTCCAACGGATCATTATCTCATTATCTCCAGCAGAGCAATATCTTATTAGCTACTGCGGAACGACATCTCATAAGCTTCAGAGCAGCGACATCTTATTACCCAGCCATTCAAAATTTCCCCACCTTTCACGAACCAAACACCCTAATATCTAAGTTATAAGAGTGCATTTCAAATCAATAAACAAACCTATGTCCGCAGCAGAATTAGCCATCGCAGAAAAAGAACTAGAAAAACACGGATTTCTTGATATCGAAGTCGATCCAAGTTTAGATCTAGTCGAAGAGATCAATAAGCTCAAAAAAGAGCGAAACGCCATCATCCTCGCACACTACTACCAAGAATCAGAGATACAAGATATTGCCGATTATGTTGGTGACAGCCTACAATTATCACAGATGGCAGCTAACACAGAAGCTGATATGATCGTCTTCGCAGGTGTCCACTTTATGGCTGAAACAGCAAAAATGCTCAGTCCGTCCAAAAAAGTGCTCTTGCCTGACCTCAAAGCGGGCTGCTCATTGGCTGACTCCTGCCCAGCACCGCTCTTCAAAAAATGGAAAGAAAAATATCCAGACCACGTCGTTGTGAGTTATGTCAATTGTACGGCTGAACTCAAAACCCTAACCGACATCTGCTGCACCTCGTCTAATGCACGCCATGTCATAGACAGCATCCCAAAAGATAAAGGCATTATCTTCGCTCCCGATAAAAATTTGGGTGCTTACCTCCAAAAAGTGACTGGCCGAGAGATGGTATTATGGAATGGAGCCTGTATGGTCCATGAGATTTTCTCAGCTGAGAAAATAACTAAACTTCAAGTCAGGCATCCAGATGCAAAGTTCATCGCTCATCCAGAGTGCGAAGCTCATATACTCGATAAAGCAGATTTCATTGGCTCTACGAGTGGCTTACTCAAATTTACACAGACTGATCCTTCAATGAAATTCATCGTTGCGACAGAGGCAGGCATCCTCCATCAAATGGAGTTGAAATCGCCAAACAAAGAATTCATCCCTGCACCGCCCAACAATACTTGCGCGTGCAACGATTGCCCACACATGAAGCGTAACACAATGGAAAAATTGTATCTCGCTATGAAGTATGAGCAGCCGGAAATACATCTAGAAGATTGGGTTATTGAAAAAGGTCGAGTTTGTATAGACCGCATGCTAGAGATTTCTGAAAAGGCAGGATTGAATACGTCGAATAAAGTAAAATAGTTCTGTTACCTTAGTCTTATATGGCTAACGCAATCGCACATTCTCTATTTACTGATTTTGATATTTCTTTATTTAAGACGGGAAAACATTTCCGACTCTATGAGAAGTTTGGAGCACATCAACTAACAGTCGATGGAGTAGAGGGTATGTACTTTGCCGTCTTTGCGCCATCAGCATCTTCTGTCTCGGTGATTGGCAACTTTAATTATTGGAACGGAGACGAACACAAACTACATGTGCGCTGGGATTCTTCAGGTATTTGGGAAGGCTTTTTACCTGGTGTCCAGCATGGTGAGCTTTATAAATATCGGATACTGTCAGATCACTTTGATGGTCATAAAGACAAAGCTGATCCCTTTGCCTTTTTTGCTGAGCAGTCTCCCAAGACATCTTCCATTAGTTGGGAACTTGGTTATGAATGGAACGACCTTGACTGGATGCAAAAACGCCCACAACACCAAGCGCTTGATCAACCCTTCTCCGTCTACGAAATGCATCTTGGCTCATGGAAACGAAAAGAGCAAACGAATGATCCCCTTAGCTATATCGAATTAGCAGAAGATCTCACAGCATATCTGGAGGAGATGGGATACACGCATGTAGAATTTTTGCCGATTACCGAATTCCCGTACGATATGAGTTGGGGCTATCAGGTAACTGGGTATTTTGCGCCGACGAGTCGCTACGGCAGCCCTCAAGAATTTATGTATCTCGTTGATCGATTGCATCAAGCAGGTATTGGAGTGATTTTGGATTGGGTGCCAGCGCACTTTCCGTCAGATGATCATGGTTTGTATCGATTTGATGGGAGCTGTGTGTACGAGCATCCGGATATTCGCAAAGGTTATCATCCAGATTGGAAGAGTTACATTTTTAATTTCGAACGAGCAGAGGTGCGTTCTTTTTTAATTAGCAGTGCTTGTTTTTGGATGGATAAGTATCACATAGATGCCTTGCGGGTTGATGCGGTGTCATCGATGATTTATTTGGACTATTCTAGAGAGCAAGGAGAGTGGGAGCCAAATGAAAACGGAGGCAATGAATATTTGGCAGCTATTCATTTTTTACAAGAATTAAATGCGACGGTTTACAAAGATTTTGATGGGATACAAATGATTGCTGAGGAGTCGACTGCATTTGCAGGTGTGAGCCACCCTACGGATACGGGAGGATTGGGATTTGGTATGAAGTGGATGATGGGCTGGATGCATGATACCTTGCGGTTTTTTGGGAAAGAGCCAGTACACCGACAGCATCACCAAGATGATATCAGCTTTAGTTTGGTATATGCGTTCACGGAGAACTTTATGTTACCCTTGTCGCATGATGAAGTGGTGCATGGTAAAGGGTCGATTATGGGAAGGATGCCTGGTGATGAATGGCAGCGCTTTGCTAATTTGAGAGTGTTATACAGTTTGATGTTTATGCACCCTGGTACAAAGCTCAATTTTATGGGCAATGACTTTGGTCAGTATAAGGAATGGAATGTCACACAAAGTCTTGATTGGCACTTGACCCAATATCCGTTGCATAAAGGCTTACAAACTTGCTTCAAAGGATTAAATGAATTGTACAAGAAGGAGCTAGGTCTACATCAGTTGCAATTTAGTCCAGAAGGCTTTGAATGGATTGATCACTCAGATTCACAAAATTCGGTGATTGCTTTTCTAAGGAAAGCTCAAAATGAAAATGACACCCTGCTCATTGTTTTTAATTTGACGCCAGTGCCAAGAGATGGATATCGGATTGGGGTTCCACATAAGGGAATATGGTCGATTATATTTAACAGTGATGATAGTGTATATCATGGGAGTGGGTATCCTATTGAAGATAGTCTTGAATCTGAACACAAAGAACTTCATGCTAAACCGTATTCCGTCGTTGTTAATCTCGCCCCACTGTCTTGCCTAGTTTATAAACGCAGCTCAAAATGAAGCCACTCCAGATCATTACGTTCATTGTCATCGCTGTACTTGATCTATATATGGTCATCAATGACTTGCCGAGGGTTTGGACTAAGCCATTACTCATGCTTAGCTTATTCGTGTTTAGTCTCTTTCAACTTAGACAGAAATCCAAGGACCATCTTCTATTCTTAACCGCCCAGTGCTTTGCACTTTTTGGAGATATTTCTTTATTAGGAAATGGAAATCTGTCTTTCATGTTAGGCTTAGGGAGTTTTTTGATTATGCAATTGTTTTATGCTTTTGTGTTCTTTAAGCAAAAAGCAATTGGCGTTCATAAACGAAGACTGGCTATTGGATTGATCATTGTGATTGGGCTTGTCTTTTTTAAAATCCTCCTACCGTATACAGGTGATTTAATGCTTCCGGTTATTCTGTATAATATTTCAATTTTGGGAATGGTGATCATGGCTTTATTGAGATGGAAAGTGTCAGGATATTGGCTTGTCGTTATCGGTGCTATATTGTTTTTAATCTCTGATGCTACGCTTGGATATGCTAAGTTCGTAGGCCCGATGTTGCATTCTGGATTTATAATCATGTTTACGTATTCTGCAGCTCAGTTATGCATCGTCCATGGTTACCTAAAGCCCTTGAATACTGAGAAGTAGTTGCGAAATATTGAATGTACTTTCCTCAAGCTAAGGTGAATTTCAAACAAAAAAGCCTGTCAGAATTAGAATCCAACAGGCTTTTAAAAGAATAATTTTAAGAAATCTACTTGCCTTTAAGTGCAGTAGCTTTCTTTGTTTCTTTAGCCAATAAGTAGTAGAACATTGCTCTGTACTTATTTCTGTTTTTCGCTCCGAAAGTTGCAATGACATTTTCAATTGCTTTGTCAGCTTTAGGTCCTGTAATACCTAATTTTTTTGCAAGAAAACCAGCCTTAACTCTTTCAACTTCTTTTTTATCAGAGGTTCCTACTTTACTTGCGTCTTTACTGTATAAAGAAGGACCGCAAGCTTTTGCCGCAGCTTTTAATAGAGCTTGGTCTACTTTTTTCACACCAAGTTTTTCTAATTCTGTGGTGTATTTTGCTAGTGCATCATCTAATTTGCTCATAGTGACAAATGTTTAATGTGATTTTATAGATTAAAAAAATGTATAACGTGTAATGTACATAAAATTATTGCGTGAACATTGAACTATAGAGAAAAAAACGTCAGATGGATTCAGTAATGTCTATGACTGTCTGATGCGAGATACAGACTGATTGTGTCAAGTCAATTCAGTCTGAAATATTTCTAGTAAATAATTATAAAAATTCTGCTTAGAATTGGCTTCTAAATTTTGTATCAACCTTGATGATTGGTTAAGAAAACCTGTCTGCTGAGTTTACATTTGAAATGCTGTCGTCGACCTGCTATTCTCTTGCACTAGAATTTGGTGAGACATGTAGATTGATCAGGATGAAAGTGTTGTTAACAACCAATCAAACCAAAAGAGAAGACCAATTCTTGATCAACTTTTTCACCTTGTGCATTTGTCGCACCTTCCCAACTACCTGGCATCTGTCGGATGAGAGAGATCATTTTATCATCGATTGATTGGAAACCAGATGTGCTTGTTAGTTTGACTTCACCCAAGCCACCAGTTTTAGTTACTACAAAACTTATTTTCCCAGCTTTCACTTGCTCTTTTAATGCAATTCCAATGTCTTGATTACTATACTCTTTTAAATAAGAGACAAGTCCTTCTATGCCTTCTGAATATGCAGCCGGATTATGTGGAGCTACACTCAAGTATAACACAAGCGTATCAACTAATAATGCGTCGCTAGCAGCATTTCGTCTTTTCACACTTCCAGTGATGTAAAAGTCTGATGTGTAATCCAAGGATTGTAAAAGACGCTTTTGCTCAGTATTCAGAATTTCACTTTCGCCTATTGCCTTGATTTCATGTTTGCGTCCTTCTTCAAAGGTGTTGAGTTCTATGTTATGGTATGATTGTACAGTCTCTACGTTTCTGACTGGAATAATATCAGAGACGACTTGTGCCTTTTGGAGCTGATCTTTTGTGATGTTTGCAATAAACCGTGTACCTACACTATACGCAAATTCAAAGTTGTCTACTGAGAATCTAAGACTTGATGAGAAATCAAGACTTGGTAAAAAATTAGAAGCTGATAAAACATCAGGACTTGTTGAAAAATCAGAAGCTGATGAGGCTTGAGAAACTGTTGATATAGTACGAAGCGTTTGTTTTGATTCTTTCCACTGAACGCAACCTAAGGTCATCAGAAAAGCTGCAAAAAAGAGAGCGCAAAGAATTAGATTAAGCTGTTTCATAGGTATTGCTTTTTCCCAAAGCTATTTTGATTTTCACTCAGGTTATCATTCCTCATGTAAATTAATGTAAATCAATGTGTAAAATAAAAACGATCAAAACGCCATCATCATTCCTTCTTTAATAATTGATCGTAAAACGTAGGAAAGCTTGCACTACCATAGTGTGAAAAACATGCTGTATGTGTCACAGGTAATACATAAGACTGAGCGTACTTATCCATGAAGTCAATAAAGTGACTAAAGTCAACATTTCGACTGTTGGGTTTAGGGTAAAATATTATTTGACGAATCGATCCGTCAGCATTCCAATATACATTCAACCATAATTTAAAGCCATTGATATCATAATTCATGTTGACTGCATACTGTTCCAAATCTGACAACATCGTTAGCCAAACTGTGTATGCCTTGCTCATGTTCATTCCATCGATTTGTACAAGCATATCTGCACATTCTGTATTTAGGGTAGTTTGCATCGTTTCATCATCACCGATCATCTTGACTAAAGATGGAGATGTCGCATTGAGCAGCACGTCAGCCTCAATACTATCTTGAGCCACTGCTGTTGCGGATGCAATAACAGCAAGTAGAACCGCCAACCAATATCTAAGGATGCCTAACACGGATTAAAAATATAAACTTTAGCGTAATAATGTACGATTGGTTGATTCGATTCGAAGAGAGAGCTTTGAGTTACTCACCTATCCTCCCTCCAAGCAAGTAATGCTAAGCACCAGGCGCTGAACTTACTTTATTCAAGAATTAAATCTCACGTCTTTCTGTACGTAATTGGTTTATCTAAAGTTCAGGTGAGAATGCCTCTCTTCGAGGGAGGATAGGTGGGTGATTCTGTCATCTTGTCTAGTTATCCACCATACCTCGCTGGAAAGTGGCAATGTTCTGTGGCGAGACATACGGGGACATAACAGCAGTCTATTTCAAATGGATAATGTAGGTCTAAAAGCAACATTATTTGAGTTTAATCGAATTTATCTCTCAATTCATCTGTTAAGCTTCGTGTAGCTATATCTTTACTACATATTTACAAGCATTATGACGATTGATATTATTGCCAGTGTTCTCGTGTTATACGGATTCTATACAGGATATAAACGAGGATTAATCAAAACAGCCTTTTCAACATTATCCATTTTACTAGCGATTTTGGTGACATTGAAGCTTTCTCCGATCGTCATGGATTTGGTAGAATCAGTCTTAAAGGTGTCTCCAAGTGTTAGTACTATTTTGGGCATTATCATTACTTTTTTCGTAGTGCTGATTGGGATCCAATTTATAGGTGCAAGACTAGAAGGTTTGTTCAAAGCCGTTAATTTGAATTTTATCAATAAGATAGGAGGGGGCGTATTGATGGCTGCAGTGTTTGGGGTATGTCTTGGCTTTCTAGTCCAACTTTCTAACGATCTTCGCCTTGTCTCAGAATCTCAGAAACAGACTTCGATTACCTATCCAGCATTGGTGACCTTGCCTGGCCACGCCAAAAATACCTTCAAACATTTTAAACCAATGTTTTCCGAATTTTGGGATAAGACGGTTCAGGCGATTGATTCTGCAAAAGACAAGGTAGAGGCTGGATAATAAACTTTAATTCGCTATCGACTTCCACAAATACCTACCAGTGTTTCAAAGCTAGACGTTGCTGGCACATTGAAATTCGAATTCAATAAAATCTCTGCTGCACCATAGCTAAGGTTGGTATTACTAGGCACAATTGCAGATGATGATATAAAATTTTGAGCAGTATAAGCTGTGTTTGTTACACTTGGAATGTTTAATGTTAATAATGGACATTCATCCAAATCAATAATGCGATACAGCCTGCCTGAATATGACACTGCGTATAATTCGCCTGACTCAGATTGTCCAAAAGAACTGATGTTTGATACACCTGATAATATCTCAGTATCAACTTGTAGACCTGCTGCTGTAGTTCCTTTTGTCCGCCATAATCGATTGGTAGCAAAGTCAGCAAAAAAGTACCAGCCCTGAAAATTTGGGAACGTATTCCCTTGATAAACATAGCCACCAGTGACAGAGTATCCTCCATTGCTGTTATTGTGACCATAATCAAAAATAGGATCATGAAAGCTGCCCGTGCAACCACTTGAATTTATAAACCCTTCTCTACAATCCCATCCCAAATTCAGACCACCAACCCCCGCAGGGACTACATTCACCTCTTCTCTTGCATTCTGACCAACATCCGCAATATATAAATCTCCGGTTGCCGTATCAAAACTGAATCGCCAAGGATTTCTCAAGCCATACAACCAAATCTCATTGTTAAAAGGATTACCAGCAGGAATAGAATAATTCATACCAATACTTGTGTTATGCACATCTATTCGAAGTATAGCACCTAACAATGTTGAGGTGTTCTGCCCATTTCCTTGTGGATCATTAGACCCGCCTCCATCACCACTTGCAATATATAAATAGCCATCAGGCCCAAAATGTAGATCACCTCCATTGTGATTCCAAGCATATTGGTCGTACTCTAAAATGATCAATTCTGAAGTTGGATCTGCAATATTTGAATCTGAACTATCAACTTTAAATCTGGAAATTCTTGTTTTGTCATCAGGAGAGCCATTGACGATATAATTCACGTAGAAATAACCATTGGACGCATATTGAGGATCAAATACGAGTCCCAGCAAACCTTGTTCTCCACGATTGTCATCTACTGCAGCTCTAATGTCCAGAAAGGGCGTTTGCTCTATCTGCAGACTGCCTGGTTTAAGGAGCTGTATGACTCCTGCTCGTTCGACAATAAAAAGACGATCTGTATGATCACCAGAGTTAGCGATCACCACAGGTTGTGTTAAGGCGGAAGCAACTTCTATAAATGCTGGCGTGCCTTGTGCGACGATGGAATGATAAGCTAGGCAAAGAAAAAGGAGTGTAACAAACTTATTCATGAATTCAGATTTTTATAAAAGTACAAATCTTACTACGAGTCTTGTGTCGCTTGTAGACGCAATTGTATATTTTATTTGTGAGGAGGTTCATTTGTCGCTATTTTACCACACAATTCTTTTAAGAGTTTAGCTGCTAAAGCTGCTGTCATCCGTTCATGGTCCCGAAGAGGATTTAGTTCGACAATATCTGCTGCAAATAGTGTAAAAGGGGTGTTAAGTAAAAAATTAATCAGTGTCCGTGGTTGCATGCCCCCTGGCTCATGGTGCGATACGCCTGGCGCATAAGCAGGATCAAATCCATCTAAATCAATGGACATATAAACGGGTCTTTCAAATCGGAGTTCATCCAATCTGTGAATATCTTTCATCCTTATAATGCTGACTCCAAATTTATCAGCTTGCTCCTGTTGATGCATTGTCACAGTTCTGATACCTACCTGGATGAGACGTTTGCATAAACCTTCCTCCATAATTCTTGCAAACGGACAAGCATGCGAGTACTTATCACCTTCGAATTCATCATACAAATCTGTATGCGCATCGATGTGTAAGATATCAAATGATGGCTGCTCCTGTGAGATTGCTTTTACAATTGGATACGTAATCGAGTGATCTCCACCTAAGAATATGTGTGCTTCTTCTGGTCTAATAGCAGCTGATATAGCTGGATAAAGTGACTCATACGTTGGCACTGCTAAATTGCCAAGGTCTTTCATCATGACATCTATATCCAAATTTGTCCCATTTTCTGTCCAGTAATTTGATGAGCTATCATGGAGTGTGTCTCTGACAGCATCAGGTCCGGTCGCAGCGCCTCTCATATAAGATGACTTCTGATCGAAAGGAATGCCAATGATATTTACTTTTTTAGGAGTCATTTACGTTTTTTGGTTTTATCTGGATTTTCCGATACAAAGCTTTTCCAACTCCCATATTTTTTTCCTTGGGCCAATACAGAATTGCTTTGATTGTAATGAGTATAGGCAGCAGCAAGAGCATCACTTGAATCCAATTGCTTTAAATTCAATTTTATCTTTAGAATACTTTGTAGCATCATCGCGACCTGCTCTTTTGATGCATTTCCATTTCCAGTGATAGAGAGTTTTATTTTCTTCGGTGAGTATTCATGGATGTCTAGTCCCATCGTTATTGCGGCAGCCATGGCGACTCCCTGAGCTCTACCAAGCTTAAGCATTGACTGTACATTTTTACCAAAAAACGGTGCTTCAATAGCCATAACTGTGGGTAAGTAAGTTTCTATAATTTCCTGCAATTGTAAGAAGATTTCCTTCAGTTTCGTTTGGTGATCTTTAAACTGCTGCAGTTTAATGATACCATGGGCAGGGACAGTAATTGTCTTATCTTGTATGTCAATTATGGAATAGCCCAGAATATTGGTGCCTGGGTCAACGCCTAAAATCTTATATGAATCAGTCATTTATATATCAAAAATAATCTAAACATATTAGAATTCGTTAGTCTTGTGAAAAGCTCTTTATGCAAATACATTCTTTAACCCGATTTATTGCAGCCCCCTTTGGCTTTGCACTCGTGTATATCTTCTATCAAAGTGCTGTTGACTATGATTTTCGAGACGAATATTCGTGGTTGATTTTTCCATTGCTTGTTATTTGTGTGGCCTTGTATATGTTTTCACCGCAAATAGATTTCTGGTTTCATGAGAAATATCCAGTCAATTTGGATAAGCCAGTCATTGATTGGCTAGAGAGCCAGTTTTCATTTTATCAACAATTGAATGCCGAAGACAGGATACGCTTTCAGCATAGACTCAGTTTATTTATGGAAGCGAAAGAATATTCTTTGATGAAAGTCGAAAAGATAGAAATGCCTGAGGATATGAAGTTTATCATCGCAGCTCACGCCGTTTGGCTCAACTTTGGAAGAGATGATTATCTGCTGGATAAATTCGAGCGTATTATCGCCTATATGCATCCATTCCCGACACCGTTTTACAAACAATTGCACACAGCTGAAGCAGAGATACAAGATGGAGTGGTGTTACTTTCCTTTGAGTATATCCTCCGTGCAGTGAGAGAGGATGGCAACTATAATATCGGATTACATGGTTTTGCAGATGCATTTTGTGAAATGAATGGTGATATGGAATGGCCACATCTAACAAAAGAAGATGAAGAATCTTTACAACAAGTTTCTGGACTGACTTACCAAAGAATCTGTGACACCGTAGGATTCGAGCGAGTAGATGTTATACTTGTAGCCATTCATCATTATTTGCGATATCCCAGTAAGTTCAAAAAGCATTTACCGAATATCTATCGTCAATTAGACACAATCTTTAACTTAAGCATCATTCATGAGCGAGCAGCAACATAAGTGGAAAACACATAAGACAACCGAAGTGTATGACAATCCTTGGATTCGTGTGGAGCATGATGAAGTCACCACTCCTTCGGGCACAGCAGGTATTTATGGACGAGTTGTCTTTAAAAATAAAGCCATTGGAATCATTCCGCTTGATCAGGCTATGAATACATGGCTTATCGGACAATACCGCTATCCACTGAAAGAGTATTCATGGGAGATCCCAATGGGAGGAGGACCGCATGATGAAGATCCGTTAGCATCTGCAAAGAGGGAGCTAAAAGAAGAGGCGGGGATTACAGCAAAAAAGTGGACTCAATTATTGCGCATACACACATCAAATTGTGTAACAGATGAAGAAGGTTTTGTTTTTGTTGCAGAAGATTTAGAAATGGGAGACACAGCATTTGATGAAACAGAAGACCTTCAGATAAAAAAACTACCATTGCTTGAGGTCATTGATATGGTCATGGATGGGCGCATAACTGATTCGATCTCGATGGCAGGGATTTTAACATTAGCAAAGACGCTTAAGTTATAATGAATTGAAAATCCCAAAACCGCTGTTGGTCTCAGAACCAATAGCATAGGTATCCATAAATCTAGTCATCGAAATAATAGAACTTCTTGGTTCGGAGACCAACAGCGACTTTAGAAAAAAGATGCGCCCTTGTTGGACTCCGATCCAACGAGTCTTTATGGAAGTCGGCAGTTTATTAAACTGATGACAGCGGGACATGCCGTTGGTTCGGAGACCAACAGCGACTTTAGAAAAAAGATGCGCCCTTGTTGGACTCCGATCCAACGAGTCTTTATGGAAGTCGGCAGTTTATTAAACTGATGACAGCGGAACATGCCGTTGGTTCGGAGACCAACAGCGGCTTTAGAAAAAAACTGCGCCCTTGTTGGACTCCGATCCAACGAGTCTTTATGGAAGTCGGCAGTTTATTAAACTGATGACAGCGGAACATGCCGTTGGTTCGGAGACCAACAGCGGCTTTAGAAAAAAACTGAGCCCTTGTTGGACTCCGATCCAACGAGTCTTATGGACTATCGTCAATTGACTATCTACTTAGCTATCACAGTTTAAACACTTGTAATTCTTCGGCAATCGCAAAGCCACTATCTGTCACTTGATTATATGCAGGACTGTTTTTCTGCAAGACAGGATTCGTATGGTTAAAGTGAATAAAGTGCACCTTTGATTTGTCCTGATCTGAGAGGTCTTGGAATATATCCATACTTTCAGTAATAAAGGGGTGAGGGATCAATGCCATATCGCGCCCCGGAATCTCTCCATTTTGAAAAAACGAACCATCTAGTAGAGCAACATCATTGTTAGAAATGACAGTTTTTATATCTCGGTCCCACTTCTGCCATTTATCAATATCAGGAATGAAGAGCGCGGATTGTTGATTGCTGCCAATGCGAAAGCCCACTGTCTCAGAGAATTCATCTCGATGGGGCACTTGAAAGGGAGACACTGTAAGATCATCTCCTAGAGAGATAATTGAATCGGCTTTCAGTTGAATTAAATTAATATTATTCAGTGTCACCAATTGACTCCATGGTCCATTTGTCTCCAGAAATGTTTTCATTTTTGGCATGGCATAGACAGGAATATTTTTTGCGCCCATTGCTTCTCTGCCTAGATGCATTAAGCCCGTATAATGACCAATGTGTGCATGGGTCAAAAATATACCTGCTATGTTATGGATGCCCAATGATTCTAGCATTTTTAATTGCTGCTTAAAGCTCGGTGTGGCGTCGAAGATCCAAGCTTGCTTTTTTGCTGGTTCGACCAAGGCAATGCAACTTACTGATTTGCGCAGCCCTTGATCTTGCCAAGCTTGTTGACAACAGTCTTTTTTACAATTCGCTTGAGGGAAGCCAGCATCCTGAGCGATGCCCAAGACCACAAGGTAAGGGGTCTCAGGTATGTCCGAAGCTAGCTTTTCAGATGATTGATCTTCTTTATTACTGCAAGACAAGAAAGATAGAATGATCAACAGAAAGAAATAAATTGGTCTCATTGCCACTGAATTGTTGAAGCAGTAAATGTAAACTTATAATTTATTAATCTGAGTTGAGTGAGTTTATTCCTTCAATGGATCAATGCCTATATCAACTATTTTGGAAGACATTGGGCCTTGACCCAATGTCATTTAGTTAAGGATATCTTGACACCATAGGTGTCAAATATTGGTTGCACGGCACAAAGTGGCGTGCATTATTATATTAAAAGAGGCTAACTTGGCTGGATTTTTTGTAAAAATCGTGACAAATTAATGTTTCAATACATTAACCTGTGTTATTAAATTAATTCTTATGCCACTAACTAAACGACATTGCGGGATAACCTATTGAATATGTGAATTTTGCAGCCAAGTTGTT
>CALGLU010000065.1 GCA_937959275.1 uncultured Saprospiraceae bacterium | reverse complement strand
TTACGTTTGACTTTTGGACTTCTTGATCTATTGCTCAATCATCCAGATGCTCAGCCTTATATCATGTTTCTGTCCGTCATATCAACATTTTGCTTGACGCTTCCTTCAGATTCCTCCTCACGAAGGACACCCTTGCGATCGGCTAACGATTCCTGTCAAATAGGCTCGTTCGGGACTTTAACCCTAAACGTGTGCAGTATGCATGGCACACAAAAGTGGCTAACCCAAGATCCCTTGAGCCAGCCACCATAAGTATGAAAAACTATCTTCCTTTAATCGGAGATCAGAAAAATTGAGTGTTGAAAGTAGACACTGAATATATGTAACACGATCTGCCCAGCTTTTGGTATTATTCAGCTAGGTTTTTCTTGCTATCTGCCTTAAGATACAACTTCCCGTTGTCAGTTTCCATAAATTTATCATACAAAATATCTTCTTGTTTGATAAATCCTGTACTAGGTAAACTGCCATTATCAACCATTTCTACAACCGCTGCCACCGATGCTGCTGTTGTCCAAGAGATTGCACGCCAGTCTCTGCCTTCAATTGTAATGGGAGAATAGGAATTGAAAAACTCATTTCTAAGCAAGGTGCCGCCTTGCCAACCTTCTACAACAGCATAGATATAGACAACGTCTTCTTTGACTGGAGGTTTGGCATTCTCCAGAATCTTTGATAGCAACTTTTTATCCTCCTTCAGGATCAATTCTTGAATCAAAAACTTCATCAGTTTACCGTGGCCTGGATAACGAATGCTTTTATAATTCAAGGTGTCTACTTTGCCTTCGAAGGTCTCGCACATCGTACCTAATCCTCCAGATGTTGTGAAAGCTTCAAATTCGCGTCCTCCGATATTGATGTATTCTATACCATCTAGTGAAGGGACCATTTTACGCTTTCCATTGTGAATCGCCTCTGCATCGTTAATATATTCGTTGATAACGCCTGCGGGAGACCAGGTAAATGAATACGCCAGCAAACCATTTGGATATTTAGGCAATGCGCCGACACGTAGTTCAATATCTCTGACTTTTGAAAACGTCTTCGTCAAATGCGATCCGATGATGCCAATGAATCCTGGAGCTAATCCACATTGCGGAGCCATCACCGCAGTAGCGGTCTCACTTAAGGTTCTGATATAGTTAGTTGTCTCGACATCCTCCGTCAAATCAAAATAATGAACACCCTTGTCATGCGCTAATTTGGCAATGTCTTTATTTAAAAAATAGGGTAGTGCAGAAATGACTGCATCATAGTTGTCTAATAAGGAGGACATAAAGTTCTGGTCTGTGACATCTCCTTCTAAAACCTCAAAAGGCAAATCAAATTCATAATGCGGTTGTTGTCTGTCCAGACCAGTAACGTCATATTTTTTACTCAGAAGAACTGCAACGAGCGTGCCGACCTTTCCTAGGCCTAGTATCAGTATTTTTTTCATTGGCTACGTGTTTAGTTAGTTTTGATTGTGGAATTTAGAGTTCCGATATCAACCCTAACATAAGACCTTCAGATCATTTAGTTGCATTTGCAAGTATAAATTCTAAGTCTGATATTCTTAATTTCAACTTTGAATACAGATTTAAGTTAATGTTAAATGATTTTACAGTTAATTGAAATGAAGATTTTTTTCCAACTTTGGCTCTTCATATCAAAACAGATTATAATGAAACAGTTCTTTTTTCTTCTTATCAGCCTTTCATTTTGGTTTTCAGCTGACGCTCAAGAAACGTGGTTAGTGGATAATCCTCACTCAAATGTTAGGTTTGAAGTGGGATGGGAAGACTTTTCAATGAGAACAGGTGAATTCAAGGTTTTTGAAGGCACCATGGTTACTAATTCCAGAGAAGATCTATCAGATGCGACCATTGAGTTTATCGTAGATGCGACAAGTGTAGATGTCATCGCAGAGAGGTTAGAGGAGCATGTGAAAAGCGACAAATTCCTTGATGTTGAAAATCACCCTCAAATTGTCTTTACGTCAAGTCAGGCAACAAAAATGGAGGATGGCACTTATACATCTACTGGCAAGTTGACGATTCATGGCGTTGAGAAAGATCAAGATGTGACCATCAAAGTCAAAGGATCTAAGGAAACAAAGAAAGGATTTATTTACGGTATCGAAGTGTCTTTAGTTGTCAATCGAATGGACTGGGGATTAGACTGGGGAAGTCCCCGTCTTGCAGAAAATATTATTCTCGTCGGACATTTATTGTTCAAACTTAAGACTGAAGACTAAGCATGGTAAGCACTGTTTCTAACTGCTTCTTGATTGCAGCTCTTTTCTTATCAGTCAATTGTCTTCACGCACAGACATTGACATTCGACCATGGCAAAGTAGACTTTTATACCTCATCCATACTTTCAGATATAGAGGCGACTTCTGAAGACATCAGCGTCACCCTTGATATCAGTACAGGAGATGTGGAGATTAGTATACGCATTGAATCATTTGAGTTTGAGTATGAAATGATGCAGGACCATTTCAATGAAGAGTATATGGAAAGTGATCAATTTCCGAATGCGACCTTCACTGGAAAGATTGGTCAAGACATATCTGATTTGAAGTCAGAACTTGAAGTCGATGTTGCTGGCATATTAACCATTCATGGCATACAAAAAGAAACAAGCTTTAAAGCGACCCTCTCTATAGAGAATGAATTCACTCTTGTGAAATGCAAGTTCCCTATTATTTTTAAAGATTTTAATGTTGAAGAACCCGCCGTATTGAGCAAATCATTGGCTAAGGATGTAGAGCTGAAAAGTGTGCTTTATTTGAAATAGGTGCCGTACGACAATTTGCCTTGTTAAGTTGCGTATTCTCTAATTTGATTCAGCTCATTTTTGTTCTCCGTTTGCCCTTTAAAATTTGACTGATTCTTGTTTGTGGTAGAAATGTTTCTTAAAAAGTTGGTGGTTTAACATTCAGTTCTTTTCTAACATTAATCAACACTTCATTAACTATCATTTTACCACTTCATTTCATTAGATTTTCCGCTTCACCAATTGTTTCTACCTCAACTGATTTTCCAGCAACACAATCCAAATCAAGTTTAGAATTTCTTAAATTCTACCTGCTTCACCTTCAAGTCCAATCTTCCTTTTTCTAGACTTTACTTTTGGGTTTCCAAAATTATAGCTAATACTACATGCAATTCTTCGACTATCCCATTCACCTTTGCCATAATTAGTTAAGCCATTGAATTCAGACATACCACTCCAAAAAGCTTGATTGAAAATATCTTGTGCACTTACTTTTATATTGAGTTGGTCATTCAAAAACTTCTTTTGTAATCCAAGATTCAGAGACCAGCTTGTGTCGTTTCTAAATGTAGCACCAAAGAGATTTGGTCCAGCAAACCACCCCGATATTTCTCCTGTATAGCCATGTGGTAATTTGATAGTGTGTTGTTGGTATATATTGTATGTCCAAGATTGGACATCTACTTCTGTACCATTGCTATATTTAGCTTGGTTGTCGATGAAGCCACCTGAGATATCGAGGTATGAACTCCATTTTTCTCCAAGCTCAAAAGGTAAACTTATGCTCGCGTTATAGATTTTTTGTTCGCTAAGGTTATCCCAATTGACGAACTTTGCTCTTGGATCACTTTCATCTGGACCAATAAGCCTGGTAAGTTGATCTAAGGTTTTGCTATAGGCTATTTTAATATTATATCTCTGGTTAAGCAATAGTCCTAATTCTACATTATTTACAATTTCAGGAACTAGATTGGGGTTGCCACTAATAAAGTATAGCTCATTAACTTGAATTCTAAATGGATTTAATACATTATAGTTTGGTCTATTAATGCGTCTGCTGTAATTTAAAGAATATACAAATTTGGGATTAATGGTATAAGTTATCCCTGCACTTGGAAATGCAGACAGGTAATTGAGATCCAAAGAAGGTTGTTCGAGTTCTTGACGAAAAACTTCCAAATCTCCGTTGGCTACCGTCTTCTCCAACCTTAATCCAGATGTAAAACTCAATTGTTCATTTATTTTTCTGTCGTAGCTGAGGTAAGAAGCATAAACTTTTTCATCGTACAAAAATAAGTTTGATTTAAGATCATTTCTTGACCGGCTATTATCCAGTACATCGAAGAATAAAAAAGAATTGTCCGTAGTCACTCTGCTCAGCTTCGTCCCTATTCCTAATTTCCCATTCATCCAATTCGTCTCATAGTCAATTTTAAATGTTGAGATTTTGATATCTCTTGGAGTTTCAAATTCTGAGATAATTTGAGTTAATAATGTATTTCGATCTTCAGCAAAATAGTTGTTAGGCTGAATTTCCAAATTATCAGTAATGTAGCTTCCATAATCTAAATCTAAATTGAGAGACTTGCCTTCAGATTCATATCTATAGTTGAGATTGTAGGTGCGGCTGTCAAAGTCACTATTATATCTAGATTTAGCAATGAGGATACTATCTAAGTTGTCCAGATCATTGATAGGGTAGATCAAATTTTCATCATCGACATCTCGAGCGTATGCTCTCCGCATGCCTGAGATGATAAAACCAATGGTATGATTATCAGAAATAAAGTAATCCGTTCCTACTCTTAAAACAACATTTTTGTTTTCAACTAAAGTTTGATTTTCGTTTTTGATAAAAGTTTCATTCTGATAATCTTCAAAAAAGTAGTACATCAGTTGATTTCTATTGTTGTATTGCAACTGACCAAATGTATTTACTTTTCCATTTCTATAATTTGCATTGATACTTGTATTACAACCCCATACTCGTGAGCGATACAGGTTTGTACTTAAAGACGCATTGGCTCCATAGTTTTCGTTTTTTTTCAGCTTGATGTCTATTATTCCTGCACTACCTTCGGCTTCATATTTGGCACCAGGATTCGAAATTATATCTATTCTATCAATTTGATCTGAAGTAAGGCTTTGCAGGTAAGCTACCAGATCATCTCCTTCTAGTGGGAGTCGCTTGCCGTCAATGTAAACTAACGCACCCGATCGGCCAAGGACATTGATTGTATTATTGTTATCTAATAATACGCCCGGCGCTTTTCTTAATAATTCTAAACCATTATCACCCGTACTGTTAATGGTACCTTGTACATTAAATACTGTTCTATCAGGTTTAATTTCTACAAGCGCCCTGCGAGCAGATATAACAGCCGTCTCCAACATAACAGTTGATTCTTCCATCACTATATCAGATAATCGCACCTGATTATCTGATGAAACATCTAAAACTTCACTTCTATAATCATTGTATCCTACAAATGAAGCTTCCAAATAATAAGAGCCAGAAACAATGTTGCGAAATTCAAATAGACCCTGTTCGTTACTTGTAGTGACTTTTGTCATAGAGCTATCAGCGGATTGATACAATGCTATATTAGCATATTCAATTGCATTCTTATCTGTATCAATTAAACGACCAGTAATATGTGGTGATGATTGACCTAGCACCGTTTGAGCACATAGAAGTAACAATAATAAATGGAAGTAAGGAGAGATGTTATTTGTTGATCCAAATATTATTGATGCTATGATTTGGTTTAATATTTTTTTCATTTTTTACTTACTTTAGTTAGGTTTAAATACTACTAATTGTGGTATCAATTTTTAAAGGAATTGATTAATTTTTTGCATAGAAGTCCTAGTTAGATAGTTGATCAAAACATCTATTCATTGTATCCTAGCTTAATTTTGTTTACTTGATTTTACAAACTATTCCAGTTTTTAAATCGTACCGATTGTCGACTCGAAACATCAAATGTTTCATCAGTATCTAAAACTATTTTTAGTCTGTTATTTAAACTTGGCTGTATTTCTTTAATAAAATTAATATTGATTATCTGGCTTCTGTTGATCCTAAAAAAAACTGTTGGATCCAGTTTTTCTTCAATGCTATTTAGTGATTTTTTTATCATTGCCTTATTCCCTTTAAAATGAAGACGTGCATAGTTTTCTAACGACTCGATATACCTGATGTCTGTTAATGGAACAAAAAAACATCGCTCACCATCCTTGATGAAAATTTTATGGTTAAGTGAAAAACGGGAGTGGGGTTCTATTATTTTAGAAAGGTCATTTTTTACTCTTTCCATACTTTGAGAAAATCGTTCTTCTCGAATTGGTTTCACCAAATAATCCAAAGCATTCACTTCAAATGCTTTTGTTGCATATTCGCTATAAGCTGTTGTAAAAACGATTTCAGGAATTGTTGTCAGTTCATCCAATAAATCAAAACCAGACTTTTCAGGCATTTGAATATCTAAAAAAATAAGACGTGGTTGTTTAGCTTCAATCAATTGCTTCGCATCATTTGCATTACTCGCTTCTCCAACTATTTTGAATTCAGTATGTGATACCAAATGCCGTTTGACCTCTTCGCGAGCAAGACGTTCATCATCTATAATGATTACATTGTATTTATTCATTTTTACTTCAATTTATAGGTAAAATTATAGTCGCGGTTACAATTCCTTTAGGTTGTTCTACTAAAGTAAAGGCTGCCATTTCTGTATATTGCAATTGAAGTCTTTTCCTTAAATTTTTTAGGCCTAAACCTGCGTTTCCAGTTTCATCTCCAATAATTAGTTGTCCAGGATTTTGAACCGATATTTCAATGTTCTCTTTTTTCTTCTCAATAGTTAATATTATTATTCCTCCTTTGATAGATTTTTGAATTCCATGTTTTAGTGCATTTTCGATTAACGTTTGAATGCATAAGGAAGGGATTTCAAAACCCAATAGTTTGTCATCAATTTCTACCTTTAATTGTAACCGATCTTCAAAACGAAGTGTCTCTAATTCAACATAATCATATATCACTTGAAGTTCATCTTCAATGGTTGCGAAACTGTCTTTAGTATAAATAGAAAACCGCAAAATATCTGACAATAAATCTACAGATCGTTTTGCTTTAGATGGGGCTTCTGAAATTAGAGACTTAACACTGTTTAATGAATTAAATAGAAAATGAGGATTCAGTTGATTTGATAAATGGTCTAGTTGTACTTGTTTAGCAAAAATGGATAACTGTGCATTATATTCAGTCAAAGCAATCTGTTGCCTATAATAATGATATAAATGATAAGCCAGTACCCAGATAGACATCAATCTTAAACCCGTAATTAATATTGGATCCCAAAAAAGCATTGATGTCGTAAAACTTTGATCTATACCTTTAATAACAACCCAAAATAAATGCCATTTTAAATTGCCAAGAAACATAAATAAAATGGCCAAAATAATTATAGAAATTGCTAAACGAAAAATGCTAGCTATTTTAAATAGTTCAAGGCCTGACTTTTTATGATTTAGTTTGTATAAATGTGTTATCGAAATACCTATAAGTACATCAAAAA
This sequence comes from uncultured Saprospiraceae bacterium, assembly GCA_937959275.1. GTDB lineage: Bacteria > Bacteroidota > Bacteroidia > Chitinophagales > Saprospiraceae > CALFUK01. The sequence goes on along the minus strand of CALGLU010000065.1, from coordinate 3,263 downwards.
TGAACATAATAAAGGTGTGAGATACAGAGCATTCATTCTTGAAATAAGTATTATATGCCCAATAAACAGAGGCTAAGCTCCAACCTACTACCTGACACTTCCAATACAGATGTGGTATAGTTTCAATTGATATGTTTCTTTTTTGGATCATAATCTTAAGCTAAATTACATCATAAAATGAATTCTAAAAGAGAAAATCCATAGGCGTAAATATTGGTAGATAAGCGTATTGAAGAAAGCTGTTTATTGGTTACGACAGCAAGCCAATTTCTTAATTGTATGGTTTTTAGAAGCGTTATCTATGTTTAGAAATATGATCCAATAGTTTACAATGGACCTTTTATCTACCTAGAGCTTGAGAGTTATGATACTCTTTGTTATTATTTTCAATTTTAATTTTGCTTACACCTAACGTCTCGGGTGTATGTGGCGTGCTGTGAGTTGGCTTTTGCGTTTTGCTGCATAACATCATGACACCTTTTTACTAGGCGGCATTCCTTTTCATCCGTTTTTCATGCGCTTTAATTTGCCTTCCTGTTAAGCGTTCAGCCGTACACCAAGCATCCAGATTTTCGATTTCGCCAGTATTTTTCATTCAATGTTTTCTAAATAATTTCGATTTCTAGCGCCGAGACAGAGCCTAGAGATGTTGATGCTTTATCGTTCTCAAATGCGTTGTCGTTCAGCTTGATTAAGATATTCAATTTTTGAACACATTCCAATGTATTCGAGCGAGAATATGGATTCCAGCTATCTCCAACTTTCAGCTTTTCAATTTTTCGTGCTAAATCCATTCGAAGTATTTGAGCGTTCAAGTTTCGATCCTCTATAAACCAAAAATTTTGACCGTATTTCGCCAAGTCTATTAGAGTAAAAAATTTTCATTTTATTACAGTTTGGAGAAAATATTTTTTGATATGAAGGAATTTAGTTGGTTAGGTTCGGTCTAAAGTTTGGTATGCCGTTTTGGGTGTTGTTGTATTTGAGAAGAGGACATGAATCGCTTTGAAAATAAATGGGTGTCAAACTCCGTAGAGTCTTGTACCATTCTTAGGATTATGTCGCTCACTATGGTCTAGCACTGTTCAATTTCGATTACGATGTATAGTAGTGCCGTTTGGTACGAATTGCGGAACAGCCGGTTCACAGATTGCAGAAAAGTCAATCCCATCCTCAGCTATAAATGAGCAAAGAGGAGGAGGGCCAATAGTTATCACAGGCTGGCCACTGGAGGAAGTTAGAGGAACGAATATACCGTTGGATAACGTAAAGAGCTGAAAGTCGAAAGTTGTGTTATTTCTGAATGCGAAAAAGCATTCATTCGTACACTGGTTTTGGCTGATAGAATTAAAAGAAAAGCCGCTAGGATTAAGAATAGCTGTGAAGGCGTTGTTAGTAAAGGTAAAGAGCTGAAAGTCAAAAGTTGTGTTATTTCTGAATACGAAAAAGCAGTCATTCGTACACTGGTTTAGGCCTAAAGCAAAAATAGAAAAGCCGCTAGGATTAGGAATAGCACTGAAGGCATTGTTAGTAAAGGTAAAGAGCTGAGGTTCGTTAGTTGTGTTATTTGTGAATAAGAAAAAGCATTCATCGGTACACTGGTTTTGGCTGATACCCAAAAAAGAAAAGCCGGTAGGATTAGGAATAGCACTGAAGGCGTTATTACTCAGCGTAAAGAGCTGAAGGTCGGAAGTTGTTGTATTGAAGAATACGAAAAAGCAATCATTGGTACACTGGTTTTGGCTGATAGAATTAAAAGAAAAGCCGGTAGGATTAGGAATAGCAGAGAAGGCATTATTACTCTGCGTAAAGAGCTGAAAGTCGAAAGTTGTTGTATTGAAGAATAAGAAAAAGCATTCATTTGTACACTGGTTTTGGCTGATAGAACTAAAAGAAAAGCCGGTAGGATTAGGAATAGCAGTGAAGGCGTTATTACTCAGCGTAAAAAGCTGAAAGTCGAAAATTGTTGTATTGAAGAATAAGAAAAAGCATTCATTGGTACACGGGTTTTGGCTGATAGAACTAAAAGAAAAGCCGGTAGGAGTAGGAATAGCAGTGAAGGCGTTATTACTCAGCGTAAAGAGCTGACGGTCGAAAGTTGTGTTATTTCTGAATTCGAAAAAGCATTCATTGGTACACTGGTTTTGTCTGATAAAATTATAAGAAAAGCCGGTAGGATTAGGAATAGCAGTGAAGGCGTTATTACTCAGCGTAAAGAGCTGACGGTCGTTTGTTGTGTTATTTGTGAATACGAAAAAGCATTCATTGGTACACGGGTTTTGTCTGATAGAACTAAAAGAAAAGCCGGTAGGATTAGGAATAGCAGTGAAGGCGTTATTACTCAGCGTAAAGAACTGAAAGTCGAAAGTTGTTGTATTGAAGAATAAGAAAAAGCATTCATTGGTACACGGGTTTTGGCTGATAGAATTAAAAGTAAAGCCGGTAGGATTAGGAATAGCAGTGAAGGCGTTATTACTCAGCGTAAAGAACTGATCTACATTAGTAGCCGTATTTGTTAATTGGTAGACATCAATTCCCTGACAGGATACTACAGAAGAGAACGTAAAACCTTGTGGAAATGGTACGTCCTGTGCACTGGACAAATTGAAGAAAGAGTAGAACAGAATGAATGTTGTGATGCTTCTAAGATTATCCATAAGAGATTATTGGTAAGGTCTAAGCATGAGCTGAGAAGATTTAGAAATTAGTTCTGTTCGCTTTCGACCATCAATGAATATACTAAAAGATAGTAGTCATGACAAATAATATTGTAAAAGAAAATCCTAAATGGGTGAAGCCAATATCGTTTTTCATTTCTCCTCTTAATTCGATTGCGGATGTTGACATTTTCAAGTCTGGAACCTTGAGCGATTTTGAGTTTTCATTTTTCGTTTCATCAGATTTATTTGTTTTAGTCTTGATGTTTTGAAGTATTAGGTCCCTTATGTGCCAGACTTATCATCTGGAAACCTTAGTAAGCTGCAAGGGAGGCAGTTACAGCCTGCCCCGATAGTATCATCGGGGAGACCCGTGTGTCCGTGTGGTGTGCCTGTCAGCCTCTGGCTGAAGAGGCGCATCCCTTCATCGACCGCTGGTGGGACCGTCTACTCGATTAAGTGCTTTTTACTATTCCTATTCGTTAAGAAACTTAATTATTTCGGGGTTAACAATTTCAGGTTTTTCATAATGAGGCAAATGGCCTGCCGCTTCTACACTTAAAAATTTGCATGTAAGAACATTTCTGATTCTATTATTTTGTTCAT
>CALGLU010000064.1 GCA_937959275.1 uncultured Saprospiraceae bacterium | reverse complement strand
GGTTAAAGGTAAATATTTGCAGAATTATTTAAATGAATTTTGCTATAAACTAAACAGGAGGTACTTTGGACCTAAATTATTCGATAGGGTAATTATTGCGACAGCTAAATCATACTGGTAAGATTGCGGGGACTCATATATCCTATTTCTTTAGATTGTACATCAAAGAAATTGAGACGAACGAATTGTCAAATCAAAATCAACAATTATCATTAAATAGATCCGTATTAATTTTACCACTCATAATTTTAATTCATGTTGTATTCTTGAAAAATCAACGAATGGGTACGACAGAATTAATAGACAAATTATTAAGTTTGGAATATAAAACCTTTTTTGGTTATGAGGTTTTAGGCAGTATGCTGAACGCGCTCTCATCAATTTGGACAATACCATTAACCATATTAGCTTTTGTATACTGGTACATTAAAGGTGTACCACACATAGTAAAAGCAATATCAATTGCATTACTTTTATTGATAATAGCAATTATTGTAACTTTTATAGTTAGTCATTCTCAAATAGATGATTTAATAGAATGGTCAATGGTGCCATTTGCATTTTATGCGCTTGCAGAAGTTATCATATCACCAATTCTAATTTCTTATGTAACGCGGATAGCAGACATCAACTATTCAAACACGATATACTCCACATTCATATTTTTGACGTATGTTCTGGGAGCCGGATTTGTTTACTTACTTCAAAATGAATATCAACCATATATCTCAATAACAATATTGACCCTAATCGTCTTTGGAATTATTCTATTTAAAAACCAAATACATGAATTGACTTATGGCCTAAAATAAATAATGGAAACTAAACGATCAATATCTTCATATGATAGGACCATAGGTATATTTGAACAGTTGAGGCTGATAAATCAGTATGTTATATGATGGTATGAAAGTAGCCTAAAGTTGTTTTTGTCTCTTCTATGTACCTATCCTTCTATGTGGTTCAAGAACTTAATCAGTTAAGCGTGTATTGACATTGAAGTAAGAATCTTGTGAATTAAGCCCTAAAGAATTCCAACAAAAAATTCAACTATTGACTTGCCTGATCCCTCAATCCCCAAAGCCGGCGCAGACACATCATGCTCAACTCCCACTTGGTCGGCATAAATTTTCAAATATTTAGCATGCAGCGGATGATGCTGTGGGTCTGTAAATAAAGGCATGCCGTCTTTCGCTTCATTGTACACAAATATAGGTGGATCATCTGGAGTCATGAGGGCCAACATATCAACAGATTGTCGATAGGCTATTAATTCTGGTGTCTCGATTAGTTTACTATCGGTGATTCCATAAAATTGCACAAGCTGATCCATCATCACAGGAGGGATACGTGACATGTCAATGGTATGCTCTGAGAAGACTTCTTCCCAACGCATAATATCATAGGTGGCCTGCGTCGCAATCGCTCCAATCGCTTTTAGTCGAGTCGATTCCTCTAAAACAGGATCTTCGGATTGGATGGCCATATCATCATTAAAGCCCAGCCAAAGCGAGGTGCCTGCACCAGCTGACTGACCAAACGAACCAATTCGCTCGGGATCAATATTAAATGAACTAGCATGGTGTCGAATGAACTGTAGCGCATATTTACTATCACTCATACAGTCTATCACCCCACGCTCTCCGTCTTGTAAAAACCGATACCCGATCGTTGCGAAGGCAATGCCTGCATCAAGAAGTTCGCTGATTTCTGGCTCATAATATTCATAGGCACGCTCTTTTTCTCCATTGATAAAACCTCCACCATGAATGTAGATGACGAGCGGGGTTGGCTCATCTGACTTAGGCAAGAATATATCAAACTGATTATTCTGGTGCGAAGCGTAGGCATAATCCCTAACGACTTTCACGTTGTTTACAGACAACTCGATAGGTGATTCACTATAGCTTAAGTCCAATGTGTCTTTGGCTAGTACATCGTCATGTTTAGCGCTTTTGCAACTAACGATGAAAAGAAAAACGAGTAAAAAAAGTGCGATTCGCTTCAATAGCATAATAATAAAATGATCCACGTTAAGAAGAATGACTTTTGACATGTTTAACAAAAATATAATCTATGACCAAAGATATGGAACTGGTGATCATCCCCTCAGTTTCATAGAATGCTTGCTTAAATGATGCGGCAAAACCTGATTTATGGAAATTAAAAGTGAAGGAATGAAAATATGTTTGCTTATATTTAGATGACCCTTCCATTTTAAAACAAGTTTTTCAAATCAATGTGTTATGAAAACACTCAAACAATGTCTATTGCAAAATAGTATGTACTTACTTATTTGTTGCTTCTTTTCTATTAGCGGTTTTGCTCAATCTCCGATTGTTCTTTCATTTGATGACCCCTCGATGGTCCCAACTGATTGTAATATTGTCTTTTCAGAAGAAGGGGTGTCTCAGCAATTTCTAGATGTAAATGGAACCTGTAGTTTTTTCTACGAGACATCAAATGGTGGTGAGATAGGACTTGCTCCGGCGGTGTTGTCAGTTGATTTAACTGGCTTGGGTATCATTGACAAAATAGAAGTTGACCAAACTGATTTTTGTGGGACGGGTTGTTCGGAAGTTACATTACTAAACAACGGAGGCATTATTTTGAGCGTAGAGAATACCGTAGTGGGAAATCTAGAAACACTTATTCTGAACAATACGGCCGCAGCAGCAGTTGACGAATTGACGCTTATTAGCTTTGAAGGTTTTTTCTTCGAGATCAGGATATTCAACACTGTTTCAGATCCTTGCAATGGGACTGGTGATTCAGATGGTGATAATGTCTGCGATGCATTAGACCAATGCCCTGGCTTTGATGATATGATTGATCGTGATGGAAATGGGGTCCCTGATTACTGTGACTTTTGTGACGATAACCGCACGATGATGGAGCCAAGTCAATCTGGTGATATGTTGACTTACGAAGCGATTGGCCAAATTACGTCTGGTCAAACGATACAGTCTGGTGCAAATATTATATTCAATGCAGGCACTTCCGTCAATCTAATTGAAGGGTTTGAAGTTGAATTAGGAGCAGTCTTGACAACATTTATTTTTGGTTGTGGCTTTTAACATTTACGATTGATGTCGGTAGATGATCCGTGGTTTCATTTATTAATACACTGCTTTTTTTACTTTTGCTAGATGAAATTAATTTTAAGCACCTGTGTTTTTGCCTCCCTAATTTGTTTACTTGGCTGTTCTAGTCTAAAGAACCCTTATGCTAGCATAAACGATGGAAAAGCTAAAGCCATAATTGAAAAGTCCATACAAGCCTATGGCGGATTAGAGAATTGGAATAATATCGACTATCTATCTTTCGATAAATGGTATGCTTTGTATGATGAAGATGGTAAAGAAGAAGTCAATCTTAATCAAGAACACCATTATACGCCTCAGAAAATATACATGACCTGGCAAGACGGAAATGATAAAATAGAACAGACTCAAATCGGGACTCAATTTAAGAAGCTTAGAAATGGAGGCTCAGATCCAAACACAAAAACACAGTCTATCAAGAACTCAATTTTAGCATCTACCTTTGTGATGAATTTTCCCTATAATTTATTGGAGAAAGGCTCTTCAATTACTTTTGATGGAGAATCAACATTTATGGATCGAGACGTCTATGTGATCAAAGCAGAATATTTTCCAGAGATACAAAAGCATCACACCACTAAGGATATTTGGTGGCATTATATTGATCAGGAGTCGCATCTTAGTTTAGGGTATAAGGTGAAGCATTTAGATCATGTTTCTTTAGTTAAAAATATGAGCTTTCATGAGGTGAGTGGTTTTACGTTGCCGTGGAAGAGGGAGTCGTTTCGGGTTGATGAGAATGGGGATGAGTTGTTTTTGAGGGCGGAGTATGAATATAGTGATTATAATATTTTGAAAAAATGATTTATGGTGTATGGGATTGAACCACATAGCATGATAGGGCACATAGAGGTTTTTTTGCATCAGAGAGCATAGGGATTGAACCATGTAGAATGATAGAGCGCTTAGACATCCAGAGTTTGAACCACATAGGAGAATAGAAACATAGGAGATTAGATTATTCTTTTGCTAAGTTTTTATAAAACTCATTGATCATTGTTTTTTGACCATTTTTGAAAATATTCGTACAGTTGAAGTTAATAATAATGCCTTTTGGTTTTTCTAACATCCTCATATATGATAGCAATACAGCTTCATGAATTGGTAATATTCCCGCCATTGCTTTTAGTTCCACTATGATTAAGTCATTTACAAGAATGTCATATCTCAATTCCCCATCTAGGATGATTCCTTTATAAGTTAAGGGTATCTTTTGTTGTGTCTTTATTTGAAACCCTCTAAGGCTCAATTCTCGCGTCATGCATTTTTCATATATGCTTTCGAGTAGTCCAGGTCCCATTGTTTTATGTACTTCGATTGCACATCCTATTATCTTATAAGATAAAGAATCGACTATCTTTTGCGTCGGGTTCATAATAACTAATTGTAAAATTGTTGTTTAATTTGAATGCTAAATTATGAATTGTAAAGTAATTCTATGTACCTATCCTTCTATGTGGTTCAGAAATTTAAAGTATTAATATAGTCAATTTTGAACCAAATGCTATTTTATTCAGTTTAGAACACTCAATGTCAAACCGCCTCAAATCAATCAAAGACAAAAAACAAACCAACTGGAAAGAAGGCTTCCAAGCCCTCCGATATGTCCCAAGGTTTTTCAAAAAAGTATGGGCAGCAGCACCTGGCTTATTTGCCGTTAATCTATTATCACGATTATTAAATGCTGCCACACCCATCATCATTCTATGGGTAGGCAAACTGATCATCGATGAGGTCATCTTACAAATTGATGCGCCCGTTAAAGACCTTCACCAATTATGGGTCTATGTAGGAATAGAACTATCAGTCATTGTGTTCTCTGATTTGATTGGACGGCTCACTAACTTAACAGATGGTTTGATCGGTGATTTATATTCGAACAAATCTTCAATTGAAATTATTGATAAAACAGCTGAAATAGAATTAAAGGATTTAGAGGATCCCGAATTTTATGATAAATTGGAAAGAGCGCGGCGGCAGACAAATTCAAGAGTTACTTTATTGACGAATATTTTATCTCAAATACAAGATATCATTACAGTTGTATCATTGATCACGGCACTGATTGTCTTTGAGCCTTGGCTAATTGTCTTACTGGTGTTTGCGATTATTCCTTCGTTTGTCAATGAGATTAAGTTTAGTCAATCATCCTATTCGCTTGCTAGAAGTTGGACAGTCGAGAGGCGCGAGTTGGATTATTTACGGCATACAGGAGCGAGCGATGTGACAGCTAAAGAAATTAAGTTATTTGGATTGACCTCATTTATCTCGGAACGCTTTGAGACACTGGCACACAAGTATTTTTTGGCCAATCGCAAGCTGACAATCAACAGAAGTATTTGGGGGGCGATTTTTAACTTGTTGGGTATTCTGGCTTACTATGGGGCCTATGTCTTAATTATCATGCGCGTTGTAGGAGGTTTGTTGACCGTTGGTGAATTGACATTTTTATCTGGGTCATTTAATCGATTACGATCAAGATTGCAAGGCATGTTTTTCAGGTTTTCTAAAATAGCTGAGAGTGCGTTATATCTCAAGGACTACTTTGATTTTCTGGATATTGAAGTGGACTCATTTCCAGAGGTAGAGCAGAAACAACTCCCGATTGCTATACGCTCCGGTTTTATTTTTGAGGATGTGTCGTTTAGATACCCGGATAGTAAGAACTTTGTTTTACAAGATTTAAATTTCGAATTGAGAGCAGGGGAGAAGCTTGCATTCGTTGGTGAAAATGGTGCGGGTAAAACCACACTCATCAAGTTGGTGCTCCGATTTTACGAACCCACAGAAGGACGAATTTTACTAGACGGGATTGATATCAAACAGTTCAACAAAGCGGACTATCAACAGCAGTTTGGTGTTATCTTTCAAGATTTTATTAAATACAATTTTACGGCAGGCGAGAATATTAGCGTGGGCAACATTGCTGAGTTTTCAAATGAAGAAAAAATAAAAGCTGCAGCAGAGCTAAGTTTAGCAGATGAGGTAATTAATGAGTTAGAGCATGGTTATCAAACGAAAATGGGGAAGCAATTTCATGGCGGTGTGAATCTGTCAGGAGGCCAATGGCAGAAAGTCGCACTAGGTCGTGCGTATATGAAGGATGCGAAAGTTGTTATTCTAGATGAGCCCACCTCAGCCTTAGATGCGAGAGCAGAGTATGAAGCCTTTCAACGATTTATTGGGATCACCAAAGGAAAGACGGCTATCATTATCTCCCACCGATTTAGCACCGTGAGAATGGCAGATCGAATATTGGTCTTGAAGCATGGCACGCTGTTAGAGATGGGAACTCATGAAGAATTATTATCGAATCAAAATCTATATGCTGAGTTGTTTAAGCTACAGGCAGAAGGTTATCAATAGAGTTGGTCCACATTGATTAGACCACGGACAATTGCCTAATATTTACCTCTTAATAAACTATATATATTAAAATAAGCTGATTTGTCACATGTTTATGTGACAAAACCGGTTAGATACTTTTAATATATTTGTTTCGAAACCAATGGTACAAATTTAACTTGTCCAGTGGCCTATTGTGTAACTTCCAAATACTTCCATTATGAACGTGTTTCATTCCAAATGTGTATGCGTTAAGCTGATCACCATTGCACTAATTTTTCTTAGCTCACCACGTATATCAGTTCACTCTCAGGTCTCGTATTATCCGTTTGAGTTAGATCTAGCAGATCGTATTGGTACTACTGATTTAACAATTACAGCTAATCCAAGTTTGGAAAATGATCTAAATAATTGTCGGAGAGTATTGTCTTTCGATGGGAATGGTCATGTTTCAAATGATACACCTACATTAAATATTGTCAATCAGTTTACAATATCCTTTTGGATGAAAGCAGATGAGCTGGCAGCAGATCAAAAAATGATTGGGCAAGCATCAATTTTAGGATTTGATTCTAGAGGTTTTGTCATCGGAGTTCAGGATTCCTTAATTAAAGCTGAGGTTTTTGGAACTAGGACTGAGGGGATTGCTAGTATGACAAATCATACCCTGTCAATTTGGGATGAAAACGGTAGAGTTACAAACGATTGGACACATGTAGCGTTTAGTTTGGATGAGGCCAATATCATAAAATTATACATTGACGGTGATCTCAAACGTACAGAACAATTTGCAGGAGTGGGCAGCTATGAGTGGGAGGCACCATTGAATACAGATCCATTGATTATGGGTGCAGCGCCATGGGATTCCGCTTTTTTCGAATACCACGGAGATTTGGATGATGTTGAAATTTTTAACATGGCATTATCAGATGCTGATATAATGGGATTGGCAAGTCCGAAATGTGCGAGTTATATCGCTATCCATGTAGATGAAGCCGCGACAGGTAATCAGTCAGGAGCAGATTGGGCAAATGCTTTGTCTGATTTGCAGGAAGCCATCCATTTAAGTTGTGCTTGTCCGACTATGCCGATATGGGTTAAGCAAGGGACCTATACTCCAACTATGGTTTATAGCCAAGACCAAGATGGGATTCTTGAAGAAAAAGAAAAAACATTTTACATGAATAGAGCTATCAGGATGTATGGTGGTTTTGATGGGACCGAATTAAGTCTTAATGACCGCGCAGATGAGACAGGTGTCAGCACTATATTAGATGGAGATCTAGGAAATCAGGATACGACATATCATGTGATGACTTTGCAAGTAGATGATGTAACAATCGATGGCTTCTCAATCATAAATGGACGTGCGAGTAATGCCTTTTATAAAGAAGGTGGAGCAATTCTACATAACTCTGATGGTGCTGGACGATTAGATAAAAGTGACATACAAGGTGATAAAAAAGTGGGCTGTGCGCTAGAGTTAAATATAGTAAATTGCATATTTAAGAATAACAAAGCGGAGCAGGGAGGTGCTTTCTATTCTAACAGGATACCGTCTTGTCGCGGAGCAGAATTTAATAACTGGACATTTGAAAATAATGAAGCTTTTCGTGGCGGCGCAATGGGTATTAGCTCTAATGAGAATTTGCTTATTCTAAACTCAAGATTTAATGGCAATACATCTAAAAATGAAGGGGGAGCGGTATATTCAACAGGGTCTTTTAATACCTTAGAGTTTTCAGAATGTTTCATAAACAACAATCATGCTGGCTCTCATGGTGGCGCTATATATGTAAGTGGAAGTTTCGGAACAACAAATTTAAACGTGTTTGATTGCACTATGAGTGGAAACCAATCAGGTGGAGATGGAGGCGCCCTATATACGGATGCCTCAGCTGGAGGTACTATGATTGTTACAATGGGTAATAGTCTGTTATTAAATAATCATTCGAATAATGGTGCTGCGATCAATACGAGAAGTGTTACCAATCAAATGGGACCTTCAGGCGATACAAAATTTGACTTGAGAAACAATACCTTCAAATCAAATATGGCACTTGTCAATGGTGGAGCAATTGCTTCAAATAAATTATTTGGTGATATCATCAATTGCTTGTTTATTGAAAATTCAGCTGTTGATGGTGGATGTTTTCATTTCGATGTTGGTCAAGGAGAAAGAATATCTCCAAGAATTTTAAATTGTACAATTGCTGATAACCAAGCCAGTGGAATAGGTGCGTCACTTTTGGCGGGAGCAGAAGAAGGGTTTTCTAATCCAGGAGGAAGTGTCCCCGACGGCATTAGTAGCCCCAGATTCATCAATTCCATATTGTGGAATAATATAAGTTCTAATAATAAAGAAGTAGATAATGTAGATCTTGCTATACCTTCATTTGATAGGTGTATAGTCACTAATGCATTTAATAACGCTGGCCAATGGGACTCAAGTCTTGGCGAAGAAGTTGGTGCGAATCGTGATGATGACCCAGTATTCAACACAGCAACCAATTATCGATTGCAAAACACTTCTCCTGCCATCAACTGGGGGAATCCAAGAGTCTTGGGACATCCACAAATAAATGAAGATCTAGATACTAATCCTCGAATCGTTTTATCTCCACTAGTTGATTTAGGTGCCTATGAAAACCAATTAGGCTGTTAAGATAATCTTGTCTTTAGCAATACTATTCACGATTTATATAATGCACACAATATCTCCACATCTGATAATATGATCACAGCCCATAACATTATTGGAGCTTCATCGCAAGTCAGTTACTTAAGTCAAACGATTCTTTTAGAAGAATCATTTGAGGTACAGGTCGGAAGTGTCTTTTTGGCAGATATTAGTACTTGTTCGAATTGATAAAATCTGCCCTTGTTGGTGTTGTCACCAACAAGCATAGGGCAATGACATTTGTAATTTCAAGTGTGACTCTAATTAAGATTAGTAATACCGAATATTTTTAGCGTAATTTGCAGCACTTTAAAATAAATATTTATTACTAACTATTCAATCCACGATTCATGGCTAACGTATTAGACGTCATCTTGAAAACAATTCAGGATGTCCAGCAAAAGAACAAACAAAATCCAAATGTCGAAACAGCAGATCCTTCTGTGTTTGATCTTCTCAGAAATAAGATTCAAGATATTGATGCGAAAGCAAAAAACAATCAATTACAAAAAGGAAAGCGAAATCCTAAGAGCATCCTCGACCTAATCAAAAATGGTATCGAAGGCGCTCGAAAAGAGAACAAAAAAGACCCTAATGTTCAAACAGCACCAGGTTCTATTTTTGATGATATTCTAAAGAAGGTTGATCAAGGCCCACAACGTCAAGCAAGCACAGGGATAAAGAAAATCATAGAGGATTATAAGCTGGATGTAAGCCGTGTTCCTACTAACATGCTGCAAGACATTCAGGGTCAATACCTGAAGGATTTGCAAAAACTAAGACAACAATATGCACAAGGCATTTTTGATCTAAGTAAGAAGGTAAGATAACAACAAGTGGTTTGTCAACGTTGAAATGACTAGTTGAATTTGAGCGGAGTTTGTGCATGAACTAGGCGCAGGTTCGGTCTGATAGCCATAGGTATCAAGGCCGGTTCTGTAACGACGTGCATGTGCAAAATACGCCAAAAGCACTAGTCAATTTTATCTTGACAGACCACTAGCTCTATCAAGCTATCAAAAACTAAAATTGAAAGGCTGTCCAATAGGGCAGCCTTTCTTCTTGTAATACTATATTTAGTCTTGAGTGATTAGATATTCTCTAAGCCATACCATTTTTGAATAATAGCCATTGCTGGTTTTCCTTGCATGGTAAATGTAGTATCATTAGATTTTTGGGGATGTGCAAACCACTTCCAAGCAAAGCCTCCTGCTAACCAAGGTTCGTCCCAAAAGGCTTGAAATAAAGCTTCATACAAATTAGATTGGGCCTCATTATTGGGAGTCATATTTTCTCCCATGTCATGAGTCCAAGGTTTCTTTCCTGCATAGGATATATTCCGATATCCAAATTCAGTAAATAAGATTTTTTTATTTTTTTGTTCACTGATTTTCTTTAATCTCTTCGAAACCGATTTCCATTTTTCTTTTGTCTTTTCAACAGACGGTGTTTTTTCTCTGCTTATTGGGAAATACATGTCTACGCCAATCAGGTCGAGATCTTCCCAAAAGCTGATTTTGTTGTATTCATCCCAATTAGCCGAATAGGTCAATGGGCCATGATAAATGTCTTTGACCTTGTAAATAAGAGATTTCCAAAATGCTGGCCGTTTGGACACAAATTTCTTTAATTCTGTTCCGATTGAAAATAGGTCAACCCCAGTACTTTCTGCTAGTTCAGCAAGCTCTAAAATGTAGTTTTCGTAGTTTGTTTCTAACGTCTTCCAATCCGCTTCTTTTTTCACAGAAAGTGTTCCTCTCCATCTTGCTCCATTCGTTTTATCATTATTTTTTACGCGCTCGCCCAATACAATATGTGGTTTTAAAAAGACTTTAAGTCCTGCTTGTTTTGCTAGGCGAATGGCCTCTCTATTGGCGTCAATCGTTTCGCCCCAACAATCATTTTCATTGTCTGGTCTGAATGCTAATGTTTGTCTGTTCAGAGTGGTCTCTGGAATAAGCCCTACCCACTTCGCATTTGTTATTTTTAGCTGCTCAAACATCTCGATTTCTAAGTTTGGTGTGCTAGGTGCACTAAAGCTGATCCCATTAATGGATTGTGCTTGGCTACTATATGCTTGAACTAAAAGTATTAAACAGGCTAAGATTTTACTACTGGATTGTATATGCTTTAATTGGAAATAGTTATTTGAATTCATACTTAGAATCATTTAAAATTTGAATTAAAAGTACTGACCTAGACCTAAGACAAAGCCTCGCTCTTTTGTGTTTTTTAGGTCTATGGCATAGTCTATTTGAATAACAGCCCCATATATTCTATGATAAATAATGCGTATACCTCCACCAGCAAAGAGTCTGAATTGATCTGGATTAAAAAGATCTTTCAATTCACCCCCGGGATTTCTCCAGGAACCGAAGTCAGTAAATAGAACCGCTTGTGCACCCCATCTCCCTGATTCTATAAATGCTTGCCTGTATTCAGTGTTGAAAACGAGTTGTGCTGTGCCTCTATCTATCCGATTTCCAATACCCCTGATATTAACATGGCTGTCCGCTACAAATGGTGCAAAGGGAGAATCATTGTTAGTGGCAACAGCAAATGTAGTTCGCTGTGCTAAATTGCCTTTATTACCAATTCTTGCATATGACCTTGCTTGTATCTTTAGACTGTAAAACCAACTATTATCAATTGTGCTATAGACGGTTTGTAATAAGCTCTGCCAAGCGATTCCTTTTAAATAGAATAAATTGTAATTAAGGAAATCCTCATTATAGCTAATTTTACCAAGCCACTTTGGTTGCCTTAATTGGTCGGGCCCAAAATCTTTTGTTTGGTTAATTGCCTTTTCATAATTCTCTATAAAGTACGTGCCGCCAAATTCAATATTTCTGTTATAATTAAAGTGGCGGATGGCTGTCAATCCTATCGCATCATTTCCATATTCATACAGAATGGTGCCCTCATTGAAAAATAGCGGTTCGAGCGAATTCCACAAAGTTAGACTTGCAGAATATCCCCAGTTTGAATTATTAATTCTAGGCACTTGAAAATAAATATTTCCGCTATGTCTTAGATCGTTATTCAAATAAGATGCACTAAGCACCTGGCCTTTGCCTAGCCAGTTTATATCAGTAAACCCAATCTGAAACCAAGTATTATCAGTAATTCTACCCGAATTTAAAATGGGCAGTAATGTTCTGACTTCATCAATTTCAAAAACTAATTCAATTTTTTCTCCAATTGTATCTAATCTGTAAGTAGCGCTTCCAATACTGGAGAGATTTTGAAGACGCTGTGCATCTTGATTTAAAGAACTTTCGTTGATGATCGTTTGTGACTTAGACGTAATAAATTTAGAAAGAAAAGATGCCTTAGATTTTTTGAGACCTTCGTATCTAACTAAGCTTATTTTATCTTCTACCTTGTACTGTTGTCCATTTAAGCTTGTAAAACTTAAGATGCCAGTGCAGAGTATAAAAATAAGTCTAAGCGACATGTATGATTCGTATTTGGTTTATTAGTTCAATGATCAAAGATTAAATCTAAAGCCTATATTAAGTGTAGATGCTTGACCACCTGTTTCAGCTAAAAATTTATTTGTAAAATCAGTAGCTAATAATTCTAATTCAACGTTAGGTGTAAATTGATATTTTGCACCAACTCCATATTGATAAAAGTAATCAAATGTGCTTTGCCAAAAGGGTGAATACCCTTGAAGCGTATATAAAATTAGTTTAGATGTCGGGTTATAGCTGAAAATTAGTGTTGCAGGTGTTGATAATCTATTTGCAGCCCCATTGGCATTATTGCCAATATCTTCAAGTATAAAATCTAATTCAGTAAATAAAGAGAAGTTACGATCGATGGCAATATCATTGAATAGCTGTGTAGTAAAGGTGGCGCCATTCCAGTCAATAAAGGGTTGTGAGCCATTCCCTTTAAGTTCTGACCCGATCGGAAAAACAAAAGAACTTTGAATGGAAAAATTTGTCCATTTTTCAACAGGAGCATATCTAATCTGAGGACCAAAAGCAGTTATACCTTGTCTTGAATTAGCACCTGAGCTAAAAACATCAAATGATGAAGAAGAGGCTATATCATTTCTTACTCGTCTATATCTTGTATTTATGCCAACATTAAATTTATTGCTGACACCATATAGCGCAGTGACCGTTGTTGTAAAAAATGTAGACCTATCAGTTAAATTATCTGCGCTACCTGTCCGTTGTGTATAAAGGTTATTAAATATTTTTATTTCAGCGGATCCTTTAGGAATCGTAGAAGACACAATATATCTGGCAGCGTTATTTCCTAGTTGTCCTGTTGGGTTAATTTGTGAAGACCCAGATGATGTGTCATTTAATGACCAGTTATAAGGATAATAAGAAATTTTGGTTGAAGTCGAAATGGGCTTATCTCTGTATGAATTTATGAAATCGATAACGCCTTGTTTGTTTTTTCCAAAATCTTCAGGGTACCATTTAAAAATTTGTGATAAGTCAGTGTTATTGCCATCGACCTTGATAAATGTAGGGTCATTTAAAGCACGTTTAGCTTGCCTATCTAATTGTACATCTAATAATTCAGGCGTATAAGCAAAATTTGTAATTGGAGGACAACTAACGGCACCGCAGACTAGGACAAAGTGTAATCTACCGTCTTGATATGGCTTTAATAATTTATCTTTTTCTAACTTGGTTAATGTCATTTGCTTACCAGCAACTCTGACTTTTTTTCTATCAAAAAAACCACTTATATCTTGGACGGATTCAATGGGGTAAGCTTTAGCCGCTTCGTTTATGACTAGTAAGTTATAGGCATTAATATAAAATGCTTTTTTGATTTTATCATCAGCTTGTTCTATGTCTACATTTTCTATAATACTGATCAAATCTGCTAATTGAGCATTATGCTGAGCAGATGAATAATTTATGGTACCCTCATTGACCTCTGCTTCTAAAAATGTATTGACTTTTTCAAAAAATGAATTGTCTAAGGACTGCGCAGATATGTTGGAAATCGACATAGTGATGGCGACTATTAAGATGATTACTTGTTTCATAATTGTGATTTTTGCTTCGCCATTTGTTATTTATGATGCAATGGCAGATTAGTTTTTAAATATTAAGTTTTTTTTTGATTAAATGGCAATTGAATTATTGCATTGGTTCTCATTATGAATAACTTTTGAGATAGCTCGATTCAATTGTTGATAACCTATTGTACCGCTTAAAACTTCCATTATCTCTCCTTTGACAGTAACTAAAAAGATTGGGGTCTTCGTAAGTTTTAGACCTTCCATAATTGTCTTTGCTTCATTGTGATCGATTTTTAAATAGTCAATCTGCGTTTTATTCTCTGAAACGATTCTTGTCAAGACCTCTTCCATTAAGAAGTTACTAGGTTGACAAGCTGGACAAATATTGATCAAGACTGGATGCGATTTGAATCGAACGAACTGAAGTAAATCTTCAATTGTTTTTATGCTTTCCAAATTATTCATGGTTGTGTATTTTACCTATACTATGTTTATTTCAATTAAAAAGTTGTTTAAGAGGTAAAAAAAGTTTGTAACATATTGATAATCAGTGCTGTGTGCTATTGATTTCTATTCATGTCCCATAGGTAAGCTCAGTAATAATTACGATATATAGTAAAAATATGATAAAATGATTCTATATTCAGGAGGCTTAAGAAAATTCCATGATGATGAAAATATCTTCTCAAAACCTATCTGAGTTATCTTTCAAAGCTTTAGATGGTTTGCCTGAACCTGTTTTTTGGTTTGATAAGAATGGACAGTTCATAGATGTAAATGAAGAGGCCTCTCTACATTGGGGATATTCCAAAGATGAATTTTTAACCATGTCCATTTTTGATGTGAACCCAAACATGAAAAGAGAGACATGGCAAGATCATTGGGAAGCAAAACAACATGATCCATCTACATTTGAAAGTACGCATCAAAGAAAAGACGGTACTATATTTCCTGTAGATATAACGGACAATTTTGTTTCAGTGAATGGTAATATCTATTGCTGCGCCATCATAAGAGATATCACTGCTCGAAAGGAATTAGACAGAATCGCTCGTTTATCAGATTTCACTGTTCAAAAAGCGGGGGATGCGATTTTCTGGATGAATGATCAAGGAAGAATACTCCATGTCAATCAATTGGTATTATCTCGATACGGCTACACTAAGGCCGAGTTGCTGAATATGCATATTCTAGACATTTCAAAAAATATTTCTAAAGAAACTTTTCGTGGTATTTGGAAAACATTACAAACCGAGAAACAACTTATTGTTGAAGGACAACATTTTACGAAAGAGGGGAAAATTATTCAGGTAGAAATCAGTGCCAACTTTCTATCTTTTGAAGGTAGTGAGTACGTCTGTTCAATGGTAAGAGATATTACAGATAGAAAACGTAAGGAAGCTGCTCTGAGGGGTGCGTTATTAGAAATACGCGAGCTCAAAGAAAAATTAGAAGCTGAAAACAATTACCTCTCCGAAGAAATAGAAGTTAAAAATAGTGTTGGGAATATCATTACTGACAGCACGCTATATAAGCAAGTTTTAAAACGAATAGAACAAGTCTCTGAGACCTCCTCTACAGTTTTGATTAGTGGTGAAAGTGGTACTGGAAAAAGTCTCTTAGCCAGAGCGATTCATCAACTGAGTGATCGCTCTGAAAGACCAATGATAAATATAGACTGTGCCGCGCTACCTAACCACATGATTGAAAGCGAATTATTTGGTCATGAGAAGGGGGCATTCCCTGGAGCTATTAGCAGAAAGATTGGAAAATTTGAGTTAGCTGATAATGGGACATTATTTTTTAATAAAATAGGTGAGTTGCCGTTTGATTTGCAAGCAAAGCTATTGCGCGTGATCCAAGGTGGAGAGTTTGAAAGACTTGGCGGTCCCTTTAGAACGACGGTTGATGTTAGGATCATAGCCTCGACAAATAAAGACCTAACAAAAGAAATAGAAGAAGGTCGCTTTAGAGAGGATCTCTATTATCTTTTAAATGTATTCCCGATTGAAAGTATACCTCTGCGTAAACGAAAAGAAGACATTCCGCTATTGTTGAAGTATTTTGCAACTCAAATTGGCATTAAAATGGGACGCCAGATCACCCATATTCCACAAAACTTAGTCGATGCTTTGATGAAATATGATTTTCCTGGTAATGTAAGAGAGCTGGAGAATCTTATTGAGAGGGGCGTGATAACATCTAAAAAAGGGAAATTGAATGTAAGTGATTTTAACCTTAAGCAGAAGCGTGTTAAAACAAAGAGTTTTATGTCTCTTGAAGAGTATCAAAAACAATATATAGCTGAAGTTCTTAAGCACACCCAATGGCGTGTTAGTGGCGACAAAGGAGCTGCCCTGATTTTAGGCATGCGCCCAACCACTCTGTTTTCAAAAATTGAAAAACTCGGATTGAAGCGAAGTACAGATGTCCATTTTGAGTAGAAGATTACTGCTTTTATACCACCACTTATTTAGTGCTTGAGATACTAGCGCCTCAAGAACTAAATATCTAGTCGTATTAAATTGTTCTTTCCCGCCTTCTCTGCGTTACAGAACCGGCCTTGATAGCTTTGGAATCTCAGCCCTTCAGGCTGATGACCTTATTTTGTTTATATCTAGGGGCCATGCCCCTAGCTTTGGAATCTCAGCCTTTCAGGCTGTTTATGCTTGGTAGCTTGAAGGGATATGACTTTTATAAATAGGGGCATTGCCTATCATCTTGGTCAGTTATATCTTGGCAGAGCACTAGAGTCTGGCAATGTATGACGCTTTCACAGTAGCTATGGCTGTCAGACCGAACCTGTGCCTTGAGTAGACGAAAAATAACTGCTTTTATACCACTATTTATTTAGTGCTTGAGACACTACGATTTCGAATAGCCGAATAACTTTTTTGCCTTAA
>CALGLU010000063.1 GCA_937959275.1 uncultured Saprospiraceae bacterium | reverse complement strand
AATTTGTCCAAGATCTTCACAACAGAATTTAACATGATCTCCTGCTACTGTGATCTGACCAATGTTTTCACCTGTGGCGTCACAATCGTTTTTAAAGACTGACGCGCCTAAATCTATATCCGCTGTCAGTGGTGCACATGTTTGCGGTGCATAACCAACAATATTTTCTTGACAATCTCTGATAGGTTCTCTCCAATCTTCGATACGAACAGCTGTAATGGTTACTTTGCCACAGCCACTATCATGGCTACCTTCATCAAGATCTGTAGCATAGATTTTAGCAATCCCATAATTATCACTTGAACCTGTTAAAGATACTTGGAGTGCTGTCTCACACACAGGTACAGGAGGTACATCATCAACAACGATGACATTGAAGCTCACTTCACTTACGTTATTACAATCATCAGCTACAGAGCCAATAACTTTTATTGGGCCTTGATTTAACCAAAGGTCAACTAAATAGCCATTCTCTACTCGTCCATCTTCTGTATTCCAGCTTACCGTAGGCTCTAGATCACAATTGTCTAGAATCTTTAAGTCGGGCAATCTCAACTTACCACTACACGCCCATGGCTCGATACTCGCACTCAGATCACTCATGATCGTGACAGGCACATATTCACCATCGACTAATTCTACAATTTGTGGTGGAGTGACATCAATAATTTCTATGGTTTGTCTACCTGATATTGTTACGTCACTGGTACACCAATCAATCAGATTCCATGTTCTGACTATTTTCTTACCCTGGCCACAAGCATCAAATTCGATATCTGAATAGCCTGATAGGACATTACACAACCTATCGACAATTGGGATCACTGCATCCATGACACCTATCGTATCTAGGCGTTCTGTGATTTCTTCTTCGTATATTTTATCAACGATTGTTTTAAGCACCCAGACTTCTACGCCATTAATGATCTCTACCGCCATTGTGTCACGTAATGTTTGACCAACAACGATATGAGTTGTATCATAAACTGTGATCACTTGAGGTACTGTATAATTTGCGAAGTCAAAACCACCTATACCACCAGTAGATCCACTACCAGTTGCAGCAATGATTGGAGTGAATGTCGGGTATGAAAGACTGCCACTACCAGTCGATGCAAAAATAGATCCTGGATCACCTAATTCGTAAATGATAGCTTCTTCTCCTTCGGCAACAACAATGTGGTCGAGATAATCACAGTCTAAAATAACACTGCGAGGAAAATCAAAAGAGCCATCTTCTAAATCAAGTTTGATCGTTGAGTAGCGCTGACATAAAATATCAATCGTTTGAATTTGACCGTGTAGTTGTACTTTACCTGTATATACCACTTCTACTATTTCTCCATCTTCTGCACATATATCTCCAGTTACTGTTTCGCTCACTTTAATATCTCCGACTAATTCAGGTCCACAATTTCCAAAAGCAGCTGCAGCTTCCTCAACAGTTACTAATGCTGTAGGGACGCTTTCAACGATGCCACAAAATAGCTTACACTCATCTGGAATAATCCCAGTGTCTGTACATGAGCAAGGGGAATCTAGTTGAGGAATGATATTTGATTCAACAATGATGTGTCCCCAGCAAGAGTTTTCGGAACAACTTATTTGATACGTTACAGTTGTACCAGAATCAGCAGCTACCAAAGTATCGTTTCTTAGGAAGTTGTCATGTTCGTCGAAAAGGAGTACACTATAATCACCTTCAGCTGCCGGCGATTCTAAAAGCATATCTGGCGTCAACACTAGCTCACAGCTGACATTAAGACTGATCTGGAGGTCGTTATTACATACCAGAGCATCACACGTTTGCGCGGATATAGACGCAGTCAAAAGGACACAATAAACAGCCAATAGGCTAAAAGCCTTTTTACAGTTGATTTTCATTCTCAGGTTATTAGAATATAAGAGGAGGTGCAAATTATACTTTCTTTTTAACATTTCAACTAGATCTATAGAGATTTATTTAGTGTTGCGACAACGATTATTTGCGACATAGAATTAATGCTTATATGTTATTAGAATTACGACCGTTCAAATTGTATCTTCGCCATGCGATTTCACTATGATTCATCCAGAAAAACCGAGACCACAAATCACTGCCCGTGACTGGCTTAGCCTACTCTTTTTGAGCTGCATTTGGGGTAGTTCATTCATTCTCATTAAGAAGAGTTTGGTCGGCTTCAGCTTTTTTGAAATGGGTCTGATGCGTACTGTTGTTGCTTTTCTAGCCTTCTTGCCATTTGTGTTTTATTTTTCTAAAAAGATCGTTTGGCGGCGGTGGAAAGAATATCTATTAATTAGTTTGACAGGAAGTGCCATTCCAGCTTTTCTTTACGCAATTGCTCAAACGCAAATCACAAGCATAGCCAGCGGAATACTAAATAGTCTAACTCCTTTATTTACGATTATTTTTGGCGTCTTATTTTTCAACACAAAGTCTTCATTACTACAATTTGGTGGGGTACTCCTCGGGCTGGCAGGTGCAGTGCTTATTATTCTATTTGGTAGCGAACTGTACATTGGTGCCCGACCAGTCTATGGACTATTCGTTGTACTGGGTACGATGTCCTATGCTTTAAACGGCAACTTCATAAAGCGGCTATTTCAAAACGATGATCCCTTGGTATTAGGAGCTGTGTCCTTTCTATTTGTTGGGTTTCCCTTTTTACTGATTGCGATTTACATTGGCATTCCTCAAAAAGTCATCTCTGAACCTGCTGCCCAATTGTCCTTAATGTATTTGACTCTATTGTCTGTGATGAGTACAGTGATTTCGCTCATTATCTATTACCACTTGTTGCAGAGAACAACTGCCCTCTTTGCCTCCTCTGTCACCTACATCATGCCGGCGATTGTGCTTTTTTGGGGTGTCATCGATGGAGAGCAGTTATTGCCCTTTCACTTTATTGGTTTGCTTTTGATTGTCATGGGCATTTATCTGATTCGGAAGGACTAGAGGGCCTTGGTAATGATGAGTGTTGAATTTTGAATGTTTAATGAGATGTCACGAAAGGCTGTTGGTTTCCAAACCAAGCTAATTATTTATAGAGGTCCCACTTGTAGCCTTTCATACTTCCATAAAGCTTTCATACTTCCATAAAGTATATAAATGTTGCTTGGCTGTAAATCAATCAAACATTTTTGGTGACATCACCAACAACGGCCTACTTGTAATTATCCAATACCTGGATAGACGTCAAAACTATCGACTATCCACTATTAACAATAGACTGCGACCACCGGGAGCAAAGACACCAAAAACATGTTTTCATTCATCTTAGAAATAAACAGAAAGATGACAAGAATTCGCTTCAAAGATAGACTAGACAATAGCGTTAATGCCGGCTCTATGGCGGATATCGCATTTTTACTTTTAATATTTTTTCTTGTCACAACGACAATAGTAGAGGACAAAGGTATTCTCGTTAAACTGCCGCCATGGGATCCAAATGAAATCGTGTTAGATGTCAATCAGGATAATGTCTTAACGATACTGATCAATAAAGATGATGCTGTTTTTGCTGAAAATAATCCAACAACGGTTAGCAAACTAAGAAGCATTATCAAAACATTTATTATCAACCCATATAAAGAAAAGAATAAACCGAGTCATCCTAAAAAGGCAGTCGTATCCATCACCAATGATGTCAATACGACGTATTCTAAATACATAGAAGTGTACAATGAAATCAAAGCATCCTATAATGAACTTTGGGATGAATTATCAAGGCAAGAGTTTGATAAACCTTATGCTCATTGTACAAAATTTGAACGCAGAGAAATCAAATCAAAAATTCCATTAGTGATTTCTGAAGCTGAACCTAGTGCTCTGTAAAGATATAACTGAATAGTGCTTTTGGCGTATTTTGCACATGCACGTCGTTACAGAACCGGCCTTGATAGCTGGGCTATCAGACCGAACCTGCGCCTAGTTCATGCACAAACTACTCTCAAATTCAACTAGCCAATATATCTTGACAGAGCACTAGTGCATCAAGAAGCAAGTTTACAACACCTTAATTTTTTATTTTTAGTGAAGCCTTTAAATTTCCATTTGGTAGTTTTCTTGTTGTGTAAATTGTGATAGTAGATGTATGCTGTTATTTTTTCCTTTAAGTTTTCTAT
>CALGLU010000062.1 GCA_937959275.1 uncultured Saprospiraceae bacterium | reverse complement strand
TCCAGATCGTCTCTTTAATCTTTCAAGAGCTTCAATCTGAATTTTGCTTACTGTTAAGGGAGGGGCTGGGTTACTCCCTCTCATAAGTTTTGTGTTTGTTAATATTAAGGTACTATTTATTTAGAACTTAATGCACTAGTGTCTCAAGCACTAGATATCCAACTTGACATACGTACTGAGTAATTTTTTATACAATGAATTTTGCTCTAAAATAGCTTGGTGTCCAGTCAAAATAATTTGTTCTTTAGCTCGAGTCAAGGCAACATTTAATTTCCGATCAACTCCCTGTAAGGCTAACTCTGATAAGCTGTTGAGCTGTATCTGATGATTGACACTAAATGATAAAATAATCACATCTCTTGATCCGCCTTGATACCGCTCGACTGTATCAATAGAAATATTCGAAATATCAATCTTATGTTCAATTAGTTGATGTCTAATATTTGCAATTTGTGCTCGATACGGTGTAATCACACCAATCGTCCAATCCTTTTTATTATGAAGATGAATTGCTTGCAATTGAAGAATGACTTCAGTGACAATTCTAGCTTCATCAGAGTTCATCTTATAACTGAGGTCCGTATCTGATAAAGCCGATGGCACAAAAACAAGGCGCTCTCTCGACAAGATTCGATGTTCTTCTTTTGTAAACTCAAGATTAAATTCTTCGGTTAATCTTTGAATCTTAGGTAAGGTCTTTAATTCATTGTTATAAAATTGAGTATTAGGGAATGTCATTAAATCGGAGTGCATTCTTCCTTGAGCATTTAATTGCCCGATGGCCCAGTACCAATCCTGACGTTCACAGAGTGTATACAACCGTTGGAATAATGAATCTGCCATACTCCCAAAACCGAGATCAGTTAAATCAAACTCAGTGATCTTACTCTCTTCTTTACTCTGCTGCACAACAGCTGGTAGTTGCAGATGATCACCAATTAAGATTGACTTTTCAAATCTGGATAAAATGCCCAAAATAGTGGGATCCAATAATTGAGAAGCTTCATCAATAATGATGCGATCAAATTTTTTCATTGAAAACAATTCAGTTTTTCCCATGATCGATGCTACAGTTCCTGTAAATAATCTGGTTTTCTGAATTTGATTCAACAATTGAGATCTTCGTGTCAACTTTTCTGACACATTGATCAATAAATTATCGTGATATTTTGGATGCGCACCATATCGTGATCCTATCCTCAAAAATTTATGTTTATAGCTGGATTGGATAGCACAGATGGCATCACAAATTTCATCAACAGCTTTATTTGTGTAGGCTAAGAGTAAAATGTTCTCTTCTGTATGTAGATATAAATATTGCACAACATATCTCACAATAAAACTTGTCTTACCTGTCCCAGGCGGACCCCATAGCAAATAATAGTCTTGGGCCGATATGATCTCCTCAAAAATCTCCTGCTGTTCATTCGTAAATTCAGGAATGACGGGAAGTTCTGCCGTTGAGTTTTGGGTAGGTGCTTTTCTACCTAACCAAAGATCTCTTTTATACTGTGTTGATTCTATGAATTCAAATAGGCTTCTGTACATCGCATTAAAGCCATTATCTAGTCGATCATGTTCTATATGCCAATAAGTGTTTTTTCTAAATATATCATGATTGTATTGACGGCTTCTCAACCGCACTAAAACATCCGTTTCGTTAAGCTCAAGTATGGTCCCTTTTAACACTTGAGTCTTAAGCGCAGCATCTTGTTGTCCATTTAGATCAGGATACAAGACTGATATATCTCCGACCCTAAAATTAGATAGGCTTGCTGTTCGGCCAGAATGTTGGAACCGTAATGCAGGTACTTCATCTTCACTCTCATTTTTAATTAATTCTAAATGATTGATAATGGTGAAGGCGTCAATTTTTTCGTCGATGCTATTTTGCCAGATTGAGGCCAAACCATTCATACGTTCTATGTCTCGCGAACCGACCTTAGATAACCTTTGCTCTCTGGCTATAAACGAGGTGAAATGTCTAAAAAAAGATTGTTCGACTTCATCCAGTTGTTGATAGGTCTTTTCAAAATGGACGATATCATTTTTAGCAAATCCTCTCAATTTAGGGAAAGCAGACTTTTTCATTTCATGTAAAACATCTTTTTCCTTCGAAAGCTGTTCTAGTTTAAGTTGTTGAATAAATAAATCATTCCTAACTCTGATGGCTTCTTTTTGTTGATATAATATTTGAGGTGCATAGCGTAGATTATCCTGCTCAACACCAGAATAGAGAATAAAATTATTGACTCTTAAGTCATCTCCTAGTGAAGAATGAATCAGTAAATCGTAAAGTAGTGTTTGATGATAATGGCTATTATTGAGACCATACTTATTTGCTCTATATGGCTTGCCACCTTTTAATTCAATGATAGCTGCTTTTTTCTCAATATGATTATAGTTTAATAAATCTAAACGTCCTTGAATACCATATTTTGGTGAATAGAATGCGGGCTCGATATAAATACTTTCTTTTGAAATGGCATTTTTTGTAAACTCGATATGGATGGTCTGTTTAATTCTTTGGAAGTGTTTTCTGACCTCCTGGATCAAATCAACCACTGTTTTATCATCAAACAAGGCAAAGACCAATGGGTTAATTGAGAATATTTTATGTTGAAGGTCTTCAAAACTTAGATCGGGTTGATGGACCAATTCATCGAGTAGAAAATTAGCGATATTTCCCTTCATGATCGCTGCATTTGGATTCACCATCATAAACCGTCTCACAATCCCATCTCGGCTTTCGCTACCCTGCGGTTGAAAACAATTAGATATCGTTGTGACGTCAATTAAATAAGATGGCTCGATGACAAGCATACCGGGAATTAATTTCTTGTGCTCATCTGCCTTAATTAAATGCAAATATAGACTGACAGGAAACGCATTTTGCTCAATTAATTCTTTGATGGCATCAGAGTAAATATCATTTTCCTCCGGTTGATCCCATAAGATGGTAATCTCCTCAAATGGCTCTTGACTACTCAATCCATGAATCGTCTTATCTGATATGCTCCCCTTTAATGCCAATACTTCTAAAGATCTTATAAACGTGTACGACTGATTAATTTGATTGACTTGATAGTCAGCAAAATAATTTTTCCTAAACCCCGTATCTGGCTGAATAGAGAATAAATTATAAACTGCAAACAGCACTGAATCTTTGTAGAGCGTATAATCAGATTCTGAAAAGACATGATCGTCATTTTTATCCTGCATGAACTTTCTAAATCCATGCAGATGATATAAAAGAGTCTTGGGAAGTTTATATCGATTCCCTAAATAAGCAATCTTTGAAAACAAGGATGTCAGGTGAATATTTTCTCGCCTGACAATTTCGTCAAACATATACACCATAATTTTAAAAAGCTTATCAACTCGTGGATCAACTGGAAGTTCTGCTTCTTCAAGGTGTTCCAGTTTTCTCAGTAAGTAATAGCCGAATGAATGTTGGGACTTCATAAAGTGTGTTCTAAAACGTGTTTATGTTGTTCTTTGTAATGTACAATTTGTTTGACATACTTTTTAAGTCTGTAAAAAATATCTTCTTCATCCGTTGCAGACGGCCGAGCCTTAACCAAAGTAAATATCTTTTTACTCCTAAATACATTGAATTAATTCACCAAAAGTACAAATAGCACCTATAGTTAAAACGTTTACCTCAAGCTCATTTTGTTGTGTCCAAACTACACTCCTTTTTATCTTTTTTGAGCCCGCGTTTTCAATCTAGCTAAAGGTAAACGTTCATCCACACCACTCTGATTAGCGTTTATCAAAATCAGCGTATGGAATAGCTGAGCATAATTTCACCTACAGACGTTTTGGATATCTAAGTCCAACATTTAAGAATCTTTTGACAAACTTTAAATTTAAACTGAGCTTGATTAAATTATCACTTATTGTAAAATTCCAAAAGTCCTCTTCTTAAAAGACATTCAATATATACTTAGTAGAGCACTAGATGACATCAAGGGACCACATAAGTTCGACTAATCTTGTGTTATTAGGCTAAAATATTAACAGGCTCTTAAGCCGTCAATAAGTGGTTTGGCACCAATAGTTTGTGTTTCTTCAGGTTTAATGCGTATTTTTGAATACCATTCGCTGATTTCAATCATCACAATCGATTGTTTTAAACCAAGTAAAAAGTAGGATTTTTCTCATAAAACTTAAACAAATACGGTACAAAGAAAATTTTTGATAAATAATTAAGATTTCAGAAATTCTTATGCAACTAATTGCGTTACACCATTTGTAATTGCTGCAGAAAAACCAAGTATTAACATCTAACATACTCATAATCAATAAGATATGTTCTACAACATCCTTATTGTCTCAATTCGGTAACTAACAAATTATTCATTAAAACAATATACAAATGTCAGTTAATTTATTAGACCTGTTTAAAGATCAGGTTTCGGGTGCTTTAGTTAAAAATGCATCTAAATTCTTAGGCGAGTCTTCAGATAATACAAGTTCTGCACTTGGCAATATACTTCCTTCATTATTAGGAAAAGTAATTGACCAAGGAGAAAGTGAGGATGGAGCTAAAGGCCTGATGGACCTTTTGGGCAAAACAGACGACAGTATGCTCGACAATATTGGCGACATATTCTCAAAAGGGTCTGGGTCAGTAAATGGCTTACTAAATGGTGGATCTGGAATCTTATCTGCTTTATTAGGTAACAAAGTTGGTGGCTTAGTTGACATGATTGCTAGTCTAAGTGGAATGAAAAGTAGTTCTTCATCTTCTTTATTAAAGATGGCTGCTCCTTTCTTATTTGGAATTATTAAGCGTCAGGTTGCTAACAAAGGCATCTCAGGCTTGATGAGCTTATTATCAGGACAAAAAAGTGCTGTAAAAAGTGCCTTACCTGCTGGAGTTGGTAGTCTTTTAGGCTTATCTTCTTTTGGTGGAGACTTAGTTGATAAAGTTACTGGTAAAGCTGGTGACGTTGTTGATAGCGGTAAAAAAGTTGTGACAGGAGCTGCTGATAAAGTTGGTGATGTAGGAAGAGGTGCTGTCGATGCTGGTAAAAAAGTAGTTGGTGGTGCAACAGACGCTGTCGGCAATGTAGGTAGAGGTGCCGCTGATGCAGTTGGCAATGTTGCTGATGTAGCAGGTAATGCTGGAGGAAGTATCATGAAATGGTTAATCCCTGCATTATTAGTCTTAGGAGGTTTAAGCTTCTTTGGCATTAAGACATGTAGCCCAATTGACAGTGCTGCTGATATGGTTGGAGATGTTGCTAGTGGAGCAGTAGAAACTGTAGGTAACGTTGCAGAAGGTGCGACTGATGCAGTTGCAGATGTTGCAAAAGGCGCTGCTGATATGGCAGGAGCTGCATTTTCAAATGTAAATGAAGCTGCTAAAAGTGCTTTAGGAAGCATCAAATTTGCTGCTGGTTCTGCTGGATCTCAAATGATGGATTTCATTGAAGGAGGATTCAAAGGAGACGGTAAAGTAACATTCAAGAATTTGAACTTTGCTACTGGATCGGCTGCCATTTCAGGTGCCACTGCAGTTGAAGTTGATAATCTTGCTCAAATTTTGAAGGCTTATCCGGATGTTAAACTTTCAATTGGTGGATACACTGATAATACAGGAAACGCTGATGCTAATATGACATTATCTCAATCAAGAGCTGATGCAGTAAAAGCAAGATTGATTTCACAAGGTGTTGCGGGTGCAAGAATCATGACAAAAGGTTATGGTGCTGCTAATCCAGTTGCATCAAATGATTCAGCTGAAGGTAGAGCTGAGAACAGAAGAATTGAAGCTGCTGTTGTCAAATAAACAACAATAGTTAACTATATTTTCGCAAAAAGGCGATTCTCTTCAGAGGATCGTCTTTTTTTATTTAGACACGAACGATCTCTTTGATTCGTTGTTATTAAGGAAAAACCTGCTGCATGCGTAAATGTCTACTAATTCTATGGCTAATGAGTGCTGTGACTTTGTCATACACACAACGCCTTGGATTAGATTTACTCAGAGGCAGGAACATGACTGAGTTGCCTTTTAAATTACACAACGGCTTTATCACCGTAAAACTTCATTTTAAGAATACTCTCCCACTACGTTTTATTTTTGACACAGGAGCTGAACATACGATCCTATTTCAAAAGGCATATGCTGATCTACTCCAATTAGAGTATTCAAAACGAATAGAAATTAAGGGCTCAGATATGTCAGTAAGTCAGTTTGCCCTGATCGCCAGAAATATTCCTATGAGATTGGATGAACAGATTCCAGTATTAAGAGATGTCCTAGTTCTCGAAGAATCTTTGCAGCTATTCCAAGAAAGCCTAGGTTTTGATATCGATGGTATTATTGGCGGCAGTTTCTTCAGAGGTCTTGTTGTTGAGTTTGATTATAAGAAGGAGGTTATTCGGCTCTTTCATCCCAATAAATTTGTACTAAAAAAGAAAGGGTATACCGTCTTTGATATTGATGTCAAAAACAACAAGCCATATTTTGTAACACAATCTGTTTTTAGCAACAAGGACACGATTTACACAAAGCTCCTAATAGACACAGGAGCTGCAATCCCCTTTTTATTACATACGAATACGGATACGTCTATTGTGATCCCACCATTTGTGATCCAGGGTACGATAGGACATGGACTGAGTGGCAACTTGATGGGCTATGTCGGTAAGACGAATAGCTTATCGTTTGGCAATTTTAAATTTGAACAGATCTTGACTCTTTTTCAGGATCTATCATTCGTTAAAAAGGAAAACATTAAGTTAAGCCGAAACGGAATTATTGGCAACGAGCTTCTCAGTCGATTTTCAATCTACATTGATTATTTACACGAGAAGATGTACATGAAGGCTGAAAAAAAGTACAACCAGAAATTTGATTATGACAAGAGTGGACTTATCATTTTTGCATTTGGTCCTGATCTAAGACAATTTTATGTCAAGGATGTATTTACCAATACGCCAGCCTATGAAGCGGATATACGACCCGGTGACATTATCAAGAAAGTGGGTATATGGAAAGATAAAAACTGGACACTGAGCAAACTCACAAAGCTTCTACAAAAACGAGATGGCAAGACTATAAAAATGGTGATTGAGCGTAATGGAATGAAGCTTAAAAAACGGTTTAAATTAAGAGACTTTTTTAAGAAAACTTGATTGATTATTGATAATTACTCTTCGATAATGGATGAATTTCACAGTGCAAACCTAATTGAAGAATCATCCAAAACATAATTTGTCAAGATTTTCACTAAAAATCTCGTCAAACTAAAATCTCAGTTTCATTTATCACCTCATGATACCTAACGGGGCTATACATATGTTGCAACGGCGGTTTTCAGCTGATCAGATGTGGCTCCAAGCATGCAATATGTTACTCACATATTGATAAATAGCTCACGCATACTGATTAAAGAGCCATTTTACCTAAATCAACATGCTTTAAAGAGCAAATTATATTTCCAATATTCAGATATAGTCGTATCTTTGCACTCCATTTGCGAAAAGTAAATTGAATAATCATGTTTGCAATCGTTTCTATAGCAGGTCAACAATTTAAGGTATCTGAAGGTGATGAACTCTTTGTACATCAGCTTGAAGGATCAGAAGGAGATAAAATTTCTTTCGATGATGTATTACTTGTATCGGGTGATTCTGGTACTTCAATCGGAACTCCAACTGTATCTGGTGCATCTGTAAATGCAACCATTTTGGGTCATCAAAAAGGTGACAAAGTCATTGTTTTCAAAAAGAAAAGAAGAAAAGGCTACCAAACGCGAAACGGACACAGACAGTGTTTCACCAAAATTAAAATTGACTCTCTTTAGGAGATAAACCATTAAAACTCTCAGACAATGGCTCATAAGAAAGGTGTAGGTAGTACGGACAATGGACGTGATAGTAATGCGAAACGATTAGGCGTCAAGTTATTTGGAGGTCAAGTCGCTAAAGCTGGTAATATCATCGTAAGACAACGTGGCACGAAATTTCACCCAGGTGAAAACGTAGGCATAGGTAGAGACCATACGCTACATGCGCTTGTACCGGGTACTGTTGTATTCACAAAAAAGAGATTAAATCGAACATTTGTGAGTATCGCTCCTGATATGGCTCAGGCCGCTCAGAGTGCTAAACCAGTCAAAGCTAAAGCAGTTGCTGCAACACCTCCACCAGTTGCACCACAAGCAGCAGCAAGCGAAGAGGAAGAATAGAATTCTAACAAGCTTTTTTCTTACAACAGTATAGACTCTTAGATAATCCTAAGGTTACTTTGATTGATCCATCCTGTTTCTTGGTCAACTAACTTTACTTTATAGAAGTCTCCAATTTTATCCATAAGTCTTACTTCTACACCAGGTGAAAGAGGGTACAATTCTTCGCTTCGTTCATCAGCACCAGACAACAGCTGGATGTCGTTCATAATCACTGCTTGACTCCTATTTGTTTCATACTTGTATTGAGTTAAGCCAGCTAAAAAGGTGATTAAAAAAAGAACTACGCAGATGACAGCTACATAAAAAGCTTTCCTACGCTTATCTACTTCTGTTCCAATTAGCCACTTATAAATCCCGAATACCATGCCTACTAAGAGTAGCAGCCCAAGCCACGCCCAAGTAGTTGAGCCAATTTGATTTGAAAGTGTTGTCCAATAACGTGTCAAAAAGAACTCGGGAATGGCAATGATTTCAGTGGAGACCATGCTGCGCGCAATTTTTAGATTTTGCAGCACAGCTTTGTTCTGCGGATCTATTTTGAGAGCCCTTCTCAAGTTTAATATCGCATCAGCTACATTCGATTGATGGATATATGCTGTGCCAAGATTATAGTGCAGGTCTGCGCTAGAGTGCTCAGTTTCGACTAGTTGCTCGTACAACTTAATTGCATCTGAATAGTTTTCTTGTTTGGCTAATAGATTAGCCTCACTCAACATTTCTGCAGGTGTAGAAGCTAGCATACAAGACGCTATCATTACAAATAAAGAAATTAATACATGATTAAGGTAGCTCAACTTTCAAATCTTTTAAATCCATTGGTCTCTTTTCGATATACCATCCGAAACCAGTTAATATATGTTCCTGCAAATTTATATTTTGCATTGGAACTAAGGTAGAAGTTGGAGTAGTTAATGACACTATTTTTTTGACTTCTCCTTCAGAAAAGTAGAAAACAATGTCACTGCAGGCCGTTTTATCCGCACCGATATAGGCATTATTATCATCTTTCATGAAGTATATTGATTCAGCATTGCCTTCTACCAGCATCGAATCAATTTCTCCATCAGACAACCATGCGGTGATCTCCCGACCCTTGATCTGATCAAAAACCGTCGGATATGATTCACTGATAATCAAGGCATTTTGATAAAGATGCAAAACGGAAGGTTCATCATTAAGCATATCTATAACAATACTGTCAGCCATAAACTGAGATGAATCGACCCACATCAATGGGTTTTGCATGAGCGTTAAGGTCGAATCTCTTGAATGAAATCTTAAGAAATTAGAACTTGCTTGAAAATCAATACTTAAGACACGCACGTCATTCTCTGCTTGAAATATGCTTGCTGTCCCCAAACTATCTTTTATATCAAAGGCATTGATATTGATAGCTGACATCCAAATAGTATCTAACTTATTCACCTTAAATAACAGAGGTCTGAATTCAGCATTTACGGCCTTCACTTCATTATTCACATCCTTTATAAACAAGGTATCACTCAATAAGGTGATGTTTTCGACTGTATCCTTCCATATGACATCATCTGTAGCAACTTTTACTTCGGACTCTGGCTCAGAGGAGAACTGCTCTGCCGTTAACTTCCAATTATCTTCATTCAGATACATGCTGCCCTTAGTGGAAAAGGAGTCATCGACGCCGTTGTGTTCGATGACGTCCGCTCTAACTCGTCTACCTTCAGATACATAATACGCATCTCCAGTTAAGACAGACAGTTGAGTCTCTTCATTGTAGACAATCTGAATGGATTCGCCGTAGCTTGGGCCTTTTTTAAACTTTGCGTTTTCCTGCAAGATGATCTCCTTGCTTTCACCATCATAAAAAAGGATATCTGCAGAGGCAATGAGTGAATCACTTAAATACTGAGCGTGATGCTCTAACCTTGCTGCCTTATCTCTGATATCATAGTGTCCTGATTCACAATACAATTTAGCATCATTTTGATTGATCCGAGTCGGACCAAAAAAATTAGCTCTTTCTCTATGGAAATCATAATTCAAGGTATCAGTCCACAGCGTTAAGGTCGAATCTATAACTTCTACTTGATCTGTAAAAAAAGCACGTTTTTTAGCCACTTCATATCGACCATTGATACTGCGCAAGGTTAAATCTCCCTGTTGCATAATGGCTTTTTGATCATAGGTTGCAATTTTATTACCAACATCATAGTACAAGATATCCGTGAACAAGCTTTCGTCACCATCTTTTAAAAAGACCTCTCCAATCAATATTGATTGTTTAGTTTCAGCATTATACTTAAGCGTATCGCTATAAATCTCTATAGTGTCTTGTTGAATGATTGCTACATTGCCCCAGGCTTTAATCTCGATTTCATTGATAATGAGTGCTGAGTCACAATACATAATGACACTATCCTGCGTAAAAATGACTTGATCTGATAACGAATCGATTACCATGCTGTCAACTGGTGATCTAATCCATGATTTTTGTTGATGGGTTAAAAAGGAAGGTTTTTCAGTCGTTGACGTATCTACAATAGCAGGCACAATCAGGCTATCTACCTGAGTACGGCCCGAGATACTGTACAGCACAAAACATATCGCAATGATTATTCTATTCATACTTAACTACTACTTCAAAACGTATAGCCATTCGTCCCTGTTGTTATGGAAAAGTCAAATCCGCTAAAGTTTTGCCCACCAGACTGCCAATAGCAACACCCATTCCTCCCAACCTTACGCCAGCATACTGCCGTTCTGAGACTTGTTTGATAATCGGCTTCTTTGACTCGCCTACTGCCAGAATTCCGCTCCAGCCATATTCAAAATCTATAGACGCAGGTAATCCGATCTCATCCCTTAAAAATGAGAGTAAATATGATTTAACATCATGGGTCTGTCCAAATCGATTCGTATCCTCCGTATTAAAATGTTGTCGAGCACCTCCTATCAAGAGTCTATCATCCACATTCCTAAAATAAACATAACCTTGCTGACAATGAAAACAACCTGAAATCGCAAGGTCGGGGATTATTTCGGTCATATACACTTGGTTCCTTACTGGATTCAAATCTGGAAGATCCAATAAATCCCCCACAAAGGCATTGCTCGTGTGTACAATCTTAGCTGCAGAAACACTGTGACCAGAGACGAGATTAATCTGAACGGACTCCTTTGATTCTTCCACATGAGATACTTGAGCGCCGTTCATAACACGTACACCTTGTGATAACACGAACTGAGTTAAGAACTCCACAAGTTTTCCAGGGTTCAGTTGGCCTTCATGCTGATTATAGATTAATGGCATCGGAGACTTAAATCCAAATTGCTTTGCTGTTACAATTTTAAATGTGTCCTCAAGTCCTGTGGCTTCCTGTACGAGGGTATTATAGTCTTCAAGGTTAGCTTTACATTCGTCATACTCATGTTGTTGTGAGGCTGAAAAATACTCATAGCCTCCAGACGGCAGATAATCCATTTCTCTGTCAGGAACATAGCTTCTCAACAGATCAAGGCCTTGCTTCCTCATTTTAATAATACGTTTGACGTCTTCTTTTGATGATTGCTTAAAATCATCAATCAATTCTGAAATACTGCCAAAGCAAGCAAAGCCGGCATTTCTTGTGGAGGCGCCCATCGGTATTGGGCCACGCTCCAAGATGGTTATTTTGAGTTGACTATCCAGTTTAGAGGCAGCTAACGCCGTTGACAATCCAACGATACCTCCACCAATAATGATCAGATCCTGATGTCGTAAAAACGTGTTCGATTCCCAGTAACTCTGTTTGAGAGATAGTGCCATGCTTAGCCAGTTTAGTCGCTAATGTACGATATGTCAGAGATAGAATCATGGATGGTGGAAGGAAGCGGCATCCCGTGGTGTATGGCGGAGTTGGGTTTTGGTGCTCCCTTTGGTCGCAGTGTTGGTTTTTGAGTGTTGAGTTTTGAGTGTTAAGTGTTGAGTTGGTGCTTGGATCCGCCCAGAAAAGGTTGACAACCCTAACGTTAGACTTTCACTAAATTAGAGAATGTCAAAACAAAAGCAAGTTGGCAATTGCAAGCAACATCGAGTGTTTACAGAAGAAGCTCGAAGAGCCATTATTAAGGAAAT
>CALGLU010000061.1 GCA_937959275.1 uncultured Saprospiraceae bacterium | reverse complement strand
CAAAGGACACAACTCAAATCAATTAAGCCGATCGCGGGGAGCGATCGGTTCCTTCATTATGAATTGACATTTAGTCAATTAACAAAGGACACAACTCAAATCAATTAAGCCGATCGCGGGGAGCGATCGGTTCCTTCATTATGAATTGACATTTAGTCAATTCATTTCTGCTAACGCAGAAACATTCAGTCACCTACCCTTTCGAGTAGTAAATAAACCCTAAAAGTTGTTTAAATTCGTTATAAGCACACACAACCTCCATGAAAAGCAACATCCTCATCGTCGAAGACGAACCTATAATCGCGAAAGATATTCAAAGCTACATTTTGAATTTAAACTATGCCGTGATCGGTATAGCACACACCAGTGAAAGCGCTCTGGATATTCTTCATTCAAGACAAGTCGATTTAGTCTTACTAGATATTCACATCGGGGGCACTCGCGATGGTATTGATGTAGCCAAGATTATCAATGAAAAGTATGCCATACCTTTTGTCTATTTGACCTCCTTCTCAGATGAAATGACGCTGAATAGAGCCAAGACAACAAATCCCTACGGCTATATTGTCAAGCCATTCGAAGAGCATGACTTAAAGACCACGCTGGCGGTTGCTTTACACAATTATCATTCAACTAAAAAAGAAGAATTATTTTCTAAGGAGATTCTTGATGGTAAAGCGAAAGCAGCCTTGAGTGAGAAAGAATACAATATCATCATCGAACTGTCAAAAGGACAAGGGACCAGCGATATAGCTCAATCTCAGTTTGTATCAATCAATACTGTCAAATTCCATCTAAAAAACATCTATCAAAAAATGGAGGTAGGCAGCCGAACCGAACTATTGGCAAAAGTGATGAGTTAAGAATCACTTTGCCAAGTCTGCCATTACCCAGTTATCAATGCAGCACCAAATACGCCCGCACTATCTCCCAATTTTGGTCTGAGAAAAGGCGTATTCACAACTCGTTTGTTAAAGATATGATCTTGCACAGCAGCAACACCATGCGTGTATAATTCATCAATATTTCCAAGTCCTCCACCTAACACAATGGCATCAGGATCAAGTACATTGATGATGACGGATATAGCCTTTCCAAACATTTGATAGAGTCGCTCCATAGTTTGAGTAGCAATAGGATCAGTGCCTGATCGGTATCCGTCTACTATCTCTTTCATAACTTTCTGCTCACCAGATTCTTGCAAATAATACTTCTGTAAGGCCGTACCAGAAATGACATTTTCCACACAGCCAACACAACCACAATAACAATCCCCACCAGACTCATCAAGAAAGTTATG
This sequence comes from uncultured Saprospiraceae bacterium, assembly GCA_937959275.1. Taxonomy (GTDB): domain Bacteria; phylum Bacteroidota; class Bacteroidia; order Chitinophagales; family Saprospiraceae; genus CALFUK01. Next base: position 20,240 of record CALGLU010000061.1, on the reverse strand, counting down.
CCCCCACTCACCGCCAATCCCATGCAAGCCTGTAATCACCTGACCATTAACAACCACTCCGCCACCGCAACCACTCCCCATAATCACGCCAAACACAACCTGTGCACCTGGCACCTCATCCGGTACAATCCCAATTTTGGTTTCAGCCACCGCAAAACAATTGGCATCATTCGTTAGCGTGACTGGCACGCCTAGCACTTTAGCCAAATCAGTTGCCATCGGTTGACCATTCATCACCACGGTATTACAATTTTTCATCAGACCCGTCGAAGGCTCAGTCGTACCTGGTGTAGAGAAACCTATGTGATCAGGCACAAGCCCTGTGACAGCTCTAGACTCTGAGACCACTTTTTGTACTTGGTCACAAATGTGCTGATAACCTTGATCTGCCTCCGTCGGCACACGTCTGCGATCAATAATATCTACAACACCATCAACTAAATGGAAGACTGACACTTCGATTTTTGTGCCGCCTAGATCAACTCCCCAATATGGTTTACTCATGATTATTCTATTAGAGCGAAAAGGTATAAATTTTTTTTCAGTTTTAGCATTTGATAGAGATTCCTGAAACGAAAAACTAGTTCTGTATTTTGAATAGATTTAGGTACTTTAAGTGTTGTAAAATATTGATTAATTAAAATGCATCTATTTATCAATTATGAGAACCCAGGTATATACCATCATACTTTTTCTATGTGGGTACAATGTTGATGCCCAATCCCTATATGTCCCAACAGTAGATAATAGCAGTTACACAGGGAAGGCCATGTTCGGCTATCAAGGTTGGTTTGGCCATCCAGATGACGCCAGCCCAAGACCTAATTATTGGCATTGGGGAATTCTAGATGTGCTTGGTGTTGGTCCTTTGCAAGTTGAGATGTATCCAGACCTCAGAGAATTTTGCGAGGATGAGACGTATCCTACCGCTTATTCATTTGCCAATGGAAACACTGCACCTGTGTTTTCATCAGGAAACAAACAAACTGTATTGAGGCATATGAAGTGGGTACGAGATTACGATATAGACGGCGTCTTTCTTCAGCGGTTCATTAGCGAATATGGAGATCCTGTCGTAATGGCATTCAGAGATAGCGTGACCACCTCTGTTATGGCAGGCTGTGAAACGTACGGCAGAGTTTTTTCAATCATGTATGATGGTGTCGGTGATGCAGTCGAAGACATTAAGGCGGATTGGATGCACTTGGTAGATGATCTAGGGATAGTAGATAGTGATCGCTACTTACATCACGAGAATAGACCGTTAGTTTCTTTGTGGGGCTTTACGTTTTATAATAATGCGACAGTTGGACAATTGAACGAACTGATTGAATGGTTTCATAATGGGGCTGCACCACAATATCGAGCCTCTATTAAACTGGGATTAAACGATAATTGGTTTTCGTTAGATGCGGCATGGTTAGCTGCGTTTAGCAATGTCGAGGTAATTAGTCCATGGAGTGTAGGGCGATATGTCGACCAAGGAAGCTATAATCACTACGTGCAAAATCAGATACAGCTAGGCAAGGCTTGGTGCGATGCCAACTCGATATTATTTGTCCCCGTTTTATTTCCAGGATTTTCCTGGTATAATCTAAAGGACGCTTCTACTCAGCAAAATCAAATTCCAAGAGATGGTGGTCATTTCTTTTGGATGCAAGCGCATGGTGCAATCCAAGAAAATTGTGAGTCCTTGTATTTTGCGATGTTAGATGAGCTTGATGAGGCGACCGCTTTTTTTAAAACGGCAGAGCAAGCCAGTCAATCTCCTAGTCAAGGCTACTGGCTAAATCTCGATGCAGATGGTTATGATTTGCCGAGTGATTGGTATTTACGATGTGCATCAAAGGCAACGAAGACACTGAGAAATCAGCTTCCTAATTCGTCAACGCTTGGCACACCTCCTGAAGGAATCATGACAATCAGAATCGATGAAAGCACTTGTTTGCTCCAGTTTATATTTCCTGACTATATAGACGCCACACAAATTGAAATCAGTGTCGATGGTGGTCAAACTTATCCATATACGACAATAGATCAGGTCGGCATCTTTGAAGTCGCCGGTTCGCCGAGTGAGCGTTATGACATTATGATCCGCTATCCAAATGAGGCTGCCGTGCCTATGGGAGAGCTATGTCTACCAGCGGATTGTATGCTTAAAACGGCTGTACATGTTAATTTAGACGATGATTGCATTCAGCTTTTTCCCAACCCTTCAAATAGCCAGTTGTATATCCAAGTTGGTCATCAAGCATACCAAATTACAGTCTTTGATAGCCAAGGGACTATTGTCCAATCTTATTTGACAGACGAAGATTTGATGATTGATGTTTCAACTTTTCCAAGTGGGTTACATGTTATCGAATTTGTGAACCAGAATAATGCGCAGGTGTATTTGCGCAAGCTATTGAAGCAGTAGGGTGACATGTTTCCTCTTTGAGACTGCCAGCCTTTGGTTTCGTGCAAGGAGTTGGAATAATAAATCCTGCTAAACAAAAATTAGCCATCCTCCCCCACCACGGCCTCATCCTGTATTTTCAAATACGCCTCTATCTGCTGCTCCAAAAAATGAGCCTGCGTCTGATTCACCAATCCAGGAATCAAGTTGACATGCTGTGATCCGTCTATGCCATCAACGATCATGAAGATCTGATGCCCTTTTACATACAGTTGTTTAATGTCAGAAATATGATAGGACTTATCAGACATCAGTTTCTTGGGTCGCCATTGCACATTGAGATCTGACTTATTAATGCGGATATTAACGGTATGTTTCTCGCGCTTATATAAGTAAATCGTTAAGATAAGATTCATGATAAATGCCACTCCCGGCCACATAATCGAAATGCCCTTTTTGAAAACAAGCAAGACACTGAAGAAAAGGAAAATAGGTAATACCGTGAATGGTAAGATTTCAATAGCAGCAGCGGGCTGCTTAACTGTAATTTCTGTTTCATGTTTAAATTCATAGACGTCTATGCCTTGAGGCCGCAACACTGTTTGTTTGCTTGCTCCAGATTGAGTCAAGGATTTTAATGTCTCGTCAAAACTGAAGACGACATCACAATCGCCGCACTTTGCAATTTTATCATTAATATTAATATGCTCTGCAGGTACCGATGTTTGACAGGAAGGACAATCTACAGTCGTGTAGTTTTGCTCAGTCTTTGGGTCTAATTGGACCTCGTGTAATTTGACTTTTTCTTTATATAGTTCTTTTTCTTCCATTTCTTATTCTCGTAAATATACATAGAACGTCAGAACTTTAATCTACAAAAGTCACACGGATGTGTATTTCAAATTGTACAATAATGATATATTTATAACAAATAGATTTCAAGCTCACCCGCGCCCTTTTTTCCCTAAAGGGAGGCCATCGCAGAGTGTCTGTCTTGATTTTATGTGGGCTGATTTCCCTTTAGGGTCAGGGGCGTGCGGTGGTGAATAAAATATTTGTCTGAAAAAGATGCAATTTACAATACACAGCTTCACATGATTCAAGCAATTTTATGTTGGTTCATACTGTCAAGACATTCTCATTTGTTAATGTCTATTTCGAATAGATATAATGATACGTTAATGGCTCAGCAATTATACGTAATGTCTTTTGTGAAGCTTACATTGAATACAAACTCTTATCATGAAGATTCAACTCTGTATTGTAATCCTCTTATCAGTTTTCATATCGGCCTTATCTTCTCAAAGCAAAGCTGAATTGTATTTGACTAATAATGTATTAAATGGGGCCTGTGATGATCCATATTTCACAGGATTTATGATAGAGCTAGATACGATATATAGTTCAATTGACAGCTCAATACTATTTGGCCAGCTCCCAAGACTCGGTACGATTAATTTTAAACATAAAACGAACATTCCAACTGAATTTACCAGAACCGATAGGGCTGGCTATCCACAAATCATGTTTAGATTCAGGTCAGAATGGTTAACGTTTGATGATCCTATGTATACAAACAATTCTATTTCATTTACCATAGATCGTGATCCCGTTGTCCCATTTACAGAAGATGACTTGAAGATTATACAATTGGCATCAGACATGCTGTCTGAACCAAAATATTGGCATAAACAAGATGATCGAATCTGCGAAGATGATCTTGCGAATAAAAGCTACAGTCTCTTCTGCGCATTAAAAATTGCCTCACTTGCCGTCGAGCAAAAATACAACCATAGAAATGCCGTCCTTCAAAAACTAAGACATTTAATTAATGAAAAAGATCCTAACAAACAATGGAATCACAGACTCATGGATTTCAATAATCAGGAAGAAACAACTTATGAAGATATCATATCAATCTTGGCAGAAATGGAAGCTGCTTGTGGACTAGATTTAAAGCAAAAGTAGGTTCTGTCTTTTTCTGCCTCAAACTTGATCAAAAATCGAAGGCGAGGTAATAAACCAAGATTGACATCATGAAGTAGATCTTTTTCATACATAAAAGCTATACAATTTTAGCAACAAATAAAAAATTAAAGGTCAGCGAAACAATAGCACAACATAAGAGCTTAGGGAACAGAAAAGATTGAAACACATGCTGTAGTGGCTAAAGAATAAATTGAATAAAATTCATATAGCCATTTATTAGTACCGAATTATAGGTGATCCGCTAGAATTATTTTGGCGATCTGTTTTATTCATTTCACTAATATCGCTCTTAGTTTCAATTCGATTTTTATACTCTCTTTGGAGTCTCACTGCCTCGGATTCCTTTAAGCTTCGTAATGAAAGATTATCAAGAAAAATGCTTTGTATTTTTTCTATATCCAAAGGGCTTAAACCTTGCAATGAAATGTGAAATGTTTCTTTTTTATCTTTTCTAGCAAGTCTTTTATACTCTTTAGAAAATATAATTGCTGTATTATCTATTTGCAAATCAATTATATCAGCAAATAGTATGTCTTCAACGCTATCTCCTCGAATCTTATACTTTAAAATTCCATGATTATCGTACAAAAAATAATCCTTCCCTAAAAAGAAACGAATAATTTCACTCCATTTTATAATTGTTAAAAGAATGCTGAGACACACAAAAAATAGAATTGCCTTAATTTCCCCACCCCAAATTAATATTGCCACAGCCCCTAATAACAATAACTTAGTGTACCATTTAATCTTATTTTTTTCTATAACGATTGATCTATAGTTGTTATCTTTTTTTTCAGACATGTTTTAGCTGTTTTCAAATATATTAAATATTTAAGTTTTTATTTATCTATGGTTTAAACTATATTCAATATACAGTTTATTCAATAATTTCGAGTGAGATGACAACTAAGCCAGCTATACAAGCAAGGATCTTCCTTTAAATATTCGTTATTGTAATATCAAGATTATATTCTTTTGATATTTCTTAACATCATTTAGCTTGTTTGAATTCTGAACTATAAATCCAAAATTCTTTTTTATAAAATTGAAGTTCACATTTTAATTTTGATGATGACTAACTCATGGATTCGTTTCCTTCTCCCCCTTATCCATTAACGCACTATAAATAACGGATTGGATTCTAGGCCTAAACTCATACTTGCCAAATGTATTATTGTTCATACTCGGATAGGTTCTATTGGACAGAAAAATAAAGGTGATGTTGTTTTCTGGATCCATCCACATACAGGTACCCGTAAAGCCTAAATGCCCAAAGGTAGAATCGGGTGCTCGTTCTGACATATTAGGCTTGCGGTCAGGATTCAATTCCTTCATGTCAAAGCCAATGCCTCGACGAGTTGATCTGTAATATCGAGTTGTAAATTCCTTTACCGTCTTGGCGTTGATATATGTCGTGCCACCATAGCTTCCTCCATTTAATAATAGCTGTCCAAGTACTGCTAAGTCATGCGTATTTGAAAACAAGCCAGCATGCCCACTCACACCTCCAAGCATAGCAGCGCCCATGTCATGTACATAGCCATCTACGACCTGCCCTCTAAAGTAATTGTCTTTTTCAGTTGGTGGGATTCTAGAATTATCATGCTTTTCCAATGGATTAAATCCTGTAGCTGTCAACCCCAAAGGACCATAAAATGATTGCTCAGCATATTCATTCAAATGCATTCCCGTAATATTATGGATTGCCTCATGCATCATATAAAAACCCAAATCGCTATATCTATAATTTCGCTTTTCTCTTAGCTGTGTTCCCAATATCCTAGACCAAATACTATCTCGATAATCCGAGCGAAGAAATAAATTATTGGCTACCAAAATATTAAAGTCATCCGTAATTTTTGGACGATAATATTTATTGTCAACCTTGGCTTTTTTTGATTTTGGATCCAGCGTGTTTTTGTAAAATGGCACCCATCCTGCTAGACCTGCATGGTGTGCAAGAATATCTTCGACAATGATATTGGCCTTATTACTTGTATCTGCTTCAGCAATATATTTTTTTATCGGATAATAAATATTGAATTTCTTTTCATCATGTAATTTCATAATGGACAGTGTCGACGCCATGATTTTCGTCACCGATGCTAAATCGTAAATGTCATCAGTTTTTACCTTGCGCTTGCGATCATAGGTATGATAACCGTAAGCTTTTTGCAGGACAATCTTGCCGTCCTTGGCAATCAATACTTGGCAGCCCGGTGCAGCTCTTCTCCTCAGCATCTCTGCTACAATATCATCAATGGCCTTAAGGGAATCTGAATTTAAGCCAACCTCCTCTGGAATGCCGTAGCCCAAAACCTCGGTTGACGGACTGTACAATCCATAGCCTTCCTTAAAGATAGGTGTGCTCGTGACTGGCAGAATACCATTTATTTCTGTGACTCCTAATAGCGCCTGTGCTGCAATACCTTGAGTTTCATCATCATCTTCATAGGCCATCAACACTTGAGGGACATTGCCAAAATATTTCAAGGCATACGGGCTCCCGAATACAGTTAAGATGATGTCCTTCTCTGCTCCTGCAATGGCATTAATAAAATTGACTGTTTCTGTTCGCAAACCAAAATTCTTGCTGGAGTATTTACTCATGTCTTCCAAACTGATCACTGTCAGATCATAGCCGCTCACTTTTTTCTTAAGGCTTTCGACTTGTCCTGCTAATGAGGCCTGCGTCATAGATATATAATCCGCCTTGATCGAATTGGAAAGTCTTGACTGAAATGCATTTTGTGATTCACTACCTATAGCAATCGATAAAACTTTCTTACCCGATGCACCCGCAATGGGTACCAACTGCTTGTCATTTTTGACCAGAGTCATTGATTTTTTAATCAGACGAGTTTTAAGCGCATTCCCTGAATTGGAATTTATATCATTTAGAATATCTGGAATTGAACTGATGACAGGCGTCGTTGTTAATCCAGCTCTATATTTATATGTAAATATACGGCGGACACTTTCATCAATTCGTGCCATAGTCAGTTCTCCCGAGCTCAGCGCTGCCTGAATAGCCTCAAATGATTGTTTGAAGTTTGCTGGTAAGAGTAGGACATCATTGCCTGCTTTGATCGCTTCAACTTCAGCGCGGCCATTGCTGAAGTATTTTGTCAGCCCTTTCATCTCCATCGCATCTGTAAAGATCAGTCCATCAAAACCCATCTCTCCTCTTAGCAAGTCTGTGACGACTGGCTTCGATAAGGTTGTCGGCAGATTTGGTGTATCATCTAATGCTGGAATACTAAGATGGGCAATCATCACACCATCTAATCCTTGTTTGATCAATTGTTGAAACGGTAATAACTCAATACTATCAAGCCGCTGTCTGCTATGTGTAATCACTGGCAAATCATGATGGGAGTCGACACTCGTATCACCGTGACCTGGAAAATGCTTGGCACTTGTGATCAAGCCTCCCTCCTGCATGCCCTTCATATAGGCATAAGACTTGGCTGTGACCCGAAGTCTGTTTTCTCCAAACGAGCGATTATTTATTACTGGGTTATCGGGATTATTATTGATGTCGACGACAGGAGCAAAATTAATATGAATACCAATCCTTCTCATCTCAGCAGCCACTTCTTTTCCCATTTCATAAATGAGATTGTTATCCTGAATTGCACCTAGCATGAGCTGTCTTGGATAACTAATTGTATTATCAGGAAAGCGCATGCCTAAACCCCACTCACCATCAATACTTACTAGCAGTGGCGTCTTAGATAATTTTTGGTATGTATTTGTCAACTCTGCTTGCTTGTCAGGGCTGCCTTGAAAAAAGCACAGTCCGCCAACCTTGTAGTCTTTAATTTGTTGTTTGACAGAGGCGATATGGTCTGCACCTAAATTAGAATGAGCACGAATCATAAAGAGCTGCCCAATCTTTTCATCTTGACTGAGATTTGCTAATTGCTGCTCAACCCATATCTGCTCTTCATCTTGGCTGACAGCACTTTGACTAAAGCCACAGAAGAGTAACGTACATACAATAAATAGTTTTGTCTTACTTACTAAGTGCATTGGGATCAATTTCTAAAGCTTTATTCAAATAAAAATTTCCTTGGTCAGTATTTCCTACATTCATATAGGCTTTACCAAGGTTAACGTAAGCGCCGGCTAATTGTGGCTCTATTTCAAGTGCCTTTGTGAAATATTTAATACTCTCGTCGTGAAGGCCAGAAAACCCTGTAGCCGTTCCTAACAGTCTTATCACTTCATAATCATCAGGTAATTCTATAGCGGCTTTCTTCAAATATTCAATCGCTTTCGGCAAATTTTGATCGACTTCTCCATATCTCCTACCTAAGGCTCTATAATTTATTGCAGAATTTGTAATCGCACTTTTAAAACCTGGATCAATACGCAATGCCATATCATAGTGCTTCTCTGCTTCCTTAAAGTTATCTAAATAATGGTAAGCATTGGCTTTAATCAGATAGGCATTTTTATAATTGGGATGAATGGAAATTGCTTTATCACATCGCTCTATGGCCTCTTGTAACATCGACTTCTTTTTAACCGGATCTGTTTCATTAAAGGCTGCAGTTGATAGAGAACCAGCTGCTGCATTGTTAATCTTTGCTGAATTTTTAGAAACATGCTTATCCGTATTAAAGAGCGTGAAGTCGTTTTTCCATGCTCCATTTCGGTGGATCGCTTTTATTGAGAATAAGAGAACGATAAATCCTAAAATACCATAGACTAGTTTTTTGTTGCTAAGCTTTGTAAAAATATAATAAGCGATTACAAACGAAAACCCAATTGATGGCATAAATAAAAAGCGTTCTGACATATTCGTGCCAATGGGGAATACGATATTAGAAACAATGGATAAGGTCAGTAGAAAGTAAAGTATCCCATAACTCATCACTGACTTTTTTCTTAACCCAATGGCTGCGACAATTGCTAAAATCACATACATCAATACACTAAGCCATACACTGATATCACCAAAGGACATGACCTCGATATGTCTTGGATAATAATCATGTGTCAATGGATGTGGAAAAAATAAAAGCTGTACATATTTACCAAGTGTGAACATAATAGTGGCAGCCCATTCACCTGTGCTAAATGGGACATAGCTGCCATTAACCAGTTTTAAGAAAGGGTTGTTCATTAATTCATTGGGGGCATCTCCAAACTCAAAACCTAAAACGGCTGTTCGAATCGCTATAAAGGAGATGACACCGACCAAAGGCGCTAGAGTTGCCATTATTGAATTTCCAATCGATTCCTCCTTGAAGTACCAAAGTGTAAGAGGTATGATGGCGATATAGGTAACTGCATTTTCCTTTGACATGCAAGCTAGAAACATACATATTGCCGACACTAAATACCAAACCCCTTTTTTAGTATCCAAAGCCTTCCAAACAGCAAGTAGTGAAAGTAAGGAGCCCAGCAATGTCATTATCTCATCTCGCCCTTTTATATTGGCAACCACTTCTGTATGGACGGGATGGGCAAGAAATATCATCGCTGTGATAAATGCAATTATTGTCCAATCCGTGCCTTTCCGTTTTTTAAATCGACGGATCAATTCAAAAATGAGCAGCCCAATACAACCATAAAATAGGAGATTGAATAGGTGTCCCCAAAATGGATTCTTGCCAAAGAGTTGCCACCCGACTGCAAACATCACTGGCGTTAAAGGTCGATACCTGCCACCCGACACAAGATTCGCTTTGCCTTCTTCTTTAAAGAATCCGTAAAAGGTATCCTTAGCAAGTAATCCAGGGATTCCGCTTATACCATCGGTCGTAAACATATTATCATAGATGACAATAGCATCGTCTTGAGTGTAATCGTGAGTTAGCGTATTCGCATAAAGTAGGGCAGCAAAAACGAGTATAGCAGATCGCCATATCCATAGAGATGACTGTTGACTGCTTGTCACACCCTTCTTTTTTGAATTGCCTGTTTTATGTAATTTCTTAGACATCTTACTGATAAACAGTAAAGTTATAAATTATAAAAATATATAATGTGTTTAAAGTTACTAAATCTAGGCTATTCTGAGGCAATTGTGCCTATTTCGCAAATTTAGCTTGATACATTCAAGCAGAAAATTGGGGTTTTGACAGTTTTTGTGAAATTATTCAATGTCTAAAGAGTACAAATTCAAACGGAATGACTTCTATAGTCAAACAAACATAATTTAATAATGACAAACACAAAAAAGCTAAAAACGTATTTATCAGCTCTTGTTCTCGGATTCATGGGCTGTCTTATTATCTCCTGTTCAGATTCAGATTTTGATGCGGATTCTGAAATAAGCGGAGAAACTGTTCAAAATTATATTGATCAGTCTATCTATTCCATTCAGGCAGAAAGTAATATTGGTAGAATGGGATGTTTCGAATTCATCTTTCCCGTTACAATTGAATACCCAGATGGTACGACCTCTACAGTAGAAGACTATGACAATCTACGCGCTCAATTAAAAGAATGGGCTGAAAACAATGCAGAGGTTTTTGCAAATGAAGATGAGAATGATGAAGACAGTGATGGAGAAGGAAAAGGTGGAAATAGAATCAAATTCGGTTATAAAGGAGATATTGATTGGGATCTTTTACCGTCTCTTTCATTCCCACTAGAGGTTGTAGCTGAAGATGGAACACTGAGCACAATTTCAGATCAAACTGAATTATTTGAATTAAAGCGAACGTGTCGCAAAGATTTTTACGGCAGCAAAGGCAGACATGGTCATCATAAAGGTGACAGATGCTTTTCACTTGTCTTCCCACTCACACTCGTACTCCCAGATGCTACGACAATTACTGGAGCTGACCGACAAGATTTAAAAACACAAATCAGAGATTGGAAAAGCAATAATCCAGATGCCACAGAAAAACCTACCCTACAGTATCCTGTCACAATTGAGTTAGAAGATGGCACTACTCAAGAAGTCGCTTCTGTAGAAGACTTCACTGCATTAAAGGAGTCTTGCAGTGAAAGTGATTAAGAGAATTTGATTTGTTCTTAGATGTTTATATTAAAGTGTTGCTTCAGGGATTGTAGCAGCACTTTTTTATTATAAAAAGTAGAAGGATTCAGCTCCTTGGTTTATAGTATCCACTCTAAAGGTTAAAATGAAATAAGAAATTTTGAAGAGAGATTTACTTTCTTACTTCATATATATGTTCTATTTCTCACCCACAGTTGCATACAATAAACTTAATCCAGTAGAAGACCGTGGTATAAAACCAAACCAAGTCTTTTCATTTGAGTCCTCTTTGAGATTTAAGTAGGCATCATGCTCTTCACCTTTGAGGTGGATACCTAAGAATGCTGTAATAAAATGTTGATTAATATTATTAATTCGGCGTTCGTCCCATGAAGGTTCGGCATATCTATAATACTCATCAATATGTAAACCGTCTTTCATAGTTGCTGCTTGTGGCGGATTTGGGGCGACATTATGTCTGGCATTATCATAGGTTAACAGATATCTATTTGCGTTAATTGCACCCTCATAAATTGCCTTAATTCCTTTTTCGTATCCTGATATATCATCTTCACTACCAGCAATGAAAAAAACAGGTGTTTTTAATCCTTTCAATCCTTCATTATCCCAAACTCCTCGTTCCATTCCCCATGGTGCAAATGCCACGACGGCCTTTATTCTTGGATCAAGAGATTTTTTATATGATTTATTTAGGGTGCCCCGAGATTCAAGTGCAGTACTTCCACCTGTTATACCCTTGAAGAAATTGAGTGCAATATCACTATATCCCGCTCCTGCAGCATTTAGAGCGCCATATCCTCCCATAGAATATCCAATGACAGCTGTTCTATCTGCATCTACTTTACCTGATAATGAATGTTGCTTGTCACGAGAAGTTAAATCAGCAATCTCATTCACAACGAATAAGATGTCTTTAGATCTATTAAGAAGTGTACTTTGAAATCCAGCTGCATCTTTAAAGGTTGATTCGGTATGATCGATCGCTACGACGATATAACCTTTAGATGCCAAATTTTCGGTTAAATAAGTCATCAAAAATCGAGACCCAACATAACCATGAGATACAACTACTAGTGGAAATGAATCATCTGTTTCAATAGGCGAGGCATCACGTATTGCTCTACCTTTAAACGTGAAAGGAATCAAAGGTCTTTCAGGATTGCCAGCCACACCCAACACATCTTCATACTCAATGATAGATGCTAGACTACTATCAATACTAGAAGGATACCATACCTCGACTGTCAATGGTCTATCATATAGAGGCTCATTTCCTTCTTTGGCATTTAGTATATCGATTTGGTTTTTGTTAATCAAATTCAGTGTTTGGACACCAATGTGATAATTACCTCTAGCTGATAAGGCCGGCGCATCAGGCAAAGCATCTCCAATAACAAATTCGACATCACCAATTTGCGCGCATACTGGATTTGTTTGAATGCTCAAAAAGGCTACACCCAGAACAAAAATAAACTGTCTAACTAAATTTTTCATGTACTGTTTTTATTGACTAAAGTAAGGTAGCTTTTTTCATTGAAATGCTGTTCTCTTTAAAACAACCGTGTGTAAACCATATTGCACTTTAATGCACAATATCCAACATTTAATTTTTCATGATTTTTACTAAAAATCTTGCCAAATTAAGATTTGATGTACATTTTTAACCCGTGATAACTCACGGGCTACAATGATGTCACACCTACCGGCGTTTTTTATTCTGTTTCAGAATGCTATAATTTATCCAATAAGTGCAATATGTTCTAAACAGAAAACAACCGATCCAAATGTTCGCTGTCAGGAATCCGATGCTTTGTCATTCGACTCACAATCAGATACACCAAACATGACAAGAGAAAGGCCGGAATAATCTCATGTATATCTTTCAATGACTCAATCCGCAATCGAAAACCAAACCGCCAAATCACCGTCCCCAACATCCCGACAACCATCGAACTCAAGGCCGCTATATCCGTCCCCCATCGCAAGTACAAGCCCCCAAAAATCGCCGGAAAAAAACTAGCCGCATACACCGCCCCCGCAAACGCCGTCAACTCAACAATCCCTGCCGGAGGAAATAAAGTAACCACAAACACCAAGGCACAATACAGCGCCATCGTCATCTTCGTCTGCTTAATAATCACCTGCTCACTCTGAGGCTTCCACGCATCCCAAATATCCTTCACAAAGGCCGTCCCCACAATCAATATGACCGACGCCAACGAAGACATCCCCGCCGCAAAAAGCCCTGCTACACAAATCCCGCTGATCAACTGATTGTCCATCTTCTGCAACATAAACCCAACAACCTCATCCGTATTCTGTATCAAATGCGCCGCCTCCTCTTGACTCGCCATCCCATGCACCAAGGCCCCCAAGCCCATCACACAAATCAATGAAATCCCTAAAAAAATCGGCGTCCAAATCATCGCAAACTTCATGCTCTTCGCATTGTCAATCGAATAAAATCTAATCAAAGACTTCGGATCCGAAATCTGCTTCATCCCAATCGATAAGCCAATACCAAGGATGTACATAAACGACACCAAATGTCCAAAGCTCACCAAGCCATTTCCCATCGACTCACCGCCTTTCGTCACATGATCCGTCGTCGCAAGCGTCGTCATTAATTCCTCAACGCCTCCCACATAAATGAAAGGCAAAGACACCATAATAATCGCCACAACAAACATTATAATCCCTTGCACCGCATCTGTCCACAAGACGCTATACATCCCGCCCCACATCGTATAGGCACAGGTAATAAATAAAATCAAAAAAGCACCCCACGCATAGGGTATATCTAAGACCGCTTCCAATACGTGCGCACATCCCTTAGCAATCCCAATCATATAAAACATCGTCGCAAACAATATCGTCGCTGCAGACAACATCCGAATCGCCTTCGACAAATCACTCTTGTAACGCAACTGAAAATAATCAGGCACCGTAAACGAATTTAAAATAGCTGATTGGTTACGCATCCGCGGACCAAGCACGAGCCAGGCCAGAATACAAAACACTGCCCAGATCAAACCAACCCATGCCCAAGACAAGCCATACTGAAATGCTTTTCCTGCTTGCCCGATATACGTATTCGTACTAGCAGACGTAGAGAAAAAAGCTAAAGAAATCACCCAGCCAGGAATCTCTCGTTTGGCAATGTAATATTCCCTCACGCCAGACGACGCCTTCTTCTTAAAATACCACCCAATGTATAAACAGAAAAAAATGTAAACCAGTGTGAGCAGGATGACAAACCAATGCTGTGATAAATAATCGATCATTCGTTATCGTCTTCTACCGTGATGTCCATTCGACTGACGATGATCGCATTAATCACCACCAAGACCAATATGCCCCAATAGGGTAAACTTGTCATAAAATCCATACAGACTAAAAGTACTGATAAGGAGTAAGTAATTTCATTAATCTGCATAAAATCACAAACATACAGTGCCGCTGTTGGTCTCCGAACCAACGGCAATTGAAACAAAAGATGTTGTCCTTACGGACTCATTATTAAAACGGATTACCCTATAGAAATAAGGTCTGATCTCTAGAGCTTTCAGCTTCAGAGCAATACGATTAAAATAAAAACTATCGAACCCCAATATAGCCTCCACACCAAATTTTAATAGACATACCTAAACTACATTTATTTACCTATTTTTGACACATAACACAAACAAATGAAACACCTCATTGTCTCTCTTGTCCTGACTCTTGCTTGCAGCGCTTTGCATGCTCAACTACAGTCACCTGAAGAATTTTTTCCTCACAAAAAAGGTGAGCAGTTTACGCCTCACCACATGCTCGTCAACTATGTCCGACATGCAGCAGATGAAAGCCCCATGGTGCAACTTGTCGAGTATGGCCACACCAACGAAGGGCGGCCTTTACTCCTGGCCTTTGTGTCCTCAGAAGCAAATATCAATCGATTAGAAGACATCAGAAAAAGTAATCTGCGTCTAGCTGGATTTGGAGAAGGACAATCTGAAGATGTCAACAGTACAGCCTTAGTCTGGCTGAGTTTTAGCGTGCATGGCAATGAAGCAGCTGGATCTGAAAGCTCTCCTTATGTCTTATATGACCTCATCAATCCGTCGAATACGACGACAAAGAATTGGCTAGATAATACCATTGTTATTATTGATCCTGCAGTCAATCCGGATGGCAATTCGCGCTATACACATTGGCATCGCCGCATGGCAGGCAAAGCAGTCAATTCTAATTTTGATGACATCGAGCATCAAGAACCTTGGCCTGGTGGTCGCACGAATCATTATCTATTTGATTTAAATAGAGACTGGGCCTGGCAAACACAAATCGAAAGTCAGCAGCGCATGAAAGTATACAATCAATGGCTGCCGCATGTCCATGCTGACTTGCATGAGATGGGACACAATAGCTCATATTATTTTGCTCCTGCTGCCAAACCGTATCACGCATATATTACCAATTGGCAAAAAGATTTTCAAACCACAATTGGAAAAAATCACGCAAAGTACTTTGATGAGAACGGCTGGTTATATTTTACGAAAGAGGTATTTGATTTATTTTATCCAAGCTATGGTGATACCTATCCAATTTTTTCAGGAGCGATTGGGATGACCTATGAGCAAGGTGGTTCAGGACGTGGCGGCAGAGCTGTAAAAACAAATAATGGTGAAGAACTCAGTTTATTTGATAGAATTGAACACCATAAAACAACAGCACTCTCGACTGTTGAAACCAGTTCAAGACACGCTCAAGACTTGATCAATGAATTTCAAAAATTTTACCAAAGTGCTCCTGCCGGTGAATACAAATCCTATGTCATCAAGCAAGGAAAAAATTACCACGCCGCCAAGGCTCTATGCGAATTATTAGACAAGCAATTAATTCAATACCATACGATTTCAGGTTCACGCTCGTCGTCTGGTTTTTCTTATCAAACAGGTGACAATGCTTCATTCACTATAGCAGAAGGAGATATTGTCGTCTCTGCTAAACAGCCAAAATCAGTCCTCACACAAGTGTTGTTGGATCCATCGAGCGTACTAGAAGATTCTATCACGTATGATATCACAGCTTGGTCTTTGCCCTATGCCTACGGACTCGAAGCCTATGCACTCAAGCGAGATGTTGGCGCTGATAAAGCCTTGCTATTTGAATCCAAAGCAACTAAGAACGCTCTTGGTAAAGCCTATGCCTATGCCATCCCTGCGAATGGTCTAGACTCCTATACTCTCGGCGGCAAGCTCATGAGAGAAGGCATAACGGTTCGATTAAATTCTAATCCTGTCACATTTGAAGGACGACTCTTCAATGCAGGAACTTTATTTATAACACGTGGAGATAATCGATCTATGGACGATAAGCTATTGGGAAGTCTGCAAGAGATTACGAAAGATTCAGAAGCAACGATCATTGAGATCAAAAGTGGCTTTGCTGAGACTGGTAAAGATTTGGGTAGTAATGATATGGTCTTGATGTCTGAGCAAAACATACTAACGATCATGGGTGATGGTGTAGGCGCGAATGCATTTGGACAAGTGCGGCACTTCTTTGAGCAAGTCTTAGATCATCCAATTACAGTGATTGAGAAAAGTAGATTAAGCAGTATAGATTTAAAAAAATATACGACACTTGTCTTACCAGATGGCTATTATCGATTAAGTGATTCTGAAAAAGAAAAGCTGTCATCGTGGGTAAGTAGCGGAGGGAAAATCATCGCTATGGGATATGCTACAAAATCATTTGTAGACGATGATCACTTTAGTTTGAAGAGTGATGTGGATGGCGAATCGGCTAAGGAAGAAGAAGAAAATAAACAAGCGGATTTAGCAGCTCGGTATAATCATTATTCGGATCGAGAACGTAAGAGCATTAGTTCATATGTGCCGGGAGCCATCATTAAATTAAAAATGGATCCGACTCATCCATTAGCATTTGGTATAGGGGAAGACTATTTTAGTTTACGAACGAGCAGTACGTATTATCCTCATCAAACAGATGTGATAAATGTGGGCTACATACCAGAAGACCCAATGATTGTCGGATTTGTAGGTGCACGGATTAAAGAAAAAATTAAAAACACAACAGTCTTTGCCGTCGAAGAAAAAGGTCGAGGTCAGATTATTTATATGGTGGACAATCCATTATTCAGAGGGTTTTGGTACAATGGTCTGAAGTTATTTTCAAACGCTGTATTTATGGTCAATTAAAGTATAACGGTGGCGTCTTTTGAAACACATAAGACTCATAAGTATGTGGGACTTGTACAAGTCACATAAGAATTCGTAGAAAACCGAAACCAAACTTATGTGTCTCATGTGTTTTATTTTTCCTTGATCTGTTAAGATTTATTAACAACGAAATGTCATTACGTAAAAACAAATAAAAGCATATGTCAGCAGGAGACTGGAAGGCCATGTTTAAAGCCATTCAAGAAGGAGACTTTGAATTAGTGAACTACTATCTACGAGTCGATATTGATCCAAATTATCAACATCCAGAATTCTTGGCACTTCCTCTATCAGAAAGCATTCGCTACAATCATTTAGACATTGCAGAATTATTACTAAAACATGGAGCTGACCCGACCATTGTAGAAATGGAAAGTGGAATCACAACAATGCAACTCGCACAAAACATGAACCATCAACAGAGTATTGATTTGATAGGGAAATTCATCACGAAGGATTAAACCAAAATCACCTTCGAAAAGACTCCTTCGTCTTAACTTAATTGCTCGTTAGATAGGTAAAATAATGCCTCCCTTTTCAAGGGAGCTTAGGTAGGTTCCTTATGGCATTTCCGGTTTATGAATTCCTTCTTAATTTATTATCGAAATACTTAACCAAGACATCACCCATGCAAAATAAGTATCAGCTTGTGTGAATAGAGGTATAGTATAATAGTTTTGAGAATGTAATGTTTGTATTAACTTAGTTCATATGAATGTCACAAAATCTGCACCAGTGGTTTCTCGGGAATTATTGATTCCCTTTATTTTGATAACCAGTCTTTTTGCTCTTTGGGGATTTGCAAATGACATTACCAATCCAATGGTATCAGCATTTAAAAAAATATTAGAGCTCAATAATACGCAAGCCTCATGGGTCCAGATGGCATTTTATGGCGGATACTTCACAATGGCCTTGCCTGCGGCTATTTTTGCCAAGCGCTATTCGTATAAAGCAGGTATTTTGATTGGTCTGGCATTGTATGCCTTAGGTGCATTATTGTTTTATCCCGCAGCCGCTTTTGAACAATTCGGATTCTTCCTTGCAGCATTATATATTTTGACCTTCGGTTTAGCCTTTTTAGAAACTACTGCCAACCCATTCATCTTAGCGATGGGTGCTGAAGAAACAGCAACTCAACGACTCAATTTAGCGCAAGCGTTTAATCCAATAGGTGCATTGGCAGGATTATATGCTGCTCAAAATTTCATTTTAGGTTCCTTGCAATCAGACGATTTAGATGCGAATGGGAATCCGATTTATGACACCTTATCTGAGTCAGCCAAGGCAAGCATCCGAAGCGCAGATTTGATGGTCATCCGAAACCCTTACGTGATCTTAGGATTATCTGTCATCGCCATTTTTATTATAATACTCGTTGTAAAAATACCTGAAACCCAAGAAGAAGATGATGGCGGCAGCGTAGGAAGTGCTATCGCGAGAATTTGGAAAGGAGCAAGATTTAGAGAAGGTGTTATTGCTCAGATGTTTTATGTCGGTGCCCAGATCATGTGCTGGACCTACATTTATCAATATGCAGAAACCTTAGGCATTGACAACCAATCTGCTGTTCCCTATGCAATGACGGCATTGATTGTCTTTTTAATTGGTCGATGGGTTTGTACCTATTTAATGCGCTTTATCAATTCAGGAAAATTACTACTCTATATGTCAATACTCGCCATCGTATTTACACTTGGCGCAATCTTTATCCAAGGCCAAGCCGGTTTATATAGCTTAGTCGCCATTTCGTTTTGCATGTCATTAATGTTTCCCACTATATATGGCATAGCCTTAGAGGGCATGGGTAATGACGCCAAATATGGTGCTGCCTTTTTAGTGATGGCTATCGTGGGTGGGGCGATCATGCCAACAGCGCAGGGTATGATCCTTGACATTGGCGGATCTGGATATGCCGATACAACTATTCTTGGAGTACCAGAAGTCAATTTCTCTTTTGTATTACCAATGTTGTGTTTTGTAGTCGTCGCCATCTATGGCTATCGAAGTTATAAATTGAGTAATGATGTGATTTAAGAATATATTGCTAATTATTTGCCTGTCTTTGATCTTATCCCGATAGCTAAGGATGACATGCGACGAGCTGGGATCCTCAGAGAAGATATTGGCCATAACCTGCGATTGATGATGGATGGGAATCAAAAATGGGACGTCTATAGGGCTATTTGGCAGGCACAATAAGAGAAGTGATGCAGAACCATTGAAAGACAAAATATAAAGGCAACGATATATCTGTGTAACCCAAAATAAAATTATTGAATGACTAGTATTTATATATGTTTATTTTTAGCATACTCTATAATAGTTTTCAGTTTTGGTCAATCTTTCAATTCTGATGCAGACCAAACAGATGATAAAGCTTCGTGAATAATCATGATTGAGTCAATAGATTTTGTGGAATTTATTTTCATGAAAAATTCGTGGTTATAGGTCGTGTCTTTTTTGGTAAAAAATTCATAATAGTTGGCTAACTGCTTTTTATTATATGAGTCCCCGCAATTATACCTAAGTGCATTATAGCTGCACGCTACTTTTGATATTGGGTTAAAATAACTCAAAATGAATATCTTAAAATTTATCGAGAATTTCCCTGACGAGACAAGTTGTAGACAGCATTTTAAGA
>CALGLU010000060.1 GCA_937959275.1 uncultured Saprospiraceae bacterium | reverse complement strand
TACGCTGAAAGAGTCAATCTAAAAATTCAAGAAATAAAAAGAATTGCAAAAGGATATAGAAATATTTACAATTTTATAATCATGATATATTTCCATCTCGGTGGGCTAGAATTAAAACCCACTAAAATTGGCTAAGACCCTTTTTCTTTTAATGTTGAGTTATCCTTGAATTTATTCTCTCTGTGTTTTCGTTGGACTTCAAGGTCTCTTTGGGCTTTCTTCATTTTCTTGCGAAGGTTTTCTTTTCCTTCTTTCTTGTCCTGTTTTTGTATTTCTTCTAAATATTCATTAGGCATTCGATCGACCATTTTCACTTCCATCATTCGATCTAAAGATGCGTTAGCATTTATGTATGCTGTATCAATACTTTGCACTTTACCTGAGACCATTCCTTCTTGCACGCATAAACCTAATATGTGGTTAAATACCTGTTCAAAAACTTCTGTTGGAATGCGCTGCCGAGTTTTACAGATAGTGGAGTGATCAGGTACCCGATCATTAATATCATGATCAATAAAAAATAATAAATCCAGCCTCAATTGAAACAATCGTTCTAGAGCTCTATCAAAGCAACAATTTTCTAAATACCCTACCAGGACCATTTTAAAAAATACGACAGGGTCAATAGCAGGTCTTCCTGTATGACTGTACACATGCTTTGTTGATTTATATACAAACGATAAGTCAAGTTTGTCTTTTAATACTTTGTAAAAATTATTATCGGGTATCATATCCGGCAAATAATAATTCACAAATAATTTTGGTTCGAAATTCTTGCGTCCTTGCATACTATAAGATACGAAAATGTCCTCTTTTTACATAAATTAATTAGGGGAGTTTATCAACAGCCTGTATTGTTAGCGATAGTCATTTCATTATTTTAATCATTGCTTTACCAATATCTTTTGCTAATGTTTCTATTCTTCTAATTGGTATTTCTGCTTCAAATGTTTTTTCGCCACCATACTTTTTTGCTTTGAAGTCTTTAATGTTAAGATGCGTTATTTTTTTCTTCTTTCCAAAGTCTTTACTTCGTGGTTGAATTTTTCCATGTGCAGCTGAGTTCCTTAGATGAGTTGTAACATTTTTGAAATTGTAGGTGTCAGATATAAATGAAATGTAATTTTTGGGTATCATAAGATCGTCGCTATTAACCCTGCTTGCATCTATATCATTTATCCAACGTTCATGAGGAATAATTACCAATCCAATAAAGCAATTTATTAGTAATGTGATTTCATATTTTTCGTCTATTCCTTTTGTAAACATTGAATCATACTGTTTGATAATTTTCAGTGTTCTTTTTACGAAATCAAATTCACCTTTAGTGTAATGGCTCATTATCGGCTATTTAAGTTAGGAATTGATTTAGTACAAAAATTATGTTTTCAATCACTGTATATCCAACTAATACCGTCCCTATGAAAAAAAGAAATGCAATTAAATATCTTGTATAGGGTTTAGTACTGTTAGCATAACTATATATTTCATAGAATAAATTCGTGAAATGGTTTTCGATCAGTAGTCTTTTATACTTCGTTTTTTCTAAGTTATCTGCAACTCGATTAAATTGTAACGAATTAAGCCAATAGAAGCCAGAATAGATTGAGAATATTTTATTGAATTTAATTTTGTCTGATATTGGAGTTTTAGTCTTATAATTATCTGGTAATTTTCCTTTGAATTTATTCTTTTCAATTAATTCTAATTCCATGTATTGAGTCAAATAATCAATAGGTTCAATTTGGTTTATATATCCATTTAGTTGGGATATGTATTTTCCAGCAATTTTATAGTCACCAAGATTTTTGTATTTGTAGATAATCTCAGGACTGAATATTCGATATAATAGAGTTGCAAGACCAAATATTATTGATGCAATAAATAGTAGTTGCCATGTAAAAGGAAATGATAATTCAATCTCGGTATTCAAGTATGTTGATGTAGATTGTTCTACGAATCTTTTGACTTTATATATGACTGGGGTAATGAATAGAAAAATTGAACTACTAATTACAAATCTATTTTTCCCATAGATTCTTAACTTTTCCCAATTTAGTTGATCGTTCATTTTCATTTTTGATTATCGCTAACGGTTCGGTGGTATGTGGAGGAGTGACGCTAGGAGCTCTTCCATCATCACCACTTGTTATGAGCTGCCATATTGTTCACCACTAAAGTAATCGCTTCAAACGCATCTTTGCAATTATCATAAGATTCAATGTCCATTAATTTTATCTTTTGCACTTGATTATCAAACCATTTTAGGTGATAGGCTTCGAAATTTTCTATTATATAGATTAGTTTTGCTTTCGTATCTGTTCCTATTTGATTTACCCAGTCGTTTACCGTCTTTGATCTGAAAAAGAAGTCTGTTCTTATTTCCCAATTAAGAATTGGGAACATCTCTATTTCTATGTGATCCTTGTAAATGTGATTTAATTCCCTTACCCATAATTTTGCCTGTTGCAAGATTAGATTGTCTCCATCTACATCTACTATTTTTTCAGGGAAATACGAACTGTTGAATTTTTGGAAAAGATCAAAGTTTTGAAATTTCAATTTTATGATAGTTGCCCATTCTTGTTTAAGTAAAAATAATCTTTAAGGCATACAAGGCACGTGAAGGAAATTCTGATTACAGAGAAATGCTTTGCTTAGGCTTACAGTAAAAAATGCAAAGAAAAAGACAGTTTAACAAAATAATAGTTGGCGATTGTTGTTTATAGTTTGATTAATCGTTAAACTTGTAATCGTAAATGAAAAATATAACATTATATATGGTTTGTTGTTGTTGCTGTTGTCCTGAGAGGGATGATCTTCAGTAACCGCCATTATATATGTATAGAATATATAAAGCCTTTCTGGAGAATATCTGGAAAGGCTTTTTTTTTGACCTGAACTAAAAATTGAAAACGAAATAATGAATTTGACTACGAGACATACGAATGATTGTTGCTGTATGATAGCTTGCTGCTGTTGCTGCTGTTGTTGTGCAAACACACTCGTATTCCCGTAAGGAAAATCATATTATATCATATGAAGCCTTTCTGGAATCCATTTTCAGAAAGGCTTTTTTTATTTATCTAATATTCGAAAACGCATGAGCTCATTTGACAAGTACCAAAATATTGAAGTGGCAGACAAAGCCGATATTCTGGAATTAGAGGACCGCATCCAAAAGTTTAAAACGGGAGAAGAAGATGAAGAACGATTCAAGCTATACCGGCTAACTAGAGGGGTATATGGACAAAGACAGCTCGGCGTCCAGATGTTTCGTATTAAGATTCCTTATGGTAAAATCAGCCCTAAGCAATTCGAAGTGATCGCAGATGTGTCTGATAAATATGCGTCTAGTAATCTGCACCTCACCACTAGGCAAGACATCCAACTCCATTATGTCAAGTTAGAAAACTCCCCAGAAGTCTGGAAAGAACTCACTGACAATGGTCTCACTGGTCGCGAAGCTTGTGGTAATACAGTTAGAAATATCACAGCGTCTCCAACAGCAGGCATCGATCCTGATGAGCCATTTGATATCACACCATATGCCCACGCAGCAGCTTATTATTTTTTAAGAAATCCGATCTGCCAAGAGATGGGCAGAAAGATCAAACCAAGTTTTTCCTCCAGTGAAAAAGATACAGCCTTTAGTTTTTTCCATGATTTTGGATTTATTCCTAAACTAAAAGATGGTGTCCGTGGCTTTAAAGTACTCGTCGGCGGTGGTCTAGGTGCAGTGGCAATCACAGCTCCTACAGCCTTCGAATTTTTAGAAGCTGATAAAATCATCCCCTTTATGGAAGCGAGTCTGCGCGTCTTTGATCGGCATGGTGAGCGATCCAAGCGTCAAAAAGCTAGAATGAAGTTTTTAGTCAAATCCTTAGGGATTGATGGGTTTTTAGAATTGGTCAATGAAGAGTGGAAATCATTGCAAAACCAAACGCATCCGATTGATCCAGAAGAATTCCAACAGGCAGAAGCTGTTACTTTCTTCGAACCCCAAATTAAAAAAGCAACCAATCAAGACAAGTTTGACATTTGGAAAAAGACGAACACATTCGAACAAAAACAAAAAGGATTTTATGGCGTCTATGTCAAAATCTTATTAGGAGATATCAGTGCAGACACAGCGAGAGCCTTTGCTCCTATTGCTAAGAAATATGTCGCAGATGATATCAGAATCACCGTCAATCAAGGTCTACTTCTTCGATTTGTTCATGAGGATCATTTGGCAGAATTATTCGAAGCGTTGGAGACCATTGGCTTTGCGAATCCTGGCTTTGATTCGATTGCAGATGTGACGGCATGCCCTGGCACCGACACGTGTAATCTAGGTGTAACAAATAGTACAGGTATGGCCAAAGTCATCGAGGATATGATCGAAGACGAGTATCCTGAATTATTAGAAGAAGAGCATATCAAAATTAAGATTAGTGGTTGTATGAATGCTTGTGGCCAACACATGGCTGCAAACATCGGATTCCACGGTAGCTCGATTAAAAAGAATGAATTGGTTGTACCTGCGATGCAGGTTGTGCTAGGCGGCGGGATTGATCCAAATGGGAAAGGCTGGATCGCTGACAAGATTATCAAATTACCAACAAAAAAGATATTGGATTGTATTCGCGATTTGATCAATGATTACAATGCTAATGCGACTGAAGGAGAATATTATAATAACTATTACGTACGACAGGGCAAAAAATACTTTTATACAT
This sequence comes from uncultured Saprospiraceae bacterium, assembly GCA_937959275.1. Taxonomy (GTDB): domain Bacteria; phylum Bacteroidota; class Bacteroidia; order Chitinophagales; family Saprospiraceae; genus CALFUK01. The sequence continues at coordinate 4,177 of CALGLU010000060.1, read as the reverse complement.
TATTAAAGCCATTGGCAGATATCACTCAACTCACTGGTACAGACTTGTTTGATTGGGGTCAGGATCACGAATACAAGCAAGAGATCGGTGTTGGTGAGTGTGCAGGTGTCATCTTGGATGTGGTCGGGACAATTATCAAAGATGCATCTGAGCGATTAGATTCTGCAGAGGCTGACTTTAAGAATGGTCATCTGGCTGAGGCGGCGTATTACAGTTACTCGTCTTATGTCATTGGAGCAAAGGCGCTGCTATTAGCTGATGATATTAAATGTAACACACAGGTCGGTATTCTGGATGATTTTCAGGAAACACTTGTTGAGTCTGGGCGATTTCCATTTACAGGAAATTTCAAAGAGACTGTATTGGAATTGAAAAATAATCAACCAACATCTGAATTCGTAAAAAACTTTATGCTGGATGCCAAGAACTTTCTAAAGCAAGTCATTGCCTTTAGAGAGTCAGCCTTAGCCGATGGCCAAAAAGATAAAAAAGTCATTGAAAGTTATTACAAAGCTTAAATTATGATCAAGACACAAAAAGCTAGAATATCATTAGTTGGAGCTGGGCCTGGTGACAAGGATTTGATTACTGTCAAAGGCTTGAAGGCTCTGCAAAGCGCTGATGTTGTTTTATACGACGCCTTAGTTTCTGTTGACTTATTGGAAGAAGCGCCTAAAGATGCCATCCGATTGTTTGTTGGCAAGAGAGCAGGGATAGCCTGTAAAAAACAAGATGAGATCAACTTATTATTAGTCCAATCGGCTTATGAATTTGGGCATGCTGTCAGGCTTAAAGGAGGCGATCCGTTTGTCTTTGGCAGAGGTCATGAAGAGAAGGAATATGCAGAATCATTTGGAATACCTGTAGCAGTCATACCGGGTATCACGAGTGCTATTTCTTTGCCTTTGTTACAAGGAGTGCCTGTGACAAGACGAGGTGTTAGTGAAAGTTTTTGGGTATTGACGGGCTCGACAAAGGAACATCAATTATCAAATGATATTCGATTGGCCGCAAAGAGTAGCGCGACATTAGTTATCTTAATGGGCATTCGTAAACTTTCGATAATTCGAGATGTTTTACTTAGCGAAGGAAAATCTGAATTGCCGATTATGGTGATTCAAAGTGGATCGACAGACCAAGAAAAATGTGTTGTATCTACTGTTGAAGATATTCTGACGGAGACACATGATAAAAAGATCGGCACGCCAGGCATTATTGTCATTGGGGAAGTCGTTAGTACTCACCCCGAGTTTATTAAACAAAAAGCAAGATCTTCATGGAGTCAGTAAAGAACCAAAACCCTCTCTACCCTGTATTTTTTAAATTGGATAAACTCAAGATGCTCGTCGTTGGCGCTGGAGAAGTTGGGTTTGAGAAAATGCACTTTATATTGAAAAGTAGTCCAAATGCGAATATTACAATCGTTGCACCTTGGGCAAGAGAGGAAGTCTCAGATATCATCAAATCGGGCCAATATAATATTAAATGGCTCGAGAAGGAGTTTGACAATTCGGATATCGATGGGCATGATTTGATTGTCGCAGCTACGAATTTTGAAGATGTGAATAAGCAGGTGCACCATGCCGCTAAGCAAAAAGACAAATTAATCAATGTCGCAGATACACCAGCTCTGTGTGACTTTTATCTAGGGTCAATTGTGACGCGCGGAAACCTAAAAGTTGCGATTTCTACGAATGGACAATCGCCTACATTTGCCAAACGATTTCGTCAAGTACTCGAAGACGTACTACCTGATGACTCAGGCGAATTAGTAGAAAATTTAAAAGTCTTCAGAGACAAACTTAAAGGAGACTTTAATCACAAAGTCAAAGAATTAAATCGGATTACATCATCACTAGTTAATGAGTAAAATATGTTAGAGCAGGTACAAGAAAATGAGATGTTAGCATTAGAGAAGCTAAATGAAGAATATAGTCCACTCAATCCGATACAACGGATTCAGAGAGTGTTCGATGATTTTGATCATGACGATATCTTGGTGACTTCATCTTTCGGAACGACTTCAGGTATTTTGATGAGCATGATTAGCAAGGCGGCTCCTGGGCATCCTATTCATTTTATTGATACGACATTTCTTTTTCCTAAGACGATTGAATATAAGAATTCACTAACTGAAATTCTTGGGCTGACGATTGTAAATATATTACCAGATGTGGAGGATAACACAATGGCGAGAAAATCATCCTTATGGGAATCTGATGTGGATACCTGCTGTCATCTCCATAAGGTAAAGCCATTCGATCCATACAAATCGGATAAAAAAATATGGATCTCTGGGCTGTTGATGAATTCGAGTCCATTTAGGGAAAATCTCAATATTTTTGAAGAACGCAATAATATCATCAAGATGCACCCTAATATTGATACGACAGCGTCTCAATTTGATATGTATCTTGCAGACAATAAAATTCCTATTCATCCAATGAAACTAGAAGGCTATGATTCTGTTGGTTGTACGAATTGCACCATGAAGGGTAAAGGACGTGAAGGGCGATGGGCAGGACAGTCTAAAACGGAGTGTGGTATCCATTTATAAGTAAATAGGAATAAAATTTGAATTAAATAGTTTAGAGTATAAACAATATGATAAAAACAGATATACTGATCATAGGTGCTGGACCATGTGGCCTATTCACCGTCTTCGAGGCTGGCTTACTAAAATTAAAATGCCACTTGGTTGATGCCTTGCCAATGCCTGGAGGGCAGTTGAGTGAAATATATCCCAAAAAACCGATCTACGATATTCCGGGTTATCCGAGTGTCCTAGCAGGAGAGCTGGTTGATAATTTAATGAAGCAAATCGAACCGTTCAAGCCTGGGTTTACCTTGGGAGAAAGAGCAGAGTCAATAGAAAAATTGGAAGACGATTCATTTAGATTGACCACAAGTCGCGGGACACAAATCGAGGCACCTGTGATTTGCATCGCAGGCGGACTTGGTTGTTTTGAACCCCGTAAACCACCAATCGAAGGCATTGCGAAATTTGAAGATAATGGTGTCGAGTACATGGTTAAGGATCCTGAGAAGTTCAGAGATAAGAAGTTATTGATTGCAGGAGGAGGAGATTCTGCATTGGATTGGACAATCGAATTAGCCGACGTAGCTAGTGAAATTACCTTGATTCACAGACGGACTTCTTTTAGAGGTGCCTTAGACAGTGTCGACAAAGTGATGGCATTAGCAAAAGCAAACAAAGTCAATTTGATCACAGAAGCGCAGGCAATTGGTGTCAATGGTAATGGTGTCTTAAAAGAGGTTGTCGTTAAATCAAAAGAAAAAGGAGAGTTTACAAAAGACGTCGATTACTTTATACCCTTATTCGGATTAACACCCAAACTAGGCCCAATCGCTGAATGGGGCTTAACAATCAATCGTAGCGCCATCGAGGTGGATACAGCAGATTACAGCACCAATGTACCAGGGATATACGCTATTGGCGATATCAATACATATCCTGGAAAATTAAAATTGATATTATGCGGCTTTCATGAGGGAACTCTCATGGTCCAATCTGCCTTTAAATATATATATCCAGATGCGAAGCTTAGTTTTAAATATACCACTGTGGCGGGAGTGAATGGATTTGAATAATCAATGGAAGAAAATATAATTACACTTACAGTTATTGATCGCGAGGATGTAGCGCATAAAATAGATGCGCCTACAGACATGAGTTTTAACCTCATGGAGATTTGCAAGGCGAGTGATTTGCCTGTGGAGGGGACCTGCGGTGGGATGGCATTGTGTGCATCTTGCCATTGTTATGTGCAATCAGATCATGACTTACCAGAGGCTTCGGATGATGAGGAGGACATGCTTGATCAGGCGTTCTTTGTAGAGGAGAATAGTCGCTTGAGTTGTCAGTTGCCGATTACAAACGAATTGGATGGGCTGGTGGTGAAGTTAGCGCCAGTGGATGAGTCGGCTTGATATTGTCAAACTGTTGCTCTCCAATGGGTCATGACCCATTGAAATATTATGAAGAATGCAATGGGTCGTGACCCAATGTCATTTAGTTAAGGAAATAGAAGCGCTGAAAGTGCGACATTATTGTAGCGCGGTACGAAGTGCCGCGTGGAATGGTTAAAGAAAGTCTCCAATTGGCGGGATTTTTGGTAAAAATCATGACAATTGGATTTTCAAATGATAATACCTC
>CALGLU010000059.1 GCA_937959275.1 uncultured Saprospiraceae bacterium | reverse complement strand
TTAAAGGTAAATATTTGCAGAATTATTTAAATGAATTTTGCTATAAACTAAACAGGAGGTACTTTGGACCTAAATTATTCGATAGGGTAATTATTGCGACAGCTAAATCATACTGGTAAGATTGCGGGGACTCATATTATTATATTTGAATGAACAAAAAACTTACATCTTAATAGTGCTTTCAAGGGACATCGTTATAAAGTCATGGGGTTATCCAATTGCAATTTCTTTGATTTTAACTCTTCTTTGTATATCAATAGCAGGAGTAGGTTTGTATTGTTTGACGGTGTTCTTTGGAGTCTTTGCGATTGCAAGTAAATATTTTGATTCTTATATTATTAAATCTAAATTACTTGAAATTGAGTCCGAAAAACTTAGGATTCATAGAGATCATGCATTGAATGATATCAATAAAGTAGAATCAATTATTCAACACAATCATTCGACTAATATGATGACGGATGCACTTAAAGATTTAGAAGGCAAGCTCTTAAAAATGTTCGGATGCTGTCATGATACAGACCCAAGGAAGAAAAAATTAAGAACATTGCGAGGAAACTTAGGTAACTTTAGGCTACAACTGATAAATCCTAATTGCAAAAAAGTAGTTGTCTTTCAAGAAATTGCTGAAGAAACTACTACATTAAGACCTTATTTGGAGGAATTGTAAAACTTTGTTTCTATAAAAACTGTTAAATTGTTACTATGGAAATTACTTTAAATAGCATTATTCAAAAACTGAAGCTAAGTGATAACAATTGGCTTAAAGTAAATGATGAGAGTTGTTTGCATGGATATTTTGACGAATATTACATTCTATTATGTCAATGGTATGATGCTAATGAGGGGAGGAGACTTATTTACATAGAAGTTGATGATGTAGAACAAATGATAGATAACGTTTTATTAGAAAGATACTTTGAGTACTCTAATGAGTATAACCTGTTAATGCCAATATATCAGAACGCTTTTGAAAAAGCAGTTCCTGCAATTAGACACAGCGCCTCTTAGTTATTCATTATTTTTAGAAACTTAACACTGCGACCAAAGGGAGCTACAACGATATCCCTCTCTTCCAAGGAATAAAGTCATCTTGACCTAACTCCACAGCTTTGGGTGTATAGTCACCACTAGCAACTTGTATTATTAATTCTAAAAGTTCTGCACCTTTTGTTTCTATGGTATCTTCTCCAGTTATAATTGTACCAGCATTAATATCAATCAGATCTGGCATCCGCTCAGCTAGGCTTGTATTGGTAGAAAATTTAAGCGTTGGTGCAACAGCGTTGCCAGTCGGTGTGCCGAGTCCCGTTGTAAAAACAATAACGTTAGCACCAGATCCTGCTAAGCCAGTCGTGCTCTCGACATCGCCGCCCGGCGTACATAATAAGTTTAAGCCAGCTTTTGTCGCTTGCTCCGTATAATCTAATACATCTGTAACAGGTGAAGTACCTCCTTTTTTAGCAGCGCCTGCAGATTTAATGGCGTCTGTAATCAAGCCATCTTTTATATTTCCGGGGGATGGGTTGAAGGCAAAACTTGATCCAGATTCTTCTGCCCGCTTCGAGTAAGCTGTCATCAGATCTGCAAATTTTTGAGCAGTCTGATCAGTGACGCAGCGATTAATTAACTCCTGCTCGACGCCATTTAGTTCTGGGAATTCGGCTAATATAGTGGTGCCACCTAAAGCGACGAGTAGATCAGAGGCATAGCCTAAGGCGGGATTTGCCGTAAGGCCTGAAAAGCCATCTGAACCGCCACACTCTAAGCCAAGCGTCAATTTAGATAGGGGTGCAGGCTGTCTTGAAATCTTATTTGCGTGCATCAATCCGATAAACGTTTGCTTGACAGCATCTGCGATAAATTCTCGTTCAGATTTACTTTCCTGTTGTTCTAAGTAATAGACTGGTTTATCGGCGTTAGGTGCTATCGAATCAAGAGCCTCTCTTAATACATCAGCTTGTGCATTTTGACAACCCAAACTTAACACGGTAGCACCTGCAACATTGGGATGATTAATGTAACCAGCAATTAAACGACAAAGCGATTCACTGTCTTGGCGTGTACAACCACAGCCACCCTCATGTGATAAGAATTTAATCCCATCTACATGTTCAAATACACGCTGACTCTCAATTTTATGTTGATCAACTATAATGTCCGTATTTAAAATATCTTGAGCTGAGGCTCCATTTTTATATTGCTGGATCAGATCTTGAGTGTTGACAGAAAAATGTTTGGTCGTCGTATAGCCAAGTTGCTCAGACATCGCATCTTTGATGACCTGCAGATTCCTATTTTCACAAAACACTAGAGGTATGACAAGCCAATAATTCATGATGCCAACTGTACCATTTGATCTGTGGTAACCTTGAAAAGTGCGATTCTCAAAAGTGGAAACATCTGGTTTGTTCCAGTCCAGTTTTGATTGACCAACAGAGTAGTTAGCTGAAGAATGAACTACATTTTCAGTATTGATCTGGGCTCCTTTTGGAATGGTAGCTGTCGCTTTACCTACGAGAACACCATACATGATAATATCATCACCAAGATGTAAATCTTGTGTTGTAAATTTATGCTTAGCCTGAATCTTTTCATTCAGAAGATGCTCTTCATCATTCCATTTGACATGCTCTCCTTGTTCTAAATCTTGTAAAGCAACAAGAACATTATCCTTTGGATGTACTTTTAATATTTTGCGAGACATATGGGTTGATATAATTTCGATTTAAAATTATAGGTCAATTTACATTTAAAAACCGATAATTTTCGATAGATTTAGAAAAGCGTTAACGTTAACGAAGATTTTGGATTGTTGAGTCAATCTATATTCTTATACTTGTAAACATATATAAAAGCTTCTCACTAAGCCACATGACTATATGAAACATTTCTTGGATGACAACTTTCTATTAGAATCATCTACTGCGCAAAAGCTATATTTTGATTATGCGCAGGACATGCCGATAATCGATTATCACAACCATCTGCCTCCAGATCAAATCGCTAGCAATAAAATCTTTGAGAATATCACCGAAATATGGCTCAAAGGCGATCATTATAAATGGAGAGCCATGCGTGCAAATGGTGTGAATGAAAACTATATCACTGGAGATGCTTCTGACAAAATCAAATTTCAGAAATGGGCTGAGACAGTTCCATACACCATGCGTAATCCATTATATCATTGGACTCATTTAGAGTTACAGCGCTACTTTGGCATTACAGATTTATTGAATGAAAAAAGTGGTGATGCGATTTATCAAAAATCATCTGAAATCGTGTCTTCGTCAAGCTGCTCTACACGAGAACTGCTAAAAAAAATGAATGTCAAAATTGTATGTACCACTGATGATCCAAATGATGATTTGAAGTATCACAAACAATTGGCAAATGAATCTTGGGGAGTCCGAATGTTACCTGGTTTTCGTCCAGATAAATTTATAAGTATCTCAAATAGCGCATATATTGAGAAGGTTCAAACACTAGCGAGTTTAACTAACAGACATATTCAAAATGCACAAGACGTCGTCATTGCTCTGAAAGAGCGAATCGACTTCTTTCATGACAATGGCTGTCGATTGTCTGATCATGGATTAAATCATGTAAACGCTGTTGATCATGATGTAGACTCTGTGAATACAACAGTTGCCAAACGCTTGAATGGTGAAGTCATCACCAATGCTGAAGCTATAGAATATGAGTCATATATCTTAGACCAATTAGGCCGTATCTATTATGACAAGGGCTGGACGATGCAATTTCATCTTGGTGCTCTTCGCAATAACAATCAAAAATTATTGAATCGTTTGGGAGCTGATGTGGGTTGTGATTCCATTGGGGATTTTGATCAAGCAACGACGTTATCAAAATTCTTAAATCGTCTAGACACTGACGAAAAGTTAACAAAAACGATCTTGTACAATTTGAACCCACGCGACAATGAAGTCTTTGCAACGATGGTTGGCAATTTTAACGATGGTGACACACCTGGAAAAATGCAATGGGGTTCAGGTTGGTGGTTCCTTGATCAAAAAGATGGCATGGTAGACCAAATGAATGTCTTGTCCAATATGGGTTTGTTGAGCCGCTTCATTGGGATGCTTACCGACAGTCGCAGCTTTTTAAGTTTTCCACGACACGAATATTTTAGAAGAATCTTGTGTAACTTAATTGGTACCGATATCGAAAAAGGTGAACTGCCTAATGATATAGAGTGGCTGGGACATATGGTGCAGGATATTTGTTATCGGAATGCGGAAGAGTATTTTAAATTTTGAGAATAAAATTTAGAAAAAGTTGCTAATGAATAGTCGGCATTAATTATTTGTCCAAAGTGAAATCCTTGCGGGCTATAAAATTATACTGATGACAAATAGTAATGTACCTAAGTTTAAACGAAGTCATCATTTTCAAGAACCGGTATCGAGTATGAGATCCTAAATCGACAGGCTGTGTCACAATTATTATAAAAGAAAAATTAAGTGAACATTCAAGACACTAAAGTACCTTGGACCTAGCAAACCATTAATTTTGCTCCCTCCAAGTGGTTTTAACCACTTGAAAATCATAAAAGTTTGGAAAGTTATTGGTTAAATCTATTTGATCAGTAATTGTGACACAGCCTGCGAGTTCAGGATGACGGTACAACTGGAAGTGTAGTGTTTTAAAAAGTCCGTATCATTCTGAGCCCCCTAAAATCCTATTCGCTAGGGCATAGCTAAAATTGAATTTAGAATGTGTTTCTGCAAGGCGTCTGGCCTTAGATTTGTGTGTCTATATGGACTTCGTTTTAATTCTGCAGTTCACATTTGAAATTGAAATTTGAAATTGACATTGCCATTGAAAAGAGAATTTTCCTAAATTTATATGCATGAGCCACCATCATGAAGAATTAAGATCGTCTAATCGGGATTTGCAGGAGGTAGAACGCTTGGTGGATCGGCGTCGGTTTTTGACGCAGACTTCGATGGGGCTTGGTGCATTAGCCTTGAATACATTAATGGGGCAATCGCCATTGCAAGCGACGGGGACTCAAACAGGGACGCAAGAAATTCCAAGGTTTATTAAACAGATTGCGCCCAAAGCGAAGCGCGTCGTGTATTTATTTCAAAGTGGTGGACCTTCTCATTTAGACTTATTTGATTACAAGCCAAAGTTGGAGCAGTTGCGTGGACAAGAACTTCCAGATTCTGTTCGCAAAGGGCAACGCTTGACGGGGATGAGTACAAATCAAACTTCGCTTCCGATTGCTGCATCTAAATTCTCATTTCAGCAATACGGCGAAAGCCAGCAATGGGTGAGTGAGTTGCTACCTTATACTGCAGGAATATCTGATGAGCTCTGTTATATAAAAACAATGCACACAGAGGCGATCAATCACGATCCAGCCATCACCTTCTTTCAAACGGGAAGTCAATTGCCTGGGCGACCATCTATCGGATCATGGTTGAGTTATGGTCTTGGATCAGAAAATGAAAACTTACCGACATTTATCGTGCTTGTTACAAAGAATAAGGGAGGGCAACCGCTCTATGCCCGACTCTGGGGCAATGGTTTTTTACCAGCCCAGCACCAAGGCGTTCAATTTAGATCTGGTAAAGATCCTGTATTGTACTTACAGAATCCTGATAACTACGATGACCATGACCGTAAACAAATGCTTGGCTATCTGAAACAATTAAATGCCGCACAATATGATACCTACGGCGACCCGACGATTAATGCGCGCATGGCTCAATACGAAATGGCCTATCGGATGCAAAGCTCCATACCAGATCTGATGGATATGAGCGATGAGTCAGAAGCGACTTATGAACTCTATGGTAAAGACAGTAGAGAGCCTGGCAGCTATGCAGCGAACTGTTTATTAGCTCGTCGACTTTTGGAGAAGGGTGTCACCTTTGTGCAGCTCTATCATCAAGGTTGGGATCAGCATTTGTTTCTGCCAGGCGGGATTACCAATCAGGCTCGCGAGACAGACCAGGCATCGGCAGCGCTGGTAAAGGACTTGAAGCAACGCGGATTGTTAGAGGATACCTTGGTGGTCTGGGGTGGAGAGTTTGGGCGGACTGTCTACAGTCAAGGAAAATTAACCAAAGACAATTATGGTCGTGATCATCATCCTAAATGTTTTACCATTTGGATGGCAGGGGCAGGTGTTAAGTCAGGCTTTAGTTTCGGAGAGACAGATGACTTTGGTTATAATATTGTCAAAGATCCAGTGCATGTTCATGATTTTCAGGCGACTCTTTTGCATTTGATGGGTGTTGATCATGAGCAATTAATTTTTAAACATCAAGGGCGACGTTATCGATTAACCGATGTGCATGGCAACGTTGTGAAAGAGGTGTTGGCGTAAGGACAAGATTGCTGTAAATAAATAAGCCAAATTAAAAAAATCAGAAATGACGAATGCGATCAATAAAATAGTCTGGTGGATATTTGGAGCGATGTGCGTTGCAACTGGTCTATATCCGTTTCTATACTTCTGCATTGACCGACATTTTGGATTGTTAGGACAAAAAAGTCAAGTCGTTTTAAGTGATTTGATTTGGAATATCGGCTTCTATGGTCACATCGTGATGGGTGGTATAGCCTTACTTATCGGGTGGACACAATTTAGCAAGTCTCTTCGAAAAAAAAGACCAAGCATTCATCGTGCGATTGGAAAAGTGTATGTCATATCTGTTTTGATTAGCGGAATTTGCGGTATCTATATTGGTTTTTTTGCAACAGGGGGAATCGTCAGTCGTGTTGGTTTTATTTCCTTGGGTGTGATTTGGTTGGTCACAACGACGATGGCTTATCAAGCAATAAAAACTGGAGATATTAGTGCGCACCAAAATTATATGATAGTAAGCTATGCGTGTTGCTTTGGAGCTGTCACGCTCAGAATCTGGCTGCCTATTCTAATTACTCTATTAGAAGGAGATTTTATTCCAGCGTATAGAATTGTGGCTTGGCTATCATGGGTACCTAACATATTAGTTGCTTTCTATCTGATAAAACGGAAGAAAAGAGTAGTCGCAGTAGAAGCACGACTGGATCTTTTTACAGAACCTAAAAAAGTCATGAAAAGGAATTAGAATGACGCCGTAAAATCGAAGAAACATGCTTATATTTAGAAGAGCGAAAAATATAATCTACAATGCACTTTTATTTACAAGATAAACATCAAATCATCCTTATTTTTTTGATGTTTATAACGACTGCCTGTTCACAAAAAACAATGCCAAACCTTGACTTAACTAGTCAAGAAGTAGCTAAAGTTAATATTCTAAAATCTGGTTTTATTTATGAGGAGGCACCTTTCCCTGAATGCCATGCGTCTTCGATTGTTGATTTAGGAGATGGTCGTTTGATGGCGACTTGGTTTGGCGGGACAAGGGAGAAAAATCCTGATGTGTGCATTTGGATATCAACATTTGAGAATGGAGAATGGACTGCTATTCAGCAAGTCGCTGATGGCATCCAAAATGAGTCTTTGAGATATCCGTGCTGGAATCCTGTCTTATTTAAACATAGTAATGGCACCTTGTTTTTATTTTTTAAAGTTGGACCAACTCCTAGAGAATGGTGGGGAGAGCAAATCACGTCTACTGATAATGGAGCAACTTGGTCAACAGCAACTAAGCTACCCAAAGGTCAGCTAGGCCCTATTCGCGCAAAGCCAATTGAACTGTCAACTGGAGACTTGCTTTGTCCATCTAGTGAAGAATTTACAGAAGGGCCATGGAAGGTGCATATGGAATTATTTGATGTCAATACGAATCAGTGGCAAAAAACACTCGTAGATCATGAGTCAAATTTTAATGCCATTCAGCCAACTCTGTTGAGACATAGTGTATCGCGCTTACAGATCTTGTGCCGCAGTCAGGAGAATCGGATTGTCGAGTCTTGGTCAAGCGACAATGGTAAAACCTGGGGTAAGATCACAGCCACATCACTGCCCAATCCGAGTGCAGGAATTGATGGTGTAACATTGAAAGATGGAAGACATTTGTTGGTTTATAATCCTACAGAAGATGGTAAGAATGATCGGGCAAAATTAAATCTAGCGGTATCAAATGATGGCGTCAAATGGACCGATATTGCAAAACTAGAAGACCAAGAAACTGGGGAATTTAGTTATCCTGCAATGATACAACAGCCAAATGGTGATATCCAGATCAGCTACACATGGAATAGGAAAAAGATTAAGCACGTTCATTTACAATTACATTAAATTCTAAAATTTGAATACAAAATTACACGGAGTCATCACGCCAGTTGTTACACCTTTGAATGAAGATTTTACATTGGATAGAATTGGGTTGAAAAATGTGATAGAGCATTTAATCGCAGCCGGAGTGCATGGATTATTTATTCTCGGAACGACTGGAGAAGGTCCTCATTTGAGTCATGCATTACGAAAGGAGGTAATAGCTGAAACAATTCAAATAAACAACGGACGATTACCTGTACTAACTGGTGTCACAGATACTTCAATAGATGAGCTTATAGATATGTGTGATTTTGCAAAACAAGAAGGGGTAGATGCGGTTGTGTTGGCAGCTCCTTATTTTGCGCCGATCCACCAATTGGAATTAGAACAGTGGATGAGGTACGTTATTTCTAAAATTGAACTGCCTGTCATCTTGTATGATTTACCAAGTCACATCAATGTGAAACTATCAGTTGAGGTAGTGACAGCTTTATCATCCATTGAACAGGTTATAGGTATAAAAGATAGCTCAGGTGACATGTCTTATTTTAATTTATTATTAGCGAGTATAGACAGGTCTGATTTCGGATTTTTCACAGGGCCAGAATTGTTATTTGGAGAATCTTTGTTAGCAGGAGGTGATGGTGGTGTGCCTGGTGGCTCTAATTTGTATCCCAAATTATTTACGGATCTCTATCATGCTGCAACGCAACAGGAGATGAAAGTTGTATCTGAGCGCCAAGAAGCTGTCAGAGCATTATATACTGATTTATATAATTTAAATGGGTATGGGTCAGGCTTTATGTGTGGGCTTCATGCTGCCCTCGGTGCCAAAGGTATTTGTAAGAATGTGATGATGCCGCCTTATTTTGCTTATGAAGATGAGGATCGTGTAAAAGATGTTTTGGGTGATTTGGAAAAGAGATTTCCGTTTATTGTTAATTAAAAATGGAATTTAATTGGTGATGAGAAATTTTCTTAATTAACTAGAATTATTGTTTTTCATTTTTCTAGTCGCTGAAAACCGAAACGAAAAAGCTCGTCCAGCATAATGCCTCTGGGTATCTGGACGGCCACCGCCACTCTCACGAATGCTAATTTTAAATTCAATTCAATGCGTATTTCGCGTTTTGGAGTTTTAAAAAAATGAGTTAATCAGTATGACGAATACCTTGTCCATTCTCGATATTGTAATTCTTTGTTTGTATGGTTGTAGTCTGATTGGGATGGGCATTTACTTTAGTCGGAAAACGAAAACGGCTACTCAATTTATGATTGCGGATCGGAGTATTCCAGCCTGGGCTGCTGGGCTTGCTGTGATGAGTGCCTACACAAGTAGTATCTCCTACATTGCTACACCGGGCAAGGCATTTGACGATAACTGGCATCCATTAATTTTTGCTTTGTGCATGATTCCTGTGAGTTGGTTTGTGTGCCGCTATGTCATTCCCTGGTATCGCAAGACGCAAACCATTTCGGTATATGGTTTTTTAGAGCAGCGACTGGGCTATTGGGCGAGAGCGTATGCAGCGTTTTCTTTTGTGCTGTACATGATCGGACGGATGGCCGTGATTTTATATTTGGCAAGTTTACTATTGGATAGTTTTTTGGGATGGGAGATCAGCTATATTATTTTAATGATTGGCGCTATTACAATTGTGTATACATTAATGGGTGGTATGGAAGCAGTGATTTGGACAGATGTCATTCAGTCAATCATCATGATCGTCGGTATTTTATACTGTGCATTTTTTTTATCACACGAAATATTAGTTGGCGATCAGCCAGCCATTGATTTAGCCATAAGCGCAAATAAATTTTCATTTGGGGATTTATCTATGTCATTAAATGATCGAACGATTTGGGTCATGATTATTTATGGCATCACAGAAAATTTAAGAAATTTAATCGCGGACCAAAATTACACACAAAAATATGCCACAGTAAAAACAGAAAAGGAATCCAAAAAATCGATTTGGATTGCAACTGTATTATATACTGTATTAACGATTGTATTTTTATATATAGGTACTGCTCTCTGGACGTATTATCAATCATCAATTGCTAGCTTACCTGCACATATCATTAAGGGCGATCAAGTGTTTCCTTATTTTATTGCTACCCAGGTACCTGTAGGCTTGAAAGGTTTAATCATTGCCGCCATTATTGCAGCAGCCATGAGCACCATTGATTCTGCATTAAATTGTTCAGCTACGGTATTACATCTTGATTTCTATAAGCGATTCACATTAAGAGAATTAACAGACAAAGAAGAAATGGCATTTTTAAGATGGAGCACGGTTGTCTGGGGAATACTGGGAACCTTGTTTGCCTTGCTTATGATTTCAGCAAAAAGTGCTTTGGATATTTGGTGGCAGATATCTGGTATTTTTGGTGGTGGTATTTTGGGTTTATTTGTATTGGCTCTGGCGAATATAAGCCTAACAAAAGCACAAGGTATACTTGCAATTATTGTGAGCGTAGCCGTTATCAGCTGGGGGACATTTGTTAGAGCTGCTGGGGTTTGGCCCAATTGGCTTGTGTGTCAAATAGATCCTATTCTAGTTGGTGCTGTGGGGACATTTTGGTTGATTTGTGTTGCGGTTTTATTTATGGTTTATAATAGGAATCGTGGAGTTGGGGTATAGACAGCACAGTACTCTACTCCTCGTAATTCAAATATTATTATCAGTGTATAAATACTCTATTGCACAAGTTAAAATAGCTATGTGTCTATGTTTCTATATGGTTCAAAAACACTACAGTGCGCTGCCACCTATAGATAGCACTGTGCACTGCACCTCGCATTTAAATATTATCATCAGTGTCTAAATACTCTATGGCACAAGTTAAAATAGCTATGTGTCTATGTTTCTATGTGGTTCAAAATCACTACAGTGCGCTGCCACCTATAGACAGCACTGTGCACAGTACCTCGTAATTCAAATATTATTATCAGTGTCTCAATACTCTATTGCACAAGTTAAAATAGCTATGTGTCTATGTTTCTATGTGGTTCAATAACACCACGGTGCACTACCACATTGCTATCCGCTTGACCCAAATGTTTTGAGTGATTGATTTCAATTGATTATATTTCACAATCATTCAACTAAACCCTTGTTATGAAACCTGCATTTATTCTCTCCTTTATTTTATTTATGACGTGTCTTTTTGGACAAGACCTTGACATTGATACAACTAAAACAGATACAATAAAATTCGCAACCAAAGAACTTCCTCTAGAGCCAGGGAGAGAATTTTTATTAAATACGACAGAAGGAACATGGATGTCACTTGATGTCAGTCCAGATGGATCTACCATTGTCTTTGATATGATCGGTGACATTTATACGCTCCCCATCACAGGGGGAAAAGCCACTCAACTCATTAGTGATTTATCCTTTGAGAGTCATCCTAAATATAGCCCTGACGGAAAAACACTATTGATCACATCAGATAGGAGTGGCTCAGAAAATATGTGGACTTACGCCATCGATAGCTCTGAATGGAATCAAATAACAAAAGACTCGGACAAGCATTATCAATCAGGAGAATGGACGCCGGATGGTGAATATATTGTAGCCGCTAAAGGAAACCGAAACTGGAAATTGCATTTGTATCATAAAGATGGTGGTAGCGGTGCTCAACTCGTTAAGAAGCCTGAGACGATGAAGTTATCAGAACCAACATTCGGACCTGATGAACGATACATCTGGTGCTCTACCCGAAGAGGCGCTTGGAACTACAATGCTCAATTGCCACAATATCAATTAGCTACCTATGATCGCGAAACTGGCGAACTCGAAAGACGTACATCAAGATATGGCTCTGCCTTTGCGCCAACACTTTCTCCAGACGGCAATTGGCTCGTCTATGTCACGCGGCATAATGCTCAATCAGGTATCATAAAGCGTAACTTAAAAACAGGTGATGAAGAATGGTTAGCCTATCCAGTCCAAAGAGATGATCAAGAATCCATCGCACCTCTAGGCGTTTACCCTGCGATGAGCTTTACGCCTGACAGCAAATCACTCATCGCCTCATACGGAGGAAAAATTAATTCCATAGACATCAATTCAAATGTGGCAAGAGAAATTCCATTTCAGGTAACTGACACCGTCCGCTATGGCCCTCGCGTCAAGTTTGATTATAGAATATCGGATAGTACCAAAATGATTGTTACCCAAATTAGAGATACTAAAGTGTCACCAGATGGCAAAAAATTAGCCTTTACTGCACTTAATCGATTGTATGTTTCTGATCTTCCCGATGGCGAACCGCAGCGCATTACCAATCACGAGTTTACTGAAGCCATGCCGACTTGGAGCCCAGACAGTAGACAGTTAGCATTTGTCTCCTGGGAGGAAGATGGAGGTTACATTTATAAAGTAACAGCTAGTCCAAGCGCGACTGCTATGAAGTTGACCCAACAAAAGGGTTACTATATAAATCCTGTGTGGGATGCGACGACCAATCGAATTGTTTTTGAAAGCGATGCCGCCCAAACTTTTGTTGATGCGATTGATCCATTCTCATTACGGTCAAATAAAAAACTCTCGTGGATTGCCTCATCTGGTGGTGAAGTGAATTATATCGATCATGCGCATGGCCGTTACAATCTCCATTTCGTAAAAGGAAAAGATCGGATTTATTATAATCACGGTACCAAAGGTTTGATGAGTATGAAATGGGATGCCACCGATGAAAAAGAGATTTTAAAAGTCACTGGAGTCACGACTTATCCTGCCGAGTTAGGCCACGCACATTGCTTACTCGCGGCAACTGAAACAGAACCAAAGAAAAAACCATCGAATGCATCTATGATGACCTTAGCGCCAACAGGTAGCTATGTGATGGCAAAAATAAATAATGACATATATCGAATCGCAGTACCAATGATTGGTGGAGAAGTGCCTACGATTAATGTTGCCAAGCCAGAAAGCTCTTCTTTTCCTTCAGAGAAATTAACGACAACTGGCGGAGAATTTCCTCATTGGTCGACAGATGCAAAATTGATCCATTGGTCTTTAGGTAATGCTTTGATGAGCTATGATGTTGCAGCAGCAAAGACAATCAATGATGCGCTAAAGAAAAAGAAGAAAAAAGAAAAAGAGGAGAAGGAGAAAAAAGAAAAAGAAAAAAAAGAAATCAGCATCAGATGATGATAGAGATGAAGACAAGAAAGAAGAAGAGAGTAAAGATGATGATACGGATGGCGAGGATAAAGAGGATGATGAAAAAGAAGAAAAAGAGAAGGGTTATGTGCCTTCAGAAAGAAGAATTGAAGTGTGGGTAGACAGAGATATTCCTCAAGGGAGCATCTTATTAAAAGGTGCAAAACTTGTCACCATGAAGGGTGATGAGGTTTTTGAAACTGGCGATATTTTAATTCGGAATAATCGAATTGTAAAAGTAGGAACGACTGGCAGTATTGCTATAGAGTCCGATACCGAAGTGAAAGATATGACAGGCAAAACGATTGTCCCTGGTTTTGTAGATGTCCATGCGCACATGTGGCCGACTTGGGGATTGCACAAAAATAATGTTTGGATCTATGCTGCAAACTTGGCCTACGGAGTCACAACTACTAGAGATCCTCAAACAGCGACAACAGACGTATTGACCTATGAAGATATGGTCGAGTCAGGACAAATACCAGGTCCGCGCATTTATTCCACAGGTCCAGGTGTTGGATTTTGGGCTTACAAAATGGAGAGTCAAGAACACGTTGATAGTGTGATGGTTCAATATTCGAAATACTATGATACAAAAACAATTAAAATGTATTTGGTGGGCAATCGACAACATCGTCAGTGGGTGATCCAGTCGGCAAAAGAACAAGGGATCATGCCAACAACAGAAGGTGGCCTAGATATGAAATTAAATATCACGCAGTTGCTTGATGGTTATCCTGGTCACGAACATGCGCTACCCATTTATCCAATCTATGATGACTTAGCTAAACTAATTGCCGAATCTCGAATGTCAGTCACACCGACAATGCTAGTTGCGTATGGTGGGCCATGGGCAGAAAATTATTTTTATAGTCGAGAGAATCCGCAGTATGATGAGAAACTAAATCGCTTCACACCCAAAGCTGAACTTGATGCCAAAACCCGTCGCCGACCAGGTTGGTTTATGGAAGAAGAGCATGTCTTCATGAAGCACGCAGAGTCGTGTAATAAGATTGTGGAGCACGGGGGTATTGTTGGAGTGGGCTCGCATGGACAACTTCAAGGACTTGGCTATCACTGGGAGTTGTGGGCAGTCGCGTCTGGCGGCATGACAAATCACAATGCCTTGCGCGTAGCCACCATCCTCGGCGCAGAAGCCATTGGACTAGAAAAAGATCTAGGTTCGATAGAAGAAGGTAAGCTCGCTGATCTGGTTATCCTTGATGCAGATCCACTTGAGAATTTACGCAATACCAACACCATTAATCTAGTGATGAAAAATGGTCGTCTCTATGATGGTAACACGATGGATGAAGTCTATCCGAACCAGGTGAAGGCTGCAGAGTTCTTTGATCGTGGTGATGTGCCACCAAGTGGATTGCCTGGAGTGAGAGAATAGGGAATGTTGAGAGCAGCGAAATCCCGTGGTGAACAAAGTGAATCGCGGGAAGTAAATGAGTAAATGAGTGAATGAGTGAATGAATAAATGAGTAAATGAGTAAATGAATAAATCAGTAAATGAATAAATGAGAGGATGAATAAATGAGTGAATGCCTTACTGAATCATAGTTAAATTACTATCTTAAGTTTATTCCCAAAACTCAAAAAAACTTAAACTATGAAACAGCGAAAAATCACCTTATCCGAAAATGAAATTCCAGAAAAGTGGTATAACATCGTGGCTGATATGCCAAACAAACCATTGCCGCCACTTCATCCCGGCACCAAAGAACCAATCGGGCCTGATGCGCTGGCTCCCTTATTCCCCATGGAATTAATTAAGCAAGAAGTCACACCAGAAAAGTGGGTTGATATTCCGGATGAAGTCAGACACATATATTCGATGTGGAGACCGACACCTCTGTATCGCGCATATGGATTAGAGAAGGTATTGGATACTCCAGCCAAGATTTATTACAAATATGAAGGTGTTAGTCCATCCGGTTCTCATAAACCAAATACCGCCGTGCCGCAAGCCTACTATAACAAGCAAGAAGGGATTAAGCGGATTACAACCGAAACTGGTGCGGGACAATGGGGTAGTGCCTTAGCCTTTGCTTGCAATCACTTTGATATCGAATGTGAAGTCTATATGGTCAGACTGTCTTATGATCATAAACCCTATCGAAAAATTATGATGAATACCTGGGGCGCTAAGGTGTTTCCTTCTCCGTCAAATGCGACGGAAGCTGGTCGAAAAATACTTGCCGAAGATCCAAACACAACTGGTTCACTAGGCATTGCTATCTCAGAAGCGATAGAGCGTGCAGCCACAAATGATGACACCAAATATGCCTTAGGCAGTGTCTTAAATCATGTCAAATTACACCAGACAATTATTGGGCAAGAAGCGGTTCTTCAAATGGAGAAGGCTGGAGATATGCCAGATATAGTCATTGCTCCGTTTGGTGGCGGATCAAATTTTGCAGGTTTGGCGTTTCCTTTTTTACGGATGAATTTGGAGAGTGGTGAACACAAGATCAGGTGTATTGCCAGCGAACCCACATCCTGTCCAAAATTAACGCGTGGTGTGTTTCGCTATGATTTTGGCGATACCGTAGGGATGACTCCATTATTACCCATGTATACATTGGGACATAATTTTGTGCCTGCGCCGATCCATGCGGGCGGATTGCGGTACCACGGTGCTGGCGTCATCGTTAGCCAACTCCTAAGAGATAAACTCATTGAAGCCGTTGCTCATGATAATGTTGAAGTGTTTGAAGCGGGAGTGACATTCGCACGGGCGGAAGGGATTATTCCTGCACCTGAAGCGACTCATGGTATCGCGACTGCAATTGCCGAGGCCAATAAATGTAAGCAGGAAGGTGTCTCTCGGACGATCTTATTTAATATGTGTGGTCATGGCAATTTTGATATGAAAGCCTATGAAGATTATTTTGCAGGGAATATTGTACGGCATGAACTTTCGACAGCAGAGATCGAGGCTTCATTGGCTAAGTTGGATACGCCTTTGATTGAGTGAATGGGAGAAATAAAGGATAGTGGATAGTAGAAAGTAGAAAGTAGAAAGTAGATAGTAGATAGTAGATAGTAGATAGTAGATAGTAGATAGTAGATAGTAGATAGTATAAAGTAGTTAAGTGCCAGCAAAACATGAAAACAGATAAATCAATAAGAAATATTACTATAGCTGCAATCAATCGAAGTGTTATGGATTTTGAATCTTGGAACTTATCTCGAATTGTTGATGTAACCAATTTTGATCTAACTGAGATGTTTAAATTAGAAAAAATGAATTGCCAGTATTTGAAGTAAAGAGTGATTTTGTTCATACACTTATTTCAACACGTCAAATATTAGAAATAAACAACAATAAATTACAGAGCATCAATTTCAATTTTATAGCTAATGTGATTTATGGAGACTTCAAAGGTCATATAAACAAATCAGAATTGACTATTTTTACAATAATAGACGTTTATGGAAAAGAATTTAATTTTCAAATGGAAACAGGCAAATCATCAATTGGACTTATTTATTCAATTGACACGATTAGGAAATTAAAAACAAATGCTAACTAATTTTCACTTTATTGCAGTTTTGAAGTTTAAGTCGCCTGAACAAGGAGGACGAAATACTCCTGCTTATACTGGTTATCGTCCTCAAATCAAATTTAACTTTAGCGAAATGCAAACTTCTGGGAGTCAAAATTTTATAGGTAAAGAAAAAGTAAATCCTGGAGAAGAAGTATTGGCTGAAATTACAGTTGCATCACCGCAAATATTAAAAAAACAGCTTGAAGTAGGTATGCCATTTGAATTTCGTGAAGGGAAAATTATTATTGGAACAGGACAAATAAAGTTGATAAATGATAAAACACGGGAAATCGAAGCCGGCACTTAACATATGGTGACAACGCCATACAGCAATTACACAAAGCCAACGCAATGTACGGAGTGTACCATCGAAACGATAGTGGGAAGTTGATTGGAGCTTGACATGATTATAAACATAGAAAATCGATTGATCTCCCTTCTATCTAGTTGTATGTCTAGACGGGCATTAATTATTTAGTAGATTTATTTTGAATTAAAACTAAGAAAATGAAAACAACAACATTTCTAACATTTGTAGGAGATCAATGTGGGCGAGCTGAAGAAGCAATACATTTTTACACATCTAACTTTCCAAATTCGGAAATTAAAAGCATTATAAAATACGCAGAAGGAGAGGCGGGAGGAACACCGACACTTGTCAAATATGGCGTCTTTACATTAGACGGTGTAGAATACAGAATCTCCGAAAATAATTATAATCACGCTTGGTCAATGACACCAGGTGTTTCACTGTTCGTTGATTGTGATTCCGAACAAGAAATTCAAACGCTATTTGAAGTGTTGTCTTCAGATGGTGGGCAGGTTATGATTCCTCTTGACAATTACAGTTCAGATAATTATGGCTTTGGTAAGCAATTCGGTTGGTGCCAGGACAAGTATGGTATTTCATGGCAACTTAATCTTTTGGACTTGTGAAGTTGGCAACCTGACACAAGGCACTAAAGTACCTTGGATTTGCGTAATTAGTTGAATAAGACAATTCATAAATAAACGAATCCTTGAGGTTTTGAA
Source organism: uncultured Saprospiraceae bacterium (assembly GCA_937959275.1). GTDB lineage: Bacteria > Bacteroidota > Bacteroidia > Chitinophagales > Saprospiraceae > CALFUK01. The sequence continues at coordinate 51,538 of CALGLU010000059.1, read as the reverse complement.
TTTCAAGTAAATACGATTGAAATTTCATTCACCATTCAACATTAATTTAAGAAAGCATCCGATCCAAATGCACATAGCCACCATCTACATGCAATAACTGCCCAGTCGTATGTCCAGCTTTATCAGACAATAAAAACACGACTGTAGCAGCAATTTCGTCTGCCGATGTCATCCTATTATCAAATGGGATTTTTGAGTTGATTTTATTTTTTGTGCCTTCGGGGTCTTCGCAGGTGTCCAGCCATTGTTGATACATGGGCGTCATCACTTCTGCGGGCAAAATGGCATTCACTCTGATGCTGTACGGCAATAAATCAATCGCCCATTCTCTAGTTAAACCGAGGACGCCACCTTTCGCAGCAGCATAGCCAGAAGTATTGCCTTGGCCAGTGAGTGCGACTTTGGAAGCGATATTGATAATCGCTCCTTTACTTGTCTTGAGTTGTGGAAGCGCATAATGGACAAGGTCATAAATATGAAATAGATTCAGTTTTATGGAGTCGCGAAATGCAGTGGGTCCGGCTTCGATACCAACCTTATCATTGACACCAGCGTTATTTATGACGCCATCGATTTTACCAAATTGATTGATTGCAAAATCAATGGCGGCTTTGCAATTTTCAGATTGTTGCAGGTCGCCATAAATAGCATAGAGGCGATCACCAGTGGGATTTGCTAGATTGATAAAGGCATTGGTAATGTCTTCGGATGCTCTAGTGGCGATGATGACTTTCCCGCCTTCGTCGATAATCGTTTTCGTTATGGCAGCACCGATACCTTCTGACCCTCCTGATACGATATAGACTTTTTCTTGTAGTCCTAAATTCATGCTAATTCAATTTGTGATATTATAAAAATCAAGGGCATGTAAACCCATGATGTTTTCAATTTCTGCTTGGCTTAATTTGCTAATGTACGTTGTGACGATATCTTTCATGTGTTTGTAGGATGCAGCAAGTAAACAGACGGGCCAGTCGGAGCCATACATCAACCGGTTTGGTCCGAATGCATCAAGTATGACATCGAGGTAGGGGACAAAGTCATCGTAGGTCCACTCTGTCCAATTGGCTTCAGTCACCATGCCTGATAATTTACAGGACACATTTTCAGATTCTGCTAATGTAGACATAGACTTTTTCCATGAATCTATTTCTCCAGCTTTGATAAGCGGCTTTGCAAGATGATCGACAACAAATTTTTGATTTGGGAATTGGCGAACGAGTGTACTAGCTGCTTCTAGTTGATGTGGAAAGATGAGGATGTCATAGGTGTAGTCATATGTCTTCAAGGCTGTTATCCCAGATGTAAATGCTGGACGCAACATAAAATTTGGATCTGGCTCACTTTGCACGATATGCCTAAAGCCTGCAATTTTTTGATAGCTTGAATACTTGTCTAAATGTTTTTCAATATCTGTTGCACTCAGGTCTGTCCAGCCAACAACTGCTTTGATGAAATCATGTTGTATGGATAGCTCATGAAGAAACTCAGTTTCTGCTTCTGTTTGACTGGCTTGCACGGCGATGCATCCATCAATTGCATTTTCCTCAAAAACAAGATTTAGCTGTTGTGGGAGAAAATCACTCTTGAGGACAGACATCGTGTCATCAATCCAGTCATGAGTTTCTGGCGAATAGTTCCAAAAATGTTGATGTGAATCTATGATCATAATGTTATAGTCGCTATGATTTAAGATACTGATTGCTGAGCCAGTTGCAGTAGGACTTGTTCAGCTAATGCCGCGCTCAAACCGTTTATCTGTCTTAAGTCCTGATTCCAAAACTGTTCATTTGACAAGATGGTATCAACAAGTAATTTAGTGTTTTGATCGGTGTCCCAACTTGTCCATAGACGACTAAAGAATGCTATTGTTTGTTCACTATCTCTAAGCGTATTGGTTTCGCCATTATAGTGGCCTTTGTAAAAAACAAATAAGGCAGCTAATGCTTGAATGATATAATCTGGTAACTCATCCGTTCGCATTACGTACTCTAATAAAGAGGGTAATAATCTTGTTTTAAATTTAGAAATAGAATTGAGTGAGATGTCGATAAGTTGATGCTTGATGAACGGATTTTTAAAACGATCTAGGACATCATTGGCATAGTTCGTTAATGTCTCTGTTGGAAAATCTAGGGTGGGAATAATATTTTTTAAAAGAACATTGTGAATGTATGGTCCAATGTTTGGATGATCAATGGCTTCTATGACAGTGCGGACACCTGCTAAATAACCAACTGGAACCATTGCCGTATGGGCACCATTTAGGAGTCTCACTTTTATGTCTCTGTGAGATTGTAAATCGTCTGTGAAGACAACATTTAAATCAGTTTTGTCAAATGGTAAGACTGCTTTAATGTCTTCTGGACCTTCTATCACAAGTAGGTGGTAGGGTTCAGCGTCTACAAGTAGTTTGTCTTCGCAGTCTATTTCTTTTGCTATTTGGACTGCTCTTTCTGTAGGGTACCCAGTCACAATTCGATCAACCAAGGTGTTGCAGAATTGGCAATGGCTGATAATCCAATCAATAAAATTCTCATCTAATTTCCAATGTTGAGCATATTGTAATATACAATCTCTTAAGTGAGAGCCATTTCGTTCGATTAATTCGCAGGGTAAGAACAGACATCCTTTGTCGGCGTCTCCTTTAAAATGAAGCCAGCGGGCATAGAGCCACTGAGTTAGTTTTCCCGGATATTCTTTTGCGGGCTGGTCGGTCAACTGATCTTCAGGATTATATTGGATCCCAGATTCCGTTGTATTCGATACGATGATCTTAAAGCTTGGGTTATGGGCAGATGCAATAAAGCGTTCGTACTCCTGATATGGATGTATCACATCTTGGACACATTCTACTAGATGAGATTCTTGAATTAGTACGCCTGCCTGGATGCCATTTGTCAACACATGATATAAGCCATCTTGGTCTCGTAAGGCCTGGTAATCACCTTGCTCGGTAGGTTTGACTATTAGAACATCTCCATTAAAATCAGTTTGTTCATTCAAGATATCGAACATCCAATCGATATAAGCGCGCAAAAAGTTACCACCTCCGAATTGCAGTACTTTGAGAGGTCGGCTTGATTTTACTTTACGATCTAATAGTTTCATGAAGCTGATTAATTGGCCTTATTTGATCAATTGTATACAAATGATTCGACGTTTGCCAATCTGATTTGCAGTATGTTAAGATAATAAATGCTGAGCAATATCTTATTGTGGTGTTTGCTCTAATTCGGGTCTATAATGAATCGGATCTAAGCAATTATGCCATCAGATCATTTGGTTTTATCGTTGTTGACATAACAATATATAATTTTGTATTCTTCAAATATGTTGCTGTTTTTAAGAATAAAATACTTGTTATTTTAATTATACTTACTTTTGATTCTTATTTTCAGTAATAAAGTTATACGTGTAGCATGAAGTCCGTACTTAAATTATTCGATTTAGAGCAAGAAGTCAATTACAAAACTGAGGTTTTATCGGGTCTCACTGTCGCCTTGGCATTAGTACCAGAGGCGATTGCGTTTGCCCTGATTGCGGGACTTTCGCCGTTGACTGGTTTGTATGCCGCGTTTACTATTGGTTTTGTCACCTCTATCTTAGGTGGTCGGCCAGGTATGATATCGGGTGCGACTGGTGCGATTGCAGTCGTCATAGTCGCGTTGGCCAAAAGTCATGGTGTTGAATATATTTTTGCAGCAGTGGTGTTGGCAGGCTTGATTCAGATTTTGGCAGGTGTTTTTCGATTGGGTAAGTTTATTCGATTAGTGCCTCATCCGGTCATGTTTGGATTTGTGAATGGCTTGGCGATTGTTATTTTTCTAGCGCAGATGGATCAATTTAAGATGGCAGGACCAGATGGTGTCTTGCATTGGATGAGTGGCGGGCAGATGTATCTCATGTTGGGATTAGTTGCATTGACGATGCTCATTATCTGGGGTTTACCTAAACTGACGAAGGCATTTCCTGCTAGTTTAGCTGCGATATTGGTCGTTTCTGCGCTTGTGATTGGTTTTGGTATCAATACGAAAACGGTTGGAGATATAGCTTCTATTCAAGGTGGATTTCCGCCATTTCATATACCAGCGATTCCGTTTACGCTAGCCTCGTTAAGTGTGGTATTTCCCTATGCTTTGATAATAGCTGGAGTTGGCTTGATAGAGAGTTTGTTGACATTGAATTTGATTGATGAAATTACAGAGACGAGAGGACTGGGGAATAAGGAATGTATTGCTCAGGGCACAGCTAATATTGTGACAGGCATGTTTTCAGGTATGGGTGGATGTGCGATGATTGGGCAGTCTTTGATTAATATTTCGTCAGGTGCTCGAGCGAGGTTATCTGGGATTGTTGCTTCGTTAATGTTACTGGTATTCATCATGTTTGGTGCGCCTTTGATTGAGCGCTTGCCGATGGCAGCCTTGACGGGCTTGATGATTATGGTAGCGATAGGTACATTTGAGTGGGCGAGTTTACGATCATTTGGTAAGATGCCAACACATGATGTATTTGTTATGGTATTGGTGTCATTGATTACGGTCTTCCTTCATAACTTGGCTTTGGCTGTACTTGTTGGTGTGATTATTTCTGCCCTATCTTTTTCTTGGGAAAATTCTAAACGGATTAGAGCGCGTAAGCGTATTGATGAAAATGGCGTAAAGCACTACGAGATATATGGGCCACTATTCTTTGGTTCAGTCGCAGCTTTTAGTGAAAAATTTGATGTGCAAAGTGATCCGGAAAATGTCATCATTGATTTTTATGAAAGTCGAGTAGCTGATATGTCCGGCATCGAAGCTTTAAATAAAATAACCCACCGTTACAAAGCTGCCAATAAAACAGTCCAATTAAAACACTTAGATGCCCGATGTCTGAAGTTGTTGGCTAAGGCGGATAATATCATTAATCTAAACATCATTGAAGGTGGTAAGCAGAAGGATACTCGTGTGAATTTTGATATGGCGACGTAAGCTCCCGTTGGTCGCCAGTGTTGAATGTTGAGTGTTGAATGTTGAGTGGGTGGATACTAAGTAATTTTTAGTGTGCAACTATAATTGAGAAATCACAATGCTCCACAATGTTTGAATCAACACCTGCCAAAGGTCGTACAGGTTTATTCCATTCAAAACTCAACATTGCGACCAAAGGGAGCACTACCGGTTCTCTGAAGTTTTCAACTTCAGAGTAATACGATTGATACTCTAAAAACAACCAAACAACGAATCAACCAATCACAATGCACCAATTAATCCGCTTCTAACCCTATTATCCCACTCTTCATATAAAATACTCAATAGGACAACATCGATTCGTACATCACCATCTGTACTTGGTAAGAAACTGCGAAGAATTCCTTCTTTATGACATCCAACGCTTTCCATGGCTTTTATACTTTTTGTGTTTTCTGCACTTGCACCAAACCCAATTCTTTTCATGTTTAGTTGGTCAAATAGGAATTTGAAAAGCACATATTTACAATTCTTATTTAATCTCGTGCCTTGAAAATATTCGCCAATCCAAGTGTGACCAATTTTCACATTTTTTAAATGATTGCTGATATCGTAAATTCTAGTCATGCCTGCGTATTCATTTGTTCGTAGATCTTTAATGATGAAAGGATATTCTGTCTTATCTTTTCTTTTTTGAATCGCATTTGATATGTATGTCTTGAAATTCTCTTTTCCATATCCGTCCTCTGTAAAATGCCTCCATATTTCTTTACTGTTTGAAGCATCATAGAGTAAGTCTTCATGAGATTCTACCAATGGACTTAGTTCTACTCGTTGATTTTTGATGACATAATTTTGTTCAAAGTTAAACATGTGGCTTGGATGATTTTAAATAGCTAATCACTATCAATAATCAGAATACTCCGTCGGATATAAAAAGATCAGATCCGCATGAGATACATTTTTCTGATATTTCGGCATCGCCTTTAACTTCAGCCACTCTGGCGCTTCTCTAAACGCATCCCAATGTGCATCCCTGCTTTCTTGATTTGAAAACGTCGTCATGTAGATAAGGTTTGGCATCTTGGCGCCAGAAATCACTTCAGCATAAAAGACAGCATTAAATTCAAGACGATCAAATAGGGTCACTTCTCCACCTGCATTAAACATGTCAACTTTGTTATGGTACAATCGCTCATTGGCTGATTCATAACTGCGGAGTTCGTAGACTCGTTGTGATCGTGGTGTATCAAACGATGGCATTTCCATAAAGGGCATATCTGCAAATGCTTTCATAATCGTTGACTCCATTCGTTGATAGGGTGGTTCATCTTGTGATGCTGTGATATAAGCTTGACTAGCTTGTTGAGATTCATGAATGGCAGCAGTTGACTCATAGATATCTTCGATTTGTGTCAATGAGGAAAACGGAATAAGAACGTAGGTTTTCAAATCCGTAAGCTCTTCAGATTGAATTAATTTGAAGACACCAATATTGGAAATGCCTGATTTTTTGAGATGAGGCAAATACACAGATTTTAAGTAATCGTCTGTCGTCGTTGCTTGTTTTGTATTTTCAAATGAATAGGTGATCATTTGGTAGTACTGATAGTCAGCTTGTATTATTTCGGGTTTGCTTGATCCCTCATTATTCGAGGGTTGACACTGGCAGAATAAGAAGGCAGTTAGGACTAATGCGATTAGTTTTTTCAAAGTTGGATAGTTAAGATAAGTTAGATTATATGTTTATATCGATTTAAGATAGTGATGCGGATGTGAACGAGCAAAGGATTTTAAGAATAGTCTGTTTTTTAAAGGGAATGAGTCGTTGGTTCGGGGACCAACGACGGCTTGGCTTTGAATAAGCAGAAGATTTATAATTGTATTTTTTTATGAAGTGAATGAGTCGTTGGTTCGGAGACCAACGACGGCCTGAGATGAATATGATTTGAAAGGCTGAAGACCTTATGTCAAAAAATAGGTTTTACCTAAAGGAAGTACCGCAATTCCTTAATTCCTTCATTCAACACTCAACCCCGCCATTCACTTACGTTCAATACGGGATGTCCGCTTTCGCTCCCACATTGCGACCAAAGGGAGTTCAAAACACAAAGACCGGACTTGGAGAAGTCCGGCCTTTATTTTGAGCATGAAAAAACTATAAAAAAATTGATCGCTCATTAGATTACGTTAACTAACTACTAACCACCAGGGTAACCTGGATTTTGAGCGTAACCTCCTGAAGTCCGATCAATTTGATCTTGGGGTATTGGTCTGACAGTATGGAAATCTTGAATATTTCCTTTCGCATCATCATTATATAATCTTACTCTTTCGACGAGTTTACCTGTTCTGACTAAATCATTCCATCTGTGGCACTCTCCCACTAATTCTTTAGCTCTGTCATCTAGGATTAGGTCGATATCTACATCAGCAGCGGTGATCATATTAGCCGCTTCTTGACCTGGCCATGCACCTCTCTCTCTGATAACATTTAAGTCATCTGCTGCGCCCTGCATATTCCCTTGTTGGAATCTGGCTTCTGCTCTGATGAGATAAGCATCAGCTAATCGCATATAAATGAAATCTCTTTGTCCTTGTGTGTGCTGACGATTAGGTCTCGTGTCATCGATCCATTTATTCATTGATGGAAATAATTTCTCAGTATACTCTTCATTGGTGATCACCCAATAGTTAGCAGCAGCTTGCCTGTCGTTAGTCCAAGCAGCATCTTGTCCTGGTCCAGGAATAAACACGGCCGTATCACCAAGAGCAAATGTGGATGTTCTAACATTGATACCAAAGGTTTGAACATTGTTAAATGTACCTGCACTGTTAGCCAACCATGCATGCTTAAATGATTTATCATATCGGGCATCAACACTTCTATCCCATAAATCTAGGAAGAATTGAGTTGGTCTAAATCGCTTCCATGGACGACCATTAGTCACATCTCTTGTCATGCCTGGAAACTTATCATACTCCATTAGGAAATATAAATGGCCTCTGTGTCCATTACCATCTAAGCCTTCATCTACCTGTGCTTTATTGTTCTGGATAGAGAATATGATTTCTGAATTTTGCTCATTTCCAATCACCCATAAATCAGAGAAATCAGGTAGTAGAGAAAAATTATAATTATTGATGACATTAGACATTAACGCTTCTGCTGTTGCTGCAGAACCACCTCCGGAATAAGATGTTCTCATATGGACCTTTGCCAATAAAAACTCTGCAGCTGGCTTTGTGGCTCTACCAAATTCAGCCTGCTCTACGGGTAAGTTAGCAATAGCAAATTCCAAATCAGGAATGATAGCCTGCGCATATATATCAGCTGCAGATGTTCGATTTGCCTCAATCTCAACCCCTTCTGTTTCTTCTAAAGATAAGTGAGCATCTCCGTAGGTCTGTACTAATATAAAATAGTACATGCCTCTCAAGAATCTAACTTCTGCTATTCTTGCGTTTTTATCAGCATCACTTATGCCTTCAATTGTAGCCGACCGATTAATGACAGCATTGGCTTGATTGATGCCACGATAAAAATCTCTCCATGTATCTCTGAAATAGCTTTCGGATGCATTTAGCCGACCATCATAAAAATTAATTCCTTTATGGCCCCCATCAGCACCAGCTCTATAAATATCCGTACCAAATGAGTTCATGCTAAAACCACGTTCAACCCCAAAATAGGATTTGCTAGCAGCATATGTTGCTTTGACAGCATCTTCTAGACCTTGTGGGGTTGTATAATAGGATGCTGCGGATACATCAGCAATTGGGTTCTCTGTTAAGAAGTCGCTACAGGACTGATTGAATGCCAGTACCATGAAGAGACATATTGTATAATTAAATATTTTTTTCATTTTAAATAATTTAGAATGATGCTTTTAAGCCAAAAATAACTGATCTATTAGAAGGAACATCACTTGATGAAGCCTCCGAACCTGATTCTGGATCAAATGTTTCGTAACTCGTGCCGAACCAAAGATTCTCACCTGAAACATAAAATCTCAATCTCGAAAATGGAGATGACTCGACTATACTTGTTGGTAAAGAGTATCCTAAAGTTACATTTCGCAACTTAATATAACTACCATCAAAATAAGTCAGTGTACTACCGTTTCTTGGTCTCTCTTGATTCTCATTCGGTCGAGGTGCCTCATTCGACGGATTGTCAATTGTCCAATAGTTAACATCAAGATTGTTATATCTAGCAAATAAACTATTGTTACTGTCATGGAAACGCGATCTGATCATATGACCTTGTCTGAAATAGATATAGGCGTTTAAATCAAAGCCTTTATAAGAAAAGCTATTTCTAATTCCACCGTAAAAATCTGGCACATCAGATCCTAAAATTTTTCTATCATCTGGAGTTATAACACCATCTCCATCTTGGTCTATCAGTTTAATTTCTCCTGGTTGTTTGTCTTCTCTGGATGAGGCAAGGTCAACTTCATTCGATTGATAGATGCCCTCAAATTCGTAGTCATACCAAACTTGGATTGGTGAGCCAATAAACCAACCATTTCCAACATCATCCAATGAATTCCCATCTGCATCCTTTAATGCTAAATCTGTAATCTCTTCTTTGTAACCAGCTATATTAAAACCAAGATCCCAATTGAATCCACTAGGATTACTGACCACACCCGCATTAATATTAAACTCAAGTCCACTGGATGCTGTAGAACCAATGTTTTGTAAGACACTTTGATAACCTGATGTGTAAGGTAAATTTCTAGCCAAGAGAATATCACTTGTTTTAGTACTATACCAATCAAGGGATCCATTAAATCGACCATTACCTAAGCTGTAATCAAGCCCGATATCGATAGTTTTAGAAACTTCCCATCCTAAGTCAGAATTTGGAATGTCTTGTAAGGCAAATCCAAACGCGGCTGCATCACCAAATGCATATGTGGTACGTTGTAATCCTCCCAAGGTCTGATAGGGATCTATAGAAGTATTACCCACTTCACCATACGATGCTCTCAATTTTAAATCATCAAATAAGCTATTATCTGCCATGAATGGTTCGTCTATGATTCTCCATCCAAATGAAACGCCTGGGAAATATGCCCATTTATTACCTTCTGCTAGTCTGGAAGATCCATCTGCTCTCAGCGACACCTGGAATAAATATTTACCTGCAATGTCATAATTGACTCGGCCCATGAAAGATGACAACTGCCACTCTTCTAAACCAGAGGATAAATTACCCTTGACTTCCGCAGTACCGATATTGTAAAATAGCTGAGATTCATAAGGGAGATTCAACACCTCAGCTTTTGAAAATTCATCTGTTAGTTTCTGGATACTTTGTAGCAATGTCACTTTTAAATTGCCTCCTCCTATTTCTCTACCATATGAAAGTAAGTTTTCTAGCGTATACCCTATATCAGTGCCATTTTCTATTTCTGCATCTGCTGGACCGCCTCTATTGTCATTTGTTAAGCTCGCTCTAAATTCTCCTCTTCTTCTAATTCTAATATCTGGTCCAAAGGTAGATCTAAAATCAAGACCTTCTACAACAGAACCTAAATCGACATTTACATAAATAGGAGCAAATAGTCTAGTCGCTCGTCTTTCATCCACATAGGCATTTTCGACCAATTCATTTAAAGGATTGGTACGGATACCATCGTTCGTCGGTAAGAATCTAAGGTTGCCTTCTGCATCAAAAGGAACCCCCAAAGGATTATTTGCCAATGACTCTTGCATCGTTGCATTCGAACCCCAGTTTGTGGTTGAATTTGTAGCTAAAAATGAAATTCCAGTTTTGAATATATCACTGATCTGATGATCCAAATTGATTCTACCAGTGATTCGATTAAAGTCCATATTGCTGATAAAGCCCTGCTCATTAAAATAGCCTAATGAGAAGTTAAACTGGGTTTTGGCTGTACCACCATTTACAGATAATTGATGATTTGTCTTCCAACCACTACCAAATACCAAATCCTGATAATCAGTTGTTCGGTTTTGTGCAATCGATTCAATTTCTACAGCATCTTCAAAAATCTGTGCATCGCCAACAATGGTACCATCGTATGCCACTTGACCGTTTGCATCACGTCTTCTTGATTCTCTTTTCATGGCTGCGAACTCTTCTCCATTCATCATGTCCACCGTGCTTGTCGGTGTTGTCGTGCCATAAAATGCGTCATAAGTAACGGTAGTTTTGCCTTCCGCTCCTCTGTTTGTAGTGATCAAGATGACACCATTTGCACCTCTAGAACCATAGATGGCAGTTGCTGCTGCATCTTTTAGTACTTCCATGGATTTGATATCCTGTGGATTGATATCAAATATGGCGCCTTCACCAGCACTACTTGTTTGAGGAATACCGTCAATCACATAAAGTGGATCATTAGATGCGCCTATCGAACGACGCCCTCTGATTTGAACTGAGGGATTTTGGCCTGGTCTACCACCAGTAGCTTGGACATCAACACCGGCTACCTGACCTTTCATAGCGTCAACACTACTTGCTACAGGAATAGCATTAATATTCTCTCCTGTCAATGTAGAAATAGCTGCTGTAACATCTCGTTTTCTCTGTGTACCATAACCAACGACAACAATTTCATCCAGTGTCTTAGCGTCGGGTGCCATAGCTAGATTAAAATTGGATTGGTTACCTACGGTAATCTCTTGTGGGGTATATCCTACATAAGAAACTTGTAAGACAGAATTGTTGCTTGGCACATCTAACGAGAAGCTACCATCAATGTCTGTGATAGTTCCGATTGTTGTGCCTTGCACTGTAATTGTGGCACCGATCAGTGGATCATTTGAAGAGCCATCTGTCAGTATGCCTGAAACTGTTCTAGACTGCCCGAAACTCTGAGAGCTTAGAGCGAGTATAAAGAACATCATAAGACCCAGGGTTTGCATAGATCTTCCCCGGATCTTTTGTAGATAGATAATTTTCATACGACTTTATTTAAATAATAAAATTAAAAAGTGAATCAGAGAAGCTCATTGTGCTCTCTTCATGCTCATCGTTAACGTTAACGTAAAATAGCGTCGTTAACGTTAACAAAATTTAAGATAGTAAATAATTTATATTACGCAGAAGAATAATTCTATTTTCTGCGAAATGGGAGAATTAATGACTCCGAGCAAAAACTCATTCTCATGATAGGCCTAGAATTCAATCCACCATACTATCTAGTGGTCCACTAATATTGACGCAAGTAGGAAAGAAGTCATTTGGCGATATCCAATGTATATTCTATAGAGAGAATTTGAACAGATGTAATGCTGTTCACCCATTGTGTCGAGTATCAAAAGTATTGGATGTATACCCAACGCATTTGAATTTTAGAAACCCAAACGGATATTCGGGGTTTTCAACCTCGAATCAATATGATTGAATTTCAATCGTTTACCTCTGACGTTGAAATCTGAACGTATGTGATGTAGTTCACCCATTGTGGCGAGTATCAAAAGTATTGGATGTATTCCCAACGCATTTGAATTTTACGGATATTCGGGGTTTTCAACCTCGAATCAATATGATTGAATTTCAATCGTATACCTCTGACGTTGAAAACATCAGAGATCCAGAGTATCAAAAGTATTGGATGTATACCCAACGCACTTGAATTTGACAAACCCAAATCCAGTGGGGATACTTGGGATTGAAGTGATTAGTACTCACATTAGTATATATCATCCGAATGACATAGAAAAAGGGTAGCTATCAAGTGACAGCTACCCTTAAAATTAATTTTGTAAGTACCTTATATAAGGATTACTTAAACAGATGCTCCTGCTTCTGCAACTGCATGGTCGTTTTCTACACTGCTACCACTTACGCCAATGGCGCCTATAACCTCATCGTTAGCATTCTTGATCGGTATGCCACCGGGAAATGTAATGAGACCGCCATTTGAGTGTTCAATATTATAGAGTGAACCGCCAGGCTGTGACAACTCTCCAATAACGCCTGTATTCATATCAAAAAATCGAGCCGTTTTTGCTTTTTTAATGGATATATCCAGAGAACCCAACCAGGCACTGTCCATACGGGCAAAGGCTACCAAATTTGCTCCGGCATCAACAATAGCGATGTTCATTTTTGTATTCAGTTCGACAGATTTTAACTGTGCAGCTGCAATCATTTTCTCTGCTTGCTTTAAAGTCATATTCACAATTTAATTGTTTAGTGATTTAAAATTTATTCAGCTGCAAGACTAAGGCAACATAGTCTTTTTCAAGTTACGGATACAGGTCAATCGCTTATGAATACAGGTCAAATTCAAGAATCTATTAAATTGGGGCTTTTGCCAAATTTGTTTTTAAAGGCGGCACTAAAATTTGATAAGTTATTGTAGCCGAAGTCCAAGTAAATGTCAGATGATTTTAATTTTCCTTCTTTCATGATCTCTTTGGCTTTTCGTAGGCGTTTGTCTTGCAACCACTTGCCTGGTGAGGTTTTGTATTCTTTTTTAAAATTTCGTTTGAATGTTGACAAACTCATTTGACATAAAAAAGCAATCTCATCTACTTTTAAATTGGAGTACGTATTGCTGTCTACAACGCTTTTTAAAATAGAGCGTTCTTTGGTAATGAATGAGTGTAAATACATTTCAAATGCCTTACCATATTTATTGATTAAATAAAGCATCAATTCTTCAAATTTAACAGCAAGCAAGTTCTTCATGAATATGATAGGGGCACTGTCAACAGTCGACAAAGAATTGAGATAAGCATGAATATAATCATCATTTTCAATGACAAAATAGGAGGGCGTTTCTTCTTCTCCAGGTGTGAATTGACTGTGTTTTTGCAGAAAGGCTCTGAGCTTACTTTCAGTAAAAAAAAAGAGTTTACAATAATAGATATCATCACTATCCAGCAATTCTGACCATAAACAATTGCCTCTTTTTATGAGCAAAGATTGGTTACGATTAACGGCAACAGAGGAATCTGCAAAATGAACCTGCTTTTTACCTTTTTGCAAAAAACTGAACATGTGTTGACTTAAATTTACTTTGCTTTTAAAAACATCGTCTGTCATCTTGAAATCATGAACAAACAGATCTACTTTTTCTGAGTTTGGTTTGTTGAAAATTTCTGGTATGTTTTGAATTGTCATCTTTCGTTTACTTACGGGTATGGCCTAGGTATTTTGATTTTGAACTTTTTATTTCTAGGTATTTATTCGAGATCAAGTGTATAAGGCAGAATAGCTAGTGCAAGAGGTATAAGTTAAAAGTATATCTAAAACTTAGAATTTTATTTGTTTGATTGAGGCGAAGGTTCGTTCTCATAGCCATAGCTATGGGAACGGTTCTTCAAATAAGAGCAGGCAAATAAAGGCAAGTTTTATATTCTGCCAACTTGTGTCTCTTGCACGAGTCTACTCAAAGGCCTTGTAACGAATAGATTCGTAAAAATATGCAGAAGGAGAGAGGTGAAATTCAGACTGGATATAACCAACGGATTTGGGTTTGACCTGTTTAAATCCAGGATTAGGGTGTATACTAAGTCAGCATTGCTGGTAAGCCACATGTACTTTTTTGTGTCCAAGATCTATAGTTCTTTTATTCTAATGTTTCTGAAACTCAATACATCTCCATGACCAAGAAAGCCTATATGACCATTCGTTCGTTGTAGGCCCGGATGATCTTTACCGTCTATCGTTCCATGTTTACTTGCCATTTGGAAGTCACCATCAACAATCGCAGTCCCATTCAGAATGATTTTAATTTTGGAGCCTTGGACCATGACTTCTTGTTGATTCCATTCGCCCACAGGTTTGAGAAAACCGCGTTTGGCAGGAATGACACCATAGACAGATCCATGGTATTGATATTCTTTTAGCTTGGCATATTTTTCAGCTGTATTGTCTAGGATTTGCAACTCTTTCCCCTCATAGGCAGCGTCGCCTTCGAGGGGCGCATGAATGCCTAGACCATTATTTGCCCCTGGTGTCAACTGAAACTCAAATCTGAATATGAAATCGCTGTATTGCTTCTCTGTGTAGAGGTTGCCTCCACCTGTGTTTCCTTTTGGATTGATGGTGATTGTTCCCTTATCTGCGTAATAGGACTCTTTGTTACCAACCCATCCGTCTAGGTTTTTACCATTGAATAGTGTTGTGAAGCCAGTGTCTTGTATTTGCTTTGTGCTGCTGCAGGAGAGTGCCGTGAAGCAAAGACAAGCCAAAAGGAAATTTAGGTGAATGTTTGTTAATGACATGAGGTATAATTATTTATATCTAATGTACTGAATTAGATTTATAATTAGCACGGGGCTCTGTACCTAGCATTCAAATCATTTATAGATTGTACTTATGTCTATGGTACATGTGAAATTAGCTATGTGCCTATGTTTCTATGTAGTTCAAAAAAGACTGTGCGCTGCATCTAGTGCCGACAGGTAAGCAAAGTTTGGAAAGTCATTCAGTTACATCTATTTGATCAGTAATTGTGACACAGCTTGCACGTTCAGGATGACGGTACAATCAAGAGAAGGCATACTATTTATCGTAGCTATATACCCGCAACTCCTCATCATTACACCCAGCTAAAATATAACTCTTCTCACCCGTCTTAATTTCAGTTAAACTCTTGACATTGCAGGGTAGATAAATACCACTTTGTTCTTTGGACATTGCTGTAAAATCGCCTTCCCCATTTCCAAGCATCACTAAACCAAAGCCCGCATCTGCTCGCGCTGTTTCAACTTCAGCCTCAAATAAATTACCTGCAGTTAAAATATCCAAATGGCCATCTTGATTATAATCTTGAATCAGTATATCGTTGATGCTTGACAGCTGTGCCTCAACTGGCAATTCATTGATTTCAAATTGACCGTTGCCTAGATTTTCTATGTACACGCTGGCAAAATTTGTAGCTTCAAAATGAAGTGCGTTTTCTAGATTCGATTCTCCATATACTTTGACCACATCCGCTGATGCAAATAAATCATAATTCACAAATTTGTCTTTAATCACTGGTACTTGCTCCGACGAACATTGCCGTCCACGCAAAGGATATTGAATACCAAAATTGTAGTATGTTAAGACGACATCTTTTTTTCCATTTTCATCAAAGTCATAATAGTATACCTCAAATGGCTCATCGGCTGTTGCCTTATATTTGTAATTTAAACCAAGATTACCAGCAATGATATCTTCGTCACCATCGCCGTCCATGTCTGCTGTCTCTACGCTAAACCACCAACCCAATTGATCATCCAAACTAGTTTGATCAAGTTTAGAAAATGAACCTCCATTATTTTTAAAAATTTGAATAGCTGTCCACTCGCCAACGACAATCAAATCGTCTAAGCCATCATTGTCATAATCAAACCACTTAGCGTCATTGACCATGCCGGCTGTCTGTAATGCCGGGGCTATATCCTGAGTGACATCTGTTAGAATGCCATTGTCATTTCGAAGTAAAACACTACCTACAAATTCTGGATAAGACCAGGCGCGTTGCCGACCTCCAATAAAAAGATCAAAATCACCATCGCCATCAAAGTCACTTGATCTCACCTTTGATCCAGGGAAAGAGGGGAGTGCCTGAGTGGATTTCTTGAAACGTCCAGTTCCATCGTTGATATATAGTCTGTCTTCATAGAAGGCTGATCCATCATTAAACTCGTTGCCGCCACTAACAACATATATATCTAGGTCGCCATCTCCTTCCAGATCAAAGAATGCCGATCCAGCATCTTCGAATAATACATGCTTATTGATGTCAGGAGATGGTGCATGGCTAAAACCGCCTGACGCATCTTGCAGTGCCACAAGTCCCGCTTTACCAGAAGGACTGCCAATAAATAAATCTTCAAGACCATCAGCGTTCAAATCTCCTGTTGTCATGAGCGGTCCCACATGAGATAATTGGTGTGGTAGTAAAACCTGTTTATCAAAATCGTCAAAGTTATTTTCTATGTGTTTATATGTTAGTAAGCCACTTAAAGCTTTGAATATTACGTTCTCCTGTATTGCATTTTTAATCACAATAGGCTTTGCTTTTTCATAAAAGACATTGAAGGTTTGGTTTGCATTTACGTCTTGCAAGGTACTTGTTTTGCCATCTGGCCAAATGACAGTGACTTCAGAAATACTGGAGGATTTCCCTAAACCAAAATGTACGGTGTTTTCACTCGTCGAATACATGCCTCTAACGATTGTCAGTTCAGCATACTGCATGCCTGTTTCAGTCTTGATAGATACTTTAGTGCCTGATACATCTCCTGTATATCCAAGTGGCTGTATTCGGATGTAATTATTTTCTGATTGTGCAATCGCATTATTTTGATAGACAAAGGCAGGATCATTAATATTATTGACAACTAGATCTAAATCACCATCATTATCCAAATCGCCATATGCAGATCCCGCAGAGAAGGATTCTTGATTCATGCCCCAGTTTTTCATTTGCTTGCTAAACTTGAGATCGCCTTCATTTTTATAAACATAATTCACTAGCTTTTGAGAAGGGACAAGTTCTAAGGCTTTATTGATATCGACGACATCCCAGATGGAAAAGCCTTCTGGTGGAGATGGATTTTTTTGTAAATAATTCCACAGTTCTGTTTCTAAATATTTTGGATACACCTTAGAGGCATCGTTGTTTCTGATGTCTCTCATCAAGCCATTGGTGATGTACATATCTTTCCAACCATCATTGTCAAAATCAGCAATTAAAGGAGACCAACTCCAATCGGTGCTTGAGACACCGGAGAGCTGTGCCACATCACTAAAGTAGCCATCGCCCTGATTGAGGTGAAGCATATTAAACATGTATTGGTAATGACCTCCATCTGCAACTGTCTTCCAAAATGTCTTTGGATTCATGCCGCTCATGTTTGTCTTACTTCTATAATTATCTTCTGCGGCCATATCGACAACAATCAAATCTTGATCGCCATCATTGTCAATGTCACCTGCATCGATACCCATACTACTAAATGAGATATGCTTTGTGCGTTCATAAATATCATTCGAAAATGTGCCATCGCCATTATTCATAAAAATCCAATCCTCGATCCAAAAGTCATTCGCTACATATAGATCGACCCAACCATCATTGTTTAAGTCCGTAGCAGAAATGCTATTTGGAAACCCTGTCATGGCCATACCAGCAACTGCTGTGACATCAGTATATTTGCCATCATTATAATTATAGAGTTTGATGTTGTATTCTGGTTGAATTAATTCATCTCTAGAGAAGGAAGAATAGTCGCCAGGGTTGGGAGGTTGATTACAGAGGAAAAGATCTAGGTCGCCATCATGATCATAATCGAAGAATGTGGCATGTCGTGTCCGTTGATCGTTGTCAATGCCATACTGTTGTGCTTCTTCTTTGAATGTGGCATCACCTTGGTTGATATAAAGCTTATTACGTCTTAGCTCAGGATTGTTGTCGTATAATTCTCGAGTCACATAAATGTCGAGGTAACCATCTTGATTGACGTCCGCAAAAATGACGCCTGAGGACCAACCACCATTATCTGTAATACCAGCTTGTTGAGTTTTGTTTTCAAATGTTAGATTGCCTTTGTTGATATACAGTTCGTCACCAACCTGGTTACCCGCAAAGAAAATATCTTGGAATCCATCGTTATTCAGATCTCCAATCGCGACGCCAGCGCCACCATAAAAATTGGAGTAAATCATGATGTTAGCCTCTTTGGTATCTCGCAGTTTATTATTGAATTGGATACCTGTTTGTGAAGGATCGAGTAGGGTGAATAAGGGATCAGTCGTCGATTCTGTATGAGGTTTGTTAACAAAGGAAAACCAAGCCGTGATGACCAAAGAAACTAATATGAACCCGAGACTATTTTTCATTTTCAAAATCTGGTAAAATATACGAAGAAGCTAATAAGCATGATTGTTTTGGCCGAATTTTAGGGTAATTTTAATTGTCTATTCATGATTCAACAAACACTGAACTTGAGTCAAAACGTCTCATTTTCAATTAAATGGTCTCAACAAAGTAGTATCTTTCTATTTTGGGTACTTGTTCTAACAGATTAAAGCGATGAAACAACAAGCAATAAAAGTTTGCCTCAATAATTTTGGACTGTTAACATTACTCTGTATATGTGTCTGCTTCATTTTTGCATGTCATGAAGAAAAATCGAATCTTGTTGGTTCAATTCCCCTAACTGATAAAGACTCATCACAACGGGATATATTTACTAAGGTGGAAGAACAACCCACTTATAAAGGAGGATTGAGTGCGTTCTATACATATGTCATTAGTGACATGAGATATCCTCTGGAAGCAAGGCAGTCTGGTGTGGAAGGGATCGTTCACATTCAATTTGATATTGAAAGAAATGGGTCTATTTCTAATGTCAATGCCATCAGTGGAATCGGCTTGGGATGCGATCAAGAGGCTGTTAGAGTTGTCAAGAAAGCTCCTAGTTTTATTGCTGGTTCCCAAAGAGGCAGAACTGTAAAAACGACAATGCTTATGCCTATTACGTTTACATTGAATCCAGAAAAGAGGAATCCTGATAACAGCATTCAGGGGACGATTGTCGCGGGGAAGCTCGTATCCCAAAATAAAGAGCTCAATCTAAAAGCGGAGTACACTAATGGAGCATGGTCAGGTACAGTATTAAGTGCTGAGGGCAAAAAATTAGCAGGTGTTAATATTGTTGTGGCTGGTACAAGTTATGGAACCGTTTCTGATTTGGACGGTACGTTTAGTGTAAAGACTGAACGGGATCAAGCATTGCATATTAGTTATGTTGGGTATAAGGATGTGGTATTGAAGGAGCAGTGAGCGAGGGTGATTGTTCAGGTTCCCAGATGTAAAGGAAATTATCTCAGTTGTTCAAACAGTTAATTATGCTTATAATCAGCAGCAGAGAATTTAGACAGAATCAAAAGATGTATTTTGACAAAGCAGATAAAGGAGAACAGATTATTGTGCAGCGAGCAAAGGATAAATCCTATGCTTTGACACCGATAGGCAAAGATGATATATACTTTAATGAGAAAATGGTAAAGCGTATAAAGAAAAGCGCAAAGCAAGCCCGTATTGGTAAATACATTGAAATATCTTCTTCTGAAGAAATTAAGGAACTGCTAGGTTTATGAGTTATACTTTAAGGCTTACCCTTCATGCCTTAAGAGATATTGGAAGAAATCCTAAAATCCCTTAATCCTAAGAATCCTGATTCAGACAATATGAAGTTTAGCTAATTTGAACTGTATACACAGGTAATTTACTCAAGCGTATAGCACAAAACCGTATCATTATTTCTAGCGATGAGTAGGGTGTTCTGATTAGCTGAACGAATTATTTTTGCGTCGCGCACTTCGCCAGTGATATGAATCCCTGATTGAGCAGATGTGATAGCGGTGAAACTTTTGTCTTTGTTGCCAAGCAGCATCACGCCACGGCTAGCATTGTGTCGGCCGACTTGAGGCTTTATGCCATAAAGATTTCCGCCTAACCAAATATCTAGTGTTCCGTCGTCATTGTAGTCATGAATTGCGATGGCATAGACTGGAGAGATTTGGGCTGGGCTTGGTAGCGCTTCTAATCTTAGCTTGCCGCCCTCATTCCAAAGGACTGAGCTTTTAAGGGTGGTGATTTGGTAGGGGATGGATTGCTGGCGTTTGGATTCGGAAAAAAGCGATTCGTAGGTTTGGGAGGCATACTCCTCATATTTAAGAATTTGCTTTTTGAGTTGTGGAATTTGATTAGTGATTTCTGATTTGGTGTGGAATGGATACGCTTTGTTGTCTCCTGGTGCAAACCAATTCAAGATAAATTCTGATTTTCCATTTAAGTCAAAATCATTGACATACAGACTAATGGGCTTTTCAGGACTTGTTTTAAATTTTGAATTGGTACCAGTATTACCTAAAACGAAATCCATGTCCCCATCTTGATCTAAGTCCGCGGCTTCAATACAATTCCACCAACCTTCACTGTCTTTTATTGTTGAGGATAATGATAATTCTCCCTGGTTATTTGTAAACACTTGCACCGCCATCCAATCACCTACAACGAGTAAATCGTCATCACCATCCTTGTCAATGTCATTCCAACTGGCATCGGTTACCATACCTATGGCTGCTAATGCTTCAGGTGTTTGATCTCTAAATATTCCATCTTCATTAATTAATAAAAAATGGTTTGGCGGGATGCCATAATTGCCAGGGACAAGTCTAGAGCCGACAAAGAGATCTATGTCTCCATCGCCATCTATGTCTGTTTGTTTGATACAGGAAATATTGCCAATGATCTCTGGTAGACTGTTTCTTGATTTGGTGAATTGGCCATTGCCATCGTTCGTATAGACTCTGAGTAGAAAATTACTTTTGCCTCGTTGGTATTCATTACCACCAGAACCGATAACGATGTCTAGATCTCCATCATTGTCTATGTCGATGAATTCTCCGCAGGTACTTTCAAATTGTTTATCTGCTGCAAATACCAGCTGATCATCTTTGAGAAATTGTCCATTGGTTTGTTGAATGAATAATTTGTCTGAGTCATCGTGTGCGCCCAAGAGTATAAAATCATCAAGCTTATCATGATTAATGTCACCGGTTATGATGTGTGGGCCTTGTGTGGATAGCATGTGTGTGAGGAGTGGCTCGTGATCAAAATCATTGTAGAGATTTTCTGTGTGTTTCGCATCTTGGTTGATATGCGTCATTGATTGTTTAATTGAGGTGACACGGGTTGGATTTTGTTTGCTGACTGTTTGTGATGTCGCGTCAGTATGCTGTAAGCTTAAGGTTTGGTTGGCTTGAATAGTCTTAACAATCTGAGTGTGATGATCGGGCCAGATAATGTGTAGTTCATCTATACGGTCGATATCAGCTAATCCAAAAATGAGTTGTGGTTCAATGCTGCTCTGAAACCCTCGTGTATTAAAATTTTCCAGAACTTGGATTCCCTCTTTGGTTTTTATTGTTGCTTTGGCTCCTATGCCAAACTTGTTATTTTCTGGTCCGTTGAATTGTAACTTTAAATAGTAGTTGCCAGTTTGCTCAGCTAGATTTTTATAGATGAAGGATTGCATGTTGACATTATTGACGACGAGGTCGAGATCTCCATCATTATCTAAATCACCATAGGCTGATCCATTGCTGAATGACCTTTGGTCTAGCCCTAGCTGAGCAGTGGTGTTCTTAAATTGATTGCCGTTTACATTGGAGAATGCATAATTGATCAATGGACTGCTCGGCATGGTGGAGATAGCAGACAGGATATCTACAGGTTCATCACTTGCCAGTTTCTGATGAATATTTTGATCGCTTAAATAATCTCTAAAATCCATGTACATGAGATCTTTTTGAAGACCGTTGCTGATGAATAAATCTTTGAAGCCATCATTCTCAAAATCAAAAAGTAAGGCTCCCCAGCTCCAGTCCGTGGCGCCAACATTTGCCATCATTGCGATTTCTTGAAAATGGCCATTCCCATCATTCAGATGCAAACAATTTTGAGCAACCTGATAATGATAATTCGCTCTGTATTTCATATCCTCTACATGATAAGCGTCAAAGTGGGACATCGCTTTTAATCGATAATTATCAGCTGCCAACATATCTGTAGAAATGATCTCTGGAAATCCATCGTTATTAATATCTGCAATATCTCCGCCCATGCTGGAGATTGAACAGAAATCCATGCGCGCACTTAGCTCTTCTGAAAATGTACCATCGCCTTGATTGATGTATAGATAATCGCGTTCCCAAAAATCATTGCTCACATAGATGTCTGGCAAGTTGTCTTGGTTTACGTCACCGATGCACGCCCCCAGTCCGAAGCCAATGGCGCTAGTATATATTCCAGCTGCTTGGGTGACATCTGTAAATGTATCGCCGTCATTTCTATAAAGTTTATCACCGCCTAACTCATCCGGCTTGTCGCGCATGCTTTTGTAGAGCTCGATCTTTGCTGGATCTTTAAAACTTGTGTTGAGGAGATAGCAATCTAGGTCTCCATCCTGATCGTAGTCAAAGAACGCCGCCTGGGTAGAGTAGCCTTTATTATTTAAACCATACGCTGCAGCACGCTCTGTAAAAGACAAGTCACCATTATTAATAAATAATTCATTCTCCTTATTGTCACCACTAATGTCTCCAGAATTACTGACGTAGATATCCAACAATCCATCAGCATTCACATCTGCCATCGTCACGCCTGTGCTCCAGCCTCGCTGACCTGCTGTCTGGCTTTTTTCTGTAATGTCTTGAAACTTAAAATCGCCTTTATTTAGATATAATTTATTGGGTCCCAGATTAGACGTAAAGTAAAGATCAGGCAATGAATCATTATTAATGTCTCCAATCGCTACACCACCACCATTATAGAAATTGCGATAGGTGAGAATATTAAAGTCTTGACGATCTCTGACTTGATTGACAAAATGAATACCGGAGTCATTGGCTTTGATTAACTCAAATGTGGTCTGCTTTGCATGCTTAGCTTGTTCTGCCAGCTCATCCGATTGACATCCAGATATGGCAAGAGTGATTACAATAATTAAATACCAATACTTAAATCGCATACATTAGTTTACTGAAAAATACTTTTTCCTTCGTTCCCCATATATTCTCCCCAAAGTACATCTTTTGTCATTTTTATAGATGTGCTGACTCGTTTAATTCTCATACCCGCATATCGATAAATATTTCTTGGGTTGTAGTTTTGACAATAGACGAGATCGATATAGCCATCACCATCTAAATCACCTAACCAAGGACTTGCAAAAATACTTCTAAATCCACCTGACTGATCGATTGGAATAATTGAGCCCGTGGTAAAATCAATCGCAATTATCGTATTTGTCATTAACTCTGGCGAATCAAAACCCTCTTCAAATTCAAGCTCACAATCATAGTCATTATAACTCATAACCACTTCGTCAATGCCATCTCGATTTAAGTCAGTCACAACAGCTGTTGTCAAATTAAAACAACCGATAGAATCCTGAAATAGGAGTTCACCGGATTTACCATCTATCATAATTTGCAGACTAGATGTATAGCTTGGCCAGATTCCTTTATTGACAATCGTAAACACATCTGGAATCGCATCAGTGGTAAACTGTCCAATTGATAAACCATTGGAAGATTCCATTTGTGGAAAGCTAGACTCCCAAAGTGTTGTATGATCTAATCCATTGATCGCAGTGATGTGGCTATTATGAGAGATGGATACGATGTCTAGATTGCCGTCAGCATTTAAGTCAAGTACAGCTGGCGGTGAAATAAATCCATGATCAGTTTCTGACCGCAGTATCTTTGCTGTTGACAACTCTCTATTGTAAAGTGCTCTTAAGTCTGTCAAGTATAGGTGTCCGCCTATCGTTTCACCACCTGTCCCAACTATGATTTGAATTTGTTCGCTGTGATTTGAGGTAAAAGCTACTGGAGACATATAACTTTCTTTATTGTCAGGCATGACATCAGATGCGAGGATTTCTCCTGATTTGGTATCAATGACAAGTAAGACTCCTGGGAAGCGATCTGTTTCTGTATTTGGCAAAGCATCCCAGTTGCCACCATTCACGACAAGATATTCTTTAAACCCATTCCCGTTTTGATCGGGTATTAGTGTGCCATTGTAAAAATTGAATCGTGCATATTGCAGCACGGGCTCATCCTCATAGTGGTATTCATATTGCCAAATGATATCACCTGACTGACCGTCGATGGCCATCAGATTTTTATGACGACCGCCTATAATAATATCGTCAATGTTGTCTTGTGTAATATCGTAAAAAACGGGACTACCGTACATATGCCCAGTTGTTGCTACCTCCCACAATACCGTTCCGGTATGTCCATCCACTGCAATGACGCCTTGCTGTGTATCTGCGTTTTCATCTTTACCTGCTCCTACGATGATATCTTTGATCTGGTCGCCATTTAAGTCTGTCGCACGGGGTGAAGATTGAGTACCTAAGTCGTAGAAAGACGTATTCCATACAACTTCTGTTTTTTTATCCGAACATGCTAAGCACATGAATACGAGTATAATGAGACTAGTGAGTTTCATGAATTTAATTCTATTCTTTTGGTGACAGCACCAACTACGGCTAGGCAACACTAACAACGGCTAAACTAAAATAAAAAAAGCGGCCGAATTACATTCAGCCGCTTTTCAATAAAAGTATTAATGAAAAAACTAATTTGCGTCCCACCAAACTTTGGTGGTCATATTATCTGGGCTAGTGCCTTGAGTCGCTGTGTTTGGATTTAATGCCGCTTCTACGGTATTATATCTAAGTCTCGTAGGGACAGTTCCACCTGTTTCATTACCTGGATAATTGACAGGAGTAAGTTCAGGAAATCCTGTTCTACGATAATTGCTATAGGCTTCATACCACTGCATGAAGTTTGCAGCCCAATGCTGCTCACCAATCATTTGCTCCGACCCATCGAATGGGTTAGCTGCTAGGTATTCATCGACTTCAGCATCAGAGACAACTAATGATTCATCAAACATAGTCCATTGCTGCATTGATGCTCTCACACCATTGGCATAATGTTCTGCCGGATCTCCACTATGCCATCCTTTCACTGCTGCCTCCGCTAAGAGGAATTCTACTTCAGCATAAGTCATGAGGATAAATGGATCATCAGTATCTAATAAGACAGGATTAATCCGAGCCCATGTGATCTCTCTGTCAGGAGCGACTTCCACGCCTAACAATTGAGCGATGTCCTCTGTGTCAAATCCATTCGGCATGCCAACTTGCTCCTGAGGATTCGTATTATAAGGACCTCCCCAAGGACCAGTGACAGCTATTAATCCCAGTCTAGGATCATTCCTTTCTTTCATAAAGTCTACGAGTGTGCTGCTGAGCATATTGTCAGCTCCCCAATCATCCGGTATCAATGCTCTAGAAATTCCGTTTTGGTTAAACCATTGGCTAGGTCCAGAAGACATAGGCACTCTTGCGATGTCATCATTGCCTGTCATGACTCCACCTGCGATGGCTTTTTGAACAAAACTCTGCGCTGTACTTGGATCTACATTAGACATTCTCATAGCTAATCTCAGCATTAAAGAATTAGCTAGCTTTGTCCATTTTGTGAAATCTCCATTATAGAAAATATCTGCAGAGCCCACATCATCGGGTCCAGTACCAATAGTAGAAGCCGCAGCTTCCAACTTTGATAGCATATCATTGTAGATAACTTCTTGTGTGTCAAACTGTGGAAAAAAGATGCCTTCAACGCCTTTGTTTGCTTCCGTGTATGGAACATTTCCATATAAGTCTGTCATGATATGCATCGGCAGTATATACGTGACTTGCGCCATGTGGTGAAGATTGGTCCAAGTCGGATTCAATCCTTCGGGACCTGTCTGCCGAATGACTTCTCCAAGTGGCTTTAGAGATGTCTCATAGACTCGATCCATGTAAGCATTGTGGCTATCGATATGATAAAAGTATTTATCACCTGAGCCTCTCTCACCTCCTACACTCTGCGTCGCCAAATGCTGGGCCATACCTGCACCAAGATTCATATGCACACGACCATTCACATATCTATTTTCAGCCGTCCACACTTGACCCGTCGTAAATACGAATCTCCAGTCTAATTCATTGGCTGCTGTTGGGTTAATATTTAATTCCTGCAATTCTTCTGTATTACATCCTACCGCTGTGATAAGACATAGTGAAAGAAGAATTAAAAATCTATTTATTGTTTTCATAATTATCTTCTTTTTTTACTTAAAAACTAGCTTTTAGATTGAAACCAAAGGTTCTAGTTGTCGGCAGTCCATAATAATCAAGTCCTTGTGCATTGGAGTTGTTATAAGTTGATTCTGCATCGACATTTTCTATTTTATCATAGAGTACCAACAAGTTTCTTGCAACAATAGATAAGCGCACTGATTGTAATGGAGTCGATCCAATAATACTTTGAGGTAGACTATACCCAGCACTAATCTGTCTTAATTTTGCAAATGATCCATTTCGAATAAACCTGTCTGACAACTGAGAGTAGGCACCATAAAATCCTGGTATTTCTGTCTCAGGATCCAAACTGTGCGTGTACGGATTACCTTCTTGGTCTACACCTGTGACAACGACTGATTCTCTTCCGTTAGCAACGATGCCTTCATCCGTCCATTCAGAAACTGTATTCTGATGCCATCCACCACCTACGAATCTGACATTTGAACCTGAATAGATTTGTCCACCGGCTTTAAAGTCAACCAATAAGTCAAGATGAACAGGACCGATCTGGAAATCATTGGTTAGACCTCCAGTATATCTAGCGACTCCGTTACCAAGTATTTCGGTAGATGACGTTCTAACTGGCTGCCCATTAGCGGAATTGAATACTGGCGTTCCATTGGCATCACGCTCTTGCACGAATCCTGTAATGGTACCAAAAGGACGACCAACCACATGTTCGATAAACGCCCATCTAGTTCTAGGTTCACCTAGACCTCCATCGACTCTAATTTGATTTAAGCCTTCTGCCAATTGCACGACTTCACTATCGTTGAATGCAA
The DNA here is from genome assembly GCA_937959275.1 of uncultured Saprospiraceae bacterium. Classification (GTDB taxonomy): domain Bacteria; phylum Bacteroidota; class Bacteroidia; order Chitinophagales; family Saprospiraceae; genus CALFUK01. The sequence goes on along the minus strand of CALGLU010000059.1, from coordinate 24,087 downwards.
AGTTGAGACCGACATCCCAACTGAATTTACTTGTTTGCACTGGCCTACCTGTTAAAAGTAATTCCACCCCAGTATTCGTTATCTCTCCAATATTAATGGTCGTACCGCTAAACCCTGAACTTTCAGCAATCGATGCGTTAAGGATGTCATCGGTCGTCGTCTGATCATAGTATGTAAAGTCAACACCAAGACGATTATTGAAAAATCTCAAATCAACACCAAACTCTAACTCTGTTGATGTGAGTGGTTTTAACAAAGGATTTGGAATCGAATTCTGTTGAATATTTGCACTTGGTTGATCAAGGTGTCCGACACCTAATCCATAGGTGAGATCTAATCTATAGGGATCTGTATCTCCACCAACTTGTGCCCAAGAGGCTCTAAATTTTCCAAATGTAAGAGCAGAATTTGCTGGTAAATTCAGTAATTCTGAAAAGACTAACGTACCTCCTATTGATGGATATAATATAGAGTTGGTCTCAGGATTCAATGTTGAGAACCAATCATTACGTGCGGTTGCAGTCAGGTATACAAAGTTACCATAACCAACTGTCGCCGATCCTAAGACTGAGTTTATACCTTCTCCAGAAAAGCCATAGCCAATGTTTTGATTTTGAAGATTAGATACCTGGTGAAAGAATGGGATATTGAAATCATTACCAGTAAGAGACAAGGTTTCACTTTGTCTTCTCATCCTATTACCACCAACAAATCCGTCTATGGTAATATCACCAATTCTATGGTTTATCCCGATGAGTCCTTCCAGATTAACCTCTCTAATTCTTCTTTCTCTCTCTTGCATACTTCCATTAAGCTGGAATCCTGTACCTGTAGGCGTGATGTCTGTATCTCTTCTCGTATACCAATCCATACTAAATCTTCCTTGTATGTAAGCAAAATCTGTAATGTTAAATCGGACCACATTCGAATTGATAATTCTATCTCTGACGTCGTCATTGTCAAATTGGTAGGCAGCCCAGTATGGATTTGCATTCCATAAATCTGGTGACATCTGCATCTCTCCTCCGACAAATTTGTTACTTCCAATAATAGGATCTCCTTCTCTGATGGCTCCCGGTTTATTGGGATCACCCAGCAAGTCATCGATATTATAGTTAGAGGGTAATCTTAAAATTGCTTGAAAAGCGTTACCCGGTGAATCTGCTATCCGAGGTCTGTTATTGGCAAATTCGTGAGAGTAGAGGACTTTTGAAGTTACCTCTATACGATCTGCAAAGGTACCCCTATATGATAGACTTACATTTTGTCTATCAAAACCTTGATTTGGGGTAATGGCTTTACTTCTCAGATCTGAAAAGTTTAAACGCACACTATAGTCTTCACCTCCTTGTGTAAATCCGATTGAATTTGTAAAGGTCGTTCCTGTTTGATAAAACTTTTCTAGGTTATCATATGTCTGGAAGGTATACGGTCTTGTTTCGCCATTGAAAATGGGTACCTGACTACCGTCTAATTCTGGTCCCCAATTCGAACCCCAAGAATTCCAAGCTTCATCTCCATTGGCAGGCTTTCGACCATTGAACCCGTTACCATGTGTTTCCTGAAATTCATATGGAAACAAGTATGTCTCAGCAACTAGGTTAGAATTGACTTCAATCCCTAATCCTTTCGTGTTTTTTCCAGACTTTGTAGTAATCAAAATCACACCATTAGAAGCTCTTGAACCATACAAGGCAGCTGCATTCGCACCTTTAAGTACAGTCATGTTTTCGATGTCATCTGGGTTAACACTTGACATGCCATCTCCTTCGTCTGCTCCTCCCCATAATCCAGCTTGGCCAAAACCAGAGTTATCCATTGGGACACCATCGATGACGTATAACGGCTGATTGTTACCACCTAGTGAGGTGTTACCCCTAATGATGACTCTACTTGAACCTGCTGGTCCAGATGCAATACTACTGACATTAACACCTGCTATTTTACCAGCCAGTGCATTACCAATATTAATTTCTCGTGCTTCTTGAAAGCTTTCTCCTTTTACTTCTTGTACAGAGTATCCTAGTGACTTTTTACTCCTTGCCATACCTAATGAGGTGACGACGACTTCATCTAGTAATACACCTGATGACATTTCAATACTAATGACTGATTGTCCACCGACATCAACCACTGTGTCTTCAAAACCTGTGTATGAAAATCTGAGCGCTGCATTTGCAGGTACCTCAATTTCATAATTTCCATCAAAGTCTGTGATCGTACCTAAGGTGGTCCCGTCAATCATGACGTTTACACCTATGAGCGGATCCCCACCTTGAGAATCTGTGATTGTCCCCGTTACAATCTTTTGGGCCGAAATACCGAGCCCCATAAGACAGCAAACAAAGACAAGTAGAAGAGTTTTTTTCATGTGAAAATGCTTAATAAGGTTTGTAAATAATTAATATGATTAGTTAAGTTAATCAATTGATGTTTATGCAGAGCTTAGAAAGCAGAATTTTTATAAAAAATATCTTAGTGATTACAATTCAAAAAAATGAATTTGATTATGAAATTTATAAAAACAATTAAGTACAATCGCCCCACGATTTCAGCAAGTAGCTCAACATCAATTTGATAAAAGTCTGAGTTCGTTAGTTGAATGATAACGAGTCAATTTTATGAATTTGAAACAGAATCAACTATTCAAAACTGAATCGATTTATTTACTTTTTAAGAATGATAAATTCAGTATATATCGTAGCTTTCTAATAGATATACTGTATACCGTATACAAAAATAATTAAAATTTTGACTTATTATAATTTGAGTAAATAAAAACTAAACACTGCTGTCAATAGCTAAAATTATTTTACCTGCCTATATGATTTATTCGTAAAATATAGATAATTTAATAGCCGCCTAAAAGGTCATAATCCACCGTTTTATACATAAAATGCAATCGATCATGACTAAGAAGGGATTCTAGATAATCCCTTCTAACGCCAAACGTAGGGAATGCTATTTTTTTCTGACCAGTACAATCCAATCTTGGCCCACCACTTTAGTTGATAGAAGAGGTGGCTGCCCAAGAGATTGTTTGCTACCTCCTTTTATTTGTTCAATAGACCCTTTCTGTAATGCACCACCACGTAAAGGGTTATACCAATGAAGAGAATACTCTTCATCAAACCCAGTCATATTCAATATATAGTCTTGTTCATCTGGTAGATAAATTGCGAACAATTCATTGTCTTTTTTCAAACAAAATGCATCTTCATGATTGACTAAGGATTTTGCGGAAGTCATATCCCAATAGGGTAGATATGCTTCAATAAATCGATGGGCATGACGGGTTAAATCCCATAGCCGATCCCGCTGTCGCCAATCTTCAGAAGACAAATCATTGTGCGGATATTTTGCTCCAAAGTACCATTCAACACCTGCGGCTCCAGACAGTAAAGTGCCCCAAAGTGCATAGCGCCGAATGCTTGGATGCTCTGGATCCATGTCATCTGGCAGTACCGCAGTATGCCACATGCCGATCTCGTCCATCGTAATTAGCCAATCATGGCCAGCAGATTGAGCTTGCTTTTTCCAATGTGCGACGATCTCTCCTGCACCTTCTCGTTTATCGACTTGTAAAGACAAACCATCTAAATCTTTAAATCCAAGTAGTGGCTCCAAAATATCTTTCCGTAATGGGTCATGTGAATGTGTGTGTAATAAAACGGGGTGTTGATACGGATCATTCGCTTTCAAATAACTAGCCATGGCCTTACGCTGAGCATCATTTTGACCGATGGGTGTCCAAGAGGCAGGGCCGTTTTCTTCTCCCAGATTCCAGACCAAGGCAAGATGATGACCAAATCGAGCGATTAATTCATTGAAATATAATTTTCTTAATCTTTTTGTGTCACCATCGTCTAGCATCGTTTCATTTTCAGTTTCTTGAGTAACCAAATGCAGTAATATACCTTTGGATTGCATATGCTCAAAGACAATATTCCACTGATCTAATTTGCTCACATCAAATCTGGTAAAGTCATCAGGCGATAGAAAAGGCCAAACATCTTTGCCATCGCCTAAAATATTCATGACGAGAAAATAGATTGAGTTCATGCCTTTGGATGCCAGATAATTCACTGCCCCTATGATCTCTTTACCACGACCATTTTTCCAAGTCGGATCTCCTGAATGCCAGTCCTTAAGATGGCTAGCATATTCATGAATTGCCTGTGGCGCAGTTGCCTCACCATCTTTCGCTTCGGCTTTGATTCTGTAGGTGTCATCAAAATCTTTAAACGCCAAAAAGTTCTCTGGGCTATTTGTGCCAGTTTTTAACCAATACTGGTCAGTCTCTGGGAAATTGAAAAACCCCTTAGAGATCTCTAGTCGTCCATTTGCTCTGAAATCAGGAATATCTTTTTCAGAAGGTGTCACAAAAAATTGGCCACTTTTATGTGCTAACTCAATGATCTCACCCACAGTATCGTCTGTCTCAAGGGCAATATCTTCGCCATGATAAAGTCGTGCAGTATAGGACCATTCTCCTTCTTGATCTGGTGTAAATCTTGCCTTCCAAATAGAACCACTTGTTGCACTGGATTCTGCAGCATTACCATCCGCCGCATAAAAGCCACGAATGGTGTAGCTTGACTTGTCATGAACAAACTCAACATCCAATCTGTAGTTTAGAAAGGGATTATCTGGATCAGACTCTGAGGTTTGCGGGCCTTCAAAAGATAGACTGACCGTATGCCATTTGCCATAGACTGGTAGATGTTTTTGTGATCCTATATATGGTGTAGCTGGTGATTCTTCCGGCAATCTCAGTCTTTCAATCGATGTCAACTCAGGTTCGCCGCCACGATTACCGCATCCAGAGGCTGTATAGAGATAATCGCCAACGATCACAAAGCCAGTCCCATGGCGACCTCGATTTAGCGAAGGCCATGTCTTCCATGATTTCGTATTGACATTATACGCTTCTATTTCATTATGAGCTACGACGTGGGCAGTGCTCTCGCCACCTCCTATTAAGATGTCGTCATTCCATACGATGGCAGCATTGCCGGCTCGCCTTGTAGGGATGCCTAAGTCAGTTGTCACGTGGAGCCATTCACCAGTCTCAAAGTCAAATACATTGCCATGTTGAATGGTCAATGCCATGTCTTCATTCGTGCGTTTAGATGTTGTCCTGCCGGCAAACGCATAAAGTTTGTCTCCTGCGACTACCGCCTGAAAGTGATCTCTTGCTGTTGGTGCATCAGGTAAGGTTTCCCATCTACCTGTTGCAGGGTCGTATACATCAAACCATGTCCGGAATCCATCCATGTGACCATTCGTAATGCCGCCTATCAAATATAATTTTCCTTTGTATGCGACAGCGCCTGCGCCACCTCTTTGCCTGTGTTTTGGTATGGGATGACTGAATTCAAATTTGTCGCGGTCAGGATAGTAAATTAAAACACGATCCAATGGCTTCTCATTCGGCCATCCACCAGTCATAGCGCCGACAATGTAAATGGCGTTCCCTAGAGTTACTGGCTGGAAGTGATGGATTTCAATTGGAGGCTTAGATTTTTCTGACCAACTATTTGTGTTGATATCATATTCAGATGTGGGATTGATGCGTCGTCCTCCTATCAGGTATAGTTTATCATTAAGCGTAGCTAGACCAGCCTCATGTCGGGCTGTGGGTGTTCCCTGAGCATCTACAACTTCCCATTCCCAAGTTGTCGGTGTGGGTGTTGCCGTTTTACAGCTGTCAAATAAGAGGATCGATAGGAGTAAGCAAAACCCAGTTTTGATGGATAGAGTCATTCTTGATGGGAATATACTTGATGGATTCATGTTTAGATACATAGCAGTTGAATGGGGTAATGATATTTAGAATAGCAGGATTAGTATAGGGATTATAATCTGTAAATTTCCTTTCGGACGAGTCGCATAAGATCCATATATTTTTCTTCATGCATTAACCGCCGATATTTATCTCGGTCTAGATGCTCTACAATATTCCAAATTGCTTTATTCATTTCTGCATGCTCCCTGAAGAATTCAACCATATTAAATATTCTTGGTGAGGCATCAGCCGTAAAGTACTTATCGTAACCAAACTCCTTGGCATAAAAGAAAAATTCAACTGTGTGTAGAAAATTTCTGGATCCTCCAATCAAGTCCCAATCAAATTGCCAATCATTATCGTTGGTGTGTAGGTAGTAGTCGATACCAGATTGCTCGCATAAAGCCAACACTTGAGCTGGATTTTCTTTAGCTAATAGAGAATGACCAAAATCGATGGTTATGCCTGTTGCTTTATTTTGCACTTCTTTTAAAAACACGATTGTTTTTGCACAGGTATCAAGATGACAATTGACTCTGGTTTCATTGATTTTGTATTCTATAAATAATGGAATTTCTGGGAGATAGTCTGCTGCTTCAGCAACTGAGTCAATCATGTATTTCCAAGCTTTGGGATAGTCAACTTGAAATAAATTATCAAAGCCATCTGATAGTGGACAGCATGTTACTAAGGGCGCGCCGACTTGTAGCGCATAGTCTTTTGCTTTTTTGATCATGTCGACAGCTTCAGATCGTAAGCTTGGGATGGGTCGGGATAATGCGCCTGGCACCCACTTTGCTTCTTTTTTAATATTGGCATTCACAGCCGCAAACTCTAATCCCATATCTGCAACAAGAGCTTTCGTCTCAGCAGGTTCGCCAGTCTCATAAGGGAAGACAATTTCAATGCCAGTCATGCCATCTATCTGTTGGACGATTGATAAGCGTTCTTTTAAATCTGTAGGTTGGTGGTATTCAGAAAATCGATCCTGTGTTTTTCCTAGAAATGCAGTAATGATGCTTTGCTTCATGTTGTATATGTAATTTTCAAATTAAAAATTGCGATTATTTATTTGCTTGGCTCTGGTTCAATAATCGTCTGCCTAACTACGTCAGGATCAGAAAATTGGTCCAATAAATCAGTCACCTTGGAGGAGAAGGAATACATAACTGCTCCAGATGGTCCAGCTTGAAACCAATGCTTGGTACCAGCCGGTAAGACCAACTGATCTCCTGGTTTCATATTGACTTCATGTCTCATGGTATAGCAAGTGCTTTTCCCATCTACAATAAAACCATGCTCCATCGTATCTTCGCCGGGTATATAAAAATACAGCTCACCACTGATCGCTCGAATCACTTCTTCTTTTCCTGGATCATCTCCGACAGTTGGATGCCAATGCTCTGGTTCGGTTTGAAAGGGTAGAAGGACTAATATTTTTCCTGCTATCCGATCTGTTTCAAACATGGTGAGAATCTGGATGCCTTCTTGCTTAATCCGATTGAGTCCAAAGTCTGCTGCTGTCATTTTTTCTTTATCCTCTTTAGTCAATAGCAAACCAGCAGCTTCACACATCTCAATTGATTGTTGACAGACTTCTTTATAATCTTGATGGCTTATCATATTGTATTATTATTTAAATAGCTAATTCTAAAGGGCTTTCTGGTTTTATTGCCAACCACATAGGAATGGCCGCTATACTTAATCCTGCTGCTAAAAAGAAAAATGGTGTGGTCGAACCCGTAAAATCTACCATATAGGGAAACGCCAACGCAGTAAAAAATGAACCTAAATTGCCAGCCATGTTCATGGTGCCGCTAACTGTTCCAGAGTGCTCTTTTCCAATATCAAGACAGGTGGACCATGAAGGGCTTAGGGTCATATCCGCTCCGAATACAGCAATAGAGATAAAGAACACAGCACCATTGACTTCTGTCATGTAGATACTCGCTAGGATGCCGATGGCCGCTAAGGAAAATCCAATAATTGCGGGTAATTTTCTGGATAGCGCCCATTTCTTTTTTTTGTACACAAAGTCGACCATCCAGCCTGACACCCAATTACCTAGTGCGCCGCAAAGGAACGGAGCGGAGGCATAATAACCAGCTTCAATTGTATCGAGATTATATTGTGCTTTGAGATGAGGGAAGAGCCAGGTCAGACAAAAGAAAAATGTAAAATTGCTACAAAAGTATTGTCCCATAACTAACCACATGTTTGATGATGCAAACATCTTGGATAGGTTTATTTTTTGGTTTGCCTGCGTGGCTGGTGTCGTATCAGCTTGTATCACTTGTAGCTCCTCCGCTGAGACAGCAACGTGATCATCTGGAGAATCCCGAAACCACCAATACCATAAGACAGCCCAGAGTACACCAATACAGCCAAGGATGACAAAGGTCATTCTCCAGCTCGTCAACTCGATAAGCCAAGCCACAATGGGCAATGCAATCGCAGCACCAATACGGCCACCTGAAAAATTAATACCGTGGACTAAGCCTCGCTCTTGTACAGGGATCCAACTATAAATCGCTCGAGCCATACTCGGGAAGGCACCGGCCTCACCAACGCCAAAAATAAAGCGCACCAAAAACAGCGCAAGAAAGTTATAGACGGCTCCTGTTAATGCGGTGAAAATAGACCATAAACTGACAACTGCAGTCAGTACCTTTCGGACGCCATACTTGTCCGCCAAATAGCCAGAAGGCGCTTGAAACAATGCATAGCCGAGAGCAAAAATAGACAAGACCCATCCCATCTGTTTATCAGATAGGGCAAGATCAGCTGCCACAGGATCTTTAGCAACTGAAATTAAAATTCTATCAAACAGCACAATCATCGATAGGATAAATGTGCCGAAGACCATTTTATATCTAACCCTACTCATCTTGGCCTGAGCCGGTCATTTTATGAATGATTAACTCTTTCGATTTATTAAGATGTGCTTTTAGTAGTGATTCAGCAGTAAGGGCATCTCTCTTTTTGATCGCTTTTATAATGTCTAGGTGTTCTTGAATTGTTTCTGATGGCGGTCGCACTAATCCGATCAGGTCAATGCACAATAGTAGATTTCCTTTTTGAAACAGTTGGTAAAGCATTTGATTGCCACATTTTTCCAAAATGGTATTATGAAATTCGCTATCTACTTTTTGATATTTATTGATATTAATTTTGCCAGCTACAAATGGATCAAATAGGGCTTTGAGTTTTTTAATAGTTGTAGCACTCGCAATGTCCGTAAACAGCCGAACAGCAGTTCCTTCTAAGGCGACACGACAATCGTAAATTTCTATGATCTCTTTATCACTAAATTCTCTGACGATCATACCTCTACGCGGTATGGATTGTACTAGATTCTCTGCCTCAAGTTTTTGTAGAGCAGAACGGAGAGGGGTACGACTAATCCCTAAATCATCTGCTAGTTTATCTTGGACAATCTTTTTGCCCGGCACTAGCTTTTTCGCAATGATCATTGCTTTAACTTTTTTGTATGCGAGTAGGCTTAATTCGTTAGTAGATATTTGCGACATATTTGTATTTTGTATACGGTATACAAAAATAGTAAATAATTTGGAAAGTAAAGCGGGCGGGAGTCCTTTTGTCTATTTAACAAATTTCATTTTTAAAATGATTGCAATTACGTTCATTGGTTAGTAATAGCTAATTAGCCCAAAGGGCTACACTCATAGGCAGGGAGATCGTCTCTGTGATCATATTATTTTCGGTTTAGTCCAGAAGGGACGTCATCAATAAATGTGAAATTTTTTTAACCGACAAATATAAATGCGATTCAATGATGTCGTCCTTTCAGGACTTATTCTTGATATTAATTCACCATGGACGGTGTCCATGGCTATTTGATATAAGCCCTTTGGGCTATTCACACATTCAATTTATTCACACAGTCCTTTTTGTTCTATTCGATTCCAAATCTGGTTCTTGACGATTATTGACATGAAGAGCTTCGACCTCTCATCGGTTTACAGCGATTCATTAGAAATAATAAGTAATTGTAAGCTTCCATTATTATTACCAACAAGAATACCGGGTATCGCTTGCCTTGTTATTTGTATCGGCCTTAGTGTTTTTACATTGGCTGCCAAATTCAATCCTGTCTCAGTTGAGTTTATATTGGCAGTCAAAGCTGAAGGATATTTGTTGATGAGCAATACACCTCTCCCAGCGTCATAGGGCGTTGTTTCGACTTCTGTGCCAAATACATTGCCTGCTAGGATGATATCGGTTTTACCATCTTCGTTGATGTCTTGGAAATTGGCATCAAGAATGGGGAAGAGCTGAGCTTCGTCCGGTAAGGCGACAACTTCAAAATCTGAATTGGTATTGATGAGTAAAATACTTTCAAACATCGTTGCTTCAAAATGGATGGACTTATTTAATTCATCTTCTCCTAAGATGTCAATTAAACTAGCGTTAGCGAATGCGTCATAGGATTTGAATTTGTCAGAAATAAACGGCATTTGTTCTGTCGAGCATTCTTTCCCTCGAACAGGGACAAGTTTGTTTTTATAGCTTTTACCTAAGACGATGTCAAGATTGCCTGTTTGGTCAAAGTCATGTGCATAGACATGAAGCGGTTTATCAGGAGTGGGATGAAATTTATTATTCAAGCCGATATTCCCAGCAAGGATATCTTCGTCGCCATCATTGTCATAGTCAAAGACCGACAGACTTTGCCACCAGCCAACTGTGTTTTCGAATTGATTTTTTTTGATGATGTTAAATACATTGTCTTCATAATCTAATATCGTGATCGGCATCCATTCTCCGACGAGCATGATTTCTTTGTTGTCATCAGCGTCGACATTGACTGCGATGGCAGCTGTGATCATGCCTAATGTTAAGATGCCATCCGCTAGCTCATTCGATTTGTCGACAAACATGCCTTTTTGATTTTCAAGAAAATAGGAGTGAGGTGATTCTGGGTATCTGCCAGGGGTGTGGCGGCCACCAATAAATAGATCGAGGTCTCCGTCTTGATCCCAGTCCAAAGGGACAATGGCTTTTGTGCTGTGATTGATGACGGGAAGGCGATCGGGCTCATAAGTAAATTGTCCATTGCCGTTATTGAGATACAAGCGATCTTGTAGTGCGACTGTGGAATTTGTATTGTCTGTTCCACTTGCAATATACAGGTCTTGGTCACCATCATTGTCAATATCTAGGAATCGAGCGGCATTGTCTTCGAAGATCGCATGCTGATCGAATGACTGTTCACTTTGATGAAGACTGCCATTTTCATGTTGGATGTAGAGCTGGGAGCTTTGCTTTGCAGCACCGCCAAAATAGACATCTTCTAGGCCATCACCATTGACGTCTGCCACCGCGATGGCGGGGCCGATACGTGTCTGCGCGTGTGGCAATAAAATTTCTTTTTCAAATTCGTTGAACGGGTTTTCGATATGCCGTGGTTGGTCGGGTAGTAGGATTGTGCTGACGTCTGCGATGGGCACAGATTGCATGTCGAGGTCTTGCTGCACGTTAAATGGCAATGATTTGATGTGATGTTTTTTATTGATCTCAGGGGCTATTAAGACGAACGATTGATCTTGCTGCTGAGTAAAGACGACACTATCAATAGTAGTCGTGCTGCCCAATCCAAAGTGTGCGAGTGCTTGCATATGCGATAAATAACCTCTCGTGAACTGATAGTCTACACATTGTTGAGTTTGATTAGCATAGATGCAAATGTTTGTATTCAGTGTTGACGAACTTGCTATTTGATGTGGCAATTCGAATTGAATATAATTGTGATGTTGTATGCTTTTATTTTTGATTAAGTAGGCTTCTTGCATTAAATTATTAACGACAATATCTAAATCACCATCATTATCAAAATCTGCGTAGGCAGCTCCATTTGAGAATGATTTATTTTTAATCCCTGATTCATCAGTTGCATCAATAAAGCGTAAGCCATTTGTGTTTTGGAATAGTTTATTGGTGATGGGGACTTGCTGTGTTTGTTGCAATTGATTAAAGTAATCTTGTTTGGAATAGTGTTGCCCTTTTTCTTGTTGGATTTTTTTTAAGGCATTTAGCCAATCATTATCGCGGGTGTCTCTATAAAATCCAGTCGTGACAAATAAATCTTTAAAGCCGTCATTGTCAAAATCGGCAATCAGGGGAGCCCAACTCCAATCAGTTGAAGCGACATTTGCAAAATGGGCGATGTCGCTCATGTAGCCTTTGCCGTGATTGAGGTATAGGCCGTTAAACATGTATTGGGGAATAAACTTCATGCGCTGCGTCAGCGTTTGAAATCGTGTCGTGTTCATCGATGTCATCAAGGTCTTATTGCGCACATGATCACTGGGCGTCATGTCGACGACTGCTAGATCAGGACTGCCATCATTATTAATATCGGCTGCATCAGCACCCATTGAATAATAGGACGTGTGATTGAAATAGTCTTTAATCTGATCGGAGAAGGTGTTGTCTCCGTTGTTGATGTACAAGAAATCTGGGATGAAATAATCATTGGCCACAAAGACATCCATCAATCCATCTTCATTAAAGTCGACGAGACTGATCCCTAAGCCAAACCCTGGCTGTTCAATCCCTGCTTCTTTTGAGATGTCAACGAATTGGTCGTTTCTATTTTCATACAACGTATTGCATTCGCGTCTGTGATCGGCAAGGGTGAGTTTGGCTCGGCCATTATACCAGTCTGCTAGCGTCCTGCCATGGCTACGCAGTGAGTGATTCAATACCCACAGATCCAGATCGCCATCATTGTCCATATCAAAGAAAACTGCTTGAGATGACCTGGAATCATCTGCGATACCATATTGCGATGCTTCTTCTGAGAACTGAAAGTTGCCTTGATTGATGAACAGTTGATTTTGGGTGAGCTTTGGATCTGAAGTTGGTCCTGAGTTGCAAACATAAATGTCGAGGAGGCCATCTTGGTTAATGTCGACCAAGGTGACACCTGTAGACCATGTTTGTTTATTTGAAAACGTAGTACCGGATTGATCTTCGAATTGTAGCTCGCCATTGTTTTTATAGATGCGGTTAGGACCATCATTTCCTGTAAAAAAGATGTCTGTGAGTCCGTCATTGTCAAAATCACCACAAGCGACGCCTGCGCCATTGTAGAAATAATCATACATGCCAATATTGCGATTGACAGTTTCATTGATTTGGTTGGTGAAGTGAATGCCAGTTTGAGAGGAGGGTAGGTATTCGAAGAGGGTTTGGTTTTGTGTGGGAGCAGGGTCACTGCTCGTACATGCTATCAACGCGATGCAAAGGATGGTCGCGAAGAGCAGACAGGCCAAGGCAAAGATTCGATTACGTGTCAGATAAAAAACCACGTTTTAAAACTAAGAGAAATACTCAGAATACTAGTAGTCTAAATATCATATTTGATAATTGGCTTAGAATTAAGCCAACTTTGGGTAAAGATGTTCCTCGACTCAGCTTTCGCTTCCCTCGGAATGACAGTTTTCCTCGACTCAGCTGTCTCTTCCCCCGGAATGACAATTTCTAGAACTAAGTAAATTGATAAATAGAGTTTAAGTATAGAGGTCTCTCATTCCTACCGTTAGTGGAGGAATAAAGTGATGGCTCATTACTCAATTTGGACCTTGTGGAGAAATCTAAATAACTGCATGTATCTAGTGCCTCAAGAACTAAATATACAGCCATATTAAATTGTTCTTTTCCGCCTTCTCTGCGTTACAGAACCGGCGTTGATAGCTATAGCTATCAAAGCGAACCTGTGCCTTGAGTAGACGAAAAATAACTGCTTTCATACAGCCATTTATTTAGTGCTTAAGACACTAGGAATTAGAAGTCTTTCTTTTTGTATCAACTGAGCTGTCTTTCATCTCTCTTATCAGTATAAATGATACTTCGCGCCGATTCTTAATCCTATAAAATCCCTGGATACGGACAAGGCCTCCGACTGTGCTAGATAAGACTGGCGATTGTAACGATATCTGGGACTAAAATATACTTCCATTCTGTCTCCGATTAAGGTGCTCATCTGCAGTCCGCCCTCTATACTTAGACCCAGATGTGGTGCCAGAAACGTTGAGGTATTTGCATCATCCAACTGGATGACTTGTTGGTTGTCACGCAGAAAGACTCCGCGCTGTTCAATTGAAACATTGAAACTTCCTCCACCGACTACACGTAACTGCCATAATCCTTTTCGAAGCAGTGGATAACTTACCTGAAAAGGAATACTCAACAATGTAGACCGATTCGCTATAGACGATGTACGGTCAAAAATACTGACAGCCGATACAGAGTCTGCCACCCAAACAGTGTTGCCAGCATCATCTTCAAAAAAGAATGCCATAGGGTCGAATACTGTTATAATCTCAGTTACTCTTTGGACCGTTTGATACTGCGACTCAATCCGTTGGTACTCCGCACCAGTTGATACTTCTATTCCATTTCCAAACTGATATCCAAGCATAAGTCCACCTGAGAATGTCGAAAGCGATTGAAATCGATTATTCCACAAATCCAAATAGTCTGTTTGTTCTAGAGTATTATTTTGAATCTTGACATGATCGATGGGTCTGCCTCCAAAGAGGTAGGCATCCACGAATAGATTTCCTTTTGCACTGCTAGAGTTTCCGATTATGGGACAGTTTAATCTTTTACTAGATAAGTAGTTTGATTCGTCCGATTGCTGATTCAAGTGGTCTATGCGACGTGACGGGAGTGGTGACATTTCCAATATAGTCCTACCTACTGTTATACGTTTATCTATAAGTTTGGTGTGGATCGACATGGGATAAATAGACGTACTGTCTTGGCCTTGGACAGCAGGAACAAACTCTTCTACAGTCTCTACATGCTTATCTATGCCCAAAGGCCCTTCGTGCGAGAGCACAGAATATTGGCTTGTAATGCTCGTACCATTAGAGGCTATCAATTCAGAAGGGTTTGGGGTATTGACTCGAACAGCCTTCTTGTTGAGCTTAGCGTTTTCTATAGCCTTGTTTTTTGACTCGACTTTATCTTTTCGATCTGCTTTTTCAAGGCTCTTCTTGCTGCGATCCGTAAGTTGTTTGATGGTGCTTTCTTCTTTTATATTCGTTTTTCGATTGCTCACAATACTCTCATCTGAAGCCCCACCAGCGCCGTTACCGTGACTCGCTTTCTCATCAATTGTCCAAGACAAGAACATAGCTGCGGCACTCGCGACAGCTAAGAAAATGAAGAGTGCAAATCGCCGGCGATTCCTATCAGGGCTAATCCTGTGCCATAAGGCGTCTTTGTTTGTTACAGGCACTTCAAGATCATCGAAGTGTGTCTTAAACAAATTATCTATATCATGATCAGACTTTTTCATAGCTGTCGTTTTTTTTAAGTTGGTTTTGCAGATAGAATCTTGCACGTGTCAATAATGATCGAGAAGAACTCTCTGCTATGTCTAATTGTGCAGCGATCTCTTTATGGCTATACCCTTCTATAGCTGCCATGTTAAATACAATACGCTGCTTAACAGGTAGCCGTTGTAACACCTTATACATCTCATCTTCAAATGCCTTAGGAGGTTGACTAACCGTTGTTGTTGCTCCTTCTGAAGATAGCTCATGCCACCGGTTATTCTTTTTAATAAACCGGATGGACTCCATGGCAGTGATCTGACGCATCCACCCCATGGTTGCGGCTTCATTCACATAGTTAAATGTGCCTACTTTCTTAAAGATTCTGATGTACGTCTCTTGTAGAATATCATCAACAGCACTCTCATCAAAAACATACCTCAGAGCAACAGCTTTTAGAAACCCACAAGTCAACTCAAAGAGCATCCGTTGAGCCAGCTTATCGCCTTTCTTTGATTGTTCTATGCTTTGTTGAATATTCATTTTTCACTAAAACGCCAAGATGCCTACGTCTTTCGAATAAGCTTCTTAGCGTTTAAAATTCTGTTATTGGGATACAATTACTTTCATTAGTCTACGATTACGCTAAACTCCCCTTCCATCACTTCTCCTTCAAAGGATTCACCAGTGAACCAGTCAAAACATCTAGTTGCTGTTGATCTAAGTGTTCCAGCAATTACTGATCCTGAGTCAACGCCAACTTCTGTCAAGGTCAAGACCACATCAGTAGAAATATCAAGGTCTATGCTACAAAGGAATGTCTCGTCGGTAAAAGATATCAAGCTTACCCCTTCCAATTCTAAAGTCTCTGTATCGATCTTAATTGTTATAAGTGCACGTTGTACTAGGACAGAATCTGTCTCAATATCAGTTTCACTTGCAACATTAAGGATATCCACTTGATAAAAACGAACTCCAATGGTATCTACCTCAACAATATCAACTCTAACAGGCTGAAATATACTTGCTTCTCTTCCATTCACTTGAAACAACATAAAGTTGCTTAAGGCATCACAAAGTCTTAACTCTCCCACATCAACTGTTCGGTCTTGGCCTGAGATTGCAATCTCTTCTGAGAACAAATTATCTAAGTCAAGCACTGTCATATCAGCAGATGCTTCACTACAGAAATCAATTGTAAAATCAAAAACACCATTATCCTCTATGGGGTATCTGAAGTTTTTATCACCTAGTTGTATTGATAATGCACCGTTGCTTATCGCTTCACCTTCACATGTCAATGCTAAACCTTTTACATTGACCATATTCTGGTTGGCATCAATAGTTATTGTTTCTAGCACTTCGTCATTTTGTAAAGGTCCAAAACTCTCTCCAAATATCTCGTCTCCACACGCATCCAAGACTTTAAGTCTAAACTTCTCTCCCTTGGGAAAATTATAAAATCTAAATGACCCATCATCACATAACCAACCACCCTTTCTACCGATCAACTCACTACACACATAGACTTGTAAATAAGAGCCTGCAGTATCATCTCCAGCTTCAGTTTGTATCAACACCTTACCAGAGATCTCAATTGGATCTGTCATATAGTCAACGTTCCAACTGCTGAAGTGACTCACTCTAGCGACATAGAAGTCACCTTTTTTATCAGCTGTACCTTCTTGTATCCACGTTCCGATATCTTCATTGTAACTCCAAAGCGGTATTGTCGACTTCGCCTTATCCATCAATGAAGCTGGAATAGGAAAGGTCAACTCTGCCGTTTCGCCTGGACCGATATTCAATTCATTGCCTGCGGCATCAGACAACTCCACTTGCAGCATCCCCATTGAAGACAACGAACGAAAATTACCATCTTCATCAAGTCCACTGAGATCACCGATCATCCGCTGTGCAAGATCAGCTCCACTTGGGTCTATCCATGACATGGCTATATCGACATCACCTTCATATATGCTGCCTTCAGCCGTCACGACAGCTCCCTTTGGAAGTTCGATAGCAGATCGATTGTTCATGGTCAACCGGCCACCTTCTAAGGCGTCAATAGAGCCGATCACCGTGCGATTAAGCATCTTCACCTCTGTATAGTTGTATCGATTAGGGACTAAGGAAAATTTGCGGAAAGCCTCAAACTTACCCTGCTGAGTCACTGAGATAAATGCTGCTTTACCATTGTTAGAGACGTCCTCGATCAGGAAGCTACCAAACTCATCCGTGTCTACTTCTACAAGGGTCCTTCCCGATAGGTACACGACATTAGCGCCCATGACCGGTTGATCGTCTTCATCTATGATGCGACCTGATAAGGTAGCGGAAACCAACTCTTGTGCTTCCGGAAGCTGAAAGATCTGCGGTTCGCTTTCTATAAATCCATCATCTGCACATGAAGACAACAAAAGAACACTGAGGATGCCAATGAGTAGGCAAAGTCGCGATGTTGTGATATCTACTATTTTCATAAGCTTTTTTACTTCTTAAAAACCTGTGACGCCTAAAACGCTGCACGAAGCATCAATTATTTATTTTAACGCTGTGCAATCGTTTATATTGATTCGTTGTCGGTGATATAAATATGTCAACATACATACCGCATTAACTCAGCAGCAGACTATCTTTATTTGTCTGATTTAGGATTTTTAGGGTTTCAAGATTGTCGAATGGCTTATCCCATTAGCACATCCCTCTACATTTTGAACACGATAGAGCACTAATCACGAATTACCAATCCACAAATTACGAATCCACGAATTACGAATCCACGAATCAGTACTGAGGAATCTTCATCCGCTCCCTACCTTTGATGGCAGATTTGTGTGCGATCGCTCAAGAAAGAGTCATGTTTAATGCCTCACTCAAATCTACAATGGGTTTTTGGTCGAGGAGAATGGATAGTCGTTTTAATCAGCCCTAAGAATGTATAGTTTTTTTAACTGTTTCCGTAAACACTTCAAAATTGTAGAGTGGATCTTTTGCTTTTTCTGGAGACAATGAGCTTAGAAAAAGACCAGGCAAACGACTGAACTTCAATCGTATTGATTCGAGGTTGAAAACCCCGAATATCCGTTTCTCGAAATGACAGTTTTCCTCGACTCAGCTGTCTCTTCCCCCGGAATGACAATTTCTATAACTAAGTAAATTGATAAGTAATATCTTCAAAATCATGACTTGTTCTGTAGTCTGTTCCTCTATTATTAAATGCCTCGAATTTAGTTGCTAAGAAACATGGAGCTGATAATATTGATATTTCCTCATCTTCTATTGTTGCTGTTTTTATATTATTAAATCCAACTTTATACCATTTATTTGCTTTTCCCATGTGGCCACTTTCGGATGGCAGTATATCAACATTAATGTTATTGTATTTATAGCTGCAAATTGCATGACCTTCTGGGTTTGGATTGAATCCTAATTCAGACAGCCTTTCGTTAAACTTCGCCTATTCAGCATAGTTATGCGTCAATTTTATAGTCATATCGATATCGCTGGTTGGTCGTATTTCATGTGCTGCTAAGTCATCAGTATATAAGCTGATGGTTGCACCTCCTACAAACACCATGACTTCTTTTAGTTCTTTCAAAGCAATTGCGACTTCTTTTACTAAGGCTTTGTTAATTGTTATATTCTCCAAGTATTATTCTCTTTTTTAGTTTTTTATATGCTAGTTCTTTTTCTCTTGCATTCCCTATTCTTATTGCATCAATAAGAGCAAGCAATTCATATAGATTTTTATCATCGAGACTCGCTTTTGGTACAGTGGGATACAAAGGTGTGATACTTTGTCCTTTAGTTTGACCTTTAGCATAGGGCCAAACATAATTTTCACTACTTAGTATTTCATTGCTTAGGACTGGAGCACTGTGTGCTGTGGGTATTCCTCTAACGATCGAACCAGGCCTTTGAGGGAAACTATATTTCACACCGTAACGAAGAAATTCTAGAACATTATCTCTCATAATTACAATAGAATTATTTGGAGCAAGCAACCATGAAGTCTTCAGTCGTTTTAGTGATTTACTAACTTCGGATTGACTTATGCCTAGTGTCTCTGCGAGATCTATTTGTAACCACTTCTTGTCTTTTAGTGAGATTATTTTTAAAAGTATTAGTATATCTAATGGCGATAATATAATTTGTTTTTGCTTCATATATTCCGTATTCGAATATGCAATAATAAATTATAATTCACAGAATATCAAGTAGATAGAGGTATATATTCCATATTCGAATATGGAATAATTTATAAATTTGCTTATAGATAAGATTCCAAATATGCGGATTAGGTAGGCTCGATTCAAAATCTGATTTGTGAAGACCTTGTAGATTAGTAATCTGGGTACGACACTGGTAAGCTACGTGCCATGATGAGATCCTGAATCAAATTAAAAAAAAAAGCGCGCGTCATTCTGAACTCGATTCAGAATCTGATTTGTGAAGAGCCCCCGGTAAATCAGTAGCCTGGGCAGCATAATGGTAAGCTATGTGCCATGATGAGATCCTGAATCGATCTCAGGATGACGGTACAATTGGAATTATGGTGTTTCAAAATGCATGCGTCATGTGAAAGATTTTCTGAATCAGGACCTGTCTGCCGAATTTCTACGGGTAGGTTCGCAGGATTAAAGGATGATAAGATTTTATTCGTTTAGAATCCGTCAAATCTGAAAATCCTGAAAATTCTGATTCTGACAAAATGAAATGTGAAGAGCATCGACTCTCAGACCAAGCAAACCAATTGTGACACAGCTTGCGAGATCAAGATGATGGTACAATTGGAAGTGTTGTGTTTTAAAAAGTCCTCCAGCTCCTCACTTATGTAGTACCACCTTACCTAACTGGATCAAGAACTTTTAAAATCATTGATTTTTTTACGTCATCATTCACTTTGAATTCAAGACGATAGTTGCCGCCTACAAGCTTATTTTTATTAAACCTATATTGATGATGCCCTTTGGGGTAAGTCGCCTGATCAATAATACTTGTCTTTTGATCAGGATTCATCATGCTATACAAGGTCAGGCTAACTTCAGCATCGTCTGTCGGTAAATAGAAATAAAATGAAGTCGCCTCATCGACTAGTTTATCTGGCATTCTGAATAGGACGTCTGTTGGTTGAGTCGATGCAGCGGCACTTCTCAATGCAGGACCTGATTGCATACAAATACCTATATCCGCGAGGAATTCGCCACCTATATTCACGCAAAAATTCTCTAAGAGTTGCACATTGTTTTCGGCAATTAGGGCAATTGACTCTGGGCTTTCAACAGAGCCGTTTGTGATAATTTCTACATCATGCGAGACTGTTGTCTGCGGGGACATGTTAGCAGCTGTTATGTCGCAATTTGGCAACTGGTACTCTTCAAATAGATTTGGTTTCATTTCTAAAAACGTCGCATTATTCGTTAAAGGGGTCGATGAAGGTGTTAGATAATTAGCTGCTAATAAGGCTTTATCTATGGGGATGGCGATAAGGGCAACATCGATATCATCGTCTTCTATGTAGACGCCTGTTCGACTATTACTAGGATTATAGATAATTAATTCTGGGTCATTAATCAGCCCACCGTTAGCATCATATAATCGAATCGTGGTCAGATCAACTGGCATGGAAACGATAACATCTTCATCTGTCGCTGGATTATAAATTTTTCCCTGAGGATCTGTAAACATAAATAGTGAACTGGTAAATGTGCCACCATCATCATTGATTAATAAGGGCCGAAAGAAAATCGTATCAATATCCATCAAACTGTAATTGTGAATATTAATATCATAGTATAGTTCAAAAGCATTATTGTTAAGGGTTTGAGGGACAATCCGACCACTTAATAATTGACTTGCACTATCACCAATTAAAATATCAATGCCTATTTGTTCTGTATTGGTAAATACACCTGTAGATAAAGACGTAGAGGCAATACTAATTTCATTTAAGATGGGAAATTCTGCAGGTTGGTTGCTGACATTGGTCGTCAGCGCTAAAGCATCCATTTTAAAACAGCGAAGACCTGAACTATTTTGCAGGATCGTCACGGCTTGATACTGTCCCATTTCTGGATACACATGTTTGATGGATTTAGTGTCAAGTATATCGCTCATCACAAAGTCGGTTGCCGTGCCATCGCCCCAATAGATTGTACCATCAAAATTGTAGATGTCAGCATGCGTGCCAGGAGAAAAAATACTTGCTGTTAATTCTATTTCATTGTTCGTTAATTCGGTCCAGTTTGTTTGGATGACAGGTGGTTTGCCAACATTGGAGCCTCCATAAAAATGAGTTAAATCTTCTTCTCCTTGTAAGGGAACAGTCAGTAGTCGGAAATCCTGATTTTTGGGATTATTTCTATAAAAGTATTCTGCCAGTGGCGTCATCTGCTGATCGAGTACAGCAGTTGGATCTCCAATGGTACTGACATAATCATCTAATGCATCATCAGCCCAGATAAAAGAACCCGTATAATTAAGTCTGTCAATTTGATTGGGCAAAGAGGCCAATGTTCTGGCAAAGAGTATTTGCCTGACAAAATTATATTTTGAAGGCGCGGGCAAAAAATCACCTGTGGTGTCATCATAAATCCCAAAGGCTTCATTATCCAAATTGATCGTCGATAAGTTATCAACCCACTCTCTCCAATACGGACTCCCTCTTGATGTCAATAGGTTATAATAATCTGTAAACGAATAATTTTCTAGAATAATATCACCTAAACCATTGCTATTTCTCGACGCGTTTGGGTCAAAACCTGCGGGAACCAATGATTGGCTGAGGTTAGATCCGATATTGACATTGTTAAGAAAATCTTCAATTAAAACATCAAGTAAATCTGACCCATATTGTAATAATTTTTGTTCTTGCGCAGCTTGAGATTTCAATATATGATTGGGGTCATTGTTTATATTATTTATCGCTTCGGTAGACCGATCGTAATGGCAGATTGCCACATGATCACAGGTCTGTGGTGTAAACAAACAAGCATCGCCAGGTTCTCCGCCAGTAATGATGGTGATACCTGCTGCTCTTGCATCTGCCCCATAATTCGTGTTGCAATTGAGCACTGGATAGCCTATAAAAGAGGTATGGCAATTCCCGCCAGCGTAGCAGCATTGAAAGCATTCGTCATCTCCACATCTAGGTTTAAATACATCGAACAGTTGTAATTCTCTGAAAAAATCTGCTAAAAGCCCCGGTACATTACCGGTAGCAAAATCAAACGTTGCACATATGGCCGCAGCCTCATTACACTTGGCCTCACTTAGTCCCATTGCCAAACATGAAGATCTCGTATCTGTGTATTCATCTAGAAAGTCTAGTGCTGTCTCAGAGTACTCATTAAATTTTTTGAGCTTTGTGCCAAGCTGGGCGTGGCATGGCAACATAGAACACAAATAGCAAAGTATTGAAAGTGCTAGGATGGTTAGTTTTGGTTTCATAAGTCAATCGTTTTTATGATCGTTCTGAACTATAGTCGGTCATCAAATAAAATTAATCGTTTATGTCTTTTTTGGGATTTATACTATGGGCATACACTGTGTGATAAATCAGCTCCTCTTGTTCTGTTGCGAAGGTAGGAAATTATTTAGTTTTCATCGCGCGCCCTTGCCCTAAAGGCTAATCCGCCCACGTAAATTCAAGGCGATTGTCTGCGCTGGTCTCTGGGTTGACTGGTGTTGACTTTGCAAAGAGGGCGGGAGCCAATGTCGTTTAGTTGTCTGCCATTATGGAAAAATCATAAATCAATTATAAGTATTAAAAAATTTTAAATTCAATCATTAGCTAAAATGAAAATTTTAAATCACATTTGGATTATTTGCATAATGTCAATTATTTTAGGTTGTACCGAAAGTTCACCAGTAAAGCTTTTATCGGAAAAAACGAAATTGCATGAACACTTAGGCTACGGATATTGGTTTGATCCACCAGTGAGTTTCAAAAGAATGACAAAGCCAACATTATTCCAAACAAGCGATGGACCGTATGCTTCAATTAGTATTTCTGAGACAGATATGAACATTGCAGATATTAAATCAGATTTTGATCCAGAAAGATTAAAAAGAATAAAGGCGAAATTATTAGTCGAGAAAGAAGTCCAATTCCTAAGAGATGAAGAAGCATACTATTCAAAGATTCATCATAATAGGAAAAGGACAATAAAATTCAAATTCGCATTTTCAGATTCGGGAAAAAATTACTTGATCTCTGCATTTTGTCTAGCCAAATATGAGACTCGATACGCTAATGTAATAGAGAATGCAATATTTTCTTTGGTAAAAGCAGATCGACCAAGTGAAAAAGAAGAATTTGATCTTGCGAAATTAAGTTCCAATGAAATGATTTACACAAGAGGAGGTAATTTGCCAGTGGAATCAGAAAAGGAAGGTATTATAACTTGTCAATTAATTGAAAATCAATTTGCTGAAAAGGATGCTTATAAAGTATACAGTTTATTCCAAGCAAAGCTTACTGAACTGGGCTTTCCGTGTAAGGAAGCAAAATCAATTAGGATGACTGAAGGTTTACTCTATTCCTGTGAAAGAAATATTCCTCCATATGGATACTCTGCAGTATTTGTACCGAAGAAATCAACTAATAAAAATGATTCTTTGACAGTTGTCATTGGTAAAACAAAGATGAGGGATGAAGTCAAATTTATGAGGAAGTTTATAGATGAAGAATTGATGGGCATTGAAACCATAATAAGGTGGAGGAGATGATTGATACCCGTTCAAACTTTATAATAAAAAAATAAAACGCCAGACAACATAAGATGACCATGGCATATCTCTCCCTTCGGTCGAGAGACGACCAGGTATCAACATCCGTTAGTGTTAGAGGTATTATCATTTGAAAATCCAATTGTCATGATTTTTACCAAAAATCCCGCCAATTGGAGACTTTCTTTAACCATTCCACGCGGCACTTCGTACCGCGCTACAATAATGTCGCACTTTCAGCGCTTCTATTTCCTTAAC
>CALGLU010000058.1 GCA_937959275.1 uncultured Saprospiraceae bacterium | reverse complement strand
GGTTAAAGGTAAATATTTGCAGAATTATTTAAATGAATTTTGCTATAAACTAAACAGGAGGTACTTTGGACCTAAATTATTCGATAGGGTAATTATTGCGACAGCTAAATCATACTGGTAAGATTGCGGGGACTCATATATTATTAAAATCAAAAGAAGTCAAAATACTTTGCATACTAGTATGTGTTTTAGCCGACATTTTTTATATTGTATTGACTAACATCTTCCAATGAGAACAGCCATTATAGAAAACGAGCTGAAAGCGCAGCGTCTACTCTCCAAGATCATTACAGAATATTGTACAGAGTTGGAGTTAGTCGGTGTTGCAGCAACTATTAAGGATAGTAGAAGACTCATTATGGAGCAAAAGCCGGACTTATTGTTTCTGGATATACAGTTAGATGATGGCGATGCCTTTGACCTACTTGATATCCTAGATACACAAGAGTTAAAGGTGATCTTCACCACAGCTTATGACGAGTACGCCATTAAAGCCTTTAAATATGAAGCCTTAGATTATCTTCTGAAACCGATCAGCCCTAAAGATGTGATGACAGCGGTTGAGAAAGTAAAAAAAATAAATGAATCCCAGCTTTCCTTCCAAAAACTAAAAGCATTATTGGATCGAACGGAAGACGAAAAACTCGCGATCAGCACATCCGAAGGGCTTAGTCTTCTGACCAAGTCAAATATCATTCGGGTAGAAGGAGATGGCTCTTACGCCACCATTTATTTAGCAAACGGAGAAAAAGAAATGGTCAGCCGATCCATAGGTAATCTAGAAAAGGAGATAGACTCCATAGATTTCTTACGGGTACACACCAGTCATTTAATTAATAAGCAGTATTTGCGAAAATACATCCGAGAAGACGGTGGCTATGCATTGATGTCCAATGGGGCACAGGTGCCTGTTAGTCGACGGAAGAAGGATGTGTTGTTTTGAGAAATCTTAAAAGTTAAAAATATTATTTACAGTATAAAGCAAATTTAATGTCTAATACACATAATTTTATAAAAGTTAACAGTCCTAATTTACTAAGTGCTCTTGGATACAAAAAGGGTGTCAAAGACGAGAGTGTTCCTAGGCATCCTAGACATAATGAAATGAGAGGTTGGAAAATTACATTCGTTGGAAATCCAAAAAATAAAAGTTGTTTTGAGTTTGTAGAAGTTTATCACAGTAAAGGATCCTCAGGTAGTAAACCATATTCAAAAAAAAGGAAATTAGATAAAATTGAACAAATACACTGTGATATTGATCTTAGAATACCGATTGGTTCTCAAGATACTTTAGATACGTCTGAAGGTAATTCTGATAGGGTTAATATTATAGTTAAAAATGCAGATTTTTTTAATAAAGAAATGTTTGTAGGTGATCAAAATGATGTTAAACCAAATTTTCATTTTTTTTTCTTAGAATATGGAAATTTTAATGAAACTATAAAACATTGTGATTCATATTATTTTTCTCGATCAATTTTGAACTTTGGAAATTCTCTATGGCGGAACTCACAAGACGGAAGCTTTGATGTTTTAAAAATTCTTTGTGGCGGAAATAAGCCTAAGACCATTGCAACTTATCCGCTAAGGCGAGCAGAATCATCTAAGAGCAGGCAAGAAGCGCCAATCGCTCAACCTTTGATGTTAATTGCACCTCCATGTCCTCCACATTGGATACCTGAACTATTGAATAGTGATGAGAAGGGGTTAATGGTAGAAGATAAACTAATTAAAGTTAAAGGAGAATAACGCAGATAAGGTCCAATGAGTAACAGGCTCTTGTCAGTCGGAGGAATGAACTATTTTAAATAGAAAAAGTACTATAATCAGAAAATAAATAAAATATATTATGTCAGGTTTACATAGTTTCATAAAAGTTAGTAGTTCGGATTTACTCATTGCTCTTGGCTATAAATCAATGAGCAATAAAAAACCAATAAAGCATCCAAACCATTGCGATCTAAGAGGTTGGATCATAAAGTTGGTCGGAGATACATCAAATCAATGTTGTTTTGAGTTTACTAAAGTTTATCATAGTCACACAAATAAGGCAAACAGTGCTCCAATGGAGTTAACTAATAATGAACAAAGACATTGCAATGTATATGATGGGGGGGATCCAGAAGTTTATGACGTCGCAACTCATGGGCTAGACTTTTTTCACGAAGAAATGTTTAAACCGCATCACATTGCATCGTTGAATGCAAGTTTTGATTTTTTCTTCTTAGAATACGGGAATTTCAATGAAACTATAAAATATTGTAATTGGTACTATTTTTCTCATGCAACTTTAAACTTTGAAAACTCAATATGGAAAAAATCACACCATCAGGACTATGATATTTTAAAAATTATTTGTGGTGGACGAGGTGAGAATACCATTTTGGTCTATGAACCAGCACCGGCTTCAACTTCTTCAGGTGGTAGATCAGGAAATCCACCTGCACAGCCATTGTCTTTGATCGCTCCACCATGTCCACCACATTGGATCCCAGAAACTTTGAAAAAGAGCACAGGTAAAATTAAGGAGATAAAATTTAAGATTACTGAATCTAGAATTCCTAGTCCTAGGATTTAGATTTTGTGTAAATATTTTATAGTTGACAGGTTTATAAATTAATGTTGGTGGAGCGGAAGAAGGATTTGTTATTTAAATAAAGAATACTATATGAGTAATTCAGTTAGAAATATTTTGACAATATTAGCACCAATAGCTATTGGATTTTCTTTTTGGTGCTGGTTTTTTAATCCATGCCCAACTTGTGATCAATGCCCGGAATGTCCGCCTACTTATGTTTCAGAAGGAATAACGTGTTGTGACTGTTGTGAAAGTGACATGAATGTGGGGAATTTCAAAATGATACTTTTTAAAAAGGAAGACTTTATTTTTCTTTTAAATAAGGCATGGTCACAAGCTTATTGCCCTAATAAAGTAAATGATGCAAGATTTTCATTGGAAGGGTTTTATATAAAGCCTTCTGCTACTGGGAATAATACTTATGTTTTAGATATAATCCCAGCATATTCAAAACCTTTGTATACGAATGACTTTATTGATATTTCAAATTCAGACTATAAGGAACGTGTTTGTAATCCAGGGCTAAACCCAATTAGAATTAAACGTTCTCCTGTATCTCTAAATATTAATTCCAATACCAGCATTATTACTTTGCCTTCTACGTACATGTACGAACAGGATAATGGAATTTTAGATACTGATTTTCAATTTTGCATGAATTTTGCACAAAATAATCCTTGTCCTATCGGATTGGAAGATTCTTTTATTGGTTACCATGACCTAATGCAAATATTGCTTTATAATGAAACTGAATACATTGGTGTTTCTGGAACAAAAATAAGTACAGGTAATTACCACGTTTATGAGAATTCAAATAATCAACTATCTTCTGGACAAAATGAAAATTATTTTACTTTAAAATTTACTGGTTTTAAAGTTGTTGAGGATGGTATTGTTCAATCAAATGTTGTGCTTGAACGTGGTGTTGCAGCAATTAACCATGCGATTCCTGCAGAGCATTTAGCAATGCCTTGCCCACCACATTGGATACCACAATAAGCTTGTAAAAACCGTAATCTTGCTCTATCGGATAGTGTTATTATTTAATGTATTTTTAATTGGTCAAGTAAACGGCCAACATCAAATTGATCTTTTATCTCCCAAGTTCAATACGTTTATTACTGAATTCAAAAATGATATATGGATTGCGAGCACAAATGATGGATGGAATAGATTTAATGGGATTGGTACAACGCACTTTAAATTAAATGATACATTAAGTGGACTGAATGACGAAGTACTACAAAGCGCTTTGTTTAAAGACTTAGAAGGGGGTTTTTGGACTTCTACATATAACAGTATTTGTTATTTTGATGCTAGCGTTCAAAAGTTTAAAAGTTTTCAATTACAAATTGATAATGAAATTATTGATGAAGGGTATCATGTATTTGCATCAATTAAAAGTTTTATCTATTTAAAAGCAGGTGACACCATATTGGTTTATGATACTGGTCAAAAGCGAATAGTAGAAATTATTGGGCTATCCTATGGTATGCGTTTTGGGGTTAAAGGTGACCTAATTGTAGCATGTCCGTGGTTGTTAAATGATGGTGTTGAGATTTGGAAAAAAAGTAATGATTGGGTAAAGAAAATAGTAAAATTTACAGATTGTGAATTTTATGAAAAAGAAATTCAAGTTAGTCAAGTTCTTTTTTATAAGACTGAAATATTCTTGATTTCAAATATAGGATTGATAAACCTTGATATGACTGATCCGTGTTTATCTACGATCTACCCTTCTCCTAACATTGAATTTAATATTGCCTTTTTATTTAAAAACAATTTGTTAATATCAACAAAAGGTGATGGCGTGTTTGTTTTTGATTTGTTGAAAAATGAATATAGCCAACTATTAACTGATGAAAGTGACGGTGTGCAACTATTGACAAATAGTCCTGCTGATATTTTTGTGGATAAAGTTAATCGCCTATGGTTGTCCTATTATGATGTTGGCATTCAAATCGTTTCAAATGTAGATGAGTTGATCTCAAAAAAAATAAAAGCTGCTAATAATTGGTTGAAATTTGATCATTATGAAGATTTAGTGGTCTATACAGATAAAAAAAATAAATTCGTTGTTGATGGCTTGGATTCTAATATGCCTAAAATAGAGATTGTTAATTCTAAAAATATCGATCTTAAGCAGATTCTTGATATAGAAATTATAGACTCACTAAATGCACTAGTTTTTGGAAATTTCCAGATTAGAAATTACACCTTTACAAATCGTGATTTTAAGATGGTTCCCTTCGAGTTTGGACAAAGGATTATGGATAAAAAAATGTTTAAAGATTCATTGTATGTAATTGCAAATTTTCATTTGTTTTCTTCAAGCTTGAATGAGCTTAGGTTTGAAAAACGGGAAAGTTGTAAATATGAAGGTGAAATATTTGGTTTTGGACCTTTTACAAATACTTATAAATCTTATTTTTTAAATACGTCTGAATTTTGGATAAATGGCCCATCTATTGATACCTTGATAAACGTAGGATCATATTTAAACCAAGTCACCAACGACTCTCTCCAAAACAACTTTTACTGCGCCACCAACTCCGGTCTATACAAAATAGACAGTACTTACAAAGTCTCAAAACTCGCCACCGCCCCTTGGGAAATAGACAACAAAACAATCTCAGAAATTGACTACCAAGACGGATACCTTTACATGTCAATAGAAAACAAGCTAGCAAGATATCACATAGAAACTGCGGAACTCAAATACTTCACCAAAGATCGATTTGAGCACACACCCGTATTCGCTATACAAGACTCAGTCATACACGTAGCCGAAAAGTATGTCACAAGCTATCACATCCATGAAGCATTCACAGACACCAATAACTATACACTTAAGTTTGATGAACTTAAAATCAATAGAGAAGTATTCGATCATCGATCAGTCGATTTAACTAATGGTCTAGATTTGCACTATACACAAAATGAAGTTGCCCTCACATATTACACCAATAACTGGCACAATGCAGATTTATCATCTGTCAGATACAAGCTGCTCCCACACTACCCAGAGTGGACCATCGTCGAAAATGGGGCAGAAGTCGAATTCCCATTCCTCCCACCAGATGATTACCAATACGTTGTCCAAGGCATTTTGCCATCAGGAGAGATGACAGAAATGACTAAGTTCGATTTTGAGATCAATCCACCTTGGTGGCGCACATACTGGTTTTATAGCTTAGCTGGATTAAGTTTGATAAGTCTAGGGTTTTTCCTATATAGATATAGAGTCGGCCAACTCACTCAAGCCCTACGTATCAAAAATGAATTAAACCAACTCGAAAAATCAGCCCTTCAAGCCCAGATGAATCCTCACTTCATTTTTAATTGCCTCAACTCCATCCAAAGCTTCATCATGGATAACGAAAAAGAACAAGCCATGGAATACTTAGGTAAGTTTGCCAAGCTTATTCGGCTTAATCTCAACGCCTCAGTCGATTCACAAATCAGACTCGATCAAGAGATATTGATTTTAGAAAATTACCTAGCCTTGGAGCAGCTTAGAGCCGATCACAGTTTCGACTACGAGATTACCAATTCTAATGACTTGTATCCAGAAGAGATCGAAATCCCTCCCATGCTCATCCAACCCTTTGTTGAGAATGCCGTCATACACGGCATGAAAGGATTAACATCTGACGGTATGATTAACATCGATTTCCACGAAGAAGATACCACGCTCCTCATCGACATCAAGGATAATGGATCTGGCAATATCAAGAATAAACTATCTAAAAAACATAGATCTCTAGGTATGAGCATCACCCAAAAGAGATTAGCTCATATTAATAAGGCGAGTTCTGATGTATATTCAATTGAAGAGCTACCCTCAGATGAAGGGACATATATTAGAGTAAGAATAGCGCTATAAGCTTAATACTAATGCCTTCATTCGTACGAATAGAAAGTAGTCTATCTTCTACTTTTTTAGAATCAATTTCAACTTTGTGAGCTTAAAGCTCGGTTCTATAATAATAATTCTCAAGGGAATTTATTCTGATTCCTAAATTAGAAATTGACTTTTAAGCACCTAAGAATATATTATTTGCTGGATTGGTAAATTCCAAGTACCAAATCAATAACACCACTTTTGATTGGAAGAATACCAGATTTAAAAAGGGGGTCTCATTAAGTTTAAAGAGAACATACTTTAGTAGTATGAAGTAAAATAACCTATTCAACTTCCTTCAAGATTCTAGACCCTTTGATCGAACAATGATTTTTCAATGTTTTTTACTCTACTAGTAAGCGGAATGTCATTTCATTCTGTGGCCACAAGTGATGGATAAGCCGTGAGCTAATTTTTTAACTCACAAACTTAAATATCATGGACGTATTTCAAGAACTTCTAGACTTCATGTGGTGGATCAGCTCTATCATAGGTGAAGATTGCGAAGGAATTTAATTAAGAATAAGGGGCTGGACTCTAAATGTCTGGCCCTTTTTAATTGTACATCTATTCCTTTACTGCGCAGACGATTTAGTCTTGGCCCAGTTTCGAAAAAATAGATAGGGGTATGTCGTGTGATCTAACTGTCCTTCTTTTCTCCAGCTTATTTCGGCAAGTTTTTCAACAAAGTCGCATAAGTTATAGTGTGCATGAAAAGTTCTAAGACTCAGCTTAGCTTTAAGTCTTTTTAGCTGCCTTCTCAGATTAAATATATGATTGATTAGTACATCATCGTATGCTTCACCTTCTTCATAATAGGCAATAAGTAGCAAGGAATTGGACCGAATTTTAACATAGACGTCTTCATAGTGTATCCCTTGTAATAATGGAACAATTTTGGAATAATTTTCATAATAGAAATGAGACAAAGCTAAGGCAACTCTCTTGCTGGACTCTATATCCGCTGCACTTACTCGATCAGCCCACATTTCTATAAAGGCATCACAGTCTTTTTGAGGCACGCATGTTGAAATCGCATTAACAGTATTATGAAATCGCACAATTGGAATTTTCCCGTTTGTAAATAAGGCACCAGTTTTCATAGCATAATTATACAGTCGAATTAATAATTCAGGATCATCGATTGACCCTTTATTAAATAATTTCAAATAATAGTTAATACTGTACATAATGACAAGCATATGAATAATACTCTCTTGCTGAATGTTGTTATTGAATATTTCATCTGTGAGTTGATATAAATATGTTGCTTCTTTTTTACTAACTAGTTCCAAGAGTAAAGAATAAGCTAATGGTAGTTCATTTCTATTAATGCTGTGATCAATGCGTTTTTTTTCTGTTATAAAATCAACGTGCTTAATTTCTCCCCAGTTAAATAGTTCTGCTAGATAGATTGCAGATTGCTTATTTGAATAATTAGTATAGGAATGCACAACATATTCTAAGAGCTCTGTTCCTAAAGCATATTTAATTGGATTGTCACTATAATATTGTGCTTTGTACAATGATGCAAGAGCGCTATCCCGTTCAATAGACTCTTTCTCCTCTGCATTCATCTCCTTTAAAATTTTATGGTACACCTTATCTGCGAGTGTATACAATCCTCTTTTATTATAGGCTTCTACAAGTTCTACCTGTTGCTGATAGTTATGTTTCTGTGCATCAAAAAACACAAGCCATTCTTCTAGCCAGCCAGTAACTCTTGACATGAGATTAGCAAATGATTTCTGACTCATCTGGCTAAATTCACCTTGCCAAATTTGGTCAGCATTCTTCATGTCTGCTAGTTTCGATTTTCGCTTCTGGAATGTTTTGAATAAGTGATAATTATCAGATTCCTCACCTGTTTTCATCAACAGATATTTTCGAAAAGAGCTCCATTCTTCTTTTGAAAGAACGGCTAAGCAAGAGATTAATTTGGAAGTCATGGCTTAATCTTCAGGTGTTATTTCTTAGTTGAATATACTGATTATCAGTGAATTACAAAAAGAATACTGAAAAATATTGTGGGGGAAGTTGATTTTTTTGTGTTTTAAATCACGAAGAATAGGGATAATTCTGTAGTGAAATTAATAGTTCGAACTCATCTAAAAAACATTTATACGTCTATGGCATCATAGTCGATAGCCAGACAAAAACTACTTTCTTATGAAAACACTTAAGTATATTTATAATAATATTTTCCAATTGATTTTTATTGTATTTATTTTGTCAGCCACGAACCTGACTGCACAATCTAATTGTGACAATGAAGTTTTAGGTTTTGATTTAAATAGTGATCAAGTTATCTTAAATTCTGCATTAACTGGTAATGCCGATTTTACTGTAGAATTTTGGTTTAAGCCGAATCCAAATGAACAATTAGCATTAAGAAAATATTTTAAATGGGTAGGAGCAAATAACTATGAACCATTTTCTATAACCCAAGTTGTGGATGAATTAAGAGTAGTTGATAGATATTTTGATGGTGGTCAGGATTGGATAAGGCCATTTATTGGTGTGAATGTTAGAGACGGCATATGGCATCATTTTGCTATGACTAAGAACGGAAATGATATTACTCTCTTTCTGGATGATTTAATGTATAGCTATGTCACTAATGTAACATCTACTTTTGATTTACCAAATACAATTAAATTAGGGAGAACTTCTGAAGTAGTATCTGCTTCATTAACTGGATCAATGGATGAAGTGAGAATTTGGAATTTTGCTAGATCACAAAGTCAAATTACAAATAATCGCGGTACTGAATTGGTTGGAAACGAAACAGGACTTGTGACCTACTATAAATTTAGTGAAGGTGTGCCTAATCAAGATAATAGTGCTATAACCGAAGTTTGTGATTGGTCTGGAAATGGATATAATGGATCTCTTGTCAGTTTTACAATGGATGGCAATGTCTCAAACTTTATTACAAATGACTTACAAATAAACGTGTTGGAAGATACTTGTAATGATTTACCATGTGGACCAATACTTCCAACAGAATGCTTTGTAAACACAATCAACATCAGCACCGGAGTCAATCATGCCAATAATCAACTATACCCTATAGGCCAACAAACAGGTTATTGGACCTTGGTTAATATGCCACCGCCACCATCTGCACCAACTTCGAATATAAGTTTGCCTTATAGTCCATTTAGTATAAGCCCAAATGGAGCTTGGGGGAATTTCCCAACAAGTACCTGGATTAGCGCTTTTAATAGCAATAATTTAGACGAAAACAATCGACCACCTCTGCCACCTTACAGTTATGAAACATATTTCTGTGTGTCAGAAGATAACAGTGATGTACTATTTGATTTCCAAGCATTAGCAGATGATGAAGTCACTGTATTGCTTACGGACACACAGGGTAATGCACTTCATACTTTTGGTGAAGCAAATTATAAACAATCAACTGCTTTAGATGTCAATGAATCAATCAATTTGGATGCAGGCACATATTGTATCAGAGGGGATGTCAGAAATACCAACGCTGTTGCAATGGGATTCAATTTAGAAGGAACCATTTCTGGGGCCACCTTTATTGATTATGGTTGCTGCGATGGAGATGGTAGTGTGATAACAGGTCAAAAGTTTCACGACAAGAATTGTGATGGTGAATATTCTGATTATGAATTATCAATGGGCTTAGCAGGTTGGGAAATCCAACTCAGAGACCCAAGTAATGGTCAAGTCTTAGAGACCCAATTTACAGACGATCTTGGATTTTACTATTTTCGAAATTTATCTGCAGGCTCCTATGCGATTAGCGAAGTCAATCAACCTAATTGGGAACGTACTCTTCCTAATAATAATTATTATCAAGTTACTCTTGGCACTTTTGTAGTACAAGGTGGCTATCACTTTGGAAACAAATATGAAGGTCCAATCGAAACAGAGGATTTACAAGATCTCTGTGTCGGACCTAATACGCCTGTCCACATTAATTGGATAGGTCAAGACTGTGACTGCGATATAGATATTATAGCTATGCAATGCCAGGGTCTTGAACCAGATATTTTATTATCTACGATAAGTAACACTGGAAGCTATACTGTTTCACCAGGAGCTTTAAATGGGGAATATAATTTTATGATCCGCGATTGTGATGGCAATGAAATACCTGTGAATGGATGTATGCGCTTTAGTGATTATTCGGCATCGATTAGCTACAAACAAGTCGGATGTGGAGAATATGAATTTGGCATTATTCCTATAGGTGGATATGCGCTCATAGATATTCATACTTTGGAATGGGAATTTGATGCCATCGGAAATTCCACCAATACCTCTGAGACTGTCACTTTTGAAACTGGAGGTACCTATCATATTCGTTTAGACATGACTTTAACGAATGGCTGTGTGGTGACAGATTACTTACAGCTAGTGGTGGAGCAAGGAGCAGATGATCCAAATTGCAACTTCTGTCCACCAAATGTCCTCAGCGAAATCGAACAAGGCGATTTATATATCTATGATGAATGTTTCGGGATGATTATCAAATCACCAAATGGGTCATGCTATAGAATAAAAGTTAGCGATGCAGGCCTCTTATATGCTCAAGGAATTGAGTGTCCTTAAAATTAAAATCTCTATGAGGAACCTTGAAACTCAAGGCTCCGATTTATAAAATCATATAATCTTTAAATCTTTAATAATTAAATTATTATGAAAAATCACTGCATTCTATTTATTCTTATTACTGGATTTTGGAATTTATTATCTGGCCAAACACTTATTGATTCAAATATTATAAGGGGTGGAAGTGTCATATGTAAAACCAATGGTTTATACTTTGAAGGAAGTGATGGTATAATTTATTTTTTAAATCAATCTGAAACTATAACCTCTATAGTACCCGGACAACTTACTATGGAATATAATGGATCACTGTACGCATATGACTTTCAATCAATCTCTAGAATTAGCTTAATTAATAATATGCCAACAACTATATTTAATGACCCTAATTTGTCTATTTATAGCCGCGGAATCACAGCAGTGAATTCAGAATATTATTTCGTAGGCTTTGGACTTGGGGAAACCGAACTCCTTCTTTATAGATTAAGTTCAAGCGGAGTAATTATTAATGATTACCAATTTCCAGGACCGATTCAAAATACGATTCGAATTCATGAATCAAACAATAAGGTATATATTTTTACAAATACAGCTGGTCCGTCTGTAGAATATTACTATTATGAATTTGATCCAATTATAAATACTATTGTTTCGATTTCTGAATCCAATTATAGTTCTTCGCTGCCAACAACAAGCATATTTTGTGCTACTGACGAGGTAGATGTAAATGGAGAAGTTTTTTCTATTGATTACGGCGATCACTTCCAATTAACATCTGATTTAAATCCAGTCCCTTTAACCTGTTTTGAATTAGTTCAGGGTAAAGGAGGTACTATTGCCCCGTTTATTCTGGGATCAATCGGGAGTAGAATTTATTTGTCGTATTATTCTTATGCTTCTGGTGGTTCTATAAACGGTATTTACAGATATCCAGAATTAGCTAATGAAGGATTATGTGAAGAACCTTTATGCGACCAAGACATCAAACCAGACGTCCATATTGAAGATGGCGACGTTTATCTAGAAGAATCATGTCGTGGTGTCGTCTTTACCACTCCTGATGGAAACTGCTACAGAATGACCGTCAACAACAACGGTGATTTAGAAACAACTTTTGTAACCTGCCCAAACTAGTACCATGAATCATTATATAGTTATTCTAATCATTTGGGTAATTGGCTCCTTAAATAATGTTGAAGCACAAAGCTGTGCCAATAATTCTTTAGCTCCTCTTCCTGAACTTCACATCGAAGATGGTGATATTTTTATTGAAGGATCTTGTGATGGCATTGTCATGACAGCTCCTAATGGCACATGCTTTCGTGTGCTTGTCCAAGATGATGGCTCTTTTGGAACAGAAGCTGTAGCATGTCCATTTACTCCATGTATGACTTGTCCCGAAGATGCCGACGCACCTTCTTTCTTGCAAGAATTTTCTAATTTAAGCTTTGATGCGAATGGGAATTGTGAAGCTGAGATCAATGTCTCATTTCAAATAGAGTATTGCATTCCCGATCATATTTCTATGAGCTTTTCTATTGCAGGTCCAAATTCGACAAGTGGAGATTTAGCTATAGTTAATACGGCGACAAATGGATCTACTTTAGAGTACACATTGAGTGGAACTGTGCCAATTGGTATACATACTGTAACCGTATTAGCTCACGACTCTAATTGTGCCCTTTCCACATTTAAAAGTTTTGATGTAGTTGTAGTCGCACCGAATGGAACACCAGCCACTTTCCAATGTAAAAAAATAGTAAAATCACTTGAAGATGGTCCGATACCATCAGTCACATTTACTTCAGATGAAATTGTATGTGTCACAGAAGGAAGTTCATGTGATCCTTTAGCACCAACAATAATTTCAGCTTTTTCTGCTGATCCAACCGACAATGTCCGAAATTATGTATGTGGAGATTTGGGAGACCACCAGGTGACCATGTTCATTTTTGACGTGCTTGATAGTGACAACGATGGCGTACTAGATACCGTATTTAGAGAACCCTGTTTTGCTATCCAAACGGTCGTTGACCAAAATGGCTTTTGCCAATTTTAGCTATTTGATTATCATAATGATCCTCTATTCATCTTTAAAATATAAATCTCTGTGCGGAGCCTTGCCACCCGCAAGGCTCCACTTTTAACCCCAATAAATAGAACATCATGAAACATGTATTTATCATACTCCTGTTACTATTCCCTCTCGCAGCCTTCACACAAATTGACATCGGTTTCCGCGCAGGATACAATCACTCATCCATGTTACACAGACCCAATGACGAAGTCAATGAAACAGCCGCAGCATTCATCGCTGCAGATAATTCAATAGCCGGATATTATCTTGGCCCAACGATTCATTTCGAACTATCGAATCGCTTCGCCTTGCGCTCCGAATTGCAGTTCAGCAAACGTGGTTATAATCCTGAAAAGCTCTTTAATAGAGATATGGTCTATTCCTTTACAGAACTAAATGCTTCCGTTATTCCTTCATATAAACTGTCAGATAAAATTGCTGTATTGCTTGGCTATGAAGCCACAAGAAGAGTAGGGGTCTTTGCAATATATCAGCTGAAGTGGAATCACAGTGGCCTTGCTGGAATGTCTTTTAGATTGACAGATCAATTGTCCATTGAAGCGAGATATGTCCTAGTGTCTCAAGAACTAAATAAATGGCTATATGAAAGCAGTTATTTTTCGTCTACTCAAGGCACAGGTTCGCTTTGATAGCCAAAGCTATCAAGGCCGGTTCTGTAACGCAGAGAAGGCGGAAAAGAACAATTTAATATGGCTGTATATTTAGTTCTTGAGGCACTCAGGATTAAGTCGGTTCGTATGAATATAACTGATTTAAATGGAGGTTCAATAGGTTTTGCATTTGCCAGAAGTCAAGCGATACAAATTGGAGCAGCTATAAATTTATTCTGATTAAAATAAGTCGATTTTTATATCTCATTTTCAGCCCTTTAAATCTATTTGCAAGAATGCAATTTCCAGTTCATTTGTTTTAATGTGTGGATTTGTCTATGTGCATTTCAAATTGCATTTTTTAAAAAAGTAAATTATTTAGTTGCTATCGCGCGCCCTAGCCCTAAAGGGAATTCGCCCACATAAATTCAAGACATGGCTCTGCGCTGGCCTCCCTTTAGGGATTCAAGGGCGCGGGTGGGCTTATTGTTTATGTTGCTAATAGCCAACTTCAATTTCGAAGGGCTCCATTCAGAAAATCTCTTAGTTTTATTCGGTTTGCGGAGATTAAATAATTATGACAATATAGAAGACAATAAGCTGATAGTCAGATAGATGTACTAATCTATTCAAAAAATAATATAGGAGAAATAGAAAATATTGTCTTGTTATTTTTTGTAATTGAACATATCTATGTACTGAAGAAAAGACGATATCGAACACTTCTATTGCAACATTTATTAATCAATATATAATTCTAATATTGGATTATATACTAAGACCTTTACTATGAAAACTAAAATCATCTTTTGTATACTTTTCATTATTACTATGTCAACTATCTACAGTCAACGACCCATAAAAATCGAAGTCTCTAATTGTGGATATGCTGCGAATGATGAATACGTTGTTGGACCAGATATTAACGGCTGTCAATGTTTTGATAGAGTGAATGGAAACGACAGAATTGGCGTATATATTCATCCCATGTATCCTGATTTTAAAAATATTGTTTTTGAAGCGGGCATGACTTGTGGCGATGGCACTCCTGTACAAAATAATGTGTGTCTAGGTCAAGCAATTTCAGATTCTTGCTACATCATCGATAGCCACGGTGTGCCAGGTTGCAACAATTGTATCGTCACCGTCTTAGAAAGAGATCCATGCTATGATGTCCTATCAGTCAATGATGTCTTTATTCCAGAAGATACATATCAGTCTTTTGAATCTATTTTATCTAGTGGGACGGTCGATACCAGTTCACATGTCATCTTTAAATCAAATGAAATCGTACTCAATCCAAATTTTGAAGTCTTACAGCCTGCTATGTTTGAAGCACTCATTGATCCTGATAATTGCATTGACCAATTTTGTCCCCCAATAGAAGATGCTCCAACTTTCTTACAAGACTTGCCTGACATGACTCTTTTAGCAGATGATACGTGCATGGCATTCCTACAACTCCCGTTTCAAGTTGATTATCGATTCCCAGACCGCTTATCTGTTGACCTTAATTCCTATGGCATTTTGAATTCATCACTCATGATAAATACGGAAGAGACTACAGATTCGATTTCGAATTATCTCTTGAGCGGCAGTATTCCCATAGGTCAAACTTATATTTATATCGATGTAGAAGATTCTAATTGTAATCTGTTAACTCATGTGGCGTTTACAGTGAGCGTCATCGATACTC
This sequence comes from uncultured Saprospiraceae bacterium, assembly GCA_937959275.1. Classification (GTDB taxonomy): domain Bacteria; phylum Bacteroidota; class Bacteroidia; order Chitinophagales; family Saprospiraceae; genus CALFUK01. Next base: position 166,833 of record CALGLU010000058.1, on the reverse strand, counting down.
TTCCTCCCAGCATAGAATGCCCCGCTAACCAAGTGGTGTCGTTAAATCAGGATTGCACTGCGTTTGTCAGCAATTATAGAAATCAGGTTTTAATTTCAAATTCTTGCACAAGTAATATCGGTTTGGGAGATATCGTACAGTCACCAGCTCCAGCTACTCTTCTTTATGGTCTATCAACAGATACTATTTCGATGACGGCTATGAATTATGATGGCTCGATATTTACCTGTTCCTTTGACTTGGAAGTCGTAGACTTAGTCGCTCCAAATATTATATGTCCAGCCAATGGAACGATTATGATGCCAATAGACTCAAATTGTCAATTCCTAATTCCTGATCTGAGAGATGGCTTAGATAATTGTGACGCGTTAATACCCACAAATACGGATGGTGCAGGTCCAAGAATCTATCAAGTGCCTCAACAAGGTTCTGTTTGGGTTGGCGTTGCAGAGTTACTTATTTTTGCTGTGGATGGCTCTGAAAACAAAGATACATGCAGTGTTGCTTTGCAAAGGTCTTGTCCGTCTATGGAAAACGCACCAATATTTTTGCAGTCCTTGACTGATCTGTCTACTGTAGGAGATGAAAATTGTGAAGTCTCCATAAGTGTACCGTTTTCAATTCAATATTGCATACCCGAATATTTATCCACTCGTGTTGATATTGCCGGACCAAATTCACCCTTAGCAAATGTAATGATTGAAACTACATCAGTAAGCGGATCTTCTATTGCTTATACACTAAGTGGTACTATGCCATTTGGACTCCACACCATAACGATTACTGTAGAAGACCAACAGTGTAATCTGTTTGCAACTGATCACTTTACTGTACATGTTGCCGACCCAAACTTGCCAACGACGTTTACATGCCAATGGCTTGTGAAATCAATAGACGATTCTGGCACAGTCGCAATACAGGCTTCCGAAATCGCGACCCTAGAATATGATTGCTATCCTTCATCTACACAAATTATATCATCATTTTCTTTTGATCCAACAGATAATGTTACCGATTTTACTTGCGATGATATAGGCGGCCAACAAATGACCATATTTACCTGGGATGTAATCGATGTCGATAACAATGGCGTATTAGATACAGTATTCAGACAACCATGTATTACGATTCAAACGATTATTGATCCAAATGGCTTTTGTGACGAATAAATGATTCAATTTATATCCATAATATGTTTAGATTTTACTTCTGCCATCTTATAGAAGACCTCTTATACACCCAAGGAGTTGATTGTCAAAACGACTAATTTATTAAATGTCAATTAACACAAATCTCTGTGAAGAGGCTGTCTCAACTGAGGCAGCCTTTTTAGCTTTATAGTAAATAAATTCTGAGGATTGATTTCAATGATTCGGCAAGTCAAAGCAAAACCCCTTAACCGTGTTTCTTAAATTCAACAGCATCTATTTTATTTGAGCTTGTGATTTTTAAAAAGATCAATTGTCTGCATATGTTTGGATTCCTAGCCCGATGATTATGCAAGTCAAAACAAAATCCCTTGTATTCCCTTTGAAAAAGTGAACCACATTCCTTAAATTGATCAGCAGCTAATTATAATTGAGACAAGTTTGTATCCAATCCATGATCCCTGCTGAGCTGCAACATTCCCATCCCGCCGCTCACTACGTTCGGTATAGGATCTTCGCTATGCTATGACATTCCCACAAAATCTCACCGTCTTTTCCCCAAGATTTATTTAAATTGGTTTAGAATTAATATCAATATCTAAAATAACACACATGAAACGTAGACACTTTATCCAAACTGCCGCAGGAGTTAGCATTATCCCTTCTGCCGCCCTAGGCAATATCACAAACCATACAGCCCCAAGCGATAAAGTGAATCTGGCATGTGTTGGTGTTGGTCATCGTGGTGGTAATATTGCGATGTCGCTTCATGAGACTGGCTTGGCGAATATTGTAGCACTTTGTGATGTGGATATGGGCGCCGAGCATACAGCCAAGGTGATCAAGGCTTTTCCCAATGTGCCTCGCTTCCAGGATTTTAGAGAAATGTTTGAAAAGATGGGCGATGAGATAGAAGCTGTGAGTGTTGGTACGCCTGACTTCTCACATTTCCCGATCACGATGCTAGCCATGTCACTCGGTAAACATGTGTATGTCGAAAAGCCAATGGCTCGAACATTCGACGAAGTACAACGCATGATGGATGGAGCCAAAAAATATAAGGTTGCTACACAGATGGGTAACCAAGGTCATTCAGAAGCCAACTATTTTCAATTTAAAACCTGGGTGGAGCATGGCATTATAAAAGATGTGACGAAGGTCAGTGCGCATATGAATAATCGACGTAGATGGCACAGCTGGGACCCTAAGATGCAAAGCTTCCCAGCAGGGCAGGCGGTCCCTGATACAATGGATTGGGATACATGGCTGATGACGGCACGACACCATGATTATCATAAGGATTATCATCATGGGCAGTGGCGCTGCTGGTACGAGTTTGGTATGGGTGCACTAGGCGATTGGGGCGCGCACACCATGGATACTGTTCATGAATTTTTGGATCTCGGATTACCTTATGAAGTTAATCCGACACGACTAGATGGACACAATCCATTCTTTTTCCCGATGTCTTCAACGATCGAATTTAAGTTTCCCAAACGTGGAGATATGCCAGCATTAGACCTGACATGGTATGATGGGCTTGATAACTTGCCGCCCATTCCAAAAGGTTATGGTGTCTCAGGATTAGATCCTAATATCCCACCACCAAGCGATGGTAAATTAGAAGAAGTCAAGTTGAATCCAGGAAAAATAATCTATGGAAAGGACCTAACCTTCAAAGGGAAATCTCATGGAAGTACATTGGAGATTATACCAGAGGATAAGGCGAAGGACATGGCGTCAAGCCTACCTGATATCCCTGAAAGTAGTTCCAATCACTTTGAGAACTTCTTGCTGGCCTGTAAGGGTGAAGAAAAATGCCGTTCCTCATTTGATATAGCTGGCCCGCTGAGCCAAGTTTTTGCATTGGGTGTATTGGCACAACGCTTAAATGCTAAATTAATATTCGATCGCAAAAGCAAGCAGGTCACTAATAATCCATTAGCGAATTTACTATTAACAGATGTTGCGCCTCGAAAAGGGTGGGAGGAGTTTTATAAGTTGTAAAGTTGTCTGAACTGATTCGATATTTTTGTCTGAACCCTTGATGACTAATTGATTATTATGATTGCATGAATTGAGCATATAATATAGATCAATCGTATTTCTTCGAGGTAGAATACCTCGAAGATCCATCTTGAAGACGGATTTCTGAAGTTTTCAACTTCAGATTGATACGATTGAAATACAATCGAATAGCTTTATTCAAAAAACACATATCCTATACTCAATCAAATCCTATATATCTTAGTTCAGGTTTTTCTAACTCATGATTTCACTTTATCGTCGTTATGGAATTGATTTATGGCTCATTCGCTTTAAAGCAAACACGAAATCAGTAAATCCTATAACTTACGATATAAGATTAAGCGAACATTACAGCCCCACATGGTGTTTGTTTGTCAGTTAGTCTAATAATTTGAGATTTGAAAATTCTCTACACGTATAATGTACAATATGAACCTCAACATTCAAGACAGTTTTAATAAAGAGCTGCCAGCTGATAGCATTAGAGATAAAAGCAGAAGACAAGTCACAGAAGCTTGTTTTTCCTATGTGACTCCAAGGGAGCCGTCTAATCCACAAGTGCTTCATGTCGCCGCTGACTTGGCCTCGTCGTTAGGACTTCTCGATCAGGATCTGGAGTCAGATATGTTTAGATCGGTCGTGAGTGGAGCCGCAGTGCTGCCTGGGACAGCTCCATATTCAATGTGTTATGGCGGGCATCAGTTTGGTCATTGGGCTGGACAGTTGGGCGATGGTAGAGCCATTAATCTAGCAGAGTTAGTCCATGACAATCAGAGGTGGGCATTGCAATTAAAAGGAGCAGGCGAGACGACTTATTCTAGAACTGCTGATGGATTGGCTGTGCTGCGGTCATCTGTCCGTGAGCATTTATGCAGTGAGGCCATGTTTTATCTGGGTGTGCCGACCACACGTTCATTAGCATTGAGCTTGACAGGGGATGAGGTCTTAAGAGACATGTTATATAATGGCAACTCCGCCTACGAAAAAGGGGCAGTGGTTTGTCGAGTCGCTCCATCATTTGTTCGCTTTGGCAATTTCGAAATCTTTGCAAGTCGCGGGGATACGGTTCGGCTAAAGGAGCTGGCTGATTATACAGTTCGCCATTTTTTTCCAGAGATAAAATTAACGGGTAAAGAAGCGTATATCGAATTATTTAAGACCGTGGTGGATCGTACGCTTGACATGATTATGCATTGGCAACGTGTTGGCTTTGTGCATGGCGTGATGAATACGGACAACATGTCGATTCTGGGTTTGACGATTGATTTTGGTCCCTATGGCTGGTTAGAGGGCTATGATCCTAATTGGACACCTAATACAACAGATAAACAACATCGGAGATATAGGTATGGGAATCAGCCAGCTATTGGTTTGTGGAATTTGTCAAAGTTAGCTAGTGCCCTTTATCCATTAGTCGAAGAGAGACAAGCATTCGAAGATGTACTTGAGGACTATAAATCTCAATATGTTAACTCTTATAAAAAGATGATGATGTCTAAGTTGGGTTTGGTAGAACAAGTAAAGGGGGATGATCAATTGATTGAATCATTGAACGAAATACTTGTCGTGTCGGAAACAGATATGACGATTTTCTTTAGACGATTGTCAAGCATGGTAAAAAATGATAATATTGGCGACGCGATGAATAAAATCAATGATGCCTTTTATAAGCCTGACGACATTGTGGATTCAGTTTTGGAAAAATGGCATGCGTGGATGAAATTATATCTGTCAAGAATACAAGACAATGCAAGCTCGGATCAAGAACGATCAGCGTTAATGAACGCCGTGAATCCGAAATATGTCTTACGAAATTACATGGCTCAATTAGCCATTGATGCTGCTGATAATGGAGATTATTCTTTGATTTCTGAATTGTACGAGCTGTTGAAAAAGCCTTATGATGAGCAAATGGAGGCTGATAAATGGTTTGCGAAAAGGCCAGAATGGGCTAGGCATAAAGTAGGGTGTTCGATGCTTTCTTGCAGTTCCTAATCTATTTGCATTATTCGGAAAATAAAGTTTATTTATATTATAAAATTGAATTTGAAATTAAATTGAAATGGGATTATTTGAAAAATTATTTGGGTCAAAAGAAGATGAAGGTATTGACAATGATACACTAGTCGAAGCTGGTGTGTGTCCTAATTGTTGGGGTCACCAAGAGTATGACAAAAAATTTATTGAGTATGCCAATGATCCAACCAAGGCAAATATTAATCAAGATAAATTTAATAAAAAGGCATTTGTTGCTCAATTTGTAGAAACATATGTAACCGGTATCCGCTTAAAAAAAGATGGTGATCAACAGGTTTGTCCTGCATGTAAAGGAAACTATAAAACGGTACCAAGTAAACTGAATTAAATTGCTGACTCAGTTAGCTACGCGCAAAAGTAAATTATATGTAATTGGCTTAGCGTTAGCTATTGTGTTGGGCTTAATTGTTTCGAAAATGAATTATAACGAAATTGGTTTAGGTGTTTTGACTTGGGTCAAGAAGGTGAGCGGTCAGGCTGTAGATATTTCAGCTTTGGGTTCTACGCAACAAGCATTAATCAAGCATGATTTGTGGGATGAGATTCTTAACCGTTATGTGGAAGTAGATGGAAATGTTAAGTATGGTGAACTCTTAAATAATCAAATTGAATTAGACGAGTACTTAAGTCGATTGAGCCAAAACCCTCCCGGCAAAAATTGGAATATTCATGAGCAATTAGCTTATTGGATAAATGCCTACAATGCATTCACAGTAAAGCTTATCCTCAATCATTATCCATTAGAGAGCATTAAAGATATCAGCAGCGGATTGCCGATGATCAATTCTCCTTGGGATATTAAATTTTTTAAAATCGGAGGTGTGGATTTTGATTTAAATACAATTGAGCATCAAATTTTAAGGAAGTTAGATGAGCCTCGGATTCATTTTGCCATCAATTGCGCTTCGTATTCTTGCCCCGTCTTAAGAAAGGAAGCCTACACAGCAGAGCAATTAGAAACTCAACTGGAGCATCAAACATCAGTATTCATTAACAATCCCAATAAGAATAAGATAAACCAGAAGGAGACTTATATTTCTAAAATATTCGATTGGTTTTCTAGTGATTTTGATTCACTTGGCGGTGACAATGCTCTCTTGAAGAAATACCATAGTGAATTCAATGACAAGAATGACATTCAATATATGGATTATGATTGGTCGCTAAATAAAGCCTAAATAAATAAAGTCTAAATAGAATATTCTACCACACGTATTTATTAGACCACTCCTACTGTTTGTAAAACATCTTTGAAAAAACGGTAGTTAACCTGAGTTCGAGTAACAATTTGACTTAAAATATTACAAGTTTTAAAAATCAAATGAGTATAGTCAATCGTTATTCTTTTGCAATGAAATTATCAGCTCAAAAAAAATTCTTGAGATTACCCTATACATCTTGTGTGCTGATAATCAGTCAGTTTATTTCCTGAACTCAGATTGTTCAGCCTGTAGGGCTGAAATTCCAAAGCTAGGGACAATGTCCCTAGAAAAAGGCAAAATAAGGTCATCAGCCTGAAGGGCTGAGATTCAAAGAGCACTATTCAGGAGTCGCAACCCTTCAGGCTGCAGATCAATGACAGTTTGAGGCTAGGGGCGATGCACCTAGATTTAGAATTTATAGCCCTTCAGGCTACTTAAGCTGAGTATGGGATAACTTTGACTTGAATATTATATGTTCTTGAAAATCAAATGAGTAGGGTAAAATGAAATTATCAGGTAAAACAAAGTTTTTGAGATAATCCTAAACTTCTTGTATGCTGATATTCAGTCACTTTATATCCCGAACTCAGGTTAGCAATTCCATGAATTTAGATAGAATTAGTTGAATGTTGCTTCTTTAAAATATGTAGTGTTTGACAGACTCAGCGATGCGAGAATAGCGAAATAAAAAGGTCGGCTTACCCCCCAGTAGCCGACCATTTTTTTACATTTCAATACTTAATCCCTAAGTATTAAAGTATACTGAACACTTTTACTTAAGCCAAAACCTTGCCAAGCTGTTGATTTGTAGAATTTTTTTTCGAAAATAAACGGGGATATAGAATGACTCAACTAACTATCAAGGAAGGTTCTGTAACGACGTGCATGTGCAAAATACGCCAAAAGCACTAGTCAGTTATATCTTGACAGAGCACTATTCAAAATAATATGATTTTAAACACTGTGTTTTGGGCGCTATCCAACGCAGTTGGATTCAAGCTTTTATGGGCTTTCACTATGAATACTATAGAAACGAGTACTGTTTCCCTATAGAAGATGATTACTCCTTTGATCCTGTACCTGTCGGTTTTTCAATTGATTGTGCTTCTTCTTCATCAATCCACTTTGCGAGATTTGTACAAGAGCTAAGATCTGGATCAACCTTAATAAATGTTTCATTCATTTTTTCGATCATCCATTTATTATAGTACAAATTCTTTTTGCTTTCTTTCGCAAAGCTAGAAATCTTGGAATAGTCCTGTTCTAGGCTAGCCCTGTGTGGCTTGGTACGGCTATCTAATTTGATGACTCGATACAGTGTTTCCCCGCCTCTATTTGTATACTCTAATGGTGGGGATATTTCCCCAACCTCCATTTCTTCTGTTTGGAAGTACACATCCGGAGCCAAATCTCCTGTATCAAAGTAATTATCTCCCGTTTTAGGATTAGCCATTCGACCACCATTGTGATAGTTTTCTGATTTCTTATCTGAATATATTCTAACCGCATAATCGAATGGTAATGAGTCGACTTCGATCAACTGCTTGACAGAATCCAGTTTTTCCTGAGCTATCACAAGGTCATTCTCCGTAATCTCAGGTCGAATCAAGACATGCTGTACTTTTATTGAGTTTCCTCGACGCTCATTCATTTTGATAATGTGAAAGCCAAATTCACTCTCCACAATTTCTGAAATCTCATCCTTTTCCAAACTGTAAGCCGCAGCTTCAAATTCTGGAACATAACTACCTCTCTTAGCCCAGCCCAAATTACCACCATCTTGTGCAGATCCATCAGCACTAAACTTCATAGCAGCCTCTTCAAAGGTCATTTCGCCAGACATAATACTTTCTCTAATCTCTAACAGTTTAGACGACGATTTTTCGTGCTCTACTGCATTGACTTTAGGTTTTATGACGATTTCTGAAATCTCAACTTCTGAGCTTAAAAAAGGAATGCTATCCTTTGGAATCATTTCAAAAAACTCGATTACCTCTTTCGGTGTTATTGTTACTTCGTTGATTAATTGCCCTTGTATACGCTCAGCGAGGATTTGCTGCTTCATATCGTCTCGCTGCTCTTCTTTCAATTCTGGTATCGACTTACCGTAATATTCTAGAAACTTTGCCTCATCTCCTCCCAGCTGCCTCATGATATTCTGAAATCTAAAATCCAATTGCCCTTCAACTTCAATATCACTCACCTCTACACTGTCTAGCTTTGCCTGATCAACTAAAATCTTTTGAGAGATGACCTGTTCCGCAACTGCACAAATATTGATATTAGCTTTTGGATTATTATTTTTAATGTACCTGTAGTTATTGATAACCTCAGAATACAACACATACTCACCACCTACCTTGATAATCACCTTGTCAATGATTTGTTCATCTGGGTTTGGAATTGGCTCACCTTGTCCTTCAACCTCCTCAGTTTTGACTTCGACCTCTTCACTTTTGTCTTGAACTTTCTCTTTGACCTTCTCTTCGACTTTATCTTGAACTTGTTCTTGAACTGGCTCAACTTGGCCTTGTACCATTTGTATCAAACAGAAAAAGGCTATACTAACTATTATTTTTTTCATTTGTCTGGACTTGTAAATACTTGGATATGATTGGATTGTATCTTGTCTTCATACATTTCCTCCGTCAAATCTGCAATAATTCTTTCTTTTCTAGCATGTAAGATAACTCTCTTTAACTCATCCTTAATATAATCTAACGGTGCAACTTCGTTTTTGTCCGTATATCCGCTATACTTTAAGTAATAATTATAGTTTTTATCTGATTTTTTATAGTTGCTTAGCTTTTTGATTTGATCACCGTTAAGAAACCTCGAAGGGATAACTTGTTCTAATGCTGACCGATCAAGCCATTGCTGCTCGGAGAATACGCAGTCACCGGATTGAGACGCACAATATGATTTGACAGCTTCTATATCCGATTGCTTCCAGGCCTTATAAAATGCTGCTTGATTTCTAGATGATTTATCAATTTTGGCAAACCACCCTCGCAATATCTGTTCCTCTAGCACAAATTGAGTCTTATATTGCTCATAGGTATCTGCATAAGATTGCTGACTGATTGTACTATCCAGTTTTTCCTTTAAGATCTGGGACTCATATTCGATCCCCAATAAGCTAGTTCGATACGAATTTACAAGTTGGGATATTCTCTTATCGTCATGGACTTGTTTTTCAGCTTCATAATTCCACAACTGATTTCGTATCCAGTTTTCTATAAATGCATTAGCAACAGAGTTGCTGTCTGCCGGCGACATGTTATGTGACAAGACCATATTCAGATCGCTTTGTCTCAATTCGTAGTCATGCACTTTTGCAATAAGTGGATTATCAATCTGCGATGAATTGACAGATTGTTGGCAAGAATTGAATATCAAAAATAAAGCTGCGTATACGGCCAATGAATAAAGACGGATCATTTTACGAGACTTGACAGGACTCGTTTACGAATATCCACTTTGAATTCTTCCTTAAGCGTATTGACCCACTGTTTTTCGAGGACAGTTTGGTAATCGGAAATAATGTAGCCCCGCGCTTCTTTCAAGGTCTTTGCACGAGCAGGCAGGAGTTGATTGATGTGTTTAATGGTGGCCTCATTCTTCACCTTGTCTATTAACACTTCGCTTTGCCCCTCCTTCCACTTTAAATGTGCGATTTCTGGATTGCCTTTTTCGTAAGTATAGTCTTCTACAAAGACAGTTTCACCAAATTCCGACTCTATTTGATCTTTTACTGCTTCGCTATCTTTTAATTTGCTGACCACCTTATTTAGTTTTTTAAGAATGTCTTTGTCCGTTGTCTCTATAATGTATTTTGTGGTTTCAGCCCTGTCTTTCCATTGATAGAGATCGCGATGTTGGTCAAAGTACGCTTGGAGACCGACTGTATCCTGAGAAGCTTTGTCCCATACGTTATCCTTCGTGACTTCAAATAGTAAGACACCTTCTGAATACTCTCTCATCAAGGCTTTAAAATCAGGATATTTTCGTTCTAAATTAGCTTCTTCATAAGCAACAGTTAAATCGTCAATGTAGCTATCATACATTTCAGCAACAGCTATTTGAAGATCTTGCTCTTTGTCAAACCGCATTCGCTGTCTACCATTTTGTTTACAATAGTCTGCGAAATCTTTAATTGTATAGCTTTCTTCATGACCATATGATGCTAACTGTCCAGATTCGACTTCTGGCATTTGCCATTTGTAGGAATAAAAGGATTGATTTAGACTCTGAGCAAATCGTTTTAATAACTCTCTATCTTCTGTAAATCCAGCTTCCTCTTTAATAGATTCAATTTTTTTCTCCCTTGCATAATCAAATCGATCATTCTGAGAGATCTCAGATTTCAATGAGCTTTTCATTTTTTTCTCATTTGTATAATCTTTGATTGACTCTCTACGGATAATATGCCATCCTACTTTGGATTCAATTGGTAAACTAATCTGACCATCTTCTTGGAGTGAAAAGGCAGCATCTTCAAATGCTTTGTCATACATGCCTATGCCAAAAAATCCTAAGCCACCACCATTTTTTGATGTCCCCTTATCATCAGAATAATCGCGCGCAATTTGCTCAAACGAAGCTCCTTTTTCAATAGCTAGAAATAAACTGTCAGCTTTCTCTCTGGCACCTGCTACAGGCACACCATTATTTGATTTTCGAATTAAGATGTGAGATACATTCATCTGCCCTCGAGCAGGACGTTTTTCCAACACCTGTATTAAATGATAGCCTAGTTTAGTGCGAATAGGCTGCGAGGTTTTACCAATAGGTAATGTATAAATCGCATTTTCAAACCCATAAAAGCCGTTTGGTAAGATCGCCGTTAACCAACCTAAATCGCCATCCAGTTTAGCAGATCTAGAGTCATCAGATAATGTTCTTGCGATCAGTCCAAAATCTGCTCCATTATCTACTTTTTCTTTTATTAAATAAATACGATCTAATGCCTCTGACTCTTTTTCTTTAGTCGCGTACTCTGCCAAGGTGACGAGCAGATGTCTCACGTTAACATCTTGTAATTTTCGATCATAAGCCTCATCGACAAGAGTCTTAGTCACATCTCGATCGACCAAATAGGCATTTGCCAATTGCTTGCGATATCCAGCAAGTTCTTTTTGAAGTGAAACCAGGGTATCCAATTTCAATTGTTTCGCCTTTTCAACCTTCAATTTAAATTTGATGTATAGATCCAAGTATTCTTCAAGGCTTTCTTGACTATAGTCAGCCTTGTCGCCATTGTTCTTTTTATAAATGTAATCGAACTCTGAAACATGAACCGGATTCTTGTTTACAGTGAACAATACTGGGTCATCCTGCTGCCCAAATGCTAGGCTGCACGATAGTAAAAAGCTGATAACCAGTATGTTGTGTGTCATGGTGGTATTACTAATTAAACTAGCATATGAACTGCAAACTTAAGGCTTTTAGTATGTAATTTGTATTGTCAATGCTGAATTCGATTTTGATGATATATGAAACCTGTTTAGTTGTTAAAAATCTAATTCATTTAGTGCTCGATTTACACTCAGAAAGTAGAATTATCCAACGATACAGTGTAAATCGTTAAAATTTTCATATTTGATTTTAAACGAACTACGATGTCTGTCGGATTTTGGTTTAATCTACAGTTTATCTTGTTATTGTATTCATATTAACTTCAATTAAATTCACTAGCTTGGAGTAAAAATTATCTAGATATTCATCATTCCATAACAATCTATCCGTATGATTTAGAGAGTCGATTTTATGGGCATGAATCTCTAGAAATTCATCTCGTTTTTTGTAAAATACTTTTTGATCTTCTCCATAAATTGATTCAAGTATAGATATTGGTCCAAGATGTTTTTCAATATACTCTTCCATGTTATCAAAAACTATTGATAGTTCATCGATTTCAAACATCTTTAAAGTTTGAGATACTGCAAAAAAGTAATGTGGAAAGTTATAAAATACTGCACTTTGTTGCCAGATTAGAACATTAATTGCAACTAGGCCTTTTTGAAATCTATTTAATAAGTACCAAAGCTTTTTCTCATCTTCCACTCCACTTTGTTCTATTGAATTAGTAATTAACTCATCATAATACCACCAATACAAAGATTCATTATCCTTGTTTTCAATTTTTGCTTTTAATATATCTTCTAAAATTGGTTTTGTCTTACCAATGATAAGTTCCTCTTGATTTCCTTGTGATAATACATAGAAAAAGAAATCTTGGCTCATTTGCTTCGGTTCGTTTTTAAATTATTACATAAACTATGCTATAATAGTTATAGTACCAAACAGTTATAATGAAAAGTATATCCAGTAACAGAGTACAATGTCTTGATTTCAGAACCATAATTCTCTCCATCCAAAGACGCATTTAATCTCAATCCTCGGAATAGACCTTTTTCAACCGCCGAGATAACTTAGACAAAATTTCTAAAGGGATGGTTCCACCTGCAGCCGCCACCTTGCGAATATCAACCTGCTCACCAAAGATCTCCACCCGATCTCCAAGCTCAATACCATCCTGCCCAGTGATATCTAACATACACATATCCATACATATATTCCCAATCGTTGGGACCATCTTCTGCCTCACCTTAAATGAAATCTGACCATTGCCCAAGGATCTGACTAGACCATCGGCATAGCCAATATTGATGATTGCAATCCGATGATCTCGATCTAAGATGGTGTGACATCCATAACCAATCGTACTGCCTTTAGGGACTTCTTTTATTTGAGAAATGGTAGCTGTCAATCGATGCACCCGCTCTAAAGTGTCATCAAATTCATCCGTCATATCTATCCCATACATCCCTTTACCTATCCTCACCATATCATACTGAGCTTCAGGAAATCTAATAATGCCCGAAGAATTTAAAATGTGACAAATTGGTATATTTTCTAATTGGCTGTTCAATGATTCGACAAGTAATTTAAAGGAGGCAATCTGCGCATGTGTACGCTCATCTTTACTAGGATCATCGGCAGCAGCTAGATGTGACATGATTGCTTTGACTTGTAGCTTATGTTCAGTGATGATAGCGGTGACTTGCTCGAGTTCATCAAGATGAAACCCAAGCCGATTCATGCCTGTGTCAAACTTTAGATGAATCGGCAGCTCACTTTTAATCGCTGTGTATTCGCATAATTGTAATAACTGCTCAAGACTATATATCTCCGGTTCAAGACGATATCTATGGAGATCATCAAAGTGATGCAACTCTGGATTAAGCACTAGGATCGGTAAGTTAATGCCTTGCTCCCTTAGCTCAATCCCTTCGTCCGTATATGCCACTGCTAAATAATCTATCCCAATTGATTCTAAGAATCGAGCTAAGACTACACTTCCTGTGCCATAGGCATTCGCCTTAATGATAGAGAGAATCTTAGTTGCTGGCTTCAAGTGCTTAGAGAACACGTTGAGGTTGTGCCGAAGTGCCGATAGATTGACTTCGAGCTCTGTTTGCTGTCTTTGTTTTGTTAATGCTTTGACGATCGTTTCAAAATGAAATACCCTTGCTCCTTTGACAAGAATTGCTGAGTGCTTGATTGGACTTTGTTGGATGGATTCTAGTAAAGAGTTTGTATCAGCAAATCGATGCAGTTGAATCGATGGGTCAAGCTCTTTGCGTAGTCGGTTAGCATCTTGTCCGACGTGATAGACTTGTGAGACACCATGTGAGTGTAATAATGCTGCGATTGTTTGATAGACGTTTTCATTGTCATGAGAATGAGGGATATCACTCTGTATAACGACTTTTTCTTTTTGATTAGCATGATTTCGAAGAGACGCTAGCGCTGACTCAAAGGAGATTAAATCAAAACTGTAGCTATCGTCAATTATGGTGTTTTGGTATGATCCTTCTTTTAGCTCTAATCGAAGACTTAGTTTTTGTAATTTATTGATACCGGATTGGATCTGTTCAGTTGTCAAGCCGAACTTGAGGCTCGCTATAATACAATGATTTAGATTTTCAAGTGCATACGGTTCTTGTAGTTTTGTATAGAATGCATACGAATTATCAATGTGTATAGTTCTTCTTCCGGTTGCTGAGTCTATTGTAATTTTAAAAGATGAAGGACTGTTTTGAGTTGACCAAGAAGAATCTGTTTCAAAAGAAAAAGTAGACAGTCTATGTTTAATCTCTTGATGGTCGCTGCTAAAAATAACGGTGTCGGCATGTTGAAAGAGTAGGGCCTTTTCTTCTACTTTTTGGTCTAGCGACTCGAAGCCTGCCTGGTGCGCATCACCGATATTTGTGAATATACCATGCGTACAATCAATCATCTCACTCAGGCTTTTCATGTCACCAACATCTGCGACAGCTGCCTCAATGATAGCTGCATCATGACTGTCGTTTATTTGTAACAAGGACAAGGCTACGCCTATCTGTGAATTGTAACTCATTGGACTTTTGACCACCGTCATCACCTCGCTTAATATCGTGTAGAGCCATTCTTTGACGATCGTTTTGCCATTGCTACCTGTGATACCGATAATCGGAATGTCAAATCGTTTTCTGTGATGTGTAGCCAATTGCTGCAAGGCAGCCAAAGAGGAATCAACCAATAAAAACTGCGCTGTCTTCAATAGCGCAACCTCAGGTAGTTTTTCGACGATGAAGTGAGATATACCTTTGTCGATAGCAGATTGGATGAAGTCATGCCCATCTCGCTTAAAGCCACTAAAACAAATGAATAAACCTTGTCTGGCAATAGCAATTTTACGTGTATCAAAAAAAATATGCTTGAGGACGACCCTAGACTCGGCACCTTGAATTTCACCTCCAGTTATCTTTTGTATGTCATTTATACTATAATTCATACGAGGTCAAACCCGATGTCGGAGCGATAATATTTACCTTCAAAATCTATTTTTTGGGCACTTTGCATCGATTTTTGGAGAGCCTCTTCTTGTGTAGCACCATACGAACTGATTGCTATGACACGACCACCATTTGTGACTATCTGTGCATCTTTTTTAATCGCTCCTGCATGAAAGAGTATTGAGTCTTCAACTTGGTCTATACCAGAGATTAATTTTCCTTTTTCATACGCTTCTGGATACCCACCAGATACCAGCATGATAGTTGTTGCATATCGAGGATCTATTTCGATCTGAATGTCATCTAAGTAGCCATCTCTCACAGCGAGCACGATTTCTAAGAGATCAGTGTTTAAGCGAGGTAGTACCACTTCAGTTTCAGGATCACCCAGACGAACATTATATTCGATGACTTTGGGTTCGCCATCAACGGAGATTAAGCCAATAAAGACAACACCTTTATAATTCAAATCTCGTTCTTGGATACCTCTTATGGTCGGCTGAATAACCCGCTCTTCTACTTTCTTAAACAATTGTTCATTAACAAATGAAACAGGAGAAATAGCGCCCATGCCCCCCGTATTCAAACCTGTGTCAGCTTCACCTATCCGCTTATAATCTTTCGCAATCGGTAAGACCTTATAAGAAGCCCCATCCGTCACTACAAAAACTGAAAATTCGATCCCATCTAAAAATTCTTCGATAACGACTTTGGTGGAGGCATCGCCAAATTTTCCACTCAGCATCTCTTTAAATTCTTGTTTTGCCTCATCTATAGTATCGAGGATCAAAACGCCTTTTCCTGCAGCCAAGCCATCAGCTTTTAATACGATTGGGGTTTGAAGTCCTTCCAAATAGCTTAAGCCTTGCTTTAATTCATCTTGTCGAAAGGATCTGTATGATGCGGTCGGGATTGCATATTCGTCCATAAAGAGTTTAGCATATTCTTTACTCCCCTCTAATGCTGCTGCCTCCTCATCTGGTCCAAAGACAAACACATCATGTTTGGCAAAGTGATTAACGATTCCTGCAACAAGTGGGACTTCCGGGCCAACAAAAATGATATCGATATCTTCTGTATTGACAAATGATTCAATGGCATTAAAATCTGTCTGATCTATGCTAATATTAGTCCCAAACGCTGCAGTCCCTGAGTTGCCTGGAGCAATAAATAAGCTGTGTTGGATCAAACTTTGATTAAATTTCCAAGCGATGGCATGCTCTCTTCCTCCACTACCAATCAATAATATGTTCATTAGTTTATTGTATTTCAGTATATTATATAGTGAATAATATCATAATGTGTTTGAAACGATTATCTTTGTAGCCTATTATGATAGCTTACATAAACGGTCAGATCACACTCCATACACCTACGTATGTTTACATCGACATCAACGGCTTGGGTTACCATGTGAACATCAGTTTACAGACCTACTCTGCCATTGAATCTTTGACAAAGGTAAAACTTTGGACTTATCTGCATGTAAAAGAAGATGGTCAAACTCTTTATGGATTTAAAGAGCAAGATGAGAGAGCGGTTTTTGTTCATTTAATTTCGGTTTCAGGAATTGGGCCGAATACAGCCAGACTGATTTTGTCTTCCATGACCTCTGTCGAAGTTCGAAGTGCCATTTCGAATGAAAATGTCGTTGCTTTTAACAAAGTAAAGGGCGTTGGACCTAAAACAGCTAAACGAGTCATACTTGATCTAAAAGACAAAATGATAAAAGAAGGTCTCTCAGGAGATGTTAAAGTTTCAACAGAAATAACCCATATTGATAAGAGGCAAGAAGCCACTCAAGCACTGATAGCCCTCGGTTTCCAAAGGAATCAAGTGCAAAAGGCAATAGATAGCCACTATAAGCCTGAAATTTCTGTAGAAGAACTTATAAAAGCCGTATTGCAACAAGTTTCAAGATAAATGGCAATTCGGTATACTCATTCCAAGTCTTATGCGTTTAGTATTGCATTAATCCCAGGCTATTGCGTTTATGCATAGACAGTAACGACAGTATCACAAAAATGAAGCGTATTCTTATTTTCTTTGTAATTATATTGAGTGCTCTGGTTAGTCAGAACACCTTTGCTTCTGGTACTTTGCCTGATGATCCATATAGTATACTTCAATATGAGATCACACAGGATACCTTCCCTTTACAAGACAGACAAGGTGATTTTATCAATGATTATCAATATAATCCATTCGATATCAAGCCCGCTATCATCAAACAAGAAGTAGAATACGATCCCGAAACAGGCAATTATATTTTAATTGAAAAGATTGGTGATGAATACTATCGGGCGCCTACCTACATGACATTTGATGAGTATCTCAAGTATCGAGAAGAACAACAAAAAGTTAATCAATACAGTAAAATGGCAGGAATCAGCACCTCTCGAACCAGAGGCAGTGCAGAATTTCTAGATCCCATTGAAAAAATTGATATCAAGAACAGTATTGTTGATCGACTATTTGGAGGTACAGATGTTAGTATCGAACCTAAAGGAAACATTGATTTAACCTTTGGATTGGATTATCAGGAAATTAAAAATCCAAATATTCCACCGAGATTACAACGACAAGGTGGATTCGATTTCGATATGGATATTCAAATGAATGTTGAAGGGAATATCGGTGAGAAAATGAATCTCGATTTTAACTATGATACAAATGCATCATTTGATTTTGATAATAAGATCAAGATTGATTACGACAGCGAGCAATTCTCTGAAGATGATATTATCAAGAAGATCGAAGCAGGTGACGTGAGTTTTGCACTCCCGAGTAACTTGATCCAAGGACCGCAAAGTTTATTCGGAGTCAAAACAGTGACTCAGTTTGGTCGATTGACCTTGACAGGTGTAGCCTCTCAGCAACGATCTGAACAAAAAGATATTCAAATCGAAAATGGTGCTCTGGTGCGAGAGTTTGAGATAAGGCCAGATGAATATGATGAAAATAGGCACTTTTTCATCTCTCATTACCATCGTAATTTATACGAAGGCGCTTTAGCTAATATGCCTCAGATTAGATCCTTGATGAGGATTACGAATATTGAAGTCTGGGTTACAAATGAAAGAAATGCTTCGCTTCGTTCATCAACAACTGTTGCAGCGATTGATCAGTTGGGTGAGTCTGATATTACAAAGTTTGCTAATCAAGAATTGGACCCTAACTCTAGATGGGCGCCGAACCCAAATCCATCACCTAATCTTTTAGATGTCGATGGGATTACAATGCCAGATAATACCAATTCGGATTTATTTTCAGAATTGGTTAGAGACGATGAGACACGATCCATTGTCCAGACGGCTGACAATTTAAAGAAAGCACCATATAGCTTGACTCAGGTTCGTGATTTTGAAATCCAGAGTATGAGACGGTTGACTTCGAGTGAGTTTTCGTTTCATCCAGAATTAGGATTTATATCATTAAATACTCGATTGCAACCAAATCAAGTCCTAGCAGTCGCCTACGAATACACCTACTCCTTGAATGGGAATAAAATTTACAAAGTAGGAGAGATGACTAACGAGACAGGGTCTGGAGGGATTCGGACAGGTCAGGATGGACTAGAAGAACCAGAACCACAGGATGTTATTTATGCTAAAATGTTGAAGAGTTCTAATCAGCGTATTGATTTACCATCATGGGACCTTATGATGAAAAACGTGTATGGGCTGGGTACTTCACAATTAACGCAAGAAGATTTTCTCTTAGATATCTTTTTTGAAGATAATAATGATGTTAGCTTGAAGCGGTTTTTACCGGAGGATGGCTTTAGAGAAATTCCATTGTTAGACTTTTTTCAATTAGATCGATTAAACTCCTATGGTGATCCACAACAGGATGGAGTGTTTGATTTTGTCCCTGGATTAACTGTCAATACGAGAACAGGAAGTGTTTTCTTCCCTGTATTAGAGCCATTTGGACAATCCTTACTTGACCTGTTAGGTGGCGATCAAGCATTGTATGAATCGTACGGCTATCCTGAATTATACCGGAACTCCGTAACCATTGCAAGAGAAAATTTAGATCAAAACAGATTCTTAATCAAGGGTAGAATGAAGTCCAGTGTCTCCTCAGAGATATCTTTGAATTCATTTAATATTCCACAAGGATCTGTCACAGTTAGAGCAGGTAGCCAAATCCTGAGAGAAGGTATTGATTATGATATTGATTATGGGATTGGCCGAATTAAGATTTTGAATGATGCCTATCTGCAACAAGGAGTGCCGATTAGAGTCTCCTTTGAAGATAACTCATTATTCAGTCTGCAGCAAAAAACAATGTTTGGCTTACGAGCGGATTTTGCAGCTAACAAAAAATTAAATTTTGGGGCGACGTATATGAGATTGTTCGAGCGCCCATTCACAGAAAAAGTAAACATCGGTAGTGATCCGATTAATAACCGTGTTTTTGGACTGGATATGAATTATAGTTCTGAAGCTCCACTCATCACGCGATTAGTAGATAAAATTCCATTCATCGATACTAAAGAAGAATCATTAATCAATTTTTCCGCAGAGGTGGCAGCACTCAAGCCAGGACACTCAGGGGCAATCAATGCTTCTGGAGAAGATGAAGGTGTTGTGAGTATTGATGACTTTGAGGGGGCGAGTAGTAGTATCCCGCTTGGTACGAGGCCCAACTTATGGTTTATGTCCAGTACGCCGAGTCGGTTTGCAGAATCTGCCCTCACGGATGATCTGGCTTATGGGTATAATCGAGCCTTGATGAACTGGTATATCATAGATGATAGAACAATTCGAAGTGACGAAGATCGAAATGATCCCTATACGAGAACAGTGGACCAATCAGAGTTATTTGATAGAGATGTGCCGATCAGTCAAATTCCTGATTTATTGACATTTGATGTGGCGTATTACCCTCAAGAAAGAGGTCCTTATAATTTTGATCCACCAGAAGGATTCACAGGGAATGTTGCTGTAGGAGATTCATCAGTGGCCGTATCGACTGCAGGGCTAGAGTTTGATCAACAACAGCAGAAAGCTGTACTGAAGGCTCCGGAAAGCCGATGGGGAGGTATCATGCGCTATTTGCCCAATAATGATTTTGAAGCTTCCAATTTTGAATATATAGAGTTTTGGATGTTGAATCCATTTATTGATACGCGTGAGGGTGAATCCCAACCGTTTGATGAAGATGGATTTTTATATTTCAATTTAGGAAGTGTATCGGAGGATATTTTGAAGGATAATCTTCAGTTTTATGAAAACTCGATTGAGACACCTGAAGAGTCGATACCTACACAAAGAACAGCTTGGGGAGAAGTGCCATCCTCGATACCTCAGGTGAATGCCTTTGATCTTCAATTTAGACTTGATCAGGATTTAGGATTGGATGGCTTGACTGATGATGACGAGCGTGCATTTTTTGATAACTATGTGCAAGCCATAAGAGGAGCATTCCCAGGTGATATCGCTGTTGATATGGATCCAGCTAATGATAATTTTATCTCTTATCGTGATCCAGTATTTGATAGCGAAGCAAATCTCTCCAATCGATATTTGCGCTATAATAATCCTCAAGGAAATGCACCAGAAGAGACAACTAGAATTGGTACAGGGAATCCAATCCCGGATTCAGAAGATTTAAACGATAATCGATCATTGGATCAAAATGAGTCTTACTACGAATATAGAGTGAGACTGACGAATGACAATGGGGAAATTAGACGAACAAATTCAGACTATATTACTGATGTCATACAGCCTGCTGGTACAGAAGAAAAGTGGTACAGATTTCAAATACCAATCAAGGATATCAATCCTGATATGGTGGTTAATGATATCCAAGGCTTTAGATCCATTCAATTTATTAGAATGTATATGACCGGTTTTCAAACGCCCAAAATATTGCGGATGGCGGAGTTTGAATTGGTCCGTAACCAATGGAGAAGATTGCCATTTGAATTAGGTGGTGGTGATTGTTTGAGTGCTGATGGTACCTTTGATGGCGAATTTATTATTGACGAAATAGGGATAGAAGAAAACAGTGGCAAAACACCATTTAATTATGTGTCACCACGAGGTATAAAACAAGAACGCATCTTCAATACGTTTGCCAATGTAAGGCAGGATGAGAATGCCTTGAACATGAAGATTTGTCAGTTGCCTGATAGTTGTAATGCTCAGATTTATAAGCTCACTGAACTTGATTTGCGTTATTATAAACGGATGCAAATGTTCACTCATGCAGAGATTAATTCGGCATTGAGTGATGAATTTGAAAATGGGGAATTGAAGGCATTTATTCGAATCGGTAGAGATTTTACGAATAACTATTATGAGTATGAGGTCCCACTCACCTTTTCGGATACGTCTTTTGTTCGGGCTAGAACTGACGACTATTCAGATGAGGTCTGGAGAGCAGAGAACAAGTTTGATATGGGCCTTGCCTTATTCACAGAGTTGAAAAAATTAAGGAACCAGAGTGGGCGAGCAATAACAGAAGATTTTTCAGTGGATGATCCCAATTCACTCCGTATAGAAGGCGATACAGTCAATTATACTGGAAGGATAACGATCAAAGGAAATCCAACCCTCGGGTATGTCAAAGGACTCACGGTGGGTGTGAGACATAGTGAACAAGGTAAGCGATTTTGTGGAGAGGTTTGGATTAATGAATTAAGAATTAATGGACTTCAAGAACGGGGCGGTGTTGCAGCCGAAGCTCGGTTGGAGGTTCAATTAGCTGATTTTGGTGACTTTACAGCCTCGACATCCTACCAAAGTATTGGGTGGGGAGCACTTGATGAACGGGTCTATGATCGAAATATAGAAAGTGTTATAGAATATGATGTGGCTACCAATCTAGAGCTCGGAAAATTTTTACCGAACAAATGGAATGTCAGCATTCCATTCTATGCCCAATATGCAAAATCAAGGATTCAAGAGGAGTATGATCCTTATCAACTTGATTTGACTGTTGATGAGTTATTAGCCGTCACCACTGACCCTGACGAAATCGCAGATATTAAAGATCGTAGTGCTAAAACGACGACGATCAAAACAATCAATTTCACAAATGTCAGAAAGGAGAGAGGCCAGAATGCAAAAGGTAAACCAAAACCATGGGATATTGAAAATGTAACGGTAAGCTATGGTCATACAAGAACCGAGTATAAGGACGAGATTGTGAAATCTGAAATCTCCGATGATTATACGGGCGGTTTAGATTATAATTATACACGTCAAGGCAAGCCAATAGAACCATTCAAAAAAATAAAAAGTGATCATTTAAAAATACTTAAGGAGTTTAATTTTAATCCAATTCCGAATAGCTTCTCCTTTAGTACACAATTGAATCGATTTAAGAATATTAAGGAATATAGAATTCCGACAGATATAGATTATGTGTTTAATGATCAGCGATTTGATTGGGATCGGCGATATACATTAAAATGGGATTTCACAAAATCCTTAAAGATGAATTTTGTTGCGAATAACTTTTCTGTGATCGATGAAATTCGTCCAGGTAGTATTCGGGTTAATCGAGATGCCAGACCATTTTTTGATAAATTTGGTAGAGAAGTCAATGAAGTTAATGCCTTGGCAGATATCAGTCAAAAGCAACAAGCTGCTCGAGACACCTTAAATAAGAATCTTAGAAACTGGGGACGTAATAGAAATTATGATCAAAGTTTATCCCTGTCATGGAATCTTCCGATTCGATATTTACCTTATATGGATTGGGTCAATGTAAAGGCACAATATGATTCAGATTATGCTTGGACTGCGGGATCACTTGGAGTGAATAATGGTATTTTATTAGGTACTGATGTTGACGGAGCTGATGGCATACAATTGGGTAACGTGATTCACAATAATCAAAGCCGCTCAGTAAATGCAACATTTAACTTTGATAAACTGTTCGAGAAATCGAAATATATAAAGAGTCTCGATAAGCAAAAGCAAACGTCAAGAAGAGGCGGTAAGGAGAGAAATGCACCTGAAGAAAAGGTAGCCGAAGAGGAGCCAACGGATAGAAAAGATAAGAAAGATGGAGAGAGAACTGTTATTGAAAAATTATTGCTGAGACCTTTATTTGCATTGCGTAATGTGAAGTTTACTTATCGTGAAAATCTATCGACGGTCGTGCCAGGATTTTTACCAGAGACCAAATATTTGGGCTTATCAAATGGCTTTTCTGCACCGGGTTGGGCCTTTGCGTTTGGTCTACAGCCTGACCTTGGCACTGGTGGATTTTTGGATAATGCTGCTAGTAATGGCTGGATTACATCCGATCGATTCCAAAACCAGCAAGTCCTTCAGGATCAGCAGCAGAACTATGAATTACAGCTAGATATCGAGCCATGGAGAGATTTTGAAATTGAAGTCAACTTTAAAAAGACATTTTCGGAGAACCATTCCGAGTATTTTATCAATACCAATACAGACGCAAGCTATACAACGCCAGCAATATTTCAACACACTACAATGCGAGATATAGGTTCATTTGATGTGACCTACTTTGCGATGCGGACCTTGTTTAATCGAGATCAAAACGTATTGTTTCAAATGTTCGAGGATAACCGACCTGAAATATCAAGGCGGTTGGCTTTACTTAATCGAAATGGAGAAACAAATCCTAATGATGGATTAGCACACGATCAAGATGGTGCAGCGTATGCCAGAGGCTTTGGCAAACAACAAAATGATGTACTCATTCATGCCTTTTTATCGGCATACAGCGGACATGATTTAACGGCAGGGCAAACCGATGAAGTATCATTAAATATCACGCAGGACGTCAAGCAAAGGAGCTATATCCCCGCACCAAATTGGAGCGTGAAGTGGGATGGCTTGTCAAAATTGAATGGGTTTAAGGATATCTTTTCAAGTTTTACAGTTTCACATGCCTACAAGACAAACTTAAAGATCAATCGTTACGAAACAGATCTTCAGTACCAGTCGTCAATAGAAGAATTTAATACAAGTTTTTATATCCCGACAGATCAGGAGCAAGCGAATTACTATGCGTTATTTGAGATTCCAGCTGTGGTTCTTTCAGAACAGTTTGTGCCGATTATCGGTATTGATTTAAAGACTAGGAATGACATCAATATGAATTTCGAATATAAAAAGACTCGAAATCTCAGTTTGGTAACAGGAAGTATTAGTGAGCTAACAGAAGCCCGAAATACAGAATTTACAGTGGGTTTTGGTTGGACAATACAGGATGTCAAACTAGGCTCAGGCCGACGTAAACGAAGGGGCCCACCTCCTGTAGAAGCTGATCCTGCCTTGCCAACAGCCCCAACGAATTCACGAGTTACAGATACGCAAGGTCGAGAGATGACTATTAATTTTGATATGTCCTTTAGGGATGATGTAACATGGATTCATAAGATTGATCAAGGGACGAGTGCAAAACCAATCAGGGGATTAAAAACACTCAGAATAAATCCATCGGTTGATTATGAACTCAATGAGAATTTGACGCTTAGAGGCTTTGTAGATTTCAGTACGACTCAGCCTTATTTATCGACTTCATATCCTATTACAAGTGTGCAAGGCGGTGTGACAGCACGATTCAATTTGAATTAATAGAGCTGAATTTAACGACATCTTACTAATGCGGTTAAATGATCGTTAAAGCTATGACAGAATTCATGAGACTTTCATGTAATTTGTTTATACTGCAATAGCTAGTTTTGTTACATGAATAAACAATCCATAATTATTATCATCGCTCTTATGAGTTTCGCTTTAATCGGGACTTCTGTGATTCAATTTTTATGGATAAAACACTCAGTTGACCTCCAAAAAGAAAACTTTACGAATAATGTTCGAGAGGCCATGAGTAAAGTTCATGATGAGATCATCGCCTATCATGATGCAACTCAAAAGATCATGAAGACCTCCCATTATAAAAAACCGCAAGGTGGAGGACTAGAGAGCTTTTTGACTAAGAGCAAACAATCTGAATTAGAGGAAGTGGGGTTTATGCTTCAACCCAATAAATACCTTGAAAATATTCGACTTGACAAACTAGACCAATGGGTAAAGGATGAATTTGATAGCCATGGAATAAAAACAGATTACGATTATGGCATCTATTCGAATAAGACCAATAGTTTTTCTATTTATAATGGCAAGTATGTTGTCTCAGATGAAGAGAATCCGCAATCAAGTTCATCTGAGATTAGTCAATCAGAAGGACTCCAAAATTTATACGGATCAATTTACTTTATTAATTTATTTCCAAATGAGACAGAGCCAGGCCAATTAAAAGTTTATTTCCCGAATAAAACCAGCTATTTGTGGAAGTCAAGTTGGGTACCCTTGGTGAGTTCATTGATTTTTACTGGTTTGATTTTGTTCTGCTTTGTGTATACCATAAATGTCATTTTATTTCAAAAGAAGGTTTCTGAGATGAAAACTGATTTTATCAATAATATGACGCATGAGTTTAAGACGCCGATTTCAACGATTTCTCTTGCTGCAGATTCCATGATAAGTCCTAAAATAAGCGGCAATGTTGATAAAGTAAAGCGCTATGCTGACATCATCAAGCAAGAGAATAAACGGATGCTGGGTCAAGTGGAGAAAGTCTTGCAAATGGCTCAGCTTGAAAAAAGTGATTTTCAATTGAAGGTGACGGATTTTGACGTTCACGACCTCATAAAAACTGCCGCTGAGCACGCCAGATTAAAGGTCAACAGAAGAGATGGAAGCATTACACTAGATCTGAAGGCAACAAGCGTAAGAATAAAGGCAGATAACAATCATATTTCAAACGTTATACACAATCTGTTAGACAATGCAGAAAAGTATTCAAAAGAGATTCCAGAAATATCTATTATCACCTCGGATGCCCCTAATGGAATCAATATTGAAATAGCCGATAAAGGAATCGGGATGAGCAAGGATGCGCTCAAAAGTATATTTGAGAAATTTTATCGTGTTCACACAGGTAACTTGCACGATGTGAAAGGCTTTGGCCTCGGTTTGTCCTATGTGAAAGCGATCGTCAATGCGCACCAAGGAAGCATCAAAGTGGAAAGTGAGCTCGATATTGGCAGTAGCTTTACAATATTTTTGCCTTTTTCTTCGTCAAATAGTGACTAATTAACACTTTCCTCATCAAAATACTAAACGGTTTAACTAACGGACCCGCAAAAGCATGAGTAATAAAATTCTTTTAGTAGAAGACGACCAAAATTTTGGTGATGTTCTTAGGTCATATCTTGAAATGCACGATTATGATGTCACCTTAGAATCTGACGGTGAGGCAGGATTTAGAGCCTATAGTAAAGGTGCATACAACCTTTGTATTTTTGATGTGATGATGCCTAAAAAAGATGGCTTCACTCTTGCCAAGGAAGTCCGTGAAAAAGACAAAGAGATTCCTATCATTTTCTTGACCGCTAAAGCATTGAAAGAAGATGTGCTAGAAGGTTTTAAGATAGGGGCAGATGATTATATCACAAAGCCATTTAACTCAGAAGAACTGCTCTATCGCGTACAAGCGATTATGAGAAGAAGCGAAAAGAAAGCTGATCCTCGTGAAGAGATTACAGAATTCAATATTGGCAATTATCACTTCAACTATCCACTTCGAATTTTGACATTTGGAGATGGACAAGCTGAAGACAGCAAAGCAAAACTCTCTCCGAAAGAAGCGCATCTATTGCGTATGTTTTGCATGTACAAAAATGAAGTCCTCACACGATCTGAAGCTCTAACTAAGATTTGGGGTGAGGATAACTACTTCACAGCGCGAAGTATGGATGTCTTTGTTACCAAATTGCGTAAGTATATCAGCAAAGATGACAAATTAGAGATCGTCAATATCCATGGTAATGGATTTAGATTGATTGATCATAACGATGTCAAGCAATAAGAAAGAGAGCCTAGCTTACAGTATAATTATGTTGATTTCCACTTGATATTACAGCCAGCACTTGGGTATTGATCTAAGATCTCTTGATTTACTAAGGTCTTGTCAATCGCTAGTCGCAGATCTTCACCAGTTAAGGCTTCGCTGTTGCCTGGTCTTGATTTATCTAGCCTACCTCTATACGTAAGCTTTAAATCGCCATTAAAGACATAAAAGTCAGGCGTGCATGCAGCATCATATGCCTTCGCCACTTCCTGTCGTTTATCAAATAAGTAGGGGAAAGGAAAGCGCAATACCTTCGCGACTAATCTCATTTGATCAGGCCCATCATCAGGAATACTCTCGATATCATTAGAGCTGATAGCAATGAATGAAACTCCTTGATTACGATACTCATTAGCCATTCTCACGAGCTCTGGATTAACATGTATAACAAAAGGACAATGGTTACAGATAAACATGATCACAGTAGCACGATCAGATTTTAAATCATCGAGGCTACGATAATTACCAGTCACCGTGTCTAGCAAATGAAAATTTGGAGCCTGAGTACCAATTGGTAGCATGTTTGATTCAGTTAGGGCCATAGGATTAGTTGTTTGTGATTTGGCAAGCAGGATTAATACCTAAAACGTAGTTATTGATGACATCCAGCTCTTCTGCTACTTCAGCTCCTTGAAAGCCAGCAATCATGTTAGCTGACATAGAGCTTTTTGCTAAAGCAGTTAGTTGTTGGGCTACTGGTAGATATGACCAATGCCACTTTTCTTCATTATAACCATTGGGTCGATCCTGGTTTTTCTCAGTATAGACCTGGCAAAAGCCATAATCGGCTGCATGTTGGCCAAGCCAATTATATATTGTTAAGCCTTCTCCTTTTGAGAAATATTCATTTTCAAAATTATTGAGATCAATATCTGTACCCCAATGATGTCTAGATGTACCAGGCATTGAGCTGTATTCTAGTATTTTGAGTGCACGGCGATTCGCCATGGGATAGGAGATAGAAGCATTTTTCCCATTTTCAATTTTTGCTGTTCCTGTCCATTTGCGCTCCCAAATCCCTTTTTGGTAATCAAAATTTCGGGTGGCAGATTTGATAATTAAGTCAATCCCATCTTTTTTTGCTGCTGCATGCATTTGTTTAAATGAATCGTATGTCCTTTTTTGCAAAAAAAGTCCTTCTCTGTCAGCATATTGGATGTCCACTTTCGTAAATGAAGGATGGGTCTTCGGATCAAACTTACCAGTGACGATTTGTAGATTAATACCTGGATCTTGTTCAAGCGGTTTTGCTTCAGCTGACTCTTTTATCGGTGACGTGTCAGCCTCTGCTAGATGCCCAGTGTCTGACTTAACATGACAGCTCAGAAAACCAGAACATATGAGGACTATAGTAATGATTTTCATAAGTTTCGATTAAATCTTGATGTGTCAATTGGTTCTTCTTCCCATTCCTCTTCGAATTCTCCATCAAAATCAAATTCCTCTTCTTCAAATTCATCGCTTAGAGCCTTTTCGTCCATTCGCTCCTGTGCCTCTTCTTCAACATCCTGCTGCTTATATCGTTCACAATCTATCAGGTCATAATACTCCGATGGAGGCGTAACGAACTCTCTGTTTGAATCATAAGCCAACTCTTCATCTGCTTCGATTCGCTTCATAAATTCTTTGAATATTGGTCTAGCCATAATGAAACCTTGACCATCATCCAGGGTATAAAATCGAACCCACTTTTCATCTCCTCCAACCCAGGTACCTACGACTAAGCCTGGCGTAATACCCATAAACCAAGCATCTGCATAATCATTCGTAGTACCAGTCTTGCCACCATTTTCTGATTTGATGTCCATCCCAAATCTGCCGCCCGTATTGTTTTTGAGCATATCCACCATGACTGCATTGTGTACAGGGTTCAAAGCTTGTTTTTGCTTAGGTGTTGATCTATAAATCACCTTGCCGCTTTTATCTTCAATATAATCTACAAACACAGGTTCTGTGTACAGACCATTGTTTGCGAATGTCGTATAGGCTCCAGTCATTTCCATGACAGATAAATCCACTGAGCCCAAACAGAGTGAAGGTATAGAAGGCACTAATAAACGACCGCTTGGGTGCTTAGCATATTTGTCAATACCTGCATTGTGCAGTAAATCCCGAATGACTTCTACATTACCCATTTCCTTGACAAGCCGCACAGAAATTGAGTTTTTGGAGTATAGCAGGCCTTGAAATAAATTGTATTTGTTACCTGTGAATTCACCATTCGCATTGGAAGGAGACCATTCTTCATCGACATACAAACCAGCATCACCAGGGGCGACTGTATATTGGATATCGTCAAATTCTTGACAGGGTGATATCCCTTGAAAGGAAATAGCTGTAGAGTATACAAATGGCTTGATAGTTGACCCCACTTGGCGTCGACTATTGATATGATCAAATTTAAAATAGCGATGGTTTGTGCCGCCGACCCACGCTCTGATTTGGCCTGTTTTTGGATCTGCCGCCATCATGCCTGTTTGGAAATGACGCATGTGAAATAAAACAGAATCCATCGGAGTCATCTCTTTTTCCACCTCACCTGCTTGATAATCAAAAGCCATCAAACTGATTTTAGTGTTGAACTCAACATCATATGTTGATCTGAAATCCAGCCACTGGTCTTTGATCTCATCCCATATCGAATCTGTTGTTAACTTCCGATACCCAATTTTGAGTTTTTCATTGCCAAAGTTCGATATAGCTGATTCATAGTTTCGTGCATCAAAAAGTTGTCTTAGTGCAGGCTCTGTCAATTCAAAATCTTGGTATTTTGCAGCAACTTTTTCATTGAGTTTTGAAAATTTTCTAGCGAACAAATTCAAGTATCTATCAGAATAATGAATGCGCCTCTGTACGGATTCCTTACGTTGGATTAATTGAAGTGAGTCCGCTTCATATGTCAGAGGGTCCATACCCTTCCATCGGTCCCAATAGCGATTTTGAATCCATTCCATATGATCCTTAACAGCTCCTTCTGCATGCTTTTGGTAGCCCAAGTCTATTGTTGTATGAATCTTAAGGCCATCGGTATAAATGTTGTATTTGCCACCTTCTGGTTTATGATAGCGTTCTTCTTCTAGCATATTCTTCAACCATTTAGTTAGCTCCATTCTGAAATAGGGAGCAGGTCCTTCTGAATGGTTGCGGCGATTAAAATTCGTCAAGTCAATTTGGAGTAACCTCAATGAATCGTAGACTTCAGCATCTATATGATTCTTACGTCGCATTTGGTCAAGGACAACATCTCTGCGCTCTTTGGTCCTGTCTAAAAAACGGACCGGATTATATCTCGCCGGATTTTTTAGCATGCCCACAAGGGTTGCGGCTTCTGTTGTTGTTAACTCGTCCTGGTTTTTACCAAAATAGACTTCTGCCGCAGATTGGATCCCATGAGCACCATTGATAAACTCAAATTTGTTGAGATACATAGACAAAATCTCCTCCTTTGTATAGGCGGTTTCGAGTTTAACAGCTGTGATCCATTCTTTGATTTTAATTTCAACAAGCGCTTTTATCTTACCAAGACTTGACTTCCCTGCTAGACTAGGGCGGCTGTACAGTAGCTTGGCTAATTGTTGTGTAATGGTACTACCACCTCCAGAACTTTCCTGCCTAAGAAGCACTGTTTTGAAAGCGACCCTAAACAGTGCTTGCAAATCAATACCCGAGTGATTAAAGAATCTGATGTCCTCAATAGACATTAAGGCACTTAATACTTCAGGTGATAGCTCTTCAAAATCGATCTGCTGTCGATTTTCAATATAATATTTCCCAAATGTTTCTCCATTTGCATCAATAACCAGAGAAGCAAGGTCATATTCGGGATTTTCTAAGTCTTCAAATGTCGGAAGGTCACCTTGACTCGTACTCCAAAGGATAAAGGCAATGACTAAAAAGCCAAGCACCATCAATATCCAAAGTAGGATAATGAAAGGGCGTAGTAATTTTCGTCTTTTATTCCAATCTATCTTAGCCAATAAAAAAGTGCTTCGGATGAAAGGGCAAAATAAGGTTTTTTAAGGTGCGACCGAACTATTCTAGGTTCATTAATACGTTGAGGGCGGTAAAATGAGATAATTCTAGTCAAACTTACGAATAGGCAAAGCTAAGATGAAACAGTGAGCAGCTGTTTCAAATGCTTCGTTTGTCTGAAAAACGAAAGTCTAGATAGTAGGATTTAATATGATTTTTCCAATGTCTATGACTTCCACACTTACGAGTTGAATGCGCAATTCTTATGTGTCTCGAATAAAGAATCAGAGTCTAATTTGCCTTATGTTCTCTTTCAATCTGATGATTATAAGTGTACGCCGATCATTATATATGTAATACCTTCGACATCATTTACTTTGCAAGGTCCAATACGATTTTAATATTTTCTTTCACTTTGCTTTGAAGTTGATTTGGCAAGACTCCAATTTTTTCAATTAGTCTCTTATTATCTATTGCTCGAATTTGATCGATCATGATTGAACAATCTTTGTGCAAACCTCCGCTTTCTTTTTTGATGTCGACCCTTAGAATATTAACTCCTTTTTTGATGTTTGTTGTTATTGGACAAATAATTGTTGAAGGATGTACTTTGTTAAGTAGATCACTTTGGAGTACTAAAACTGGCCTTGTTTTTCCTGTTTCAGTTCCAAAGCGTGGATTCAAATCGGCCAAGTGTATTTCGAATTGCTTACAATTCATCTTGTAAACTTTCAAATTCGTGAAGAATAGCTAGTGAGTCTTCACTCACTAATTTGGATTCTGTTGCGATTTGCTTTTCAATTAATTTCCTCTTCTGATATTGGTTGTAAAAATCAATTGCATCATTAATGTATTTATTTCTGCTGGTTTTTAAATCCACTAATATTAATTCTGTTTCACTTAGAATTTGTTCTCCCAGTTTTAATGATATACTTTTCATTATTCTTTTTTTGATAAAAGTATATCATTATTTAATATAATTCAAGTATATCTAAATTGTATTGCTTGGATGTTCGATAGAATAGACAAGTTCAGCCTTAAAATTCCTCTTCAAACTCATCTTCCATCTCATCAGGTGCAGGCTCCTGTTGATACAGCGCATCATACACACTACAATCCATTTGAATATCCATGACCTCTGGTTGTTGAAAAGTAGCCCCCGTGTTGAATCTAATCTTTGGATTCTGTTCCAGTTGTCTAATAAACTCAAAGAAATAGGGTCTTGCCATCACACCTCCTTGGCCTTCTGCGATATCTAAAAAACGTATCCATTGGTTTTCGCCACCGACCCAAGTACCGACGACAAGTTCTGGTGTAACCCCCATAAACCACCCATCTCGATGGTCATCTGTTGTACCTGTTTTTCCACCAAAGGCTGATTGTATTTCCCAACTTCGATGTGCTTGTGCATTGCGTAACATATCTATCATGAGAAATGCATATTGTTCATTGAGCGCTTCTCTACGCTTAGGATTCGATTGGTATATTACCTTTCCTTCTTTGTCCTCAATGCGTTTGATAAAAGTAGGTTCGACATAGACACCTTTATTTGCCAACGCATTGTAGGCGGCAGTCATTTCCATCACATTTAAATCTGGAGTACCTAGCGCGATGGATGGATAGGGTGGGATTTTAGATTTTGGTATACCCATTTGTGCAGCAAGGTCTCTGACACGTTCTACATTACCTATTTCTTTCATCAGATAGGCTGAGATAGAATTCAAAGATCGCTTGAGAGCTTCGTATAAAGTCAGTTTTTCACCGCTATATTTTTTCTTGCTATTCTCTGGACACCAAGTATCTGAGATAGAGAAATTAGGATCATTTTTATCAATGCAGTATTGTTGATCTATCACTTTTAAGCAAGGCGATAATGCCCACTGCTGCATGGCCTGCATATAGATGAAAGGCTTGAATGTTGATCCAACTTGTCGATCTGAAAAGACATGGTCGTATTGAAAATACTTATAGCCAATACCGCCGACCCATGTTTTGACATACCCGCTGATTGGTTCGATAGATACAGAGCCAAGTTGGAGATGTTCACCATGATACTTGATCGAATCTAAGGGACTCATGACAGCATCTTTTTCACCTGATGCGCTGTAGTCAAATACCTTCATTTTTGTCTTCTTGGAAAAATTTGTTTTAGCCGCACGCTCTAGCTTATTCCACTGATTGACGAGCTCGAGCATATGATCACTTTCTAGTATTTTAATATACGTAGACCGTTGCTCTTTGGAGATATACTTATCCCTAATCAACTTATCCAGATAGCCTTTGTCCTCTTTTGCTTTTAGTAGTCTTTTAATATCGGCATTCCAAAGTCTCACTTTTTCAATGTCTGCTGATATGCGGCCTGTCACGCCTTGTAGATATGTATTGCGAAGCTTCTTGTATCTAGATGAAGCGTCGATCATGTCGCGTAACTTTCCTTGTCGATATGATTTTTGCCGAGCATCAGCTTCATAACTCCAAGGGTCTTTATTTTTCCAAACATTGAAATATTTGTCTTGCACAGTTTTCATATGTATACGCATGGCATCTTCTGCATGAGCTTGCATATCTGAATCAATAGTGACATATACCTTTAGACCGTCATTATATAGATCATATGGTTTACCTGACGGATCAGCGTATTGAGGTTCTTTAAGAATCGATTTTAGCTTTTTGGTTAGCTCACTTCTAAAATAGGGCGCTAGTCCTTTGACATGATCAGATCGGCTAAACCGATCCATATTGATTGGTAGTACTCTTAAAGAATCATAGGCTGCTTGAGTTAATGTGCCGACCCTGAGCATTTGCTTGAGGACGACTTCTCTTCTTTTAAGACAGTTTTCTGGATTTGAAATCGGACTGTATAGACGAGGGTTTTTAAGCATCCCAATAAGTACAGCTGCCTCTTCTATATTGAGTTCTTTTTGATCCTTACCAAAATATGTTTTTGCTGCCGAACCAATGCCTACCGCATCATATCTAAAGTCCATCTTATTCAAAAACATCGCAATGATTTCCTGCTTGGTATAGCGTTTCTCAAAGTGGACAGCGATCACCCACTCCTGTAATTTTTGATAGATTCTTTTTATCGGATTCCGAGAGCGTGTTGTAAAGAAAAGTTTTCCTAGCTGTTGAGTGATCGTACTTCCACCGCCTTTACGACCAAAGTTGGCAATCGCTCGCACTGTACTTCTTCCATCTATGCCACTATGATTGAAAAAACGCTCATCTTCTGTAGCAACTAAGGCATCCGTTATATGTGGATTGAGTTCATCAAAACTTACCCATTCTCTATTCTTTCTAAAATATCGCCCGATTTCAGTTTTGCCATCTTCTGCAATGATTAATGTAGCATATTCAAAACTTGGATTTTCTAGCTCCTCAGTATTTGGCAACTTCGAGAATGAGATAAACATGAACATAAGAATAGCCAATAGAACACCTCCAATAAAGGCGATCCACGATAGTATAGCGAGCGTTTTATAAAGTGGGTTACCCGATTCTTTGTTTTTCTTTTTTTTCTTAGCCAAGAAGCATATGATTAGTTATCAAATAGGACGATGCCATATGCTTGTTTATTGCAAGACATGGCAATCTACAAATATATTACATTTTATTATAATATTTAAAATATTGATAATTAATGATATAGCGTATTTGTTCTGAATTGATTTCTCTGTTAAATATAAGATCAATTGACGCCAAGAATCGTTTTACGAATTGTAAGCCAATAAACTGGCTGTTATAAGCTCAGGTGTAAGTGGAACATTAATTGCGCATTGCCCAATATCCTCAAGCAATGAACCCAGAATAATCCCTTCCTTGTTCTTTTTGTCTTTAAGCATAGAAGAGATGATGTTGTCATGATTGATAATATCCTTCGGTAAATCTGGATAGATCAATTTGAGATAGGATTGTATACCAATATATTTTTCTTGGTCTAGCATCTTCAGTTCTGCGGCAATCCAACTTTCACAAATCATCCCAATCGCAATCGCCTCGCCATGCAATAGTGGCTGGCTAGTCTCTAAATACTCTGTCTCCACAGCATGCCCTATCGTGTGTCCAAAATTTAGAATTTTGCGCACACCTCGTTCAAAAGGATCCTCATCGACAACCTCTTTCTTTATTTCAACATTTCGATGTATAATGACATCTGTTGAAATCTCATCTGCTAATGACAAAGCTAGGAGTTGATCCCAGAGAGCTTTATCCTTGATGAGCGCATGTTTGATGACCTCGGCACATCCGCTTCGCAATTCTCGTTTATCGAGCGTTTTTAAGAACGGCGGATAGACAATTACGGCTTGCGGTTCATTGAAGACGCCAACTAAGTTTTTAAACCCCTTGTAATCGATGCCAAGCTTGCTGCCAACGGAAGCATCAACCTGTGACAATAGTGTTGTAGGAATCTGTACGAAGTCAATGCCACGCATAAATGTCGAAGCACAAAATCCGCCCATGTCACCTATTACGCCTCCACCTAGATTCAATAGACATGAGTGTCGATCTGCACCATGGTTTAGCAGTTGGCTCCATATAGATTGGCAGGTCTGAATTTGCTTATGAATTTCTCCAGCAGGAATCGTAATGACTGAGAGTGCTGAAGCTATATTTGCTGTAATGATTGGGAGGCAATGCGTACTCGTATTCTCATCAACTAGAACAAAGATCTGGCTATAGTCTTTTGCGGCTAACAAGGTATTTAAGGTATTCCACGGTTGATGAAATACAACTTCATATTGCTGACAGTCTATGTTCGTCATTGTATTACTTGAGTTCTACGATTTGATCCAGACTCCAGGCAATCGGTTCTTTAGCAAAAAGTTTTTTTGTTTCTGGCCAATTGATTCCGAAGAATTCTGATTTGCGATATGCATTTAGACAGGTTTCATCTATCCATATGCTGTGCGTAAAGAAAATTCGCTTGTCTTTTTTATCTTGAAAAAGCCGCAGATAGTGGCAGCCATTCATACCTCTGATTTGCAATTTCATTTCATTGAACTTGCCAACGAACGTATCGATGTGTTGCTCTTGAAAAGTTAATTTTACAAATCTGTGTACCATATCAGTCGAAAAAATCTATTTGAATAGTCTCATGCTTACGCAAACTTAATAATTCATTGGCATTACCCATATTAACTGCGATCTCTAAATATTGAGATGCATTAAAGTATGCAAGAACCTCTCCCATTGATACACCACCGTAATGCTTGCTCAATTGTATAATGGGATCTTTGCTTTTATAAAATATTTTAAACCGTCTTTTTTGCCTGATACTTTCAAATGTATCCTTTTTCAAGTTGACAATGACATTGCCATATTGATCAGTATGGATAATAGTTGCCCTGATTTGATGCGCCGTTTTGACTGGTTGGATGCCAATTTTGATCACAAAGTCTTCAATCGGAGTACCGATATCAGCTAAAGCAAGGCCGTGCGCAATCGCTGCTACAGCATGTGCATAGACGTCCATAATGAATGGAAATTTTTCACGATCTATTGTGACTTGATACGCCTTCAAATCTGAGGATTCATGAAAAACAAGTGAAAACAGACCATTATTTGGACCGATAAAATAGTGGCCGTCTTTTTCAAAAATGATGACCTGATTATTATGAGAACTGTAAGCTTGCACAGAACCAATATGAATGGTCTTTGCGGGAAAGCGCTCAAATACGTTCTCTATATAAAAAGCCCCTTCAACAATATCGTAAGGCTTTATATGATGACTGACATCAACGATTGTGATATCTGTAATTCTAGATAAAATGGCTGCTTTAAGCTGAGCTACGTAATAATCTTGATATCCATAATCGGATGTAAGGGTTACTATATTCATGGGATTATCATCTAAATATGCACATTATCAATTAAATACATATTACAAATATTCATCAAATATAGGGATGATATTTATAATTTCGACAGGAACGATTAGAAATTGTAAGCTTTAAATAATCAGATACTCTCTAAAAGCTTTGAAAAGAGAGTATAATGTTGAACTAATAAACTGTTTCGGAGAGTTTAAACTGTGTCCATATTGTGCATACTTCAAGCATTATTATCATAGAAAATGAATAATTAAGGCTTATCGCTGTACTTTTGATCTTTAATCATCGAAGTGATTTAAGAATAAATGTTAAAATGAGTTGTAAGTGCCTGCCTGCCTGCCGGCAGGCAGGCTTGGATATCAAGATGAAGCTCTTTTGGAAAGTCATAGCCGTAGCTATGGCTTGAGGAAAAGCTGAAACCTGCCTGCCGGCAGGCGGGTATTGATATTCAATGACTTGCAAATCAATTCACAGTTTATTCTTAAATCACTTCATTCTAAACATAGTATATCATTTGAGTGAAATTATATTAAACATAACTGACGTCGATCCGATTGATCTGTATGGCCAACATAACGCCAAACTCAATATATTAAAAGAAGCGTATCCCGAAGTCACAATAACCTCTCGAGGTAACAACATCAAGTTAACAGGCGAAAAAAAGCATACCCAAACCGTAAAGGGTAAACTGGAAACGATGGTTCGAATCATCAAGCAAAAACAAGTGCTAGATAAGGAGACTATCAATGCCATTATCGCTGGAGCTAATCCCTTTAACACTGAGGTGGGCAATGGTCATATCGGTAGTGCGATTTTACATGGGCGCAATGGAAAACCCATTAAGGCTAGAACGCAGAATCAGAAAAAGATGATTGATCTTTCTGAGGAGAATGATGTATTATTTGCCATTGGTCCTGCAGGAACGGGTAAAACATATACGGCAGTTGCCTTAGCAGTCCGTGCACTAAAGAACAGGTTAGTCAAAAAGATTATTTTGACTCGTCCCGCAGTCGAAGCAGGGGAGAGTTTAGGGTTTTTACCAGGCGATCTAAAAGAAAAAATAGATCCTTATCTCAGACCTCTATATGATGCGCTTGAAGATATGCTGCCAGCAGAGAAGTTAGAGCATTTCATGTCAACTCGGATTATAGAAGTGGCTCCATTAGCTTACATGCGTGGCCGGACATTGGATCATGCATTTATTATTTTGGATGAAGCCCAGAATACCACAAGTGCACAGATCAAGATGTTTTTGACACGTCTGGGGCCTTCAGCAAAGTGTATTATTACGGGAGATTTAAGTCAAATTGATTTACCTCGCAGTCAGCGATCGGGTCTTCATACTGCTGTCGATATTCTCCAATCTATTAAAGGAATAGGGACATTATATCTAAATGCAGATGACGTCGTGAGACATAAATTGGTGAAAGATATCATCAGGGCCTATGAGAAAAATGGAGAGGAATGGCGAAAGAAACAGTTAGCAAAACATAAAAAAGAAGAAGAATAAGATGGAATCAGTGTTAGTGCAAAAGCCAAGTAAAATTACGAACGGAATAATCAAATTAGAGGGTTCTAAAAGTATTAGTAATCGAGTCCAAATCATTAGAGCCTTGACTGGAAAGGACTTCGCGATTGACAATTTATCTATAAGTGATGATTCTAAAAATTTGGCGACTCTCTTAAGTCAGTCAGGTGATACCTATGATACTGGGCATGCTGGAACTTGCTATCGATTTATGACAGGGTACTTGTCAATTCAGGATGGAGAACAAATATTGACAGGCAGTGAGCGCATGAAAGGAAGACCGATTGGCCCTTTGGTTGATGCCTTGAGATCCTTGGGCGCGCAGATTGACTACATGGAAAATGAAGGCTACCCGCCATTACGGATCGGCTCCTTGGACAAGTCCAATTACAACAAAAATATTTCTATATCTGGGTCAGTCAGTAGCCAATATTTATCATCCTTATTAATGATTGCACCGGTCTTGCCTGATGGCTTGCAATTGCAAATAACAGATAAACTTGTCTCACGACCCTATTTAGATATGACCTTGCGCATCATGGAGCGATTTGGTGTCAAGCATTCTTGGATAAATGAGACAACTATAGATGTACCTCATCAAGACTATGTAGCTCAGGATTTTACTGTGGAATCTGATTGGTCAGCCGCTTCTTACCATTACATCATCGCAGCATTCTCAGAAGAAGCAAGCATTACCTTAGAGGGATTGTTTGAAGACAGCTTGCAAGGCGATTCTGCCATTGTCAAGATTGCTGAGTCTTTTGGTGTGAGATCGACATTTAAGAATGATCAGTTGGTCTTGACGAAGGATGCATCTCTCAAAAAAGACATTTTTGAATACGATTTTCTTCAGGCCCCCGATCTAGCTCAATCTGTTGCGGTTATGGCAGCAGGGCTTGGTATTTATAGTGTGTTTACAGGCTTAGATACATTAAAGATCAAGGAGACTGATCGCATCACAGCACTAAGGCAAGAATTAGAAAAATTACAAGTATTCGTCTCTTTGCTGCCGGCTAAGTTTAGTCCAAAATCTGATGTTGAGTATTATGCGATAAATGGAACTGTGTCTGCAGAGAATCCTGTTGAAATTGAAACTTATAAGGATCATAGAATGGCAATGGCTTTTGCGCCAATTGCAGCGATTGTTCCCATGCGGATTCTTAAACCGAAGGTTGTTACAAAATCGTACAGTAATTATTGGAAAGACTTAGAGACTCTTGGGTTTACGCTTGACTATCAAAATTAATTTTTGATACTTAAGATCTTAATTTCTACGCGCTGATTACGTTTTCTGCCTTCAGGTGTTCGATTTGTAGCAATTGGTTTTCGCTTGCCGTACCCTTTGTATTTAAGTCGATCAGGATCGATACCTTTTTCAGCAAAGTACTTGGCTATTGCTCTTGCACGATTTGTAGAGAGTTCGTCGCAAAATGAATGAGTGATGCCTCGAACACCATTGGTGTGTCCTTGAACTTCAACAACAATGTCATCATTGTCTTCTAGGAAATAAAAGATTTCATTTAAAACAGGATATGAGTTCTTATTAATATCAGAAGCATTTGCTTCAAAATATAATTTTTCAATTAAAAAGGTTTGACCCTTTTCCATCTTTTGTCTTGTGACACCTGCAATGGTTTTTTCTACATCGGGTGTTGCTTGAACTGTCTGTTCTTGAGGTTTTGTCGAAACTTCTTTCAGCTCTTTTACTGGTTCTTTGGGTTTATTAGTCCTAGGCTGGTTTTCTGCTACACCGATATTAGGTTTCGGAGACTTATAATCTGCTTTGCTTGGTTTTTCAGTAAGTTGGCTAGTCGGTTGGTCAGCATCTGCTAATAAGTCAAGAGATTGTTGTACAAGTATAGGCTCATGCTCTATTTCAGTATCACATGGAATCGGTACAATATCAGAAGCTCCATCAACTAAGATGTGTCCATTATATGGGATTAATACAGGCGTTTTATAATACGCTTCGATCACCACATAAGAGAAATTGTCTTTTGGCTCAAACTTAAAGTTGAACTGACGCCATTGATCATTATTTACAGTTTCTGACTGAGCCAATAACCTCGTTCTTCCACAAAACTTGTTAGCACCCCAAATCCTTAGAACCGTTGGCCGATCGTAATTGGCTTCTTGCTTTGTCATTTGTGAATGACTCACATAGCGTTGAGATCTAGACAGTAAAATGGAGAAAGAGTAGCAAGTACCTGCTATGAGTGGACTACTTAGTTTTTGTGATAAGGCCTCCCAGCTGTCATTATCACGAACAACCATGCCTAAATAGGTGTCGCCATCCATGGCGTATTTTTGGACTTCCCAAGCGCCGTCTCTAGTCGGATGTATGTCTGGTGGAGATTCGCCTTTAAATTGTATTTTCCCACAATCAAACCAGCCGTCGATGTTCATCATGAAGCCGTTACCTCCTCGACGAGGTCTATCTTCAAACGATGGATTATCGAGATAGATGGTGTCTTGCGCATTAATAAATGCACAGGAAAAAAGAAGACATATGAATGTAGTAATCCTCATCAATGAATAATCGACTCTATTCTAATGATTAAGGTATGCATTTTGTTGCTGACCTCACAGATTTAAGGAATTATTAACCGCAAATTATCATGATCAGAATCCGCTGAGAGTAGAAATATTAAATTAATATTACACTCAAAATATCCAGTCCTATGACCGTTATAGCACTAGAAGGGATGTCATTTTACGCTTATCATGGGTTTTATGATGTGGAAAGACAACAAGGCAATCACTATAACTTGGACGTATCCGTCGGCATTGAAGACTATTCAAGTTTTGAAGATGATATTTCAGATACGATAAATTATGAAGGTATATACGAGATTTGTCAGAAACATATGCTCGAAAAGTACAAGCTAATCGAAACGCTTGGAGTCCAGATTGCAAATGATGTCAAGACAAGATTTCCCTCTATCCTAAATGTCAACGTTCGTATTGAGAAATTGAACCCTCCGATTGATGGTGATGTCAAGAAAGCGGTTGTGACTATCCAAATGTAGTTTTAACCATTCCTTAGCAATACATTACCCACTATTGACCGTCTTATAACTAACAAATAATTATTGAAATGAAAAAGATATTGTTTTTACTCATGCCCGTATTTATGTTATCCTGCGATCCTGCTGACTTACAGAAAATATTGGACACGACGTCTCAATTAACTGGTGAAGAAACAGCCAGAGGATTAAAGGAAGCACTCAATTTTGGGGTTGAAGATGCTGTAGGGTTTTTATCTGCTGAAGATGGATATAACAAATCGTTGTATAGAATTCTATTACCTGAAGAAGCACGGAAAGTAACTGACAAACTAAAAGTTGTCCCTGGATTCAGTCAGGTAGAAGATGTGATTCTAGAAAAAATCAATCGAGCAGCAGAAGACGCTGCGAAAAGTGCTGGTCCCATTTTCTTAGATGCGATAAAGAAAATGAGCTTTTCTGATGCAATGAACATCTTGATGGGTGAGAAAAATGCTGCTACGACATATTTAAACAGAAATACGAATCAAGCTTTGTATAGTGAGTTTAGTCCTGTTATTACCAATTCATTGAATAAGTTTAATGCCTTGGAATATTGGGCTGATGCGGTGAATGCATATAATAAGATCCCATTCATCACCAAAGTGAATCCTGATCTTGGAGATCATGTGACAGGCAAAGCGATGGAAGGTCTGTTTTCATTAGTAGAGAAAAAGGAAGAAGGAATCAGATCAGATGTTTCCCAACGTACTACATCCTTATTGCAGAAGGTTTTTGCCAAACAAGATGGTAACTAATAAAAAAAACTTGCTGACACCGTCAGCAAGTTTTTCTGTTTTATAAATCTATAAAACACCCTTAGTATTTATTTTTAGTCCAAGATAAAAAGAGGGCCACTGAACTTTTTCGGTGGCCTTTCTTATTTGCTTTAATAGCACCCTTAAACTGTATATTTTGATCTGAGAGAGTAAATATCCTCCATCAGAATGATGTCAATGTTTATTCTTTTCAAGGTTAAAAAAGAGGTCATTGAACTTTTCCGATGACCGTTTTTATTTGCTTTAATAGCACCCTTAAACTGTATACTCTTAAGACTGTCTTTTTTCAATTAGCCCACATTTTTCTAATTCTACAAATAAACCTACAGCCCCCTACAAATGGATGACATCTCATAAATGCAGCTTAATTAGGCTCTAATCATAGGATTTGCATCCATTTTCATATTTTGCGAAACAAATTCAAGAAATACATAATATGATCACTCTACCACCAGAAAAGCTGGGTTCATTCTATTTAGGCGCTCGATATGACTTAGACAATCGTGCCATTACAGCTGAAGCAGTCAATTATGATTCTCGTGATTTAACAACACATGCCGTGTGCGTAGGGATGACGGGTAGTGGGAAAACTGGTTTGTGTATTGGCCTGCTAGAAGAGGCAGCAATTGATCAGGTGCCAGCAATCATCATTGATCCTAAAGGTGATATGACCAACTTGATGTTACAGTTTGAGGGGTTGTCAGCAGATGAATTTAAACCCTGGATCAACCCAGACGACGCTAGTCGCAAAGGTAAAACTGTCGATGAATATGCTCAATCTATGTCAGAACTCTGGACAAATGGATTAGCAGATTGGGGTCAAAATCGCGATCGAGTAAAGTTGCTAAAAGAGTCTGTAGATTATACAATTTTTACGCCTGGATCAGATTCAGGTATGCCTATCAACATCATGGGGTCATTTGCGGCACCCGGTATTGACTTTGACTCAGATTCTGAAATGTTGCGTGAGCGGATTCAAGGAACTGTTGCTGCATTGCTAGGTATGATTGGGAGCAAAGAAGACCCGGTAAGAAGTAGAGATGGGATCTTATTATCCAATTTATTCGAACATTATTGGAGAAACAACGAGGACCTTGATCTAGCCAAATTGATATTAGGGATCCAAAAACCACCGATGCAGAAATTGGGAGTCTTCGATATGGATACTTTTTTTCCAGAAAAAGATAGATTCAATCTTGCAATGGACTTTAATAGTCTAATCGCCTCGCCACAATTTCAATATTGGTTGCAAGGAGAAGATATGGATATTGATAAGCTCTATTTCTCATCAGATGGCAAACCTAGACACAGCATTATTTATATCGCTCATTTGTCCGAATCAGAGAGAATGTTCTTTGTAACACTCTTACTCAATACCCTCATCACATGGATGCGTAAGCAATCTGGTACGACTAGTTTAAGGAGTTTGATTTACTTTGATGAGATCTTTGGTTACTTTCCACCAACTGCCAATCCACCATCCAAAAAGCCTTTGCTAACAATCCTAAAACAAGGAAGAGCCTATGGGGTCGGTGCAGTGCTGGTTACCCAAAACCCTGTTGATATTGATTACAAAGGCTTAGCCA
The DNA here is from genome assembly GCA_937959275.1 of uncultured Saprospiraceae bacterium. GTDB lineage: Bacteria > Bacteroidota > Bacteroidia > Chitinophagales > Saprospiraceae > CALFUK01. Next base: position 122,919 of record CALGLU010000058.1, on the reverse strand, counting down.
ACGCCGGTACATGGTTTATCGGTAAAATGCAGACTGAACGGGACAAAGCACGCGTATTGGATGGCCTAGAAGGGGCAATCGCAGAGGCAGGTGGGAAAGCAATGGATTTTGATAAAATAATTCCCTCTCTTGGATCACGCGTATTTTTGATGCACAATGTTCATGAAGACAGTCCAATCGTATACCACACCAGATGGGCTATGTCATACCTGCGTGGACCATTAACACGGCCACAGGTAAAACAATTAATGAAGGACAAAAAAGCGAATATTGTGTCAACATCTCAACACCTTTCGCATCGAGAATCCGCCAAACCAAAGACACAAGCCATGGCGACAGAGTCCGTCAGACCTTCGCTGGGTCCCTCAATAACTCAAAAGTATTTTGCTGTTTGGAAATCTTCTAGTGAGGCATCGCGCGAGCTAAATGTGACATCAGTTATCAATCTAGCCTACGAACCCAATATTATCGCCGTCAGTAAAGTGAGGTTTTACGACCAAAAAAGAGGAGTAGATGAGGTCGTCTCTAAATCTTTGTTAGCAGATTCTCCAGATGAATTTGGTAGGACTGACTGGGACGGGGCTTTGCCAATTGGTGGTTGGGAGAATTCATTGTTGGACGAACCCGATCATCCTGATAATGTACAGGTACGCTATTTACCGATTCCCGAATCCGCCAATTCTCAAAAGGAATTGAGTAAGATTGAGAAGGAATTTGCTGATTGGCTATACAATTCACAAAGCCACACAATACTCGAACATGAGAAATTAGAAATCTCCCAAGAATCAACAGAATCAGCTGAAGCTTTCAAAATGCGCGTTTTGCAACTCATCAGGGAGGAGCGAGATGAAGATGTGGATCAACTTCAAGATAAATACGAGGATAAATTTGAAAAACTTAATGATCGCATTCGTAAAGAAAAACAAGACTTGGATGAGGCCCAATCAGAAGTCAAAGGAAGACGAACTGAAGAAATAGTGGGTATGGCTGAGACCATCTTTTCTGTATTTGTCAGACGCAGATCAAGATCGGCCAGTTCGACATTAACAAAACGGCGCATGAGGCAAAAGGCAAATAAAAAAGTAGAAGAAAGTCGAGAAGACTTAGAAGAACTGTATCAAGATTTTGATGAGCTGGAACTTGATTTGAAAGAGAAGATGGAGGAGATTACTTTGAAATGGGATGATATTTCTAAAGACATTACAGAAAAAGAGGTTAAGCCTCGACGAGCAGATGTAAAGGTAGAGCGCGTGATGTTAGCTTGGATACCCTATTGGATGTCTGAGACTGGTGAGCGGGTTTCTGCTTTGCGTTAAGCTGACAATACTGAGGCTTTAAAGTTAATTGATATGTTATTTGAGAGATTCAGGAAATGAATGAGGATCAAATCCCCACAAATTGGCCAGTACAAAGTATACGATCAAGGTCAATATGATAATCGAAAAAATATTCATCCAAATCCCCGTTTTGACCATATCTGGAATTTTCAAATAACCTGAACCAAAAACCACCGCATTTGGCGGAGTCGCTACTGGCAGCATAAAGGCGCACGAAGCAGCAACAGTCGCAGAAACCAATAAGATATATGGATGAATATCAATGGTCAATGCCATCGGCGCAAGTATAGGTAAGAGCATCGCTGTTGTTGCCAAATTAGAAGTGATCTCAGTCAATAGGTTGACAGCTGCTATGAGTGCTAGTATTAGAATAATAACTGGCAAGCCTTTAAGTAATGTAAACTGCCCACCAATCCAATTTGCCAAACCGCTCCCTTGAAATCCTGCCGCCAGAGCCATACCTCCACCAAATAGAATCATAATTCCCCAAGGCATCTTTACAGCTTCTTTCCATGTCAAGAGTGGTTCACCTGATTTTGAAGACGGCATTAAAAAGATAAGCATCCCCGCGGCCATTGCTATGATCGTATCATCTAATTGTGGTAGGAAGTTTTGCAAGTAATTTCTAGATATCCAGAGCATAGCTGTACAAGTGAAAATGATAAGCACGATCCGCTCTTCATAACTCCAGTCACCAAGCTCTTTGATTAGTCGTTTTATTTCTGCTTTGCCTCCAGGGAATTCGTCCATTTTAAACTTAAATGCAAATTTTGTCAGGTAGAGCCAGCAAATAAATAAGAGTAGCATTGAAATCGGAAGTCCAAACTTAAACCATTGTGCAAAACTAATCTCAATACCATAAATCTCTTGAACGACACCAGCCAAGACGAGATTAGGAGGTGTACCGATCAGTGTAGCCATACCACCAATCGATGCACTATAAGCAATAGCAAGCATGAGAGCTTTCCCAAATAATGCATTTTCATCTTCAGGTGTATCAGGATGGTCCTTCAATTGTTTGATGATAGCTAATCCGATTGGCAACATCATCACAGCTGTTGCCGTATTTGAAATCCACATAGACATAAAGGCTGTTGCTAACATAAATCCCAAAATGATTTTGGATATACCTGCCCCTAATGCTTGAATGATGTTTAAAGCTATCCGCTTATGTAAGTTCCATTTCTCAATAGTCAAGGCTAAAATGAAGCCACCCATGTACAAGAATATATACTTGTGTCCATAACTAGCAGTCGTCGTTTTTAGATCTAATGCTCCTGTGAGTGGAAATAATATAATCGGTAACAAGGCTGTTACGCTAATATCTGTCACCTCAAAAATCCACCAAATAGCAATCCAGACTGTTGACGCAAGAACAGCATTCGCCTCCTTGGATAAGCCTTCGGGATGGAAGAATAATAAGATCACTGTAAACAAAACGGGACCTAATATTCCTGGGATAAGTTTAGACATTATACCAAGTTAATAATATATCAATTAGGATTGAAATAGGGACAGAAAATCAATCACAAGAGTTGTAATTTTGATAGTTGATTAGAGGTTCATGGCGCCTGTTTTATGATAAAAAGAATCAAAAGAGATCAGGATAAAGGGCATTTTTGATGAGGTGTTTTTGGAATGTATTTTTGATTTAATACGCTAAAATCAAGTGATAATTGCTATCTTTTGTTAAAGATTTTACCATTTTATTAGTTTGTCTATGTATTGTTACCCATTGCACTAATTTTGTAGTATCGAGATTGTATAAAAAATCACCATTTTAACGTCCTAAGTGTAATTTTGAATTTAGAATCTTTTCATAGGAATTGTTTTGTATTCGTGGGGCTTTGTTTGTTAAGTTTCTCCAGTAATGCACAGAATGACTTTGGTCAACAGTTTGCTCGTGTTGACATGCCTCGTGATTTTCCTAATTATAGTATAAATTCGATTGTTAGAGATCAGCAAGATTTAGTTTGGATTGGTACGAATGAAGGTCTTTGTCGCTATGATTCACCTGACAGAGTAAAAATATTTAAAGCGCATAATGAGGAATATCCATCTGGATTACTATCGAATACAATTACAAAGTTATTGCCTGATGACAAAGGAAATCTTTGGATAGGCACTAAACTCGGTGGTCTAACGAAGTATAATCAAGTGAGCGATACTTGGACGACCTATAAAAATGACCAGAATGATCCGACGAGTATAAGTAATAACGATATACTCAGTTTAATGCTTGATTCCCAAGAACGGATTTGGATTGGTACAGAGAATGGCCTTAATGTCTACGTCGATTCACTGGATTCTTTCATCAGTTTTCTTCCTGATCCAGAAGATGACCAATCACTCAATACTAAATCTGTTCTAAGTGTATCAGAAGATAACAAAGGTTGGATCTGGATTACAACATGGGCGGGGGGGCTTCATTTAATGTTGCCTGATCTCAGTAATGTTGGGAATAGCAAATTTAAAGTGATACTGCCTAGTGATGAAGAAAGTAAGCATAGTATGTGGTCTGTCTTTAATGATCGGCAAAATCGATATTGGATCGCATCACATATGGATGGTCTCGTTTTGATGCAATTACCTGAAGAAGCAAATATTTCACTTGATCAACAGGCCTGGAAACCGCATTTTCACTATTTTACAAATAGTTATTCGATTCCGGGGACCTTGACAAATGATTTTGTTGTAGAAGTTTTGCAAGATCAATTGGGTGATTTATGGATTGGTACAGTCCACGGACTAAGTCATGTTCTTAAAGAGAACCTTCCTGATAGCGCACAATACAATTCAATTACTTATGACAAACCATCTTTACAAATAGAACAAAACTATTATTCACCATCAAACCAGCGATCCTTAAGTAATAATTTTATAAAATCAATTTACGAAGATCATCAAGGTTTAATTTGGATCGGCACTGAAGTCGGACTAAATGTATACAACAGACTAACGAATCAGTTTACTTCTAAATTTATAACCTACAGAGATTATCCCACATTAGAAAATGAGGAAATGATTCAAGTCAATGACAGCATTCTAATGCTGAATCTAAATCCTGGAGATATTGTTTTTTATAATGATTTTAAAGACCAAACTGTAGAAAGTACTCAGTATCCCAGTATTAAGGACGCTACCTCATTGTTTAAGGATGACGCCAACGATGAAGTCTACATCATCAGACGATCTGGGATTAGTGTGATGTCAAATAAAGATCTTAAAGTGAGAAACCTTACGATTCCTAATTGGTTAATAGAAACATTGTCAAAAAATGCTATAAAGTCGGTCATCAAAGATTCTAAAAACCGCATTTGGTTAGGTACGACTGACGGCTTGTTTGTTTACTCACTTTCTGATAAATCTGCTAAGTCAATGTATAATGACATTTTACTTAGTACGAGCTTAAGCGACAATGCAGTGTCAGATATTTTTGAAGATGGCCAAGGTAATCTTTGGATTGGGACGTTTAATGGGCTCAATAAATTGGTTGATGATACAGGTGAGGAGTATCAATTCAAACAATACCTGTACGACGACTTAAGTCCTAATGAAAGTTTGCCGTTTAATACAATCATAGATATAGAAGAACTGGATGGCGAATTATACATTGGTTCGGAGAGCGGTTTTTTTTCCTTAAACATTGAAACAAATCAATTTACAAATATCACAAAGAATAGAACAAAGTATACCATTCGGTCTATTCAAATCACAGATAATGGAAATGTTTGGGCAAGTACGTCTGATGGTATTGTCGCCTATTACCCCAAAACGGACTCGTTTGTCGAATTTGAAAATGAAGATGGAGTTGGCAACAATGGCTTTTTAAGACGATCAAAAAGTTACTCAGATAAAGGAGAGATTTTTTTTGGAGGCAGAACTGGTTTCACAAAATTCAATCCGACAGAATTTGTTGAGAATAACTCCAATCCAGATGTGCATATCACTGAGATCCTTGAAATGAATCAAGAGGAGGATAAGGTATTTAATGTAAGCTATAAGGATGATATCACTTTTGCGTATGATACATACTATATCTCAATTAGTTTTAGCTCGACCAATCATAATAAACCACACCATAATAATTTTAGTTATCAATTAGAGGGATTTACCGAAGAATGGACTTACACGAATCAAACAACTCCCATTGTCTATACGAATTTGGATCCTGGCGAATACACGTTTAAAATCAGAACATCTAATAACGATGGGCAGTGGATTGAAAAAGGAGATTCCTTTTTAATTACTATCAGACCTGCTTTCTGGTAAACGTGGTGGTTTAAGATCTTGACTTTTATCGCACTGTGTTTGTTCGTTTGGTTGTTTATCCATCTCTACACTAGAAACATTAAACAGGTTAATGAAAAACTCAGTAGTTATAATGAAAATCTGAATATTGAAATTAAAGAACGAAAAAGGGTAGAAAAGGCTCTTTATGAACGGGAGCAGTATATGGAACAACTCGTAAATGAACGAACTAAGGAGTTGAGTGTGAAAAATGAAAAAGTAAAATCACTTCTTGGCCAGTTAGAGATTAGAAATGATGAGCTGGAGCAAATTGTAAAAAAGAGAACAGCCAATTTGACTCAATCAAATCAAGAGCTTGTCAGGTCTAACAAGGATTTAGAACAATTTGCATATATATCTTCGCATGATTTAAAAGAACCACTTCGAACTGTTGGGACATTTACAAGCCTCCTCAATAAGAAGTTTGAAAAATCACTTGATCCCAAAGCAAAAGAGTATTTAGCATATATAACAGAAGGCGTACATCGTATGTCAGAATTAATTCAAAGCTTGTTGTCTTATTCTACTGTAGGCAATAAGGACATTGAATTACAATCAGTCATTCTTTCTGATCTCTTAGACTACATTCTTAAAGATTTCACAAATATGATTACTGATAAAAATGTCATTTTGACGAACGACAATCTACCTACTATTATCTGTGATAGAATTCAGATGGGTATGGTCTTTCGAAATCTAATTGCGAACGCTATCAAATTCAATGATAAAAAACAACCTAGGATTCATATTGGTATTACGCCGGATGACAACGACTTTTGGTACTTTTATGTAAAGGATAATGGTATAGGCATTGAGCCAGATTACCAGAATCAAATATTTGAACTCTTTAAACGATTACACAGAAAAGCTGAATACGATGGAACTGGTATAGGATTAGCAATGTGTCAGAAGGTTATTATTAGACATCAAGGCACATTGACTGTATCATCTACAAAAAATGTTGGTTCTATGTTTCAATTTAGCATTAAGAAGGACTTGAATTCAAATTATGCTAAAATGGAAGTGGTTAAAAGTGCATAATATTTCTACACCAATTATGAGGGTTGCAGAAAGAAAGGAACGATTTGAAGGGAATGAGAGTCACCCAGCTTTTCTCTCTCAAGCCAGGCAATGCTACGCTGCAAAGCGCAGGACATAAAACAATCTGTTCCTAGGTGTGAAAATTGGCATTTAGCTATTTTCAAATTTATGCCGTTTTTGTATATAAATTAATTTTTAAACTTCAAGTAAAAAGCCTCCCTTCGAGGCAGGTATGGTGGGTGATTTTGCGATTAGTTTAGTTGAATTATTCTCCCTCGAGTGATTGTAACCTATCCGCAATCCATTAGGTTTAGTATATTGCTATATAATTAGAGTTTATGAAAACACCATTAGTCAATCCACTAGACAGAAATGCAAATAAAGAGGCTCAGGAAATGGCAAGCTTCTATGAAGAAACGCTTGGTTTTACACCAAATAGCCTCTTTACGATGATGCATAGACCTAGAATTGCGAATGCCTTTGTAGAAATGAATCAAGCAGTGATGGAAAATAAAGGGAGAGTCACGAGCGCATTAAAACGCCAACTCGCCTATTTTTCAAGTAAAACTGCCGGATGCCGATATTGTGAAGCACATGCAATACGTGCTGCCGTGCGATATGGCTCAGAGGAAGATAAACTGAATCATATTTGGGAATACAAAACGTATCCAGCATTTACTGATGGAGAACGTGCAGTTTTTGATTTTGCTATAGCGGCATCTCAAATTCCAAATGCAGTAAATGATGAGATTGCTAATAATTTAAGAGCGCATTGGGATGAGGGGGAGATCGTGGAGATTCTTGGTGTTATCGCCTTGTTTGGTTATTTAAATCGATGGAACGATAGTATGGGGACGCAGCTAGAAAAGCCAGCTGCAGATGATGGGACTAATTACTTGGGTAGTGCAGGCTGGACAATAGGGAAGCATACCTATTGAGGAATGATGACAATATGAAAACTGCCTGTATAACAGGTGCTGGAAGAGAAGTAGGATTTTTACCTGTTGCTTCACACAAGCTATTATTGAAATGAAAAATATTCGCCTTTTATTAATTAGCATACTGACTACTATAGCTTGGGCTGCCTGCAAAACTTCTAAAATTAGTGTTGCTAATATTGATTCTGGATCTTTAACTATAGGTCAAGCGATCAGAATCGACTCAACTCAATTTGGATTTGGGGTTTGTGAACCGAGTATTTGTATTAGTCCTGTAAATAAAGATCATATCGCTGCAGCTTCTATACTCGATTGGTCATATACGTCGACAGACGGCGGACAAACATGGAATAAAACGGGGTTGAAATCTTCACTCGGGGTGTATGGGGATCCTGTCGTGCGGATTGATAATGATGGCGTCATCTATTATGCACACTTATCAAATCCAGATGGAATGGCTTATCGTAGTGAGTCGTTTCTAGATCGAATCGTTGTCCAGCGCTCACTTGACCACGGTAAAACATGGACAGATGGTAGTTATCCTGCAGTTAGAGGTGCCAAAGACCAGGACAAACAATGGATGGCAATAGATCCAACGAGTAACCATATCTATATGACATGGACAGAATTTGATAAATATGGCAGCGAAGAAGAGGTAGATAAATCAAGAATACTGTTTTCGAAATCAATAGATCAGGGACTCAGTTGGTCTGACCCAAAGTCAATCAGTCAATATGAAGGGGATTGTGTAGATGATGATATGACAACCGAAGGAGCTGTGCCAGCTGTGGGCCCAAAAGGAGAATTGTATGTGACCTGGGCATTTGATAGCAAATTATATTTTGATAAATCCTATGACAAAGGAGCTACGTGGCAAGAGGAAGATCAGATCATTGCGAATCAGCCAGGTGGCTGGAGTTATGACATTCCCGGTATCAGTAGATGCAATGGGATGCCTGTAACTGAGGTTGATCTTAGTGAAGGCCCATATAAGGGAACGATTTACGTCAATTGGAGTGATCAGCGAAATGGATCAGATGATACAGACATTTGGCTGATATCTTCTACAGATCAAGGTAAGAATTGGACTAAGCCAAAACGAGTCAATACTGATGGTCCCGGTAGTCATCAATTTTTGACATGGATGGACGTCGATCCGACTAATGGTGCTATTGCCATTGTGTTTTATGATCGTCGCCATTATGAAAATGAGGAGACTGATGTGTATCTAGCCTATTCAACTGACGGCGGCCAAACGTTTTCGAATGAGAAAATCAGTCAGCAGTCTTTCACGCCTAATGATCAGATATTTTTTGGTGACTATAATGATATTTCAGCTTTTGATGGCCGAATCAGACCTATTTGGACTCAAAATGATGGTATGGTCCTCAGTGTTTGGACTGCTATGATTGAATCAAAATAAGAAGAATTTTTATTTACTTTTTCTCTCTGAGTATAAGCAACTCCATTAGTTCTCTAGCAGCTGTAGCTCCTTTACTTTTGACAAATTCTCTTGGCGTTTCGTCACCTATCTCATAAGTAATTCCTTCAGCACCAAACTGTAAAAAAAACCATCCTTTTGTGATTGGTTGATTCAGATCATTAGGTCGATCATCTGGGGAATAGTCTTCATATGTACCGTCTATTCCCTCAAGCCAATAATCCTTAAACGGATAGACATGTGATTGACGATTATCGGTCAGCGTATAATATAAATCCTTTTGAGTTGAATGAAAATCTAGACCCACTAAGACTGTATTGTTTCCAGCATTTATTCTTTTAACGGCGTCTTGTGCTACAGCTTTTGTTTCTTCTTGATTGTAAATAGCCCAGTCTCGATTTAAGTCAATACCGCCCGCATTGTGACGCCAGTGGCCCTCATCTACGCCATCTGGGTTCAAAAGTGGATACACTAATATCCTGTGGCTTTTTAAAAAGTCTTTGCTTAGTCTTGAGTTGCCAAGAAGCTCTTCTACAAAACTCTCCATCGCTAGATGTCCAGTGACTTCAGGTGGGTGCTGACGTGCAAAGACAACAATCGCATCTTTGTTTTTTGGCGACACGTTATAAATGTCCAAAGCATGAATGGGGCGTCCAAGTTTACTTTTTCCGATGACCTCGGCATGAACATTTGGATTTTTTCTCTTCTCTATAACCCAATCCATGACATGCTTAGAAGTAAGGAGTTCTTGGGCTGAAATCCATGTTTTTTCAGGGCCTATGCGCAATCTAAGCGTTGCTATATTTGGTGCTTTTAGGGTGTCAAAGTCCATTGGGTTCATATTGACCCAATGTTCACCATCATAACTGATCTTTGGGATGTATCGATGGTTGTGCTTCGTGTAAAAGAGTTCTAATTCTATATCTCTTATTGTATCAGCCCAAATCCTCAACGAATAGTACGCACTCCCATTAATCGGGTAGTTTTCAGGTGATATGACAGCGCGATAGAGCTCATTATTAATCTTTGCAAAATCGTTTAATCGGGCGCCCTCGAACTCATTGTCTGCATAGACTCCTTGTATATCATAGACCTGCTTGCGCTGGCCAAATACATCGACTGATTTCGTGTCTACAGGATCTGGAAATTCATGATTAATAAGTCCGGTTGTCGTTCTGCAACTGACAATCACTAAATAGAATAAAAACAAGTAGATGAGTTTATACATTGCCACTTTTTATTTGATAAGATAAAAAATTATGCCAAACTTATTATACTAATATTTAATATGATTTTAATCGAGCGTCTTTGTTCAACCGTTGACTTAACTTTAAATTAGGATTCTGTAAATTTTTATGGTTTACATGAGAGCGAATCACGGCTTAAAATTATTATCTTACCAAAACGTTACTATTCCCCTTCCATCGGTGTCTTAATAAAGACTTAATTTAACTAAATCTTCAACAGAATATTTAATGAGTAAGAAATATCTCCCGCTATTAATCCTCGGCTTTATTTTATGGATTCTTTTTGGTCTGTTTTTTTGTAAGAAATGTTGGTTCGGTGCAGCGACTGCCGCCACAACGGTAGCACCAGCAGCAAAAGCAGCTGTATCTGGTTGGCTGATAAAAGACGGAGCAAGATTTAATACATCATGTAACACTGGCTTTGATTTTAATCGATCCAACCTCAACCATCTAACAAATAGTGCAGACAGTTTTAATAGCTGTATGACAGAAACCTCAAATTATTTGAAAAACAACTCCAACAGGGCATTGACTATAACTGGTAAATATTCAGATAGTGAAAGCTATAGTGGGATTTTTAGTAATCTAGGATTGGCCAGAGCCAATAATGTAAAATCATACATGCTTGGCTTAGGTGTTGCTGCTAGCCAGCTCAATACGTCAAGTCGACTTATTCCAGATGGGGCTATTAAAAATAATATCTTAAATGAAGGCGTAGATTTTGGATTTGGTGAAATGACAAATGATATGGCGACACGACTAGCTGATATCAAATCAAGGCTCATTGATGTGGCTCCAGCAGTTACGATTCGATTTAATACGGGATCCGATGCTGTAAATCTTACCGGCCAACAACAGCAAGATTTTGCAGATATAGTTTACTACCTAGATAATGTGACTGATAGTAATGTTGAGATTGGAGGTCATACCGATAATGTAGGTGGCGTCACAACAAATGTCAATCTATCTCAAAATCGAGCCGACGGTATAAAGCAATATCTGGTAACGAATGGTATAGCAGGCTCTAGAATGACAACGCAAGGCTATGGACCTAATAATCCATTGAACAGCAATTCTACTGCTCAAGAAAAGGCAATGAATCGACGTGTAGAAGTTGTATTAAAACATAATTAAGAAAAATCTAAAATCAGAATACTCACCATGAGATCATTATTACCTATTATACTAATTATACTTATTATTTTAGCCATTATCGCCTGGATCTTAGGGTGGTGTAGTTTTTGGCTTCTATTCCCATTGTTTTTATTGGGGGCGGCCTTATTCGGTTGGTTGATTCGAGAGGCTTTGGTTGCTGGAAAAGATGAAGAATGGAACGCTAAACTTGAAGAGTCACGACACTCATATCAGAATTTAGATACGAAATACAGCACTAAAGCGACTGAGTACAATAGCTTATACTCTACTCATAAAGCTTTAGAAGGCAATCATAATTCTTTAAATACTTCTCTCCAAGATTTGAGGGCTAAATATGAAGGCAGAGAGACTGAGTATAAAGTATTAAATACGAAGTATGCTGACCTGACTTCAGATTATAATGCCTTTAAAACCTCTTCAAAAGAATCAGAAAATAAAATCTATGTAGAGTACAAAGAATTGGAGTCTAAATATTCTTCATTACAAAGTACCAGCAATGCTGACAAGAAAAAATTGGCTACTCTAGAAGGAGATATCAGTAGACAAAAATCAGATAATGAAAGATTAGCTTCTCATAATGAGAAATTTCAAAATGATTTCACTCAATTAAAAACGGCTAATGCAGATTGGGAAGTAAAATGGGCTGACTGGCAAAAGGAGAAAGATGCACTCTTAGCAGATCATACGTCTGGCATTAAAGTAAAAGATGATGCGATAGCCGAAAAAGACGGTGTGATTACAACGAAAGACAAAGAAATTGCAGATCTACAGAATCGTCTTAAGGATCTAGAAGCTCAGATGCGTTCAGCTACTGAAGCGAATGATTCTGAACTAGGTAGTCTTAAATCAAATATGGCGACTAAGGATAGTGAGCTTGATAAATTGAGGCAAGAGTTAGCACTCAAGAATCAAGAAGGCACTGCAGTGGTAGCTGAAAAAGATGAAAAGATTAATTCCTTAGAATCTCGAGTCAATGATCTTAAAGAATCATTGGACCAAAAGGATCAGGAATTACAAGCCATGAATGATGCCCTCAAAAAACTTGAAGAAGAAATCTCAAATACTGAAGGTGAGAAAGATCAAAAACTGACAGAGCTTCAAGGTCAGTTTGATGAATTGAAGCTTAAGTTTGATGAAAAATCAGAATTATTAGATCAGACACACTCCAGACTTGAATTAGCTGAAACAAAACTACAAGAAGCGACATCTGCGAAAGATGGTGCTTTTGATGAATGGACCATAAAGTTTGATGATCTTCAAAAACAACTGAGCGCAAAAGAGTCAGAGTTACTCGCACATGTTGCTCAGCTTCAGAATATGGAAGATGAAGTCAATCGTGTGAAAAGCGATACTGATACCATTATCAGTACGTTGAATGATACAACGAAAGAGTTAGAAAGTGATATCGCTTCAAAACAAGATGAAATTGATAAATTAAAACTTCAAATTGAAGAAAAGCCAACTGAGGTCGAAGTCATAAAAGAAATAGAAAAACTTGTTGTTGTTGGCTTTAGCTCGGCTGCCAATCATGTAACGAATATAGGTGGCAATGATGGGAGTATCAAAGTGCAAGCGAATGGTGGAGGAGACTATGAGTATAGCTTAGATCATTTTGCGACGCCGGGACAAGCTGATGGTAAATTTGAAAATCTGCCAGCTGGAACATACACGGTCTCAGCAAAAGGTGGTGCAGATGAAGACGTGAGGACAGCTTGCAAGCTTACTCTTGATGAGCCAAGAGAAGTCATTAAAGAGGTGGAGAAATTAGTCGTACTTGGCTTTAGCTCTTCAGCGAAGCAAGTGAGTGATATTGGTGCTAATGATGGAAGTATAACAGTCCAATCTAGTGGTGGAGGAGACTTTGAATACAGCTTAGATAAATTCGCAACGCCAGGACAAGCTGATGGCAAGTTTGAAAACCTACCAGCTGGAACCTACACAGTCTCCGCAAGAGGTGGTGCAGATGATCAAGTGAGGACAGCCTGCAAAGTGTCTCTTGCAGAACCAAAAGAAGTGATTAAGGAATTAGAAAAAATAGTTGTCCATGGCTTTAGCTCTTCAACGAAGCAAGTGAGTGATGTTGGTGCAAATGATGGAAGTGTTACAGTCCAATCTAGTGGTAAAGGAGACTATGAATACAGTTTAGATAAATTTGCAACGCCAGGACAAACTGATGGTACCTTTGAAAATTTACCAGCGGGCACGTATACGGTATCTGCGAGAGGTAGTGCAGACGATAAAATAAGAACAGCCTGCAAAGTGTCCCTTGCAGAACCAAAAGAAGTGATTAAAGAAATCGAGGTTATCAAAGAAGTTCCAGTTGAAGTGATCAAAGAAGTTGAAGTGACAAAAGAAGTTGAAGTCATTAAAGAAGTTCCAGTTGAAGTGATCAAGGAAGTTGAGGTCATTAAAGAAGTACCAGTAGAAGTGATCAAAGAAGTTGAAGTGACAAAAGAAGTCGAGGTCATCAAGGAAGTACCAGTAGAAGTGATTAAGGAGGTAGAAGTGATCAAAGAAGTTGAAGTGATCAAGGAAGTTGAAGTGATCAAGGAAGTTGAAGTGATCAAGGAAGTTGAAGTGACAAAAGAAGTGGAGGTCATCAAAGAAGTTCCAATTGAAGTGATCAAGGAAGTTGAAGTTGTCAATGAAAAAGAACTGAATAATTGGAAGTCAAAGTTTGCTTCATTAGATGATAAATACAGCACAGTATCAAAAGATTTGTCTTCATCAATCGCAGCTGGAAAATCAGCAGAAAAGGAAATAGCGAAATTGACCGATAAAAATGTGTCATTAGATAAAAAGTATGATGCATCTGCAAAAGAGATATCTGCTTTGAAAACTGCAGAAAAAGCAGCTGACAAGGAAATCGCCAAACTAAAAGCTGAACTCTCAAAGAAACCAAAGGAAATTATTAGAGAGATTGAAGTCATTAAAGAGGTTCCTGTAGAAATCATTAAAGAAGTCGAAGTCGTGAAATCGATCGATATGGACTCTCTTAAAAAGATGATGATGAAAATGGGAACTGTCGAGATTTCTAAGCAAGTCGTTGGTGAAACACGCACGGCTAAAGACGCTAAAATAGTGGGCAGGAGAGAGCTTAAGTCTACGAGCTCCAAGACTAAAAAGGCAAGTGGATCAAAAAAGAAAGCTGCAAAAGCTTCTGCTACAACAAAGAAAGCAAAAGCCAGCAGTTCAAAAGCCAGTACTTCAAAAGCGAAAGCAAAAGCTAAATCAGGTTCAGTTAAAAAGGTTGCTTCTAAAAAAGTAGTCGCAAAGAAAGACGATCTGACAAAGATTGAAGGGATTGGTCCAAAGATTAGTGGTTTGCTAATAGCTGCAGGAATACCAAGCTTCAAAAAATTAGCTGTTGCCAAAGTGTCAACATTAAAAGGGATACTAGAAAAAGCTGGATCAAGATACCAGATGCACGATCCGTCAACATGGCCTCAGCAATCCAAATTGGCAGCTAAGGGTGATTGGGATAAACTAAAAACACTTCAAGACAAATTATCAGGAGGCCGCAAATAACCTCTACTTTTTACTTAACTCAAATACATACAACATAGAAACATGATCGAAAAACAAAAGCTCATTGCTAAAGTGAGTAAAAAAGCAGGGATCTCAGTCGCTAAAGCCACCAAAGCATATGAGACCATCTTAAAAGAAAATCCAGCTTTTAGAACGCAGTCTATTAAAACAGTAAAAGCAACTCAGGAAGTAGCAGTCGCCGTACCTGGTAAGACAAGGATCAAAGAAGTAAAAGTTAAAAGAGATAAGCTTGTAAAGTCATCGAATACGATTGAAAAGATTAAAAGGGTCGAGGTCATAAAAGAAGTCCCCGTAAAAGTGATTGTCGAGAAAATCAAGACAGTAGAAGTTGTGAAAGAGGTGCCTGTAGAGGTTATTAAAACAGTAGAGGTCATCAAGGTGGTCGAGGTCATAAAAGAAGTCCCCGTAATCGTAGAAAAATCAAAGATTAAGGAAGTTAAAGTGACTAAAACTGTCCCTGTTGAGAAGATGAAGGAAATCACATATGTCAATGAAGTGATTCAAAAAGATGAAAAAGAAACTGAAGCATGGAAAAAGAAATGTGGCGCTGCTGAATCAAAATTAACTGCTGCAGGAAAGACCTTGGTTGCAACAAAAAAAGCTGCGGGAGCAAGTGCGGCTAAATCAGCTAAAGAGATAAAAGCACTCAAAGCTAAATTGGCTGCTGCCTCAAAAGCCCTAGCAGCGAAACCCAAAGTCGTCGTTAAGGAGATTGAAGTGATCAAAGAAATAGAGGTGATTAAGGAAATTCCAATCGAGATCGTTAAAGAAGTTGAGGTCGTCAAATCATTTGATTTTGAAACCTTATCAAAGATGATGATGGGTATGGATACAGTAGAAGTCTCTAAAACTGTTGTTGGTGAGAGTCGAACAAGAGGTGGCGCTACTGTCGTGGAAAGACGTGAGCTTAAAGATGGTGTCAAGGCTTCCAAAATAGCCACAAAAAAATCAGTAAAGTCAAAGACAAAAACAAAGTCAAAAAAGGCTGCAAAACCAGCTGCTAAGAAAACAGCGAAACCTGCAGCTAAAAAGACTGCTAAGAAAGCAGCAAAACCAGCAGCTAAGAAAGCAGCAAAGCCTGTAGCTAAAAAAGCTGCGAAACCAGCTTCAAAAAAGGCATCTAGCAAGAAAGGCGATGACTTGACTAAAATAGAAGGTGTTGGTCCAAAAATTTCTCAAATTTTACAGAAAGGTGGATTTGAAAGCTTCAAGAAACTGAGCGGCGCTAATTTCAAAACAATTAAAAAACTGTTAGTCAATGCAGGCCCTCAATTCTCAATGCACAATCCTGAAACATGGCCAAAGCAAGCCAAACTTGCAGCTCAAGGTTCTTGGGACAAACTAAAAGCTTTGCAAGATGCATTGATGGGCGGCAAAAAATAGCAAGGTATAAAGGCGATAAGATTTAGATAAAGCTCTCTTAGTCACTGATTAAGAGAGCTTTTCTTTTAAGTACTTGCCGGTAAACGATTTCTTACACTTTACCAAATCTTCAGGAGTCCCTTCAAAAACAAGATGACCACCATGCTTCCCACCTTCCGGTCCCAAATCAATGACCCAATCCGAACATTTGATCACTTCAATATTATGTTCTACGACAATCACCGAATGGCCATTCTCTACCAACGCGTTGAGCGCATACAGCAGTTTGTGGATGTCATGAAAATGTAAGCCAGTCGTCGGCTCATCAAATATGAATAGAATTTGATTCCCTCGCGCTTCCTTCCCTAAGTAGGAGGCAAGCTTGACCCGTTGTGCCTCCCCGCCGGATAGCGTGCTCGATGACTGACCTAGCTTAACATACCCTAGGCCAACATCGAAAAGCGGTTTTATTTTATTGACTATTTCTTTGTGATCTGCAAAAAAATCAATCGCTTCCTCTATGCTTAAATCCAAAATCTCAAAAATAGACTTACCCTTATATTGGATCTCCAAGACCTCCGGTTTGTATCGCCTTCCTCTGCAATCTTCGCAGATTAATTTCACATCAGCTAAAAACTGCATTTCTACTGTGATTTCTCCTTCACCTTTACAGTTTTCACAACGGCCTCCATCAACATTAAATGAAAAATGCTTAGCAGCAAAGCCCCTCACTTTCGATAATTGCTGATCTGCCATCATTTTTCTGATCGCATCAAATGCTTTTACGTAAGTGACAGGATTAGATCTCGAAGATTTACCGATTGGGCTTTGATTGATGAGTTCAATCTCTTTAATGACAGATAAATCTCCGCTGATTTCCTGATGAGCACCTAATTTGATCGCTGTATTTTCGCCCAAGAGTCTCTTTATGCCTGGATAAACGATATGCTTGATCAATGTGGTCTTACCCGATCCAGAGACGCCTGTGACCGTTACAAAGCTATTGAGCGGGATAGTAACATCTATCGACTTCAAATTATGTTGCTTTGCGCTTTTCACCACAATCTTATTAATCGCTTTCCTTCGTTTCTTTGGTACTTTAATTTCCTTTTTACCACTTAAATAATCAGATGTCAGACTACCAGAAGCTTTTTTAAATTTTTTATAGCTTTCATTAAATAAAATCTCTCCTCCAAAAATACCTGCAAGCGGTCCTACATCAATTATATGATCAGCTGCTTTAATGACCTCCTCTTCATGTTCGACAACAATGACAGTATTCCCTAGATCTCTTAAGTTAAGGAGGACCTTTATCAATTTTGTCGTATCCTTTGGATGAAGCCCTATGCTAGGTTCATCTAGAATATAAAGTGAACTCGTTAAGTTGCTTCCCAAAGTCCGGGTCAAATTAATGCGTTGAGTTTCACCACCACTCAATGTTGCCGATAATCGGTCTAATGATAAATACGGTAGTCCCACATTAATCATCGTATCTAATCTTGTCTTAATCTCTGTCAAAATACGCTTGGCGATGGTGGCATCATGTTTTGATAATTTCAAGGAGTGTATAAATGCCTGAAGTTCGTCGATTGGAATATCAATCAATTCAGCAATTGATTTTTTTTGAATGAGTACATACATGGCTTCATTGCGTAAGCGCCCACCATCGCAGCTTGGACAGGTTGTTCTGCCCCGATATCTCGCCAGCATCACTCTATTCTGAATTTTATATGTCTTCTTTTTTAATTCTGCAAAGAAGTCATTTAAGCCATAGAAATAATCATTGCCTTCCCATAGTATAGAGACCTCCTCTTTTGTTAGTTCTTCAAACGCTCGGTGTATTGGGAATTCAAAATTGGCTGTCGCTTCAATAAAGTTATCCAACCACTGCCCATATGTCTCACCTTTCCAGCATTGTATAGCACCATCATATACTGATTTGGTGTCGTTTGGCACTACTTTTTTAGGATCTATACCAAGGACTCTGCCATAACCTTCGCATTGCTTGCAGGCACCATAAGGATTGTTATAATTGAATAATTGATGGGATGGTTCTAAGAATGTAATGCCATCCAACTCAAATCGATTATTAAAGGATTTAGTCGCCCCATTTACGATATCGACGATACAATCTCCTTCACTTTCATAGAATGCTGTATTGATCGAGTCAGCAATTCTCTTTTTATTTTCAACATCATCAGAGACACTGAAGCGATCAATCAAAATCCAAAGCTCACCTTTAAAAGTGCCAATCTTTTTTTTGCATAATTTTTTATTAGCGTCTAAAAAGTCTTCTATCTCATGCAGTTCTTGTTTATAGAAAATCCTTGAATAACCTTTCTGTAAGAGTAAACTCAGCTCGATTGTAATGCTTCGATCAGAGTATTTTCGCTGGAGCGGAATAAAGAGCTGAACGCGCTGACCAGATTTCTGTTTGGCAATGAAGTCAACTACGTCAGAGACACTATGTTTTTTTACCTCCTTACCAGAAATGGGAGAGTAGGTCTTTCCAATCCTGGCAAACAATAATCTTAAATAATCGTAGATCTCCGTTAGAGAGCCAACTGTGGACCTAGCATTGCTGGTCGTTACTCGTTGCTCAATCGCAATGGCAGGACAAATTCCCTTTATAAAGTCGACTTCCGGCTTTTTCATGCGATTAAGGAATTGTCGCGCATATGAAGATAAACTCTCAACGTAGCGCCGTTGTCCTTCAGCGTATAAGGTATCCATGATCAATGATGACTTGCCAGACCCAGATAGTCCTGTGACCACCACAAGCTTGTTTTTTGGGATTTTTAGCTCTACATTTTTAAGGTTATTGGAGCGAGCTCCTTTGATATGAATATAGTCTTTAGGAGAATTCAAATTTTTTAATGTTTTTTCCTATTCTGAATAGGGGTACTTAATATTTCAAACATCATAGTCTTGATGTTTGGTATAGAAACAGCAAAAGTAGTGGTTCGGTTAAACAAAAGTTAATGTTTTAAGAGCTAGTGCATCAAAAATAAATTGTAACTATTTTTACCGAGCAGTTTCAAGTATAGATAAAGTTCTCTATATTTGATTTTTTACAAATCTAAAAAATTACAGTCTATAAGCTAAGACATTTACACTAAGAAATTTTATTACAAAGACCCAAAATTTGACTTAGTTATGAATGTTAAGACTGTAACAGATCGACAACTTATCCTTAATTATCTTGATGGCGATGAAAAATCGTTCGAAGTATTACTAAATAGGCACAAACAGCGTATTTACACTCAAATCTATCTCTTTGTTAAAGACCACGATTTAGCAGAGGATATTTTTCAAGAAGTTTTTATCAAAATCATAGATACCTTACGTAAAGGAAAATATAACCATGAAGGTAAATTCCTTCAGTGGGCAATGAGGATTTCATATAACCTATGTGTCGATCATTTCCGAAGATCTAAGAGAAGAACTAAAGTTTCTCCATCTGAGACATTTGACATTTTTGATGTCCTTGAAGTAAAAGATGATAATATGGAGACTCAGATGATCAAAAATCAAACATACGCTAGAGTCAGACAATTAGTCGATCTGCTTCCAGAAGAGCAAAGAGAAGTTGTAATACTCAGACATTACGCAGATATGAGCTTTAAAGAAATAGCTGCATTAACAAGAGTGAGTATTAATACGGCTCTAGGAAGGATGAGATATGCTCTGATTAATATCAGAAAACTCATCGAAGAAAACCATGTTCAGTTGCAATCATAGTCAGTCAATATAAATAGAATTTTTAAAGCTAGTATTCGCTTATGAATGCTAGCTTTTTTTTTGCCCACTCATATAATTACATGGGTTCTAGTCAGTAACACACCATTTCATTTAGCGAAGACAATCACTTGATTAACAATTGTAAATTAGACTAAGTTGTTGATATACAATAGTTTATACTTGCAAATATAATTCTGTTGTTTATTTGTAGATAGGTAGAAGGCAGCTTGTAGGCTAACGCACCTCACGATTCAATTATCTTTGGGGTACAGTTTAAGGGTGTTAAAAATTGTTTTAAAAGGGATCGCTAAAAAGTTAGTAGATCCTTTTTTTTATTTCCAAATTTTCACCTTCACAATGGATGTAAAGTCTTTTCAAGACGAGTAATTCCTCATTATCATCTCTAAGTAAGAGCTGTTGAGTTTTACCAATTATTTTCACATTAAAACCAACCCGTTCCCAAACCTCTAAACGGCCAAGGTATTGAAACCAAGATCAGTATGAGCCCAATTAGATAGTAGATAAACGTTGTCTTAAATTTTTGCGAATCGTCTTCTTTTCGTTTTGCCTTGCCATATCCTATCGTAATTACAGCGATCGCTAATACCATAATTGTCGTATGTTCAATCGTGAAAAAACGGGTAATCGCTTCTTTCATAAAGCCTTCCTGAAAGGAAACTAAAGGACTCATAAAGTATAGGACAAGACCGATTAATAGTTGGATATGTGTAAAGATCATTGCAAAAAGAGACTTCTTCTTATCGCTAGAAGTGTAATCTTTACGATTTTGCCATTTTGTATATGCATTAAAGATAGCAATAACGAGTAGGACTAAGACTAACCATCTAAAACCAGAGTGTGCATGTTTGAGCATCGAATACATATTCAATTGGATTTTGTTAGACCCTAAATGTAGCAGATAAATTTGAATCAATATTTAACTATGCAATAAAATAAAACATATATAACGAATGTAAATATGAACACTAACGATATATTTGGGGCATTAAATCGAAAACCAATGTTAGTTTAATTGGTTTATCTGTCAACTCTCATAAAATGCATCTTTAATGCTCAATAAAGACCACAATAATTTCATAAACCGTCACATCGGTATTGATGAATCATCCCTCAATGATATTTTATCCAAATTATCTCTAGATTCAATTCATGAGCTGATTCAACAAACGATTCCTAACCAGATTCTCAAAAATGATCCGTTGCAGATTCCACAAGCAATGTCTGAATTTGAGTTTTTAAAGCACATCCAGAAAGTCGCTGATAAGAATAAACTGGTAAAATCATATATCGGTCAAGGATATTATGGTACCATCACGCCATCGGTTATACTGAGGAATATATTTCATAACCCTGGCTGGTACACTCAGTATACACCTTATCAAGCTGAAATATCACAAGGCCGAATGGAAGCTCTTACGAACTTTCAAACAGTTGTCAGTGACCTAACAGCACTCGCCATTGCCAATGCGAGTCTTTTGGATGAAGGGACAGCTGCTGCAGAAGCTATGGCTATGTTTTTCAGCGTCCGAAATAAGAGAACAAAGCAACCAGTTCTCAAATATTTTGTAGATCGACATGTGTTCCAGCAGACCAAGGATATTATTCGACTGAGAGCTGAGCCTTTGGATATTGAAGTTGTAGAAGGAGATTGGAAAGCATTCGTTCCAACTGAAGACTTTTTTGGAGCATGTATACAATACCCTGATGCTCAAGGTGTCATACACGACTACGAAAATTTCACAACATCATGTAAGCAACACCAGCTGTATGTTACAGCAGTTGCTGATTTGATGAGTTTGGTACTCATAACGCCTCCAGGAGAATGGGGTGCAGATGCTTGCGTCGGCACCACTCAGCGTTTTGGTGTACCCATAGGATTTGGTGGACCGCATGCTGCATATTTTGCTACAAAAGAAGACTTCAAGCGCCAAATCCCAGGCAGAATTATTGGTGTCTCAATAGATAAGCAAGGAGATACAGCTTACAGGATGGCGCTACAAACAAGAGAGCAGCACATCAAACGAGAAAGAGCGACATCAAATATTTGTACTGCTCAGGCATTGCTCGCTGTGATGGCAGGCATGTATGCTGTGTATCATGGCGCAGATGGATTACATCAAATAGCGACTCGCATACATGCATATGCGTCATTACTTAGAGACAAGCTAGATCTACTCGGTTTTAATCTCGTGAATGGAGAAATTTTTGATACCATTACGATTGAAATTTCGGATGCTGAGAAACAGATGATTGCGGATGCGAATATCAATGTCTTTGCTGCCCAAGACACTAACATCAGTATTAGTGTCGATGAAACCACGACATTCGAAGATATCAAATCACTGATTTCAATATTCGCCAATCTTCCAAGCGCCAAAGGAAGTGTTGAAGTTGAAAGTAATATGTCTTTCAAAGACATTGCACCTGAATTTGAACGAAAGTCATCTTTTCTAGATCATCCAGTTTTCAAAATGTATCATTCTGAAACTGAAATGATGCGTTATATCAAAAGATTGGAAAACAAAGATTTATCATTAATGCATTCAATGATTCCATTAGGATCATGCACGATGAAATTGAATGCTGCTACTCAGCTCTTCCCCGTTTCCATTCCAGAATTTGCTAATCTTCATCCCTTTTGCCCTGCAGATCAATCCCTCGGCTATCAATATATTTTCAAAGAACTTGAAAAATACCTAGCAGAGATCACTGGATTTTATGCTTGCTCTTTGCAGCCTAATTCAGGAGCACAAGGGGAGTATGCCGGTCTAATGGTGATCAGAGCTTATCATAAGAGTAGAGGAGAGGCTCATAGAAATATCGTTCTCATTCCATCTTCTGCCCATGGGACTAATCCAGCAAGTGCCATCATGGCTGGTATGAAAGTCGTCGTTGTTACATGTGATGAGCTTGGTAATATTGACTTGGATGACTTGCGTTTAAAAGCAGAAGAGCACAAAGCTGATCTGTCGGCATTGATGGTGACTTACCCATCTACACATGGGGTGTTTGAAGAGGATATTCAAGAGATTTGTAGAATTACGCACGATTGTGGAGGGAAGGTATACATGGACGGTGCCAATATGAATGCTCAAGTAGGACTGACAAGCCCCGGAATTATCGGTGCAGATGTATGCCACCTTAATTTGCACAAAACGTTTGCAATCCCACATGGAGGCGGTGGTCCTGGAATGGGTCCGATATGCGTAAATGAATCATTGACACCTTTTTTACCAGGCCACTATGCTATACAAGCTAGCGCCGATGAGCAAAACATCAATGCAGTCTCAGCAGCACCATATGGCAGCGCAAGTATTTTATTAATTTCCTATGCATACATTCGCTTGCTAGGTCCAAATGGACTAAAGATGTCAACTGAGATCGCTATTCTTAATGCTAATTATATCAAAGAACGACTTAAGGATGATTACGAGATTTTATATTTAGGCAAAAAAGGGCGAACAGCACATGAACTGATATTAGATTTGAGACCCTATAAATCCATTGGCGTATCTGCAGAAGATGTAGCGAAGCGGTTAATGGATTATGGATTTCACGCGCCGACGCTATCGTTTCCAGTGGCAGGTACGATTATGATCGAACCAACTGAAAGTGAAAACATAAGAGAACTGGATCGATTTTGTGAAGCCATGCTTGCGATAAAAGAAGAAATCAACGAAGTTGCACGAGGTGATATGTCCGCAGATTCAAGCACGTTGTCCAATGCACCACACACCTTAAAGACGGCATGTGGTGATGACTGGCCTTTCTCATATTCTCGCCAAAAGGCTCTGTTTCCTCTTCCGAGTATGAATTATAGTAGCAAATTCTGGCCTGCAGTTGCTCGAGTGGACAATGCCCATGGAGACCGTAATCTTATCTGTACTTGCCCACCTCTTGAGGATTATGTGTAATTTTAGTATATAGGGGATTTATTTAAATTCTTAATGACTAAAACGAAAATAACGGATAGAGGATATTGGGTAGCTCAGCTATTTTATTATCAGTCCGTTATGTATGGTTTTCTTTTCTCCATTCGATTTTTGTCACCGACTTTTTTTTCAGCAATAAATCCAGGGCTAAGTTTTGGTGGGATGTTTGATGATCGCAAGTCTGATTCGTATAATTTATTACCAGATCAGCTTTTACCCAAGACAAAATTAATCGAGAATACCGATAACAGCATAAATGAGATTTTATCATCTGGATTCAATTTTCCCTTAATCTTAAAACCAGATATTGGATTTAAAGGATTCTTGGTGTCAAAAGTTGATGATCAAGCTCAATTAACGGCAACACTACCAAAATTTGAGCAAAGAGCAGTTCTTGTTCAAGAGTATATATCCTTTATCAAGGAATATTCGATACTTATTTATAGATACCCAAAATCAAATGAAATTGGTGTGAGTTCTTTTATCGAGAAGACATATCCAAAAGTTGTTGGAGATGGCAAACAGACACTAGAGGCTCTAATTGATGCAGCAGAAAATCCATTTTTAAAAAAAGACTGGATAAAAAATAAGCTTGCAGATTCATTAAGTCAGATCCTGCTTCTTGGCGAGGAAAAACAAATAGATGATATTGGAAATTACTCAAGAGGAGCAGCCTTTCATTCCTATAATCATTTGATTGATGAGGCTGTATTGGATTGGGCTAATCGTTTTATGACCCAAATACAGGGTATTGACTTTTGTCGAGCAGATTTAAAAGCGGATTCGATTGAAGGATTGCTAAATGATGATTTTTTACTCATTGAAGTCAATGGTGCAAAATCTGAACCTTTACATATCTATGATTCAAGGTTTAGTTATCTTGAGATTGTTAAGGATATTCATATGCATTGGAAGATTGTGAAACGTATTGTGAAACAGAGATTGGCCATGTCATATCAGCTACCACCATTTATGGAAGGCTTTAGATCTTGGTGGATTGCACACAATCTTGTAAAATAATAAATGCAACTCGTAATAGATATAGGAAACTCTAATGTAGTCTGCGGGATTTATGCTCAAGGGACTTGGTTGCATAATTGGCGGTGGGAGACGATTTTAAATGAACAATTCAATTTCTTTTATCAGAAGCGGTTTATTCACTTTTTATTGGAAAATAAAATAGACCTTCCAAGGATTGAAGCGATAACAATCAGTAGCGTTGTGCCTCAGATCAATGATGCGTTTAGCAATATGATGGAAGAGCTATTTTCAAAGAAGCCTAATTTTATCCTTCATGATTCCTATCCCCATTTATCAATCCTTACGGATAATCCTGATGAAATGGGCACTGACTTAATTGCTAATGCTGTAGCGGCTGTTGATCGATTAAAAGATAATACAGTTGTTGTAGATTTTGGTACGGCATTGACATTTACAGCAGTGACTAAAGATTTAGAGATATTAGGAGTAGCTATCGCGCCGGGATTATCAACAGCATTAAAATCCTTACATATTGGCACGGCCCAATTGCCCGAAGTGACAGCCGCATTGCCTCATTCAGTCATAGGAAAAAACACTACGGAAGCGATCCAATCTGGCGTTTTCAGAGGCTATATAGGCTTAGTTTTGGAAATTGTAAGGGCTATTGATGAAGAGCGCGGGGTGCGATTTAAAAGAATAGCAACTGGAGGATTATCTGGTGTCTTACATCCTCTAAACGATGAGTTTGATGTGGTTGATAAGAACCTAACTTTAAATGGAATTCGTCTGATTGGTGAGGCTATGAGATCTTAAATGTCAACGCCGAAGGTGTGACATGATTATAGAAAGACGGCATGTGTGATATAGAACGCCGAAGGTGTGACATGATTCCAAATACATTCAAGCAATCGTGTTATTAACCATACCAACAAGGGCACATATGTCGAGCCTCGCCGTTGTTGGTCTCTTGACTAATGATACCATTCGCACAAGTAATCCAACTCCAAGCTTCCATTCCCTCGCTCATAGCCCGTTTTTTAAAGCGTATACAAGAATCGTATTGTCAATTTTTAAGGCTTCTAAGGAGTAGTCTTCATAGAGAGCACCTTTGCTTATATAACCAGAAAAGCTAAAAGGATACTGTTCTCTAATTGATTCAGTGGCCTGATTAATATGGTCAAGATTGATTTTGATGTCCTCCCGATAGCTCAGCTGTTTTCTTCCGTAGGATTTATAGAGGGCTTCTTTTGCACCCCAGTGTAAGTGAAGAACTTCTGTTAAATGCTCTGGAGAGATGGCATGGAGCTCTTTAAGATTGAGATATTTATGAGCAATACGATGGATTTTGTCAACGATAGTTTGGATGTCAATTCCAATAGATTTTTCAGAAATAAAGGCAGCAACATATCCATTCGTATGACTGATACTTATATTGATTTGTGAATCTTTTAATGATGGTTTGCCAAAACTATCCTTTATAATACTCGAACTGTCAACAATTCCTGATAGTTGACAAATCAACATACGTGACGATAGCCACTCTAAACGACGTTTTTCATGCAGAGACTTAAAATGGCGGAGTTCAGCTTCAGGCCAAGATAAAGAATTGATGAAAAAAGCTTCATCCTCGGTGAGTTTCCAAACGGCAAGTTTCTGGTTTTGACTCCATATTTTTTGATAGATCAAAGGCATAGGATAAAAATAGTTAATATTGCGATCACTGAATCTAAACCAGATATGATACTGACAGATATTAAAATAAAAGCAGCAATACAAAATGGAGAAATAGTCATTGAGCCATTTCGTCCTGAGTGTTTAGGGACAAACTCATATGACGTGCATTTGGGAAAGCATATGGCTGTATATCAGGATCAATATTTAGATGCAAAGAAGCATAATACAGTGCGACATTTTGAGATTCCTGAAGAAGGATATGTGATAGAGCCTGGAGAATTATATTTAGGTGTTACCGAAGAATACACAGAAACACATACAACGGTGCCATTTTTAGAAGGCAAGTCTAGCATTGGTCGATTAGGGATTGACATTCACGCAACAGCTGGAAAGGGAGATGTTGGGTTTTGCAATACATGGACACTCGAAATTTCATGTGTCAAACCGGTTAAGGTTTATGCAGGTATGCCGATTGGCCAGCTTATCTATTTCAAAATTGATGGGGATATTGAAAATTACTACAATAAGAAAAGTAGTGCAAAATATAACGAGAGAACGCAAAAGCCTGTAGAATCAATGATGTGGAAGAACAAGTTTTAAACCAGTAGGCTTGAGATTCATCGCGTGTTATTTGTGATTCATCACACGTTTTAGATCACCACTGGACAAAAAAAATCCCCCTTGTGAAGACACAAGGAGGAATGTATATTATGTGTTATTAACGATTATTTACCTGAAATATCGTTAATCGTTTTTCTAGCCCAGTCTTGACCACCAAGTCCAAAAGCGATAGATAATCCTAACCCAAGAGCACCTAATACAATGCCTATGATTTTGTCAAGGATTCCGTCACCAATGTGAAGTTGATTAAGAACTAAAGTTACAGTTAAGAACATGATTGCACCGTATGCAATTTTTCCGACTAACCCAGGATTTGAAAATCCACCAGCTTTAAGTGCGCCTTCAGCTAATCCAGAAACGAATTGAGCTAAATACATACCAACAACAAGTAAGATACATCCAACGATTATGTTAGGAATGAACTTGATAACATCATTCAATAAGTTAGAAACTACATCTAAACCTAATGAGTTGAAAAACATAACTAGTACTGTGAACATGACGATCCAGTAACCTAATTTTGCGATTAAGTCTGATCCTCTTGCCTTCATACCTGCATTTGCAAGGTGACCGTTAATACCTACTTTTTCAGTTAAGTCATCAAACTTTACAGCTTTTAAGACTTTTGATAAAGCAAATTTGATAGCGCGGGCTATTAACCAACCAATCAATAATATGATTAGTGCGCCGAAAAGTTTAGGGATAAATGTGGCAAATGTGTTGAAAGTGCCACTCAATGAATCCTTAAGTGCTGAAACTACATCCATTTTAGTGAGATTTAATAATTGTTATATTGTAAATAAAAAAATTTTTGTCTTCACATTTCAGACGACCACTCTTGTACTCCGTCACTGTATTCTCTTAAAAACTTTAACATTTTATGATAACTAGTAGAAACTTTAATGGACATACCTATAATTAGAGCAGTAAGATGTATGAGTAAAAGGTCATTTATGGGCAACCAGTAGGTTTTGTACTAGAAACGTAAACAGTTATCGTTTCTCCCATTGGAATATTGATCATGTCGTTTAGAGAAGGATCTTGCCTTATTATATAGGAGTCAGCCAAATTATCTATTTCTCCTTCTTCAATGATATTAATATTAAGCTTTGATCTTGATAAAATGAATCTGGCACCACTTACTTGTGAGCAGGTTAAATCTGGTAAGCTCGTCTCGCCTCCTTGATTGGTACTGAGTATAAAATCAATTGTTTCACCTTTGGGTATATTGATGTTTTTAACAGTCTCATTATTACCAGTTAATAAGGATTTGCCTTTATAAAAGGCACCTAAGATCATATCTGGTTCGCCTCTATCGTGCTGTCTGTCAATGATGTTAGAGTATATGTCTTGACGTCGTAATTCCTTTTCTTTCATATAAAAAGGAGAACCATAAATTCGACCTAAGTATTCACTTTTGAAGTTGTCAGGAATGTATTTAGATGTTGTCACATAGACCTTTCTATTCTCTTTAACGAAGCTTAAGGGCTTTGGGTTTTGGATAAGAATTTGACCTCCTTTTACACCGACTTTGTGAATAGAATCATTCACTATAATTTGAAAGCCTCTATCGTTGGCGTCTTTTTTGGCAAAACTGACATGAGAGTCAATATAGTTTGGCAATTCAAGTTTTTGACCATGATTTGTGTACGTACCTAAGCTGCACATTGTACAATAAAGGACTAAAAAGAAAAACAGGAGAATAAGTCCAAGGTGAAGAAGAAATCTTTTTAATGTCAAAATGATCTATATTTTCTATAATACACCGAATCTACTCTATTTATTGCTTTTTTAGAAGATGCAAATCAATATTGTCGAGATGTATGATCTATGAACAATACCAAACGCAAGGCGAATGATTTTTTTTACTCAAAAAGTGTTAAAGTTTTGGCTTATACTGTCTAAAACGACATTTATGCTTTGTATATGCAAAGTTTAAATAAGTACCCATAATTATATCTAAACTACTGATTAAAAATGGAATACACTTTAAATAAAATTATTATATTTACATCCAGTAAATTTATTGCACATTTTTTTAGTGCAAAAACAAGGTTCCCCCAAAAACAGGACTATTTATTTAAAGTAAATAGAGCTTGAACTTGTTATATCTATACTTCATTTTGTCTATATTTGCGGTCAGCATAATGAAATCTATCTCTATTTACTCAGTTGATAGATATATTGCCCTAAAGATGATGAGTGTGTCCCGATTTTATTCCTTATTTATTCTCCTTTGTTGTATAAGCATACAACATGTCCAGTCTCAAGAGTTTCAAGCTGTTGATGGATTTAATAATAATAGACTAGATCCTGCGATTGGCTCTAACGGATCAACTCTTTTAAGGGTTACCGAGATTGGCTATGAAGATGGGATCGAGAAAATGGCTGGATCAAATCGGATGAATCCGAGACAGATCAGCAATATCATTTTTGACCAAAAAGAAACAATTTTTGATGAGACGAATCTGAGTGACTACACTTGGGTTTTTGGACAATTTATAGATCACGACATTACCCTAATTGAAAATAGCTTTTTTGAAGATATATCGATTGCTGTAGAAGAAGGAGATGAATTCTTTGTTGAGAATAGCAAAATTCACATGTTTCGATCGATTCCTGCGGAAGGCACGGGCACATCAATAGATAACCCAAGACAACATAGTAATTTGGTTACAGCGTTTGTTGATGGATCATCAATCTATGGCTCAGATGAGCAAAGAGCAAATTGGCTAAGAAGCTTTGAAGGCGGGAAATTAAAGGTATCTAAGAATAACTTGCTTCCTTGGAACACCGAATCAAATGAATTTAACTCAAAAACGGATATCAATTCACCTTTTATGGCGGATGATACTCGATCAGGCACAAAATTATTTGTAGCTGGAGATGTTAGGGCTAACGAAAATCCATTATTGCTATCAATACATACAGTTTTTGTTAGAGAGCATAATAGACTTTGTGATGAATTAAAAGAATCAAATCCAAGTCTAACAGATCAGCAGCTATACGATAGAGCTCGAAGACATATCTCTGCTTACCTCCAAAATATAGTATTTAATGAGTGGCTACCTAGTATGGGTGTTACCTTACCTACATATTCTGGTTATAAAGAAGATATGCATTCTGGTATCTTCAATGTGTTTTCTTCAGCTGCGTTTCGAATGGGCCATACGCTCATTAATAGTAATATTATCAGAATGTCATCTGAGGGAGAAGAAATACCAAGAGGTAATATTTCATTGAAGGATGCCTTTTTTAATCCTGGAGCAATTTTACTTGCTGGCGGAATTGATCCATACTTTCAAGGTATGGCAACCCAAAGACAGCAGGCAATGGATTGTAGAGTGATTGATGATGTACGAAATTTTTTGTTTGGTTCAACAGCAGAAGATGGCGGGCTTGATTTAGCTGCTATCAATATAAATAGAGGAAGAGAAAGAGGATTGCCAGATTATAATACAGTACGATCTAATTTTGGATTGCCAAAAGTCAATTCATTTTTGGATATAACAGGAGATCAGGTTGAGGCAGATATGTTGCAAGCCGTTTACGGTTCTGTTGACAATATTGATCCTTGGGTAGGTTTTCTTGCAGAATACCATATGCCTGATGCCTTGTTTGGCCAGACGATATTGACGATTATGAAACGTCAATTCCAAATTCTTCGTGACGGTGATCGTTTTTATTTCGAAAATGATCCATTTTTTGCCGAAGAGGAATTAGAGCTTATTATGAATACGACTTTCAGAGATATCATTATGAGAAATACAGTCATAACGATCATGCAAGAGAATGTGTTCGAAGCGATGCCATTTGAGGAAATTCCTACTGGTCCAGAAATTGCGGAAATTCAATTAGCAGCAGAAATATATCCTAACCCAACTACCGATGTCTTTACGATGAAGGTGTTTGCTGAAGGACAGACTAACATGCGTGTTACCTTCTATGATAATACTGGTAGAAGTGTGATTAGAGAGTCAAGAGAGCTTCACGAGGGTAATAACTATCTAAGTTATGATGTCTCACAGTCTTTAACTAAAGGAATCTATAATATCCTTATCGAGCAAGGACTTAGTTATCGCATACTTAAGCTTGTTAAAGACTAAATCTCCTTTACATCAAGATTATATACTTTTAATAAGGCTGTCTAATTGCAGCTTCTATTTATAGTATTTATTGTTGGTCTGTCAGATGTACTCCTCAATTTTTCCATCTCCTATGCGACCATAGCCACAAGGCTGGGTTTGAGCGTATATTACGATCCAAAAGCAAGACAAATTGACTCGTAATCTGATTAGTGTCAACATTCTTAAACGAGTTAACAATCCATAATAATCTAGCTCGATATTCTCCTCGACCTAATTTTACAATATCAGCATAGAGTACAGGGATCAAATATTTAGCTGCGATTTTTTCAATACTCGTATTAAAAGAGGTTCTTTGATTTAGGAAAGTAAATATTTTAATATTCTTATTATTTCGTGGATTTTGATCAGGAATAAGCATGAACAATCGCGGTTTACTTGCTGGAGTCAATAAGGTTTTCACGAATTTTGATTCTGGAATCAGAACAACACCTCGTTTTCTCCTTAAACTTAGCAGGTACTTATCGAAATGCTCATTTGATTGCCGTTTGTAAACGCCTATGACATCATGTTTTAGCTGACCATCCGCTAATGAGAAGCCTAATTCCCAATTTCCCAAATGGCCAGTAAGCAGAATAACATCTTGATTGGCATCATATTGACTATCCAATATGCCTGGATTTGAAATGCTAAACTCTAATGAAGAAGCGACTTTAGAGGAAGAGAACAATTTTAAGTTTTCAAGTGTGATTTCGGATAAGTGCGTATAGTAGGCAGACACTAATGCAGAGATCTCTTGAGAATCAAAATTTGGCAGGCTGTTTCTTAAATTAAATTGGATGGTTTGTTTTCTGTATCGCGCTAGTGATTCTAGAATGTATTTGATAACAGGAACAAACAAATAGAGAACTTTAAGTGGGAGTAAATAGAAAACAATCAAGATCATTTTCAAAATTCTTATCGAGATATGATTTAAAGCTTGTTTTGATTTATTCATAGATTACTTAAAATCTTTATTTATTTTCACCCATATTTATGGTAGACGCAAGAAACTGCATTCAATGACCAATGATACAAATAGAAGGGCATTTCTCAAAAAAACGATTCAAAACACAGCGGGCTTAAGTTTAGCCTTACCTATTCTCAATTCGTGTCAATCTGAGCCAATTCCTTCAAATAAAGTAGATCCTACACTTCCCATCATCTTGTCTACCTGGAATAACAAGAAAGCCAATCAGGCAGCTTGGGACACAATTTCCAAAGGAGGCACTGCATTGGACGGAGTAGAAGCTGGCGCTCGCATACCTGAGGAGGACCCTAATGATCAATCAGTGGGCTACGGAGGTAGACCAGATCGAGATGGCAATGTAACCTTAGATGCTTGCATAATGAATTCAAATGGTGATTACGGAGCCGTTACGTATTTACAACATATAAAGCATCCCGTGTCTGTCGCTAGGCGTGTCATGGAAGAAACGCCACACGCCCTTCTATCGGGTGCCGGTGCTTTAAAATTCGCTCTTGAACAAGGCTTTGAAAAAGAAAACTTGCTTACATCAAAGTCAAAACAAGAATGGGAAGAGTGGAAAAAGACCTCTGAATACAAACCAAAGGTAAATATAGAACTCCATGATACCATTGGGATATTAGCTATTGATAAACAGAAGAATCTAGCGGGTGCCTGTACG
The DNA here is from genome assembly GCA_937959275.1 of uncultured Saprospiraceae bacterium. Lineage (GTDB taxonomy): Bacteria > Bacteroidota > Bacteroidia > Chitinophagales > Saprospiraceae > CALFUK01. The sequence continues at coordinate 89,816 of CALGLU010000058.1, read as the reverse complement.
ACCAGTGGTTTAGCATATAAAATGCAAGGTAGAATTGGTGACAGTCCTATAGCCGGAGCAGGCTTATTTGTGGATAATGAGATCGGCTGTGCGACAGCCACAGGCATGGGTGAACTCGTGTTGAAGTCAGTAGGTTCATTTTTAATCGTAGAGCTGATGAGACAAGGTGCCACACCAGCAGAAGCCTGCAAGGAAGCCGTAATGCGAATCGTTAGAAAACAAAACTATGAAGAACTTCAGGTAGGATATATTGCAATGAATAAATCCGGAGAAGTTGGTGCGTATTCTTTACAATCTGGATTCGTCTATGCAATAACTAGCGACAATCAAACTCGTATTGTTGAAGTCGATTCATATATATAATTTTGATAATATAGTTTATACTCCTAGTTTGGCACTTAATTTGTTTTAGGAAACATATTAGATAAATTTTGTCTATAAGATATAACCGATTATCACAGTACATGAATTATCATTTAAACATATTAGTAGCAGATAATCAAAAGCTTTTTTCTGAAAGCTTTGTTTCCTTACTGAATTCTATTCAAGGACCACCAATGAGAATCCTTGAAACAATTTCAGAGAGTGAGCTGATTTTGGATAAGGTGATTGAATTAGAAATTGATTTGGTCTTTATGGATCTCAATTTTTCGAATCCAGATAGTATGGAGATTATCTCAAGCATCAAATCTGAAAGACCTAATACCAAAGTATGTGTACTGTCAGCATATACGGATCATAAGTTGGTCAAAAAAGCGTTTATCAGCGGAGCAGATGGCTTCTATTCTAAGAATAATAGCTCTGAAGAAATCCTGAAATGCTTTACTGAACTTGAAATAGGTAATACATTTTTATCAGATGGCGTATATATCACTCCTCCACAAAAAGTGAACGGGACTGCGCCTCAGGTAAATGGTAAAAAGACCAATCTGTATCAGGATAGGTTTTTAATCCAACAAAAATTAACAAAGAGAGAACAAGAAATTCTCTTATTAATTACCAAGGCTTTAAACAATAAAGAAATTGCTGATAGACTGTATATCAGCCACCAAACTGTTGGTGTTCATAGGAAGAATATAATGCGCAAGCTAAATGTAAAAAATACGGTCAATCTCATTCGGTTTGCCATAGATCATCAATTAATCTAGTGTCTAAGTCTCTGCTCCCCAAGCTTTTAGAGACGGATTCAGTAATTACATTTCATATAATCCAAAGTTTTAACGGTACTGACAAAAGTTAGATAACAGACTTTTATTTCATAAAAACCGTGATATCTCATGAGAGATTCAAATATTGTTTTCAAGCAAAACAAGAAGAAAGATTTGTGCCGTTTTCCAGAATCATTGAGGCTTTTAAAGCTAGCCATGATCGTTTGCTTGTTAGGCCTTAATCTTAATCATTTAAGTGCTCAATGCCCAATAGGCAATAATATAGCAACCTGCTCTGGATCCTCGGAAATTATCTATTTAAATACGCTCCTAAATTATGTACCACCAACTGGTACTTGGTATTGGGATGGGACAGGTCCCGCTCCGGCTGGATTTGATGAGAATAATGGAACATTTAGTCCGTCCAATAGTCAGCCTGGTGCATTTACTTTTGGGTTTCACTATTACTCTCATCAAGGGTGTAACATTGATGGCACAACCTATGCGATCATTAATGTGATGCCTAGCCCTCAAACTGGTGTCGGATCGCATGTCTTAACTTGTGATGCTGCAGGAGTCGATCCAGCTATTAATCTGTACTCGCTGTTGCATGGAGAACAACCAGGTGGAGCTTGGGCTGCTCATCCATCCAATCCAGCAGGAGGAAGCTTCAATTCAATAGCTGGGACATTTAACCCAGATCAGGCTTATGGTAAATACGTATTTACTTATTCTATCGAATCAGGCATTTGTCCACTTGTGAGTAGCGAAGTCTATATTGTCGTTCAAGATGATGCTCTTGATGTTGGAACTGGTTCTAACATCAACATTTGTAGTTCAGCCAACACAAAAATAAACTTATATAATCTTTTAGACGGAGAAGATCAAGGTGGATTATGGACGCCATCTGTCACCAATCCAATCGGCGGAGAGTTTTCTCCAGAAGGATTCTTCGATGCAGGAGAAGCATCTACAACACCTCCCAATAATGTATATGGATTTGAATATAGCTTTCCCTCAAATTGTAATAATGGACCAGCAAGTTCTTTGGTCTACATCACCTTGAATGAACAAAGTGATCCAGGTTTAAATACGGAAATGTCAGTTTGTATGGGAGCTCCTATTCTTACATTATTAAATGAATTAAATGGATCGCCAGATGCAGGTGGAACCTGGAGTGCGAATCCATCAGCGGGATTTGGACCAACAGGAACATTCGACCCTTCCGCAGTAGGTGTAACAGTAGGTTCATATATATTTACATATACGTTTTTACCTTCTCAAGGTTGTCCAAGCGCTGAATCTACTTTAGTTATCAATGTGATCGACCAACCATCAGTTGGCACTAGTAGTGATCTCTATGTTTGTCAAGGCAGTATAACGCCTGTAAATCTCTTTGAAGTCATTTTAGGAGAAGATCCTGGAGGCATATGGATTGATGATGCAACAGCACTGGAAGTGCCAAATCCAACTGCCCTAGATGTGAGTAGTCTCGCACCAGGTTTGTATGATTATGTCTACTCTACAAGTGTCCTTCCTGGATGTTTGGCAGGCGCGACTTCTACAGCGACCCTAATTGTTAATGGACCTCAGCCAGAAGCTGGACCTGGAGGTAGTATCACAAGTTGTAACGGCATAGTTGACCTAACAGGTGGGCTAATATTTACTGTGTCACCTGGTGGCACATGGATCGATAATAATAATTCCGGTGTTGACTTATCTGATCCAATGAATGTGGATTTAGCACTTTTAAATCAAGGAATATACAGTTACTCTTATGTCTTTGGCGCTAACACTGGATGCCATATTGATGAAGCCGTTGTAACTGTACTCATACCCTCAGATCCACCGAATGTGGGAGAAATCGCTCAGCTAAGCGTGTGTGATAATTCCACTGAAACAATAGACTTATTTTCTCTCTTAAATAATACAGATCCAGGTGGCAGCTGGACAACAGGTGCTGGAGTTGCCCATTCAGGTCTTGTGGATGTGAGTACATTAGCACCAGTCATTGGATCACAAACGATTAGCTATACTTACGGTTTTGGAGCCCAACAAAATTGCCCTATAGTAGATACCTCTGTTGAATTAACGGTGTTTGAGCACAAGAGTGCAGGTGTTGGTTCCAGCGTCACTATCTGTGAGGGTACAGGGACTTTAAATCTACCTGATTATATTAGCGGCTTTGAGCTTGGAGGGGCTTGGTCAATTACAGGAGCTACATCTAACCAAGGTGTTTTTGATCCTGTAAATGGAACATATGATTTTACAGGTGCAAGTCCAGGCACATATTTTTTCGCCTATTCCCAATCGAATAGCAGCCCGTGTCAACCTGAGCAATCCATCGTTACATTGGTAATCATGGAGAATGTCGTCCAATTAAATGCACCTCAATTTATCACCATCTGCGAAAGCTCGACTGAGACCATAAATTTACGATCTTTTGTACAAGGTTTGGGCGTTACAGCAGGTGGAGCCTTTACTTTGATTTCTGGTCCTGTGGGTCAGTTTGATGAGGTGACTGGCGTTTTTAATCCAATCGATGTAAGTGCAGGTTCTACCTTCATTGTGGAACATAGTTTTGATGCATCATGTGTGATTGCACCAGAGCAGATAACAATAGACGTAAATGCCACAGTGTCCTCTGGAATAGCAGAAAATCTAACGGTTTGCAAGGATTATACAGCTGTAAACACGATAGACCTATGGGCACAGTTAAGTGGGAATGATCTTGGTGGTACATGGCTTGATGATAATAATACTGGTGTCAATTTAACTGATCCTGCGGACGTGGATTTATCAATATTACCAGAAGGTACATTCGCTTTCACCTATAAGTTTTTTGCTTCAGGAGAGTGCGATAAAACGTCAACAACAGTATATGTTAATTGCATCAACGAACAGCCGTATTTAGGCTACGCTTCTAATGCAAGTATATGCGAAGGAACAACTGATTTAGTAAATATAACAAGCCTGCTAAGCGGCGCTCAGCTTGGTGGCAATTGGATTGATGTGACTGGTTCGGGTGTGGATTTATCCAACCCTGAGACTGCTGACTTTTCTGCTGTTTTGCCAGGCACGTATATCTTTCATTACACATTTGCTCCTCTAGGTACTTGTGCAGCTGATGAATTTATAGCTGTATCTGTTTCCGTTACAGATATTCGGGATGCAGGCGTAGATGGCTATTATACGATTTGCGGTGATTTGACAGCGCTAGCACCATTTAGTATTAATACAAGTGGTGATCTTGGTGGCAACTGGACAAGCGGAGCTTCAAACCCTCCAGGATCAGTATTAAATAATGACCAATTTGTACCAGCCAATGCCTTCCCGGGATTATATGAATTTACATATAATTTCACCTCGTCAGGCGGCTGTCCTGGAGATATGGCTAATGTCTTTGTTCAAGTGATCTCAGGTGATCCTCTAGCAGCAGCTGTACTTAGCCCACCCGTTGTTTGTTCTGAAAGTACAGGTGTATTTGATCTGACACAGCTAATTACTTCTAGTAGTTCAGCAGGAGGGATTTGGACTGTAGATCCTACAACACCATTACCAGTGGGTAGTGATTTAAATCCTACTGCAGGGACTATCCTTCTTGATAATTTAATGGCAGGAACATATCTGTTTGATTACGAATTTGAAAATACATTGTGTGGTTCTTTGAATGGGGCCTTAGCATTAGAGTTAGTTGTTGAATCGTCAGCAGTTGGCAGCGATGGCATTATTACCATTTGCGATCATGAAGATCTTGCAGTAAATCTAGAGTCTGTTTTAGGTATTTTGGATACTCCTACAGCAGGCATTTGGACTGATATCAAAGGCTCGGGAGTGAGTTTAAACAATCCAGCAGCCGTAGATTTTTCTTCTACGCCGCATGGCACATATCAGTTTGAGCTTAGTGTAAATGATCCATCTATTGCATGTAGCCCAGATGTGGCTATTGCAACAGTCATAGTTAGTTCACAACCGAGTGCAGGAATTGGTGGTAAGCATGAAGTATGCATGTTTGCAACTGGAGAAATAGTCGTCGATCTCAATTCCTTATTGACAGGTCAAGATCCTGGCGGATTATGGCAAGGACCACAACCAGAAGATGGTGGCTCATTTGATCCATTAACAGGAATATTAACTGTTACATCTGCAAGCACGCTTCGAACGTATAATTATACATATACATTTGCATTCTCTCAGGATAGTCCTTGTGATGATGTATCTGCGACGATAAAAATAAAAGTCACTGATGACTGTGGCAACACGACGCCATGCTTTGCTACACAGCGCTACAATGCCGGATCAAGATGGAATTCAGATGAATCTATTGATGATGTAGCTACCGATGGTGGCATCGTGAAGTGTGGGACCGAAGGCACTTTTATGACCTTAGCTAGTCCTACTGAGTCTTATGATTCTGACCTATTCGAAATCGATCTTTCTGGGACATCATTTTATGACCCCTACAATGGGTATATGATGACACCTCCATTGCCGCAAGAAGGGGAGGATATCATTTGGGTTAATTTTGATGTCAGAGCCTTTGTCAGCTCTTTTGAATTAATCTTACAGGATGATGAGCATCTGGCTTGGGCATTATATAAATCTAATGTTCATACAGCAGGAACTTCAGTCTTTAATCCGACGGAAACGACACAGATGGAGCTGAGTGGAGATTGCTCTTCCTTAGCCCTCGTACGTAGTGGTTTGTCCAGTGATGTTTGGAATACGATTATGATTGATTATCATGATTTCAATAACCCTCACAATTATTATTTAGCGATTTGGGATTGGAGTGATAATGTGAATATTGGTGATGGACCAAATGGTAATATTGTCAATGCGTTAGGCACAAGAATGGGCTGCGAAGATGAAGATATTTGTACAGCACCAATCATAAAACATGAACCATCATTTATAGACCATAAGGACGGAACATATTCGATCCTTGTTGATATCCTTGCCATAAACGGAGAGTATGAGGCAATCGATAAAACTGGCCAAGCTTTATATATTTCGGATCCTGTCTGTTTAACGAATTCGTCATCTAGTGCGCCACAAACGACTGGCTCATTTACACTAACTTATCCAAATACAGTGGGGTATTCGATTCAAATTGCAGCTGTTGATCCAAAGGACGCAGTTATGTGTGGCGGCGCGGATAATTACCACTATTGTGTATCTGATTTATCAACGCCACCACAGACCCCATTCGAGGTAGTATGTGATGGTGGCCATGATGCAGAACAAGTGTATCATGGCTTTGATTTAATTCCTGATAATTCAGCAACAGATGTTTCAGTTTGGACGTCTTGTGGAAGTCAGGATATTAAAATAACATATGGAGATATCATCAGACAAAAGGGTGAATACTTATATGAAGTCGAGCGAGTCTATACAGTGTTTGCTGGTTGCCAATTACCAGGAAAAGAAGATGATCAACAAGCGACTTGTAGTGTGTATTATACAGTCGATTACTCCACATATAGACCAAGTAATATTTGTGATTTAGCATGTAATCTGAATGGTATCAATGTTGGTATTAACGAAGAATGTGAAGCTTACATCACACCGTCTATGGTGCTGGAAGGCCCTAATACAGAATGCGCGGAAGACTATTATCTAGTCTTGACTGATCCGTCAGATAAAAATAAAAAAGTACCTAACCCTGTCAATAGAAATTATATAGGTAAAACACTACAGGCACAGGTATACCATATCAATGGGAATCAAGTTGACAATTCGTGCTGGGGTTATGTAACTGTAGAAGATAAATTACCTCCAGTTATTTATTGTCCAAAACCGGATACGATTAGCTGTAATGCACCTGATCCTATGATTAATTTAGCTGGCTGGGTACACGATGCTTGTGCCTGTTTTACGATTGAAAAAATAGGAGAGCAGTTAGAGAAATATGACTGTGATCCCTATTCTGATTTTGCTGCAATGAAGACGATCACTTACGTCGCAATAGATGAAAGTGGCAATAAGTCAATACCATGCGAGCACAAGATTTATTACTCCAAAGATGCGATCGATACATCGGACTTTCCTGAAGATATTTCAATCTCTTGTAAAGATGCCGCACTCTACGATCTAAATAATGATGGTAATCCTGACCCCGATTTTACAGGCGCACCTAGTTTAGGAGGTAGGCCGATCGGGACTGCTCATGGTCATTGTCAAATCCAGACGAGCTATGAAGATCAAGTCATTCCGTTATGCGATCAGAGTTATAAAATATTAAGAAAATGGACGATCTTGGATTGGTGTAGACCAACGACAGAAGCAGAAAATAATCCACAATTTCATTATCAGATTATTAAGGTCGAAGATAAAGAAGGTCCAGATATGACATGTTATGCTGAAGATGTGATTATGGACTCGGATCCACTAGAATGCGGTGTCAAGAAGATGAAAGTTAATATGCCTGATATCAATTTTGATTGCGGATCAGGCGACTATAGGTATGTCATCGGACACAAACAAGCGGTTCAAGGTGGAGATCCTTATGATAGACCAGATACAACAGATGTTTATTTTGAAAATGGAGACTATTGGATTGAAAGTATGCCTTATGGAGATAGTTGGGTGACGTGTACTGTTTATGATAAATGTGGTAACTCCTCAAGATGCCATTATATGGTCAGCGTAAAAGATCATGTTGCTCCAATTCCAGTGTGTGATGAAAATACTTCTGTGACGTTATCGACAGATAAAAGCGCGAGAGTATGGGCAGAATCGTTTAATGATGGAAGCTTTGATTTTTGTTCAGATGTCACAATAGCAGTGGCTCGAAGAGAAGGCTTAGAATGCGATGATACTGAACCAAGCTTTAAAGAGTATGTCGATTTCTGTTGTAAAGATATTGGTGCAGATCATATGGTTGTGCTTAAAGTCGAAGATGCATCTGGCAACCATAATAGCTGTATGGTAAGAGTTCAAATTGTTGATAAGCATATTCCTAAATTTCATTCTCACCCGCCACATCAATATATCTACTGTTATGAGGATATCTCTAAGTTAGATATGGGCAAACCTGAGATTGATGAAGAATGTAGTTCATACCAAATGGATTATGAGGATATCAAACATGTCAACCAATGTGATATAGGAGTCATTATCAGACGATGGCATTTATGGGATGCCAATGGTAACGAGATGGATAGCTATGATCAAGAAATTCATATTGAAGCAGATAAGCCATTTGTTATGGATCCATCTTACTGGCCACCTAACTATGCTTCAGATGTAGAATGCGAAGTTGAAGTCACATCGCCTGAAGTAGCAGGAGAGCCAACAACTGATAAAATAGACGGCTGCGCTTTGATTGCTACCACTTATGAAGACGAAGAATTTCATGCGGATGCTGAAGCGTGTTTGAAAGTTTTGAGACGATGGACTGTTGTAGACTGGTGTCAATATGATGAAGCATTACCAACTGGTCAAAATCCAGGTATATGGAAATACACTCAAAAAATAACCTTAAATAATGTTGAGCCGCCAAATTTTGAAGAGGTATGTACACAAGTGAGTCGAAATGGAGCGACTGGAGAATGTTCATATGCGATTGAGTTGAGAGCTAATGTTTCAGATGATTGTACGACAGAAGATCAGCTAGATGTATCCTACAACATAACGTTTGAAGGTGGTCAGACGATTTCTGGTGAAGGATTAATGTATAGTAGTGAAACAGCACCTTTTGGCTTGCACAAGATTATATGGACAGTAAAAGATAAGTGCGGGAATACAGCAGTTTGTACAGATACATTTTTATTGGAAGATGATAAAGCACCGACACCATATTGCCTAAGCGAAGTCTCTACGGTGATTTCACCAAGCACGATGGATGTTGATTTGTGGGCCTCTGATTTTGATCTGGGTAGTTACGACAATTGTCCTAATGCTTCCTTGGACTTTAGAATGAAGCTTGCAGGGACAACAGATACATTATTACAGTCAATGACCTTTGATTGTAGCGATGCAGGGGCTAAAAATCTTGAAATTTGGATTTTTGATAGTTCTGGTAATTCTGATATCTGCCATACGGTCGTTGATATTCAGATGAATGAAGCTTGTAGTGACATCAGTGGAGTTACCACGCAAGAGACGTCAATGGCTTTGATTAAGGGGACTGTAATCACTGAAGATGATATTGCAGTCGAAGATGTAATGATTAACTTACAACACGCATCGTTTAACCAAGATTACCAGCAAGAAACGGGCTTTACGGGTAAGTACGAGTTTGAGGAAATGCCTATGCATGATGATTATACGATTACGCCTGCCCGAAGCGATGACCCATTGAATGGGGTGTCAACCTTGGATATGGTACTCATACAAAAGCACATTCTTGGCACAACACCCTTAGATAGTCCCTATAAGATTATAGCGGCAGATATCAATAATAGCCAATCATTGTCTGCAGGTGATATTGTTTCGTTACGACAAGTAATTTTGGGTAAACAATCGGAATTTGCAAATAATGAATCATGGAGATTTATCGATGCCGACCAAGAGTTTTTTGAAGAGAATCAACCTTGGCCATTTACTGAAGAAATTGATCTGTTTGATCTGGATGTTTCAGAGTCAGTGAAGGACTTTATTGCTGTAAAGATAGGTGATGTCAATGGTTCAGCTTCTGCTAACAGCAATGTTGTTGCTGCGACGAATAGAAACCAGCAGACCATCACTGTGAATTACCCAAGTGAAGAATTCGGCAGAGGGGAATCAATATCGGTTCCGTTGCAAGCGACAAAGGAGCTTCTGATAGCGGGTATACAATTTACGTTGAAATATGATATGACAAATGTTGAATTTGTAAATGTCCAGTCAGAAATGGAAGGTTTTGGTGAAGATCATTATGCAGTGTACGATCAAGAAGGTTTATTGACGCTGAGTTGGCATAGTGAATCGTTGGCTAATATACAGAGCGGCGAAGACTTAATAACACTTCAATTTAAGGCACTAACGAAAGGAAATACTAAAGATATTGACTTGGAAATCAATTCATCAATTACAAGGTCTGAAGCATACACACAATCACTAGAAATTCTCAATATTGAGTTACAGGAAGGTGCCGAAACGTCTGACATACGCGAATTTATGGTATATCAAAACACACCAAATCCATTTTCTAGTGAAACGGCAATCGAATTTTATACTGAAAAACCTGCTAAAGACGTTGTACTGAGCGTATTTGATGTCAACGGGCACTTAATCTACTCTGAGGTCAGCGACTACAATAAAGGATCCCATAAGATTGTATTATCCAACGAAATGCTCAAAACGAGCGGTCTGTTGTATTATCGGATTCAAGTTGGAAATCAACAGAAAACAATGAGTATGATCAGTATTTATTGATGAAATGAAAAAATTGGAATAATAAATGCAGAGTATTCTATAATCATGAGTTTGCTCTGTATTTGTTGTCCGAACGAACGTATTAAAAACATGACGAAAAGTCGTAAGCGATATACGAGGAAAGATAGTTTGGCGCGATTTAGGGATATTTTCTAGTTCAATAGCCCTATAAGAGGAATAAGAAAAACTATTTTTTAACTTTGTATGCTTAGAGTAAGCCGTCCTAAAAACACAACGACAATGCTTAGAACCTTAATATTCGCCTGCATATTTTCAATTGCATCGATATCCAGTCTGCAATCACAAATCTCCGTTGTCTTTACTGGAGGTACAGCTCAACCAGGAGAAACAATTGACATTGATGTATCAGTGAGCGATTTTACAGAAATCGTATCATTTCAATTCTCAATTAATTGGGATCCTACAGTCTTAACGTACAACAGTATTCAAAATGTTACGACCGCATTAGAGGAATTCTCAGAAGAAGGAAACATTGGTACACCTCCTGGCGCAGTTGCTATATCAGAAGGCCAATTAACTGTATCCTGGAATTTAGCTAGCACAGACCCAAGGAGTTTAGATGACAATACTAGATTATTTACATTTCGACTCAATTCAATAGGTTCAGCTTGTGATCAAACTGATATTTTGTTAAGTGACATGCCTAGACGTATTGAGGTCGCTGATGAAAATTTTGTCGATATAGGTGCTGCGGCAACTAATTCTGTTGTTGATATCATGGGAACGGACTGCCAAGATGGTGGAGGAGATAATGGCGGTGGTGATAACGGTGGCGGAGACAATGGTGGAGGAGACAATGGTGGAGGGAATACTGCTACTTTTCCTGATTGTGATACATCTTGTGCGGGAGCAACAGGTGTGGTATTAGCTCCTGATTGTATTGGAGCCGAACTTAATGCAAATATTTGTGTTCCTGTGAGAGCTTCAAATTTCTCAAATATTGCTAGTGTGCAAACTGGTGTGACTTGGGATTCGACGGCATTATCATTTACGGGAATTAACCAAGTTGGAATAACTGGCATAACACTCAATGAGAATAGTGCATCTTCTGGAATATTGAGAGTGCTTTGGATTATAGGATTTAGTGATGATCCAGTAACACTTGATGACAACTCAGTGTTATTCGAGCTGTGTTACGATGTCCTTGCTGCAGACGGAGAATCTGCTGCAGTTATGCTAGAATCTTTAAACAATTTTAATATTGAAGTAGCTACAGGTGCAGGAACGACTCTAGATGTCTGTTCGCAAGTCGGTAGAGTAAACGTTGGTGAAGCTGGCGGAGGAGATAATGGTGGCGGAGATAATGGCGGAGGAGACAATGGTGGTGGAGATAATGGTGGCGGAGACAACGGCGGAGGAGATAATGGCGGAGGAGATAATGGCGGCGACGGTGGTTCTGGAGGCACTGAGAATATGTGTGCTGATTCTGATGATACAAGTCTTATCGTCCAAGGTGGCACCGTAGCAGCAAATGGAAACATCTGCGTTCCAATAACAAATATGAATTTTACTGAAATTGCAAGCCTTCAAACAGGTATGCAATGGGATAGTAATGTATTGACATTCACTGAAATAAATGAAAGGACACTAACAGGTATTACACTTAATGAAAATGATGCTTCTAACGGAAGCTTGCGAATTTTATGGTTGATTCCTTTTGGAGGCGATAATATATCACCACCAGATGGTTCTGTTTTATTTGAAATTTGCTTTGACGGATCAGGGGCCGATGGACAAACCTCCACATTAGAGTTCGTTGATCTACCAAATTTTAATGTTGAAGTTGCAAATGGAGCTGGCGTTTCTGAACAGTTATGTATCTCCCAAGGCCAAGTTACAATAGGAGAAGACGATGGTGGCGGCAATAATGGTGGCGGCAATAATGGTGGTGGAACGAATATGGGTACATCTGATGGTACTAATTTATGTTCTACATCTTCAGATATTTCATTTATTCTGTCTGACTTTGATACTGACGTGAATCAAAATATTTGTGTGCCAGTCACGACTCGAAATTTTGTTGATATCGCTAGTATTCAAACAGGTATTACTTGGAATAGTAGTGTGTTGACCTATACTGGGCTTAATGAAGAAGGCATAACGAGTATATCGCTTAATGAATCTGATACTGCTGATGGAGAACTAAAAATATTATGGCTCATTGGTTTAGGTGATGATCCAGTCACGCTAGATGATGATGCGACTTTATTCGAGATATGCTTTGATGTTACAGGCGTAAATGCAGAATCGTCGTCAATAAATATGGAAAGTTTGCCAGGTTTTGCAGTAGAAGTGTCTAGTGGCAGCGGAATACCACAAAGTATTTGTACAGATAATGGATTTGTACAAATTGGAGGAGATGTCATGCCGCCTGATAGCACCTTAATATTGAATTCCTCGAATATTTCGAATGCAGAACCTGGACAAGAAAGTTGTATTGATATCTCAGTTTCGAACTTTGTTGATGTGCAGAGTGCACAATTCAATGTCCAATGGGACTCTACATTTATGACATTCTCAGAATTTCAAGACCCTGGCGTATTGACTAATTTAGGTCAAAACAATTTCAATCTAACAAGTGGAGAGAACCTACGATTCAGTTGGTCACCAGTTTCTCCTCAACAAATAGCTAATAATTCTACAATAATAACACTGTGCTTCGATGTGATTGGTGACTGTGATGCAACAGCATCTTCACCAGTAACATTTGTAAATACACCAGTGATTGGTATTGAATTTACAAATAGTAGTAATGAATTGATACCTGTGACCGTTCAATCTGGCACGGTAGCAATAGATTGTGGAGACGGCAAAGGAGAACTTGGACCAGGAGACATATCGGCTCCAATGTGTGCCGATGATGCAGGAGGATCAATCTTAATATCAGCACCTAGAGGATTTATAGCCCCAGTCACATGCACATGGACAAGAGAAGATGGCAGCGTCATCAAATCAAGTACTGAGGACTGTAATTTAGTAAGTGTTCCATCAGGTACATATACGCTGACAGCCACAGATGCAATGGGTGATGCTTCGACAAGAGTTTATGAAATTTCACGCTTATCAGCGCCAGATATTAGTTTTTCTACAGTTGATGCGACTTGTACAGTTGGAGGAAGTATAAATACTACGATTACTGGTGATTTTGGCCCGTATGTTTTCAGTTGGACTGGCGGATTACCGGCAACAGAAGATCAATCTGATCTTGATGCGGCTACATACCAAGTGACGATTACGGATAGAAATAATTGTACATATGTTAGAACAGTACCTTTAGGTGGAGCGATTGGTTCTGATAACCCACTTACAATTGAGTTGGTTAATCTACAGAATGGATCATGTGATGGTGGATCAAGAATAGAAATTAATCCGACTGGTGGATGTTCTCCCTATACATATTTATGGACTGGTCCAAATGGAGAATCTTCAACAGAGCCAGACATTTTTAGAGTTGCTCCTGGTGACTGGACAGTTGTTGTCACTGACGAAAATAATAATACGGCGACAGAGACATATACCCTAACATCTGGTGTTCCAGATATTCAAATTACAGAGTCTTCGATTATAAGACCGACCTGTGACGCATTAAACTCGGGATCAATCTTTGTTGATGTATCAGGAGGATGTAGCAGTTATATCTATGAATGGAATGGACCTAATGGTTTTAGATCAACGCAAGAGGATATTTCTAATCTAGAGGCTGGAGAATATACCCTGGATGTTACTGATAATAATGATGCAGGTATTTTTGCAACCAGAAGAATCACATTAACCTTAGAAGGAAATGTTGATTTTACGTCTCAAGTAGAGAATGCAACTAATCTAGACGGTAATAATGGATCTATAACTATTGATATACCTGGAGGATTAGATACTTTAAGTTTTGCCTGGAGTGATGGATCTACAGAATTATCGAGAGATAGCTTAGCAGCTGGCGAGTATACATTGACTATTTCAGATGGGACAGATTGTCCATCTATATTTTTCACAGAAGTGCAGTGGGCAGCGATATTTTTAGATGAAGTTATCGTACAAAACCCTGTTTCTTGTATAGGCATGGAAGATGCTGTTATTGGAGGAGAAGTCCTAGGGGGCTGCGAAGAGAGAATTGTTAGAGTCAATGGTGTAGAAACCACATTTCCTCTCATGAATTTGGCCCCTGGTACATATGAAATAACTGCAGATGATGCTTGTGGGACAATGGTAAGTAAGACCATCGTCGTAGAAGACTATGTATCCTTTACGGCCGAGGCTAATATAACATGTGAAAGTAGTGATGCGGACAGCGGCGTTGTGACCTTGGTTACAACAGGCGGTTCTGATAATTTTTCAGTTGAATGGAGTGCAGGTACTGTTGATCCAAATGATCAAAGAATTGTTACAGGCTTATCTGGGGGTACATATACTGCGATCATCTCAGACGGTTGTGAAGAAATGGAAGTATCTCCAATTAACGTCCCAGATTGTGGTAATGGACCAATTATAGACGGAACTGTATGTCTAGGTACCCCAATCATTACTCCAAATGGAGACAATTTGAATGAGACCCTCACATTCACATGTATTACGGCGGGGGCCATGACACCTAATAATTTGAGTATTTATGATCGGTGGGGACGATTAATATTCGAAGAAAATAATTATCAAAATAGTTGGGCAGGCGTAGATTCTGATGGACAACCACTACCTGAAGGAGGGTACATGTGGGTTCTTGTCGAAGGAACAGGTCAAACTCGAGTTATTCATAGAGGTACAGTCACTGTTTTAAAGAGTGGTAATTAAAATCCTAAAAACTTAGAAGTACAGTTGATATGAAACATATAATCTGCTTTTTATGCTTATCCTTTTTTGTAGCTACGGCCGTAACAGCCCAAGTGAGACTACATAGTGAGAGAGGAATCTTCACACAAGGTCATTTGCATCCGATTTTAATTAATCCAGGTGCAACAGGATTTTCTGGAGGACAAAATCTATTATTAAATTATCGGAATACGTGGGCAAGTTTTCCAGGTGCACCAAGTTCATATACATTTAGTTATGATGGAGCGATAGGTAATAGGATTGGTGTGGGTGCACAAGTGTTGAGTGATCGATTTGCTGCATTTGAGACATTAAAAGGTTCACTTTCAGTATCTTATGGTATTGAATCGGAATCAAATAAGTTTGGTGCTGGGCTGTCTTTGGAGTATCTACAACATCAAATATCTAGATCAGATGCTACTTCATCCTTAGTCGCACAAAATGATCAAGAAATATTAAATAGGTTAGATGGTTCTAAGTTCTTTGATCTCAGTTTAGGCGTATATGGAGAGTATATGGATAAGATAATATATGGAGTTACATTTCCATCCCTAGTAAGCGCTATGCTCAATGAGTTTGATAATGGAACAACGGGAGATAAATCAATTGGAGTCATTGGACACTTGGGATACAGACATAAATTGACTGAATATGATATCGTTTTGGAGCCATCAGTTGTTTTTAAGTACCTTATGTTGACGCCGACACATGCTGATTTAAATCTTAAGGTAGATTTTCTCGATGAAACCTTAACAGGTGGTATTAGCTATTCATTGGGCGGAGAAGATAGATTTGGCTTTTTAATGGGTGTTAACATAGAAAATTTCGGATTTTACTACTCATACAACATATCATTTCATGACTTTCAACAGTATGATAACGGTAGCCATGAGATTACTCTCAAGTATCGGATTGGAGCTCAAACTAATAAAGAAGAAATGCTGATAAAAAAGTAGATCTTTTATATCAAAATCTCATTTCAGGTTAAAAAATTGGAACTTCTTATCGTTTTTTATAACTACTTAATAATTAAGTAGTTATAAGACATTCCCACCATAAATTGAGCGTTTTCTGTGCTCTTATTAAAACATTTAGGTATATTGTATTTATAATATTCAATACTCTTATAGATTACGCATTTTGATAATATAAAAAATACCGTATTAATTTTAATCGTATTTCATATTTGAAAATGTATATTTGTGGGAGGTATATATTAATTTCAGACGTAAACGTATGTCTGGGAATGTACCGTGAACTGAAAAGACGAAATCAACTGGTGGGTTACTCAATTATAATAACCGACGAAATCAACGTAATTCTCCAGGTTTAATCAGTTTTATCAAGTTTGGATAAGGTTATCCGTATTAGCGATCAAGTCAAACAACCGAAAATCGACAACGGAATAACGGGCGGCTCATGCACTTTCCCGGTGTATGTGTTAACTATGTTTTAAGATAATCCTATTCATTCACACACACATTTTTATTTGTTTTAAAATTCAATAACCAAAACTCAATCTCATGAAAGTGAAGAATTTTACTTACTTGTGGTGTTGCTTACTGCTTAGTTGCATGTTTGCGATTCCGCAACTGTCATACAGTCAAGTCTCAAGGACGATGGCCTGTAATGACAATGTTCAAATCTCACTAAATTCGGACTGCGAAGGTGTCACATTGGATATGCTTTTAGAAGGCGAACTCGGGTCATTAGGAATAATGAATGACGTTAATTACGTACTCGAGGTTGGCAGTTTAACAGGGTATGCATTTACAGCTGAAGGATGTTCCGAGTTTGGTGTAGATTCTAACGGCGATGGTGTTATCGATTTCAACGACTTTGATTTTATGAATCAACACGCTTGTGCCGGTAGCAGCGCCGCTAGTATGGTGCCTCCTCCAGCTAATCCACTTAATTGGGGGTCTTTAGCTAACGGAGACGCAGTTACATACAAATTAACAGAACAGTCTTCTGGCAATTCTTGCTGGGGTACTGTAACTGTAGAATTAAATTTGTTACCAACATTGCCAGCTAGTAACTGTGTAGTTACTCCAGGTTCTGTAGTTTCAAAAACAATTAAATTATCTGACTTAGGAAATTCTGCTACAGTTAATGTTGCTTACACGCCAAACGGGTGTGGGGCTGTTAATATTTCCACAAATCCTGGTTTTGTAAGATACTCTTGTGATCTAGGAGATGACGGAATTGCTGGTACACCCGATGATGGTTGGTGTATTGCAGGATGTGCATTTGCCGATGACGGTGCGGGTAATGTGACAGTGTCTTTATCACCTAGTGGTGGTGATCCTACTGGAGCTGGAATCCCTTCATCTGCAACTTGCGAAGTTGTTATAGTTGTAGAGGATTGTGTACCTTGTATTGCATGGTGTAGCGAAGATGATTCACAATCTTATCCTGCAGGTTTTATCACTGTTGATGATATCTATGAAGATATCGCAGCTGGATGTTTTGTTAACATCGTAGGTGATATTATTGTTATTTCTGATACAGAAGGAGATGCATGCGATGGTACTACTATTGTTTCATATTATGCTAATGTTGAGAGACATGGAGAAGTTAATAAGGAATTATTGATGACTCAAGGTTTTGGTGTTAGAGGACTTGATCCTTTTGATGTCAATGCACCTAGAAATGCAGTCCCACTAGATTGTGGTTCAGTATCTTCTGAAGCTACTCCAGACGAGATATTTGCTGAGACTGGTAGTGGATCTCAAGCTTACCCATGGTTCGCTGATCATCACACTGCAGTTAGAAGAGCCGTAGAATTTAAGTTCTTAGATCACTATGAAGTGATCATAGATATCGTTGATGAAATGGTTGCTATTGATGTTGATACTGACAAAGATGGCATTGTTGATGATCAAGTTTGGGTCTTATTACCAGTTGTTAAAAAAGAATTGAAAGATTCTATTGTAAGCAAAGTATGGTATGTAGATGTTAATGGTCTTCCTATTTGTTTCGATGCAGATGGTAATTGTATTCCATGTACATTAGAAAATGGTGGAGATGATGGTATTATTGATGATGATCCTGATACTGACGATGATGAGTCAGAGGATAATGATATTTTAGTTACTTACGACCAGAGTACATGTATATATGCTACTGATCATGCTGTCGTTCATATCGATGGTGGAAAGTATTGTAACTTAATTACTTCATATTCTGATGCAGGTCCTTTTGAGGCTTGTGGAAGTGGTTTTAAAATTGTTAGAACATGGTCAGTTATTGACTGGTGTGCTGCAAGTGCTCTTCCAATTCCTCTAGGAAGTCAATTTATTGAAGTTAGAGATACTGATGCTCCAGAGATTGGTGATATTGCTAACGCCACTGTTAGTATTGATCCATGGTCTTGTGCTGCTAAGTACAAACTTAATTTACCTGAAGCTGAAGATGGTTGTGATGGTACAACAATTGAGTATCAAGTTAATGCATCTGAAGGTTACTACGATAAAGAGTCTGGTTATTTAGTTGACCTTTGGTTGTCACCTGATTCAATTACTATCGATATAGATGTAGCTGATGATTGTGGTAACTCAACTGCAACTTCATTTAAATTATTAGTTATAGATGCTGTAGCTCCTGTTCCTGTATGTCATAACAACTTAGTTGTTACATTGACAACTGGTGGTTCTGCTAAATTATACGCTACTGATCTTGATGCTGGTTCAAATGATGCTGGTTGTGGAGATGTTACTGTATATGCTGCACGTATGACTGGATGTTGTGATGATGAGTGCGAAGGTGGTGACGAAGTTTGTCTAAACTATGATAAATTTGGAGAGTGTACTGAGTATGGTGTTACTCCAGAGGAAGATGCTTTTGGTCCATTCGTTAAGTTCTGCTGTATGGATGCAGGACAGACAGTAATGGTAGCATTATTAGTAGTTGATGATTACGGTAATAAGAATACTTGTATGGTTGAAGTACAGGTTGTTGATAAATCTGCTGCAACTCTAATTTGCGAAGATGTTGAAATCACTTGTTTGGATGATCCGAATGATGTAGATGCTGCGTCTCCAATTGCTGCAGTTTGTGTTGGTTCAACTGCTGACTTATTAAGTGAAACAGTTTCTGAAGACGGATGTGGTCAAGGCTTCATTATCAGAGAGTATTTCATTGATGCTGATGCAAGTGGAACTTGGGAATTAGGTGAAGCAAGATGTGAGCAAAAAATCACGATTACTGGTGAAGATAAGTTTGATCCTCACACAATTAAATGGCCTATACACTATACAGGTGAAACTTTACCTGGTGTAAATATTGAATGTGATCCTGATGATGATCTAGTTGAGTTCGATGCAGATATTGCAATGAATCCAGTATTCTCTTGTTCTGCAGGAACAGTGAATGATGCACCAGTATGGTGTTCAACTGCATGTGGTTTAGTCGGTTACAGTATGGAGCCTCAAACTGTTGTTGCTTCTGATGCTTGTTTAAAAGTAATTCAGAGATGGACAGTTATTGACTGGTGTACTTGGGATCCAAACCAATCTGGTACGGATGATGAAAATGATAGAGGAAGAGAAGAATTTGAGCCAGTAGAAGATTGGACTGATGGTACTGAGTGTGCTGGATGTGATGAAGCTTTAGGCTTAAACTATTACTTCAGATATGTTGAAGATGAAGTTGATGAGGATGGTTATTACACATTTGATCAAGTGATCAAAGTTGTTGATGACACTGATCCAACAATCACTCCACAGTTTGATGATACTCCGATAGCTACTGACGGTGGTAACTCATCTAAGGATGATGATATCGCTTGTTTTGGTTCTGCAGACCTTACTGCTTCAGCATCTGATGCTTGTGGTGGAGAAGATGTAGGAGCTGAGTTATTAACTTGGGTTGTTGTAAGATCTGTTCCTGGTGAAGATGATGTTACTAAATCTGGTTCTGGTTCATCAATCACGATGAATTCAGGTGTAGGTAGCCCTGGTGATGTTCATACTATTAAGTGGACAGTAACTGACGGTTGTGGTAATTCTTCAACGGCTACGACTGAGCATACCTTCGGTGATACGAAAGCACCAACACCATTGTGTATTTCTGGTGTTACGACTGCATTCATGGAAACTGATGGTACAGTTGATATCTGGGCGAAAGATTTCGATCTAGGTAGTTTTGATAACTGTACATCTGCTGATGACTTAGGATTCAGTATCGTAATGTCAGGATCTGATCCTGATCCAGAATCAGGAAACTTCACATTTAGTTGTGCTGATTTACAGAGCTTCTATGAGTTAGATGTTTATGTATGGGATGGTAGTGGAAACTATGATTTCTGTAGCGTAGGCGTTCTTGTAGGTGGTGATTGTGGTGAAGGTGGCGCTGAAGGCGGATCAAGTGCTTCAATCGCTGGTAACGTTGCTACTCACTATGGTGACATGGTTGATAATGCGACTGTATTTGTCAATGGTAATGCGGGATCTGAATTTCCTAAAAACATGACAACTGCAACTAGCGGTGAGTATGCATTTACTAATAACCCATTAACGTTTGACTACAATCTGAATGCTGAGAGAACTGGTGATTACAATAATGGAGTAAGTACATTTGATATCGTATTGATTCAGAAGCACATCTTAGGCTTAGCTGAATTTGATAGTCCTTACAAATACTTAGCTGCTGATATTAACAACAGTGGTTCTGTATCTGCAAGTGATTTAGTTGAATTACGACAATTGATCTTAGGTAAGGTTACTGAACTTTCAAATAACAGTAGCTGGAGATTTGTAGATGCTGGTCAGCAATTTACTGACGAAGCAAACCCATGGCCTTTCAAAGAAGTTATTGATGTCAATAACTTAGCAATTAACATGATGGATGAAAACTTCATCGGTGTTAAGATTGGTGACTTAAGTGGAGATGCTTCTGCAAATAGCTTGATGAGTGCTACAACAAGATCAAACGGATTATTAACGCTTAATGCAGAGGATGTAACTTTTGCTACAGGTGAATTAGTATCTGTTCCTGTTACTGCGACTAACTTTAATAGTGTTGCTGGATATCAGTTTACATTAGATCATGCAGGATTGAAATTGCAATCTGTAAATGCAGGATCACTAGATGTATCTGATGCTAACATAGCTGTTAATGATAATCAATTGACAATGAGTTGGTCAGAAGCAACTGCAGTAAGCTCTACAGAAGTATTGTTTACTCTAGTGTTCAAGTCAACTTCAAATGGTCAGTTAAGTAATGCATTGAATTTAAATTCAAGTGTTACTAAAGCTGAGGCTTATATGGGTGCATCATTAGATAAAGCAGATGTTGTATTAGCAGTTGGTTCAACTGTTCTTGCATCAGAGTTTGATCTATATCAGAATACACCTAACCCATTTGATACAGAAACTGTCATTGGCTTTAACTTGCCTGTTGCTGGAAATGCAACATTAACAGTATTCGATGTAGCTGGTAAGACTATCACTAAAATGACTAAGTCTTTCAGTAAAGGATATAACACTATAGTATTAACTAAAGCACAAGTTGGTGTTGAAGGCGTACTATACTACGAATTAGAAAGTGGTGACAATGTTGCTACAAAGAAAATGATTGTGATTGAATAGAGATTGAGTTTTTATACCGATAATATCTCAATCAATAAGATAAAATCGGTTTTTGGGATGGCCTCTCTCCAATTTTTTGGAGGGGGGCTTTTTTATATTTCTAAATTTAAATATCAAAAATACCATCAGTAGGGTATTAAATCACATTAAAGAAAATCTATATTTGTTCTCAAGTTGTTGCGAACCTTAACCTAAACAACTTTTCCAACCTCATTGATAGATAATATCATACCTAAAGAATTAGACCTACCTACCTGTCTTTGATATAGACCGAATCAGCTATGCTGGTTTATAGTTTAAAATCAAAATTCTTAACGTAAGATTGATGTTACAGTCTCTACCTAAGTAGAACCAAAAACAGTAGCATTTATCGAAAAAAGGTATCTCATGAGGAAGTTTACGATTAGTACTTTCAAAAGGCAATACAAGGAACTTTGCGCTTCTGTATTAATTCTTTTCTTACTGTTTGCATTTCAATTAAATAGTACTGCACAGTGTTCTATGTCTTGTAAAGGCATTAATATTTCAATAGACGGAACAGCCTGTGAAGCTGATATAAGACCAAGTGATGTGCTCACAGAAGCTTGTGTTGATGCAACTAGTTATACTATAGTGATCAATGATCACCATGGTAATTTTGTAATTGAAGAAACTGGCCTTGCATTTAGCACTCCATTTATGTGGATGAATTCAGGCACATTTGCCGGCGAGGAAGTTCAAATTCAAGTTGTTGCAGTTGGAGTAGACGGACAAGAACTTAATTCTTGCTGGAATACAGCATTAATCGAAGATAAAAAGCCTCCAGTTTTAAACTGTGATAATCCTAATATTCAAGATACTATCATTTTAAAATGTTGCGATGGAGCTGATATTCCTACAGCTTTAATGAGAAGTGCTTTTGAAGAATGTAGTGATTTCGAAATTGTAGTATTGGAGCAAAGCGAGAGAGCGGCTGACTGTGAAACTGAATCGAATTACACTCGCGTCATTGAAATAGAAGCATATGGTATTGATGAATTTGGAAATAGATCAGTGACTTGTGACTTTTATGTCTTTGTCGAAAGATTGTTTCCTGAATTAACAATGATTCCAGCGTTGGCACCTGAATTATGTGAAGACACACCTATGTTAGATATGACACTATTGGTATGTCCGGATACATTGTTATTCGCGGAGGGTGATGCTATAAATTGTGCTGATATTGATGATTATGTAACCATTACGTTAAATACGTCAGTTGGTCCAATTCAAGTTCCGGCGCCGATTCCACTTTCAGAAGGAGGTTCTGGTGTACCTAAATTAATTAAGGATGTGGATCCAGATTGTGCGGTACAGGAATTGGAAACAGTCTATTTAAGAACCATGGATAGTGGACATCCAGATGCGATAGATCTTTTGGCTAACTGTAATGTCGGTGTGAGTTATACTGATCTTTATCTTGGCAGCACAAACTGTGTGACTAAAATTAGACGAACATGGTTTATTCGAGAATGGCATTGCGCTGATGAAGGAGAAATCATTTGTAATCAGATGATTGAAATAGCAGACACACAAGCACCAGTGGTCCTAGATTCATTGCCTGGTTTTGAAGCGACTACGAATGGTTTTGATTGTCATGCGACGATTACTTTACCTAATGTGCAATTTACAGATGATTGTGGTAATGTAGATCACATAGATGTCATCCACCCATTAGGGATTCTTAGGAATTTTGATAAAGCGTCAGAAGTACAAAGGAGAATATCGCTACCAGAAGGTGTAGATACTTTGATTTATAGAGCGTACGATAAATGCCATAATACGACTGATTATCAAATTGTTATCTCTGTTTGGGATAATACCCCTCCAGTGCCGATTTGCGACGATAATTTAGTGGTTTCATTGACTTTTAACGGTGCAGCAGAAGTTAGATCATCTTCTTTTGATGATGGGAGTTATGATGATTGTGCGTTGAAGACCACTTTGGTGAGAAAGATGAATCCTGATAACTGTGATTGTAGCTTACATCCTCCAAAGTTTGATGACTTTAAGGAATTAGGTATGTACGAAGGACACCTCTATTATCTTTCTGATAAACCAGTTATTCGAGCCAAGGCGATTCAACTTGGTGTAGCATTTGGAGGTTATTTAGCTGCTGTAGATGGAAATATACCTGATCCTGAAGGAGAAGATAGTGAAGAAGGAATAAAAATAAGTGAAGCTGAGGCTGCAGCAATTACTGCTGAATCTGAATGGATTGAAGGTAGGGTAGCATCGTTTTTTGATCCTGTACCTGGATATCATACGTCTCCAATCATATTAACGAATACTCTTAAACCCGATATCATTGACTTTGATGTTCCAGACTCGCTCTATGTTATAGAAATTGAATCTCCATGTGGATTTAGTAATTCTATCCATTTCTGTTGTGGTGATCTTGGAGAAGAAGAGACAATGGTTGTAGTAAGAGCTATAGATAAGTGGGGTAACTTTAATGAGTGTATGGTCTCTGTAGAATTGCAAGACAAATCTCAACCAGAAATTGTATGTCCGCCAAACCTTAGTCTTGCTTGTGAGTTTGATGGTGTTGATGTAGCTAATCTAGATGTATTTTTTGGTACAATAATTAATGGAGGTCAATTAGATGCATTGAATGGTTTTGCCTTAACAGGTTCTGGATCTTCAGATAGTTCGTTTATTGGCTTCTATCCTGGTGAAAATCCACATGGAACAAGCGTTGATACAGCTAATGTTGTTTATTTTTCTAATGGCTATGCAATTGATAATTGTGCAGAAAGCTTGATTATTGAAGAATTACCAGCTATGGATATGCGAGATCAATGTGGCCGAGGAGATATCATTCGAAAATTTATAGCTTATAATCCAGGTCAAAAAGAATTTGCAACAGATCCTTGTGAACAAATCCTCAGTTTTGAAGCGACTAGTGAATTTGAATTAGAAAACATTGACGCGACACCACTATTGGATTCCATATTCTGTGTAACAGACTTAGATTTTTGTGTTGATATTTCATCTAACACGGAGAATTTATTCCCCTCGTCTCTATATGGTGAGCCATCATTTCCTGGTGAGGACGGATGTGATTTATTAGGATTTCAATACGAAGATCAAATCTTTTATGTTGGTAACCCTCAACGAACTTGTCAAGGTGATGAAACAGAAGGAGACTTCTGCTATAAAATATTACGGACGTGGACAATTATCAATTGGTGTAATTTAAATGATACGTTGAATTCTAGAGTTGAGTTAGATCCACAGGTATTCTATATTAAGGATGATACGAAACCATTTATCATCCCGAATCCTAATTTTAATCATGAGGAGAAGGAGAAATTCTGTTCATTTGATCCTAGTTGTGGTCCAACAACTATCTTAATTAGTAGAAGAGGTAATGTAAGACCCGCGTCTTGTAGCACACAAGCAGATTTAGAATGGCACTATTGCCTTACAGATGAAGACGGGAATACTGTTATGAATGGTCAGGTTGATGGCCGCGATTTAATCATAGAGAAAGAATTACCAATTGGTACATATATACTTGATTATGCTCTTTATGATATGTGTGGCAATGTTCAGAGCTATCAAACAACAGTTGTTGTGGAATATTGTAAAGCACCGACGGCCTACTGTTTAAATGGATTAGCAGTCAGTCTTAATGAACATGGAAATGTAGAATTGTGGGCAAGCGATTTTGCTAGAGATGTCAATTCTGATTGTATCGATGGTGTAGCATTATCGTTTAGCGCTACAGACCTGGACATGAAAAATATAACTCTTTGTTGTGAGGATGTTGGGATTGTAACAGTTGATATCTTCTTTACATCTGTAGATGGTGATGGAAATATTCCTGAACATGGAGGAGAAGAAATTATCCGACAGTCAGTTTGTACGTCAATGATATCAGTCCAGGACAATGGACAAGTATGTGGAGGAGATGACATGATGGGTTGTGATGCGAAAGTGAACAATGTTGTACAAAATGGAAATAGAGCTCTCATATCAGGATCAATTTCAAGACCTGATAATGTTATGGTTTCAGATGTACAAGTCAAACTACAAGGTTCAGAATCATCAGTCACTACCGATGATGAAGGTTATTATGCATTTCCTAATATGCCAATCGGTGGACAATATATTGTTAAACCTGAGATGGAGGGTATTGCTGTAACCGGTGTTTCGACACTTGATTTGGTTCTTATCCAGAAACACATCTTAGGCTTGCGTAACCTAGAGACGCCATACACATTCATTGCAGCAGATATTAATAATGATCAAAATGTATCTGCTCTGGATATTGTGAGCCTTCGTAAAGTCATTTTAGGATTAACAGAAACTTTTCCTAATAATGATATTTGGAATTTCATTAATAAAGACTATGTATTCTTTGATGAAGAAAATCCATTAGCGAGTAATTACGATGACGAATATGAAATCAGTGATCTTTCTCAGGATATGGATATTCACTTCTTAGCTGTGAAGACTGGTGACGTAAATTTCTCTGCTGAATTAAATGGCGTTCAAAACGCTGAAGCAAGAAGTTCTGAAGTCTTTACTATTTCTTTAGGAAGCAAAGAGAAATTTTCTGAAGGTCTTGTAACAATGCCTTTTGTCAGTGCTCAGAATATTGAATTAAACGGGTACCAATTTACGATTGACTTTGATGGGTCTACGCTAAACTTTAAGGATGTTAAGATTGGTGATCAAAGTGTCATGACTGATCAGAATTTTGGTATCCATGCAAAGAATGGTAAAGTCACAGTAAGTTGGCATTCAGGAAGTTTGATCGAGTATTCTTCAGGTGAGACATTATTCTCTCTTGAGTTCCTATCGAATGCCAGTGGTGCTATGTATGATGCAATTGCCATTAATTCATCAATTACTAAAGCTGAAGCTTATATAGGAGAGCAAGTGTTAGATGTTGCTCTATCTAGTGAGAACACGCAGTATGCTATAAGTGGGTTAGAATTATATCAAAACTTACCAAATCCATTTACGAATAATACAGAAATCAAATTTGGTATACCTCAAGCTGGAGATGTGTCATTCACAGTTCATTCGCTTACAGGTCAAATTATGTACCAAATAAACAAGTATTATGACGCTGGTTCTCACTCTATAGCACTTAATAAACAGGATTTAGATTATGCAGGAGTTCTATACTATACAGTAGAGTTCGCAGGCGATACACAGACAAAGCAAATGATAATTATAGATTAATATTAAAGATATAGTTTACTGTTTTTGGGATGAGGTCTCTTTCTGGTTTTACCAGAAGAGGCCTTTTTTTATGTAACTATTTGAAACAAATGACATAATAAAAGCATTGTAAAGAGTATATGAGCAGAATAATGGCGATCGATTTTGGTGCAAAACGAAGTGGTATAGCAGTAACTGATCCTTTACAGATCATTGCCAGCCCGTTAAAAGGCATTGATACGATGAATCTGTTTGATTTTGTTAAAAATTATCTTTCAGCCGAACCAGTAGAGAAAATCGTTTTTGGAAGCCCTCAATACGAAGATGGCAGCTCAACGCCTATCGCAAAACAGATTAACCAATTAATCCATAGAATACACAAGGCATTCCCCGCTATCGAAATAGATACAATCGATGAAGGATTTACTACAGTACGGGCAAAACAAGCATTATTCCTCAGCGGCACAAAAAAATCTAAGAGAAAAGACAAATACTTAATAGATAAGATGAGTGCAGTTATTATTTTGCAGGAGTATTTAGGACATATATGATATTACCAATTATTGCTTATGGACACCCTGTCCTTAAAAAAATAGCTGTAGAAGTTGATCAAGACAATGCGACTCTACCTGAACTCATTGCTGATATGTGGGAGACAATGTACAATGCACAAGGCGTTGGTTTAGCTGCTCCACAAATTGGCCAATCGATCCGGCTATTCATCATTGATACAGAACAAGTTATGAATGAAGGCGAGGAAAATAATGGCATAAAGCAGACATTTATTAATGCTCAAATCTTGGAAGAAACAGGAAATGAATGGGCGTATGAAGAGGGCTGTTTGAGTATTCCCAATATTCGAGGTGATGTCCAACGAAAAAAATCAATTCAAATCGAATATTACGATGAAGAATTTAATAAGCAAAGTCAATCATTCTCTGGTATTAATGCGCGAGTTATTCAGCATGAATATGATCATATTGAAGGAAAACTATTCTTAGATTACCTCAAACCGGTTAAAAAAAGACTAATCAAACGCAAGTTAGAGTCAATTCGGAAAGGTGTGGTTGATGTCGACTACAAAATGAAATTTTATAGATTTGCATAGACTCCAAAGCTGATCTACAAAGAATCGACATAGGAATAAATGTTAGAAACTATTTTCGACCAAAATCTGCAGGAATTTCACCCCAAATTTTAGTTTCCCACTTCAATATAGGGTTTGAGAATTCATTTTCATGGAGCCATTTCTCTGCTCTGTGAATAAGCTGAAACAGGATTTCATTCTTAGATGTTTTCTTAAGTTTAGTTTTAGTCCTTTTCAACTTAACCCAATTTATAGCAATTCTTGAGTCTGAATATATACTGGTATCTAGTTTTTGCTCCTTTTGAAGCATGGCTAGAGCATGTACTAAAGCTAAAAACTCACCTACATTATTAGTCCCCATAGAGAATGGACCTTGTCTAAACAGCTCTTGCTGAGTAAACGTATCAACACCCCTATATTCCATTGCTCCAGGATTTCCGCTACAGGCTGCATCTACTGCAATACTATTTTTTTCAATGCTTTCATTCAATGAGTGATCTATAAATGCCGCTTTCCCTTGTTTGGTGATATGATCTCGATATTGCCCACGAAATGCATCTTCTGCAATTTCTCTTGAAGAAAATGACTTATATTCAGCTCCTGGATAATTTTTTATCTGTATTTGACAGTCTTTCCATGAATCATAAATCCCTGGCTCATGTCCCTGCCAAACAACATAGTATTTTTGTTTCTTTGCCATATAAAGCGAATTTATGTTTATTGATACACATACACATATTTATTTAGAAAAGTTTGATGAGGATAGAGCTACTTGTATGCAGCTTGCCAAAGAAGAAGGCGTTGATAAACTCTATCTGCCTAATATTGATGTCAAATCTATCAGTCAGGTGAAGGCCTGTGTTCTTGATTATCCTGATATGTGTGTGCCGATGATGGGGCTGCATCCGTGTTCAGTATTTGGTGATTATAAAGATGTGTTGCAAGTAATTAAGTCTGAACTGGATTCTTATCCATATATTGCTGTAGGTGAGGTGGGGCTTGATTTTTATTGGAGTAAAGAATTTATAAAAGAACAGGAAATAGCATTTCAAACACAGATAGAGTGGGGTATCGAAAATCAACTACCAGTCATCATTCATTCTAGGGATTCATTGGACGAATGTATTCAAATGATAAAGCAAAATGCTCATGAAGACTTAACAGGAATATTCCATTGCTTTACAGGCACTCTTGACCAAGCTATGCAAATTATTGACTTAGGCTTCTTAATCGGTATTGGCGGTGTAGTGACATTTAAAAACTCAGGATTGGATAAGGTTGTTGTGGATATTCCAACCGAACATTTAGTTCTTGAAACCGATGCTCCATTTTTAACGCCACACCCTCACCGCGGCAAACGCAACGAATCCAAATACATCCCATTAATTGCACAAAAGATCTGTGATATAAAAAAGATAAGTATCGAAGAACTTGCTGCCCAAACCAGTGAAAATGCCAAGCTGTTATTCGCCAAAAAGGCCACAAGTTAATTAGCCACCTTCCAAGCTCTTCAATCAACCTTCACCCTTCCTTCAAGCTTCATCCTTCACCCTTCCCCCTTCAACCTTCCTTCCCTTGACCCTCCTAACCCTTCACTCCCCAACCTCCAAACCCTCTAACCTTCCCCCTTCAACCTCCCTCCTTCAACCTCCCTCCTTCAAACCTCCACAAAATCACCGCCTACCTCTACTCCCACCTCTACCACCTCCACGACCGTTCTGCCCAAACCCTGAAAAAGAATACGTCAAACTCAACATGAAAAATCGTCCAATAGAAGCAATACGTTCATCCTGAATATAATTTGCACTCGTTGTTCTATTTATATTTTGGTTTTGGTTTAATAAATCAAATCCAGATAAATCAACTTTATATTTTTTAGATGCACCAAGTATTTTGGAGATTGCCGCACGCCATTGACTAATCTGAATCTTATCCCCAAACTCTTCTTCTGAAAAAATCTGGTTTCTAAAATATGTATTGATATTCCAGTCATTTTTAAAATCAAGATCTAGATCAATGAAATAGGCATAGTTCAAATAATTCTGATTTCGGTCATTATTTTCTGAGTAGGAAATCGAATTTATATTAATGTTGGTGCCAACTTTTATATCAATAAAGTCTTTATTCCAATTATCAATTGATAAGTTTATTCGATTCGTTATTTGTTCAGCATTATTTTCAACAGCATTTAAAAATAGGATGCGATCAACATAGCTTAAGGTATTAGACAAACTTATTCTTTGCTTAATAAATTTTAAAGGTGCATTAAAATTGAAATAGAGAGAACTTGAAAATAAGTAGTCCGTGTTTACTGACGTCGTCGTCTGTCTCAATGAGTTGTCAATTGTCTGAGAATTGGTAATGTTGTCTTTGGTGTAATTGAAATTTAAATAACTGAAAAAGCCAATATTGCTAAATTGACTATAGCTATTATAATTAATGTTGAAGCGATGATTATAGGCAGGTCTTAAGTCCGGATTACCTTCGTAAAAATTTAAGGGATTCGAAAGATCAGGAATTGGATTAAGTTGTGTTAAACTTGGTTCTCTGATATTTGTATTATAACGAATACGCAAATTTTTAGTTGCTGATAAATCAAAATTCCAAGTTAAATTGGGAAGGAAGTAATAATAATCTTGGTTAATATTAATTTCATTGTCATCTAGCGAACCATTCAAAGAGGAGTGTTGCAGGTTGCCAGCTAGGGTAAAGCTTGATTTTTCTTTATTGATTTTAAAACTCGATCCAATCGTATTGTAAGTGTAATCTC
Source organism: uncultured Saprospiraceae bacterium (assembly GCA_937959275.1). GTDB lineage: Bacteria > Bacteroidota > Bacteroidia > Chitinophagales > Saprospiraceae > CALFUK01. The sequence continues at coordinate 58,844 of CALGLU010000058.1, read as the reverse complement.
TTAGATAGTTATTGCTAAATTGATCATTCAACAGTCTACCAGCTGAAGTGATATCAAAAAAGTCTTTCCTGTAATCATTATCCAAGTTTCTTCTAGTTGCGTTAAATTCAAGATACTTCCTGCTCCCTAAAGGCTCTGTTAATGACACCTTGATTAAGTAATCATTCTGATAATTTGCTAATATTTGATCCTGATCCAGAGTGTCTATTGTTTGGGCCTGATCAAATTGATTGATTGAATAGAGTTCTGAGTCCTGATCATTGTTAGACATTCCAAAACGCATGTTTGCAGAAAAGAATCTTCCTGGTTTTGAAAGACGCTTCAAATAATTACTATTAATGGTTCCGGTTAGTCTAGTCCCATCTGCTTGGTTTAGATAGTTAGTCCCACTCAGAATTTGGTCGAGTTGATTGGTGTTGTCTGATGTCCCTTTGTCTAATGAATTCCCTGTGTTCCAACCTACGCTTATCCGTGTAATGATTTTCTGAGTACTATCAATGTTAGCTTCAATTTTTGAATTTAAATTATGAGTATTATTCGTGTTTTGTTGTTCAGAGTTTTCTATTGTTGAAAAACTATTGTCCCTGCTTAATAAGCTTTCTCTATTTAGTTCTCTCTGTAGGTCGTTTTCAATTCGATTAAAAAAATAGCTGGAATTTATTTCTATTTTTTCAGTAGGCTCAACATTGTAGTTTAATCCTCCTGCTCCTGTTTTCACAAACCCATCACCTAATCCGCCATTCGAGACAGGTAGGCCTGAGCTATTACCTCTATTGCCTCCTCTCATCATGCCGCCTAGCCCGCCCATAAAATCTCTATATTCGCCAAAAGAAAATCCTTGCTTATTGGTATTGTTGATCATACCAATACCAGAAAATTGAGTCTTCTTGGTGAAGCGATTTATATTAAACTTTGATTCATAGCGTTCATCACTTCCAGCTCCTGCCATAGCATTCCCAAAGTATCCGGCCTTTTTACCTTCCTTCAGCACTAGATTGATTGACTTTTGGCGCTCGCCATCATCTATGCCTGAAAACTCTGCCATGTCCGATCGCTGATCATACACCTGAACATTATCTATCACTAATGCTGGTAAATTTTTAGTTGCAATAGTTGGATCATTACCGAAAAATTCTTTCCCATCTACAAATACGTTTTCTACCGTTTCTCCATGAGCTGTAATCGTACCGTCGTCTTCCACTTCAATGCCAGGTAATTTTTTAAGTAGTTCTTCTACATTCGCTGCAGGTCTTGTTTTATAGGCATCTGCATTGTATTGGATCGTATCTTTTTTGATTTGGATAGGAATATGACTTGCTGTAACAGTGACAGTTTCTAAATCAGAACTGACTGACTTCATCGTTATGACACCTAGTTCTTGATCTCCCTCGACTCGAATTTCTTTAGAGATATCGGTCATACCAAGAAAGGTCAAGCTAAGGATATAGTCTCCTGTTGCAACATCATCAATTTTAAACTTTCCTTTCGGATTTGTGATTGAAAAACCAGCCATTAAGGAGTCTTTTTTGAAAGTCAGTATAGCTGTAGCTAACTCAATGCCTTGATTCAGCGTGTCTTTTATTTCACCTTGTATCGTAAATGTTTGACAATAGGTGTTGGTTATCGAAATCGAAAGGGTAAAAACGAATAGTAGAAGTAGTTTCATACGGTTGAATTAATTTCCTCTACTTCTAAATCCACGGCCAGCTCCTCTACCTCCTCCTTGCTCTCTCCGTTCTTCCATCTTTTCACGACGAATGGTATTAAATTCTTCTCTTGTGACTGTTTTGCCTTTTTTAGGTTCTGTAATTGTTAAGGACGGATCTAACTCGCCTAATGCTACACGAGTTGCAACAATTACATTGTCTCCATTATCTATATCCATCTCCAAAATTAAACCCGGCAGCCCCCCATATCTTGAAGGCCCATTTTGTATCGGAATTTGAGGCGTGAACCAAGCACTTATTGAAATGGTATCATCAATTACAGTCTGAGCCTCCATGACCATGTAATTTAGAAGTTGTTTTTTATTACCTGTGATCTTCCATTGGTAATCGACAATAGCGTCGTTCACAAGAAATTCTTTTCCCATGATGTCTCTTTTATCAATGATTTGACCTGATACAAGGTTTTTATAGGACTCACCATTATCTCTACCGCCCATCATTCTTCTCCTGAATCTCTGTCTTCTTTCGTCATCTATATCTTCATTCTCCTGTGGTTGAATGGCACTATTTTTATATATAGATTCTGAATGATTAAAGACGAGCGTCTTGTTAACTTTACGTTCTTTTGGTATTCGGTCCAGTATTTCTTTCGGCATTCCAGGTCTTGGCGTGAAATTTACTTTCTGTGTCTGCAAGTAGCTTATTGTCCCTGATTCCTGGGCAGATAAGTAAAGTGGAAAAAAGAGAATTGCAAATATTATCTGTTTCATAACGTAAGTATGTAGCTGTTAAAGATAAGACTCTTCTGAATGAGGAAGGTTTAATTTTGGATGTCTATTTCAATACTATGCACATGCAGTCAATAGTGCCTTTATCAAAAGGGTATGTTTATTGTAATTGTTGTCCCTATAGATTTCCGTGAGTCTATTTCCATCCGTCCTTTCAGCCAAGTGACACGATTGTGAATATTTATCAGCCCGTTGGCTCCCACTCGAACTTCATTTTCACTAAAACCTATTCCATCATCCTCAAAAATAACATGTAATTCATCAGCATACTTGTTGAATTGGATGAGTACATGCTCACATTGAGCGTATTTATTAATATTATCTATAACCTCCATGCTTATGTAATACAGTTCTAACTCAATTCTATCTGTAAGTCTGTTTTCAAAACCAAAATATTCAAAATTAAAATTTATAGTGGATGTCGATTTTAAATTATTTATATGTTTTTCTAACTCCTTTATAATCCCAAAAGCTTTTAAGGTTTTAGGCATTAGATTTTGAGATATTGTCCTCATTTCACTGCCAATTTTCACCAATAAGGAATTTGCAGTTAAAAATTCTTTTTCTTTTCCGAGTAAAGCGTATTTCTCCTTTAGTGCTTCTAAATTTATTTTTGCAGCACTTAATAAACTAGCCAAGCTATCATGAATATCCATTGAGATTCGTTCGCGTTCTTTGTGTAAAGAATCTACGATAGCTTCGGATGCTTTTTGTCTTTCATCAGCAATAGCTAATTTTATGGATTGATTTTCACGAATAATTTGAATGGATTTATAAAATAAGTATGATCCAATGACGACTGTCTGCAAGGTTAAAGTGATAATACCAGTATGTTTGATAAACACATTGAAGTGCCCTACCTGAAAGGCAATCGTTCTCATAAGTATTGCTATTAATGTTAAGCAGAACACCCCTAATAAAACCTTAGCATCGGTCGAATTTCCCCAAAACACTTTATATACACAAAGAGTAATATTTGCTAAGGTCAGAACCATCGCAAATATCAAAAAGATTGTAATGAGTAAACCAATAGATTGATGTGTATTAATTGGTAACAGAAATAGAGGATGTGCCAGTAACATATAAATTGAAAAAACTGAACATAAAAGAAGAAGAGTTTTGTAAATAGTTTTGTACTCTGATTTGTAATTTAAAAAATCACAGGTGAATAGCAGTGAAAAGATTGTCACTATGCCTAAAAATAGTGGTCTAGAAATACCATTGATAGTTGGGGAATCACTCCATAAATACATAAATCCATAACCCTCCTCTGCAAACACATAGAACAAGCTAAAGATTGATGCGATTACTTGTAATAGAAAAAACCTCGTTTTTGATATAAAAAATAACCCTAGAAGACCAATGATGATTAACAAGCTCAGCCCAAAACTAAACCCATGGATTAGTCGAGTATTGTTATCTGATGCAAAAAAATGTTTTGCATTCGATAGCTGAATGGGGATCGGCAAATCTTGACCTTCTTGATCAAACTGAATATATACATCCTTTTTGCTTCCTTGAGTCAAGTTGAGTTGGTAGATAAAATGAGGATGCCAGATAGATCGATTAGAAAAGGGATAATTATCACCAGCTACCTCTGTGCTTTCTATACCATATTCATCAGAATAGTGAATTTGAAACTCTGCAATATGGGCATACTCTAAACTAAGAATGAGATGAAGCGGCTGGTCAGAAATGTTTTGAAGCGAAAACCGAATCCAATGATTCGCTTGAGCAGGACTAAAGCTTAATTGTCTCTTATTATTTGTCTTCCAGCTATGTGTGCCTTCTATGATGGTGGATATAGTTAGTGCCTTTGTGGTGTCTATCAGGTAATCAATGTTTGAATAGATATGACCTATAACTTCTTTGTCGCCAATTAAAATAGGATTAGACATGTTGCATTTCCCTTCTAGGTAATAACAGCAAACGAATAAAAGAATGACTAAGCGCACCTGATACGTTTAGGCAAGTAAATTAGTTTCATATGCTAAACGGACTAGACCGGCCGTATTCTTAACTCGAAGTTTCCTGAGTAAGTTTTTACGATGAGTTTCTACTGTGCTCTTACCTATGAATAATTGTGAAGCAATTTCCTTAGTCGTATATTCTTTAATTATCAATTTTAAAATTTCCTTTTCTCTTTTTGATAAGCTAGGGGTGTCCTCCTTTATGTCAGTCGCATGAAATGAATCCATGTTGATCAACAAGCTTCTGACATCATTACAAAAGAAGTTTTCTTGTTTAGCTACTGTTCTAACTGATGTTACTAATGTCTCTTTATCGGTCGTTTTCAATACATATCCTTTAGCTCCTGCGTGCAGCATCTTATAGATAAAGGCGAGTTCTTTATGGTTAGTAAGGGCGATAACATTTGTATTTGTCGATTTAGTGATTGCTTCGCAAGCTGTAATGCCGTCCATAATAGGCATGGAGACATCCATTAAGGCGACGTCAACTGCGTAGCGTTGGCAGTATTGAACAGCCTCCGCACCATTTGTGAAGGTATCCAATACTTTAAAATCATCAACTTGACTCAATAAGGTCTTAAGCCCATCTAATACAATTTGATGGTCATCAGCAATAATTAGGTGTAACATCTTTTTTTGGGTTTAGCTAACATGAATTTATTCTCTACATATAGGTAGTACCACTTTGATGAGATTTAGATACCCGTGGAAGTCATTAATATTTACATTAAAATAATAAATAAAAAACCAATATATAGATAATAAGATTTTATATTGTTGTTGCAAATCAGCTACTCAAAATAGACTGATTAAATATGTATAGTTAGTTAAAAATGAGCCTTATATACATATTTTAATATTGAATTTATAATAGCCAAAAGATAACCTGATATGAAAGTGTTCCTCCTGACTTTTTTCGCAGTAATATGCCTCCATCTACAGATGAATGCATGTACTGCTTCCGACGCTGATGACATCTATATTTCATCAATGACAGTTCAGGGTACTGATAACGTTGTGTTATGTAATAGCTCAACGACTGATATCACGCTTTCGGGTGGGATAATGGTCGTAGACAGTGACCCCTCAAATGTTGAGACTTTAGCGGACATTACTATTCCAGCTTTGGGTTGTGTGACACTAATACAAGATATTGATTTTGATTTTGGCTTTTCTGCAGGTAATGGCGATGGTTTTACACTAAGCTGTGCAGATGGGACTGTCATTGCAACTAAATCTTTTGGACCAACTAATGATGTAGTCATATTTTGTGCTGACCCTCCCCAAGTTTGTAATCCAGCAGATGCCGCTTCTGTATATATCTCTAAAGTTTTTCATAGTACAGGAGATGACAGAGTCCTAGTATGTAATAGTTCTTCTTTGCCAGTAGTACTAGCAGGTACAACATTAGCAGACGGAGGTAATTCAAGCATGCTTGGTAATGCTGTGATTATTGCACCAATGTCTTGTGTGACCTTAACACGTGGAATCGACTTCGCTTTCGGATTAGGAGATGACGATAGTTTTACCATTGATTGTGGCGGGACTATATTTGACTCAGTCACTTATGATCAATCGGCTAGTGGTGAAGATTGTTTTGTTGCGGCTGATGCTCCTGCGGGGCCATGTGATCCAACTGCCTCCGTATATATATCAACTGTATTTGCAGATGAAGGGACGGACAGAGTTGTTGTCTGTAATGAAACAGGTCAAACAGTATCTCTTGATGGTGCGCAAGTATCGGATGCCAGTAATACAGAAACAATTTTTGGATTGTCAATACCTCCATTTTCTTGTATAACATTAACAAGAAATGTAGACTTTACATTTGGTCTTGGTACAACAGATGAGTTTTCTATCTCATGCGGTGGTACAGTGTATGATATGGAATCATGGGACGATGGTCAATTAGTCGATGGTGAGTTTTTTGTTGCTGCAGCACCTGTTGCTCCAGCTACAGGGATTCCAACAATGGGAGAATGGGGTTTGATGTGTTTGACATTTCTATTGATGATTGTAGGCGTAGTGAGACTAAAAGAGACAGAGCAACAGCTAGCGTACCAAAAAATATAAGTGCGTTGGGTATATCAATGTAAAACTAGCCTTGCAATCGACAAGGCTATTTTTTTTGTTTAAGAAGTGATGTATGTAAACTAGTTTGTATGTGTCCCGATATTCGGGAGCAATGTTCTAAGTTGCCGAGTCCTTAGTAATGAATCGAGAAAGAGCAGAAGTATTAAGGATCATAGACCTGCATAATATTTAGCAATATTTCTTTATTAACTTCTAAATCTTTCATTTGTAGATGCCACCGATTATTCATATTAATCTATTTTTGAATATAAATTAGTTTTATGCCTCAGTTTAGCCATCTTCATTGCCATACTCAGTATTCACTTCTAGATGGAGCAGCTGATATCGGAAAAATGATGGATAAGGCTAAGGCTGATGGACAGACAGCAGTCGCCTTGACCGATCACGGCAATATGTTTGGTGCCTTTAAGTTTGTGGCAGAAGCTAGAAAACGTGATATCAAACCGATCGTTGGATGCGAATTCTATTTAGTAGAAGATAGACACAAACGGTCTTTCCTAAAATCTGCTGGTGAAAAAGATAAACGCTATCATCAACTGTTACTAGCAAAAAATAGGACAGGATATCAAAATCTCAGTAAGCTCTGTTCGTTTGGTTTTAAAGAAGGCTTATACAGTAAGTTTCCCCGGATAGACAAAGAATTATTACTCCAGTATCATGAGGGTATTATAGCTACTAGCTGTTGTATTGGAGCAGAAGTTCCTCAAACGATTTTAAAAGGTCAGACAGAAAAAGCTGAAGAATTGTTGAAATGGTGGCTTAATGTGTTTGGCGATGATTATTACATTGAATTACAACGACATACCGGACTAGAATCCATTGATGATACAGGTATGAGTCAAGAAGATGTAAATCAGATTTTACTTGGTTTTGCACGCAAGCATAATGTGAAAGTCATTGCTACCAATGATTCGCATTATGTTGAAGAAGAAGACTCACCAATACATGATATCCTTCTGTGTGTTAATACAGGGTCCAATTTATTAGATCCCAATCGGTTTAAATTCCCCAGTACTGATTTTTATTTTAAAACTCAGGCGGAGATGAATCAAATATTTTCGGACGTCCCAGAGGCAATTGATAACACGATGGAAATTGCGAGTAAGGTCGATGTCTTAGAACTCGCGCGTGACGTCGTCCTGCCAGCATACCCATTGCCGGTACAATTTGATTCTCAGGATTTATTTCTTCGACATTTGACATTCGAAGGAGCTAAAAAAAGATATGCTAACATAACCGCAAAGATTGAAGAACGACTCAACTTTGAATTAGAAGTAATAAAAAATTCTGGCTATCCTGGCTACTTCTTAATTGTTCAGGACTTTACGAGTACGGCTCGAGATATGGGCGTTTCAGTTGGGCCTGGTAGAGGTTCTGCTGCAGGATCTGCAGTTGCTTATTGCTTAGGGATCACAAACATTGACCCCATTAAATATGATTTACTATTTGAAAGATTCCTAAACCCTGAGCGGGTTTCCATGCCTGATATTGATATAGATTTTGATGATGAAGGGAGGAGTAAAGTCATTGATTATGTTATTGATAAATATGGTCAAAATCAAGTCGCACAAATCATTACCTACGGGACTATGGCTGCAAGGTCAAGTTTGAGAGATGTAGGTCGAGTGATGCAGGTTCCCCTTTCTGAAGTGGACCGAGTCGCTAAAACCTTTCCTGCTCATCTAAGTGCAAGCTTAAATAAAGTATTAGCGAAAGGCGGCATTAATCCAAAACTGAAATCAGATATGGTTTCAGAAGATGTCGAAAAAGCTGTTAAGTTTCGTCAACTATCAGAAGAAAAATCTCAGATAGGGGATATGATCCGCTCAGCCAAAGCACTAGAAGGCTCAATTAGAAATACGGGAATCCATGCTTGCGGTGTCATTATCACTCCCGATGACATTACGAATTATGTACCAGTCAGTGTTGCAAAAGGTTCTGATTTATTAGTGAGTCAGTTTGACAATAGTGTTGTTGAGGATGCAGGGCTGTTGAAAATGGATTTTTTAGGATTAAAGACATTGACGATCATAAAAGATGCTGTTGAAATCATAAAGTCCAGTCATAAGGTAAGCATAGATATTGATGAAATTCCCTTAGAAGATAAAGAAACGTATGAGCTGTTTCAGCGCGGAGAAACGGTTGGGATATTTCAATATGAGTCTGTAGGGATGCAAAAGAGTTTGAAGGATTTAAAGCCAGATAAATTCTTAGATCTGATTGCTATGAATGCATTGTATCGTCCTGGCCCAATGCAGTATATCCCAAACTTCGTCGCAAGAAAACATGGGCGAGAAGAGATAAAGTATGACTTGGATGACATGGAAGAATTCTTGTCTGAAACTTACGGAATTACCGTTTACCAGGAGCAGGTCATGTTGTTGTCCCAGAAGCTAGCAGGCTTTAGCAAAGGTCAGGCTGATATGCTGCGTAAGGCAATGGGCAAGAAAAAGAAGAAACTGATTGATCAGATGTATCCTGACTTTGAGGCAGGCTGCGCTAAAAATGGATACCCTCCTGCAACGGTTGAGAAAATATGGAAGGATTGGGAAGCATTTGCATCCTATGCATTTAATAAATCTCATTCGACCTGCTATGCCTTTATCGCCTTTCAAACGGCCTACCTAAAAGCACACTATCCAGCTGCCTTTATGGCATCTGTGTTGAACCATAATAAAAACAACATTGATAGCTTGAATAAATTTTTGCGTGAGTGTAAGCGCATGAAGCTAGAAGTATTAGGTCCGGATATCAATGAAAGCAAAATGAAATTTCATGTCAATGACAAAGGACAGATTCGCTTTGGCTTGTCTGCAATAAAAGGCGTCGGAGAAGGACCAGTAGATGCTATTTTAGAAGAGCGAGAGAACGGAGAATTTACAGGTATTTTCGATATTACAAAACGAGTAAGCTTAAGATCTGTTAATAAAAAATGTCTTGAAAGCTTAGTGTTAAGTGGAGCCTTGGATTCCTTTGAGCAAATAAGATCCAGCTATTTTGCCGAGTCTCAAAATTTTAATACGTTACTCGAGCATGCGATTCGATTCGGAAATACCTATCAAGGACAAATTGCTCAAAATCAAAATTCACTTTTCGGGGATATCTCAAATGAATTTATTCAAGAACCAGAAATCCCAAAGACTAAACCTTGGCCCTTAATTGTAAAGTTAGAAAAAGAGAAAGAAGTCACAGGTATTTATCTGTCAGGTCATCCACTAGATGATTATCGTTTAGAATTGGAAAACTTTACCACGTGTTCATTAGATAAAGCAGAACAACTCTTAGATAGGAATCTAAAATTAGCAGGCTTAGTCACTGAAGCGTTTCATGGTACGAATCAAAAGGGTCTAGGCTATGGGCGTTTTGTCGTTCAAGACTTTAATGGCGCTCTCGAATTTCGACTATATAGAGATGATTATCTAAAATATAGAGAGCTGCTCAACTCAGGACAAGTCGTTTATATTGAAGGTAAATTTACAAATGGCTATAATGACAACCTGTATTTTAAAGTCAATAACATTCGATTACTAGATACTGTGGGCAAAGCACTTACAAAATCAATAACACTTCAGTTGGGATTACATCAAATAAACGATAAGATGATTACTCACATCAACACCATTATTGAACAATGCAAAGGAAATCATGGTTTGAGTTTGGAAATTATTGATCTTGATGATGAGTTAGATATCCAATTGGTTTCTCCAAGTCGAAAAGTAAATGCCGATTCAGGTTTTATTCAAGAACTCGAAAGTATAGGCATTCGATATAAATTAAATTAGTAGACTGTAAATGATGCTTGTACAAAAGTGTCTCAATGAAAGTGTAAGCTATGAAGTATTCAATATTCTTGTTTTTCGTAATCCTGATTGTATCGTGTAAATCAGAAAATACTAACCTAAAAGCACTAGACTTATTAGAATATGGTGTGCCACTTAAAGTAAATGCACCTGAAGGTTCAGTCGTCACTGTTGATGATTTGGGCGTTTGGAAGGATATTACAATACAAGATGACAAAGAGTTCAATTTGCAAATCATCGCCTCTCAAAGTACCACCTTTGATAAAGCTAAAATTGTAGCGGATCAACTTAAAAGTGTAAAAGAAAGTCCATTCTTTTCAAAAATAATTGAGGAATATGAAAATGGATTCATCTTCGAAAAGAAGATTGACGAAGAAAACATCAATTATGATTTTAGATATGTAAAACTAAATGGCGATAAAGAATACCTATTTCAAAGAGGGTTACTAGGCACATTTAGTGAGCAAGTTGTCAGAACAATGTATGAAGCTGTGCAATAATAACTACTGAAAAGCCTCTTTCAAAAAGCGCTCTCCATATATGACAATGATCAAAGCTGCAATTGAGAATACTATCATGGTATAAATTTTAAATTAAATTATTAACAATTTGTCAATTTGTCAATCCCTAATTATTGGGATTTTACTACAGTAAGACAAATTTTATACCAATTTCTACTACATATTATAAAAAATCATAATATGTTTTGTACATTTGCTTGATAAGTCCACCCAGCAGATGCAATGACTAACATTGCATGATAGAACCACAGTAACCTATTTATTACAATTCTTAACAATTGATTTATGAGAGTCAGGTTGACTAATGATTCTATTGCAGCACTTACATTTCTCGTTTACTTCCTGTTTAATGTATCGCTTAGCGGCTCTGCGATTGAGCTAAACAAACCTATTGGAGGAGTCATTTCTACGACTTCTAATACGGATCAGTGTATTGGTGATAATGAAGTAGACATCGTTAGATTAGAACTAGAAGGCAATGTGGGGGATTCCTCTCTCTATGCTTTAACGACAGAATTAGGTGTTATTAGGGTACTACAAACTGATCCTACATTTGATCTTACAGGTGCAGATCCAGCTGTTTATAAGCTCATTCATATTAGTTATAGCGAATTTACAGTCGCTCCAAGGATTGGACTTAATGTTAAAAAGATAAAAGGCTGGTTTGATCTTTCAAACTACGTCATGGTCAATCGAGTATCTCCATTTGGTGGTTACTTAAGATCAAATGATCCTTCAATGGTTTGCGTAGACGATGGTGTCTCGGACAGGATTGAAATTATTGTGAGTGCACAAAGAGGAGATCATGAAGGATGGGTAGTTGCCAATGAATTGGGTGTTATTCAACAACTCATTACGGATGGTGTATTTAACCTTGAAGGTACCGGTGCGGGTACATTATATGTCTATTATTATGCTTCATTTGGTGATCAGTCTGTGAGGGTTGGTCAAAATATTGATTCCTTTGAAGGATGCATAGATTTTTCATTACCATATGAAATTATCAAAGAAACCAACTGTGTGGATCCTTGTGATCTAATGCCACAGGTAATTAGCTACAGACCTTTGATATTCGAGCCAGTGAATACTATGAGTATTTGCGTTGATGATGCAATCACAGATACAATTCAGGTTTTTAATGCTCGGAGTCCGCTTGGTGATATGGAGAAGAGCGCCTATATCGTGGTTGATGTTGATGGCAATATTCTCCAGGTTTCAAATAGATCTACGATTGCCATTTCGCATAGTGACCCTACTATATGCTTTATTTCTAGTATTCTATTTAACACAGAATTATTGAATTTTGATGTTGGTAATAATATTGCTGATATCCAAGGATGTTACGCTCTTAGTAATTTCCTTGAATTGACAAAGGAAACAGATTGTGCGCCGCCTGTCTGCACTGTTGTTGGTGGAACAATTGGAGTTGAGAATACAAACGAAACTAGCGTTTCAGTTTGTGTTGATGATGGCTTAAATGATAATTTGCAAATACAACTTATCAATAATAGTGGGCCTTCTACTTGGCTTGTCTTAGACATTGATGGCGTCATTTTATCTATCCAAAGTGATCCTGTGTTTAATTTTGAAGGTAGTGCTGTGGGGACATGTGTTATCCGACATTTAAGCCTCATGGATCCGATAACAGGATTTACTATTGGTGAAAATATTAGCAATATTGAAGGCTGTATCAGTTTTTCAAATTCAATCTTTGTTAATAAAATACGCGATTGTGGGGTGCAGCCATGCTCAGTCATTGGAGGCATCATATCAGCTAATGGCCAAACTGAATTTACGTATTGTGTAGATGATGGAATTGGCGATTTAATAACACCAACTGTTGCAAATAATGTCGGAGAATCAAATTGGGTGATTACTGATATGACAGGAAACATATTAATGGTGACGCGAGATAATATGTTCAATTTTGAGGGGTCAGGAGAAGGTGTTTGTCAACTCTGGCATGTGAGCACAGATAATACAGAAGAAGGATTGGACTCTGGTGTTAATATATCTGAAGTAATCGGCTGTGTCCGATATTCAAATCCAATTACAATAACAAGAGAAATTAACTGTGGCTCAATGGTCTGCGATGTAGAAGGCGGATCAATTGTTACGGATACAAATCAGACTTCCGTAACTATTTGTCAAAATGATGATGTTGAAGATATTATTTCAGTTGTCTTGACTGGTAATAGTGGACCTTCCACATGGCTAATTACCGATTTAAATGGAAGGATTGTGGGTATTCAAAATAGTCCCAATTTCAGTTTGGATAACATATCGTTAAATGCATGCCAGATTTGGCATATGAGTTTGCAAGATCCATTGACTGGCTTTGGAATAGGACGAAATGTTTCTGAAATTGATGGGTGCTTTGATCTTTCAAATGCGATTACGGTTACCAAAAGAACTGATTGTGGTAATCAGACATGTGTAGTCGAAGGAGGAGCTATTTCTTTCGGTGGACTAACGCAATTTGGGTATTGTGTTGATGATGGATTATCTGATAATTTAGTCCCTGCAGTGTCTGGTAATACCGGAAATTCGAATTGGGTTGTTGCTGATACAAGCGGTGTAATTTTGCTTATTCAAGATGATTCAAACTTCCAATTTGAAGGTACAGAACAAGGTATTTGTTTAGTTTATCATGTCAGTTTTTCAGACCCTCTAGTTGGTTTTGGAATTGGACAAGATATAGATGCAATTACTGGCTGTTATGATTTATCTAATGCTATTATAGTCACTCGTGATATAAATTGTGGAACTCCATTGTGTACTGTTGATGGTGGAAGTATTTCCGTTTCTGGCCAAACCTCAATTACATTTTGCATTGATGATGATATACAGGATGGCCTATCTGCAGACTTAAGTGGTAATAATGGATTGTCAAGTTGGTTGATAACAGATACTGATGGAAATATATTGCTTATGCAAAATTCTCCAAACTTCAATTTTGATGGAGTCAGTGTCGGCATTTGTCAAATATGGCATTTGAGCTATACAGATTCTTTAACTGGGTTTTCTGTAGGGTTGAATGCAGCCAACATCGAAGGCTGTTACTCTTTGTCTAATCCTATTACAGTAACAAGAGAAGAGGATTGTACAACTCCAATATGCAATGTAACGAGTGGTACTATCTCTACTGAAGGAGAAACAAGTATTTCAGTATGCTTATCCGATACAGATTCTGATGTAATTAGTGTAGATCTTTCTGGTAATTCAGGTTCATCTACTTGGTTAGTGACTGATGAATCAGGTAATATAATGATGATTCAAAATGATTCAAATTTTGATTTTGCAAATGCTGGGGCAGGAGTCTGTTATATCTGGCATATGAGTTTAGATGATCCGATAACAGGATTTGCTGTCGGTGCAAATGTTTCAGATTTAGGTGGCTGTTTTGCGATTTCTAATTCAATAATCGTTACAAGAATATTGGATTGCGGAGCACCAGTTTGTAATGTAACGAGTGGTAGTATATCTACAGGAGGTGCAACAACGACAACAGTCTGCTTATCAGATGCTGAGTCGAATGTAGTCAGTGTTGACCTAACAGGTAATACTGGTTCATCGACATGGTTAGTCACAGATGAGTCAGGCAATATATTGATGATCCAGAATGATCCTAATTTTGATTTTACAAATGCGGGAGCAGGAGTCTGTTTGATCTGGCACATGAGTTTGCAAGATCCAATAACAGGCTTTGCAGTTGGTGCGAATGTGTCAGCGATTGACGGCTGTTTTGCGATTTCTAATTCTATCAGTGTGACAAGGTTAGTGGATTGTGGCGCACCAGTTTGTAATGTGACGAGTGGTAGTATATCTACAGGAGGTGCAACAACGACAACAGTCTGTTTATCAGATGCTGAATCGAATGTAGTCAGTGTTGACCTAACAGGCAATACTGGTTCATCGACATGGTTAGTAACAGACGAGTCGGGCAATATTCTAATGATCCAGAATGATCCTAATTTTGATTTTACAAATGCGGGAGCAGGAGTCTGTTTGATCTGGCACATGAGTTTGCAAGATCCAATAACAGGCTTTGCAGTTGGCGCGAATGTGTCAGCGATTAGCGGTTGTTTTGCGATTTCTAATTCTATCAGTGTGACAAGGTTAGAGGATTGTGGCGCACCAGTTTGTAATGTGACGAGTGGTAGTATTTCTACAGGAGGTGCAACAACGACAACAGTCTGCTTATCAGATGCTGAGTCGAATGTGGTCAGTGTTGACCTAACAGGCAATACTGGTTCATCGACATGGTTAGTCACAGATGAGTCAGGCAATATTCTAATGATCCAGAATGATCCCAATTTTGATTTTACAAATGCGGGAGCAGGTGTCTGTTTTATCTGGCATATGAGTTTACAAGATCCAATTACAGGCTTTGCAGTTGGCGCGAATGTGTCAGCGATTAGCGGCTGTTTTGCGATTTCTAATTCTATCAGTGTGACAAGGTTAGAGGATTGTGGCGCACCAGCGTGTACTGTGACGAGTGGTAGTATTTCGACTGGTGGCGCAACTAGTGCATCAGTCTGCTTATCAGATGGTGAGTCGAATGTAGTCAGTGTTGATCTAACAGGTAATACTGGTTCATCGACATGGTTAGTGACAGACGAGTCAGGCAATATCATGATGATCCAGAATGATCCTAATTTTGATTTCACTAATACTGGAGCAGGAGTCTGTTTTATCTGGCATATGAGTTTAGAAGATCCAATAACAGGCTTTGCAGTTGGCGCGAATGTGTCAGCGATTAGCGGTTGTTTTGCGATTTCTAATTCTATACGTGTGACAAGGTTAGTGGATTGTGGTCCTCCACCATGTGATGGAATTATTGGGGGTTCAATATCAACTCAAGATGGAGCTAATAGTCTTACAGTCTGTGTAGATGATGGGCAAGCTGAAGCAATTGAGATTTTACTATCAGGTAATTCAGGTCCTTCGACGTGGGTCATTACTGATTCGGATGGTAATATTCTTGATATTCAGAATACGAATATATTTTCTTTTGAAGGCGTTGGTGCAGGTGTTTGTTTCATCTATCATTTAAGTTTAGATAATAGTTTGACAGGATTCACAATAGGAGATCCTTTGGCTAATTTAAGTGGTTGTTTTCAATTATCCAATAGTATCCAGGTTAATAGAGAAGTAGACTGTGGACCTGATCCATGTATTGTCATTGGAGGTAGTATTGTTTCTGCTGACGGTTCAGCTAATGTCATATTCTGTGTTGATGATGGAATCAGTGATGTCGTTGATATTGAATTAACTGGTAATGTCGGAGCGACTACGTGGGTACTCACAGATGGTGGTGGCAATATTCTTGATATACAGAGCACACCAAATTTCAATTTTGAAGGTGCACCAGAAGGGATATGTTTTATATACCACATGAGTTTGCAAGATCCTGTTACAGGATTTACTCTTGATGGCAACTTATCAGATATAGAGGGTTGTTTTTCACTGTCAAATTCAATTTCAGTAGAGAGAGTCATTAATTGTGGTCCAAGTACTTGTGTAGTTGATGGTGGGGTTATTATGACTTCAGACAGCTTGACTAATCTAACGGTTTGTGTGACTGATGGAGTCAATGAAAATATAGAAGTATTGGTTAGCAATTTTAACGGCGCACGTCTTTGGGTAGTGACGAATAATGTTGGCGAAATATTAGGTATTCAAACGGAAGATGTATTTAATTTTGAAGGTGTAGAAGCTGGGACATGCTTTATTTATAATATAGCACTAAGAGATCCAATTACAGGTTTTAATACGGGAGAGAATCTATCTGCTGTCCAAGGATGCTTTGATTTGTCAAATCCGATTACGGTCAATCGATTAGAAGATTGCGATACTGGCCCTATGGCATCTGGAGGTAACATTATAGGTCAAGGAAATATGGCTGGAGAAGAACCAAGTACTTCATTTACATTTTGTGTAGATGATAATCTACCTGACATGATCACGATTACATTGTCTGGCAATGAAGGCGAAAGTACATGGGTTTTGACAGATTCTACTGGTCAAATATTATCAGTACAAGCCACAGCTAATTTTAATTTTGAAGGTACAGGTGCAGGTGAATGTCGGATTTGGCACGTTGCCTCTTTTGGTGATCTTGTTGGATTGCAAGCTGGACAGAATATCAGTACTGTCACGGGTAACTTTTCATTATCGAATCAAATTATAGTGACTCGAAATGTGGGTTGTGGACCTCCACCTTGTGATGCTATTGGTGGACAGATCACAACAATAAATAATCAAGTTGCTTTGTCTGTATGTATTGAAGACGATGTGCCAGACATTGTTGAAGTTTTATTAGCTGGGAATAGCGGGACATCGATGTGGGTGGTCTCTAATGAAGGTGGAACAATATTAAACATACAAACAGATCGACGGTTTGATTTTTCTAGCGCAGGTTCAGGTGTATGTTACATCCGTCACGTATCATCCATAGATGATTTAACGAATTTTGCGATAGGCCAAAACATTAGCTCAATTACAGGATGTTTTGAATTCTCGAATGCAATAGAAGTGACAAGAGAAGTAGGCTGTGCTCCACTAACATGTGATGATATCAGATCAGGTTCGATCTCCGTGATGAATGGATTGACAGAAATCACAGTGTGTATAGATGATGGAATGGATGAAAACATTATAGGTGAAATAACAGGAAATGTAGGCGGTAGCATTTGGATAGTTACAGATTCAACAGGAATAATATTAAGCGTAGAAAATGATGCCATCTTCAATTTTGAAGGTGTCAATTCTGGTCAATGTTATATTAGACACTTAGGCGTGCTTGATCCGATTTCAGGATTGATTCCAGGTAACAATGTAACAGATATTATGGGTTGTACCCAGATTTCAAATCCTGTCATCGTCAATAGAGAATTGTGCTCTACAGAGCCATGCCTAGTTAATGGAGGAAGCATTATGACGAGTGATAGCTTAACCGCAATTACCTTGTGTGTAGATGATAATGTGAGTGATATGTTCTCTGCGACGGTAGCTGGTGCTAATGGTATCAGTCAGTGGATTGTAACAGATTCTTTAGGTATGGTAGTCGGTGTTCAGGATGGTCAAAACTCTAATTTTGATTTTGAAAGCTCAGGACCGGGTATGTGTCAAGTATGGCATCTTAGTACACGTGACAGCACATTCAATGTAAGGGTTGGCATAAACGTAAGCACCTTTGAGGGATGCTTCTCTTTGTCTAATCCGATTACAGTGACGAGGTTGAGTGGCAATTGTGCCATGACAACTTGTGATGATATAGCTTCTGGTTCTATTGCTCTTACAAATGGAGAGACAGCAACAACTGTGTGTGTTGATGATGGTCTGAATGAATCTTTAGCAATAACGCAAACTGGAAATCTTGGTGCAGGTCTATTCATAATAACTGATGCACAAGGAATCATTCTTGATCTAGAAAATAGTGCTGTTCTCAATTTTGAAGGGCAGGAAGTTGGTGTATGTATTGTACAATATGCTAGTATACTTGAACCATTCTCAGGCTTAACACCGGGCGAAGCGCTCTCTGACGTGACAGGATGTGTTAAAATTTCAAATACAATTACAGTTACTCGCGAAAGTTGTGTAGAAGAAGTTTATGAAGTTAGTGGTGGTAGCATTACTGCAAATTCAGGAGTCACATCATTATCAGTTTGTGTTGATGATGGAATGGCAGACATGGTTGATTTTTCTTTGACCGGTGCGACTGGTTTTAGCACTTGGTTAATCACAGATACACTAGGTGCCGTTCTTGAAGTGTTTGAGGGAGAGACACAAGATTTTGAAGGAGCTGATGAAGGTCGGTGCTTAATTTGGCATCTTGCAGCAAGGGATTCATCCTATAATGTTGCTGTTGGACAAAATGCAAATGCACTTGAGGGTTGCTTTGATTTGTCGAATGCGATTACACTAGATAGAGAGGTGAATTGTGCAGCTGATACATGTATTGTGAATGGAGGAATGATCGTGGCTGATACTGGAGAAACAGAAGTCACCATTTGTACGACAGATGGGATAAGTGATGAATTCGAAATTATCGTAACTGATAACATTGGTAATTTTTCTGTATTTGCTGCCACTGATACTTCAGGCCAGATCTTAGGCTTACAATTTGAACCAACCATTAACCTTGAGGGGACACGGGCAGGAATCACCATTATGTATCACATAAGTTTCAGAGACAGTATTACAGGAGGTGAACTATCTCAAAATATAAATAGTCTACCAGGTTGTGCCTCCATATCAAATCCGATAACAATTATTGCGCAAGAAAATTGTGGTCAATCGACTTGTGATCTTCTTGCACCAACATTGAGCTTAGCTGGGGGAGCAATTGATATGACTGTATGTACTGATGACTCACTTGGTGACAATCTTGATGTCTCCATAATAGCGGGTTCAGGAGATTCCAGTATCTGGTTAATTACAGATACGACCGGAGTCATTCTAGCCTTGCCACAAGGACCACCTTTCAATTTTGAAGGACAGGCACCTGGCATCTGCAGAATTTGGAATCTGACCTTTATAGACTCTATTGGTGGCATAGCTATAGATGCTAATGCATCCGATATCACAGGCTGTTTCTCTTTGTCTAATCCTATTCAAGTTACTAAGATTAATGATTGTACCACAATGACATGTGAAGCAAGAACCGCAACGATTGCCTTGGATAACAACCAGACAGCTGTGACAGTGTGTACTGATGATGAACTTGAAGAAAACCTAAATGTCAACGTCTTAAATGCAGGTGCTGGAGATAGCACATTGTGGTTGATCACCGATACCTTAGGAATGATTATAGCTGTAGAGTCAGGACCTCCGTTTAATTTTGAAGGTGTTGAGGCAGGGATATGTCTGATTTGGAATTTAAATTACAACGACGCGATTACAGGGGCAGAGGTCGGATCTAATGCCTCAGAGATAACAGGCTGTGCAGAACTTTCGAATTCAATCCGAGTGACTCGGATCACAGATTGTACTACAGAGACTTGTAGTGCCATGGCTGGCGTTATAAGAGTTGGCGAAGATCAAACGACAACGATAGTCTGTGTTGATGATGAGATGGATGATAATTTGGAGGTAGTCCAAGCCGGTGGTATGGGCGATAGTAGTCTTTGGTTGATTACAGATACTACTGGTGTTATCATTTCTATTCCTACAGGACTACCATTTAATTTTGAAGGGATCGCTCCTGGTCTGTGTCAAATTTGGCATGTCATGTATAATGACACCTTATCAGGTGTAGATATGGGAGCAAATATTTCAGATATTGAAGGTTGTTTCGCATTCTCGAATGCAATACAAGTCTCACGAGAAATTGAATGTTCAGATACATTATGTATAGCAGATGGAGGAGAGTTAGCTACACTGACTGGGGATACTATAGTGTCTGTGTGTGCTGGCGATGGTTTTGATGATTTGGTTGTCTATACAGTATCAAATGCGGTAGGTGGAAATGATTTCTATTTAGTGACTGATACATTTGGCATTATCGAACATCTTGTGGCATCAGATACCTTTAATTTTGAAATGCAAGGGGCAGGAGTGAGTAATATTTATCATCTCTCATTTATTGGTGAACTTGATAATGTAGTAGTGACTGGGAACATTAGCAATTTAGTTGGATGCTTCGATCTTTCGAATCCTATTCGAGTCGAGCGGGAGATTAATTGTACTGACTGTCCAGCAATAGGAGGGAATATCGTACTGGAGGATGGCTCAACTAGCGATACGTTATGTGTCGGAGACGGTCAAGATGATGTTGTCAACGCGATTGTTACTGCATCAAGTGGAGAAAGCATTGTTTGGTTGACGACGGATACACTCGGCAATGTTATTTCAACTCAGGCCAATGGTAGTTTTGAGTTTGATGAGGCAGGTTCTGGTGTCTGTCAGATTTGGCACATGAGTATGATCGGGACTGTAACAGGAATCGTCATGGGAGAAAACGTATCTGGATTTGAAGGATGTTTTGATCTATCTAATCCAATAACAATAGTTAGAGATTTTGTGGATGGTGGAATGGTTTCTACAGATTCTTTAGATACTGAACTGACAATTTGTGTAGGTGATTCGATTCGTGATGTGCTTAACTTTGTCAATACATCGACATCCACACTTAACTATACCTATTTGATCACAGATGTAAATAACAGATTCTTAGCCATTAGTTCTGGATCAATTGATATCAATAACATCGGTGTCGGTATGTGTAGAGTCTATGGTGTATCACATAAAGGCTCTGCTCAAGATACGTCTACCTTTACCATTGAAACTCAAGAAGATGTTACCACAACACCAATTGCAGACTGTTTTGAATTGTCCTCAAATTTCATTCAAATCACGAGAGTTGAAGGTGATGATTGTCCTGGAGATGCAGGGTTGATAGCAGATGGTGGATTGAGTTTTGTAGCAATGGGTAATCCAGTTTCAAATGAATTAGTCTTAAATATCCATTCTGAATATGTAGAAGATCAAGTTTGGGTTGAAATAAGAGACGTTAATGGATTTCTTGTTTATAGTGAAGATATAAATATGGGCATTGGAGCAATGACTAAGAAGATAGATGTTTCTGATTTACCGAATGGTTTGTATTATACCACACTACGAAACAATTATAATTTGCAACATAAGAAGATTGTTATTCAACGATA
Organism: uncultured Saprospiraceae bacterium; assembly: GCA_937959275.1. Classification (GTDB taxonomy): domain Bacteria; phylum Bacteroidota; class Bacteroidia; order Chitinophagales; family Saprospiraceae; genus CALFUK01. The sequence goes on along the minus strand of CALGLU010000058.1, from coordinate 37,334 downwards.
GGATAAGAATAGTATAAGTATGAAAAAAGGCTCGCATAGTACTATGCGAGCCTTTTTCAATTTTAGTTTACTTCTAACTAAGAAGCCTCATATCGTCTTTCGACTTCATTCCAGTTTACGATACTTAAGAATGACTTTACGTAATCTGGTCTTCTATTTTGATAGTTTAGGTAATAAGCATGTTCCCAAACATCAATGCCTAAGATAGGATGTCCACCACATCCAACACCAGGCATAAGCGGGTTATCTTGATTTGGTGTTGAACAAATCCCAACTTTACCTCCATCATGTTTACATAACCATGCCCATCCCGATCCGAATCGAGTGCCAGCTGCTTTTGCAAATGCCTCCTCAAAGCCTTCTTTCGATCCAAAGGCAGCATCAATAGCATCCTTTAGTGGTCCAGAGAGTCTTCCCTTATCTTCAGGGGCAATCACCTTCCAAAACAAGCTGTGGTTGTAAAATCCACCTCCGTTATTTCTGACTGCTCCATTAGCCATATCTAAGGATTTTAAAATGTCTTCAATCGATTGACCATCTAACGCTGTACCTTCTATTGCAGCATTTAATTTATTGGTATATCCATTATGATGCTTAGTATGATGGATTTCCATCGTCTTTGCATCAATGTTTGGTTCTAATGCATCGTATGCATACCCTAATTCAGGGAGAGTAAAAGCCATATTTCAATTTTTTAAGTGAGTAAAATATATTTTTATAACGTTTGCGAATATACGAAGTTTAGAATTCTCTACTTTTGTGCCAGAAAACTTAATATCATGGGATTTAGAAAGGAAAAAGATAGTATTGGTATTGTAAAGGTACCTGCTGATAAGTATTGGGCTGCTCAAACACAACGATCAAAGCAAAACTTTAAAATAGGAGGGCAACAAATGCCTATTGAAGTGATTCATGCCTACGCTATTCTTAAAGAGGCAGCAGCAAGAACTAATGCCGATTTAGGCGTTCTCTCAAAAGCCAAAGCCAGTCTCATTGCAAAAGTGTGCAAAGAGATTTTAGCAGGTAAACTGGATGATCAATTTCCTTTAGTCGTGTGGCAAACGGGCTCCGGTACACAGACCAATATGAATGTGAATGAGGTCATTGCTAATCGTGGACATGTTTTGAAGGGTGGAAAACTGACCGATAAGTCAAAATATTTACATCCCAATGATGACGTTAATAAATCTCAGTCTTCAAATGATACATTTCCAACAGCTATGCACATCGCTGCTTATAGCACAATTGTTAAGAATACGATTCCTGGTTTAGAGAAATTAAAAAAGACCTTGGAATCTAAATCAAAAGAATTCAAAAAAGTAGTCAAGATTGGTCGAACCCATTTTATGGATGCGACGCCCGTTACAGTTGGGCAAGAATTTTCAGGTTATGTGTCTCAATTGGATCATGGTATTCAAGCGATTAAAAACACATTGAGTCATCTAAGTGAACTCGCTCTTGGTGGTACTGCAGTAGGTACAGGATTAAACACGCCTAAAGGGTACGATAAAAAAGTAGCTAAACACATTGCCAAAGCAACAGCCCTACCTTTCATAACCGGAAAAAATAAATTTGAAGGCCTTGCAGCCCACGATGCTATTGTCGAAACACACGGTGCCTTAAAAACTGTCGCTGTCTCATTGATGAAAATTGGAAATGATATCCGCATGCTGGCTTCTGGGCCCCGTTGTGGAATCGGTGAACTCAATATACCTGCGAATGAGCCTGGCTCATCAATCATGCCCGGTAAGGTCAACCCCACACAGGCAGAAGCGCTCACTATGGCGATGGCGCAAGTGATGGGCAATGATGTAGCAATCAATATTGGCGGTATGACGGGACATTTCGAACTGAATGTATTTAAACCTATGATGATCTATAACTTCCTGAATTCTGCAATATTGATTGGTGATGCTTGTGTCAGCTTTAATGATAATTGTGCAGTTGGGATTCAACCTAATCTAGAACGAATTGATTTTTTACTCAATAATTCTTTGATGTTGGTTACAGCATTAAATACAAAGATCGGATATGACAAGGCTGGGTCGATTGCCAAAAAAGCGTATAAAGAAGGGACCAGCTTAAAAGAGGCGGCAATCAAATTGGGCTACTTGTCTGAAAAAGAATTCAATGCATGGGTAAAACCTGAGAAGATGATTGGGGGATTCTAGAAAGCTCAGTTTTTCGTTCTCCAGTCTGATTATTAACCTCAGTTACTTTTGGTAAGCTAAAGCTAAACTTTGTCCCCTCTGACTTATTACTTTCAATACAGATATGAGAGTTATGGTTTTCGATGACCTTCAAGCAAGTAGAAAGGCCTAATCCTGAACCTATATACTCAGGAGTAGAATGTAAACGCTGAAAAGGTTCAAAGATTTTATACAAGTTTTGTTGGTCAATACCGATTCCATTATCTGTAACAGAAATCACATATTTATCTTTCAGTTCTTGATAGCCAATAATGACTTCTGGTGTCTTTGAGCCATCTTGAAATTTCAGCGCATTACCGATTAGATTTTGAAACAACTGAACTAATTGTACCTTTTGCCCATCTACATAAATGGGATCATCAAAGCTAGTGATCGTTCCATTTTTAGTTTCGATTAACTCACTGAGATTGATTTTGACGATGTCTATGATCTTGTTCAAGTTAATCGATTTCATTTCAAACTCCTTTGACTCTGTTTCTGAATACGTCAATATACTCGAGACTAGATTTATTAAATTTTTTGAAGCACTTTTAATAATATCAGAGTATTTTGTAACAGTTTCCGTATGCTCAGAGGGCTTTAATTTAGCTTGAATTAATTGAGCAAAAGAGTAAATGGCTCTTGCAGGCGCTTTAATGTCATGGGCCGCGATATAGGCGAATGTTTTGAGATTCTCATTTGTTTCTTTAAGTGACTCATGTTGTCGTTTCAGACGTATGTTTTGTTGCATTGTCGTTGTCTGGAGCTTAGATAATTTGATCTCTAAATCAACAACTTTCAATTGATTCGCAACTTGGAAGTCAGTATCCATATTGATAATCATATTGATTAGTTTTCTTTGATAATCTAACTCCTTCATGAAGCTTGAAGCTAGTATTGATAGTATTTTTTGTTGATTGTTATCGAGAGTTTTGGGTTTATCATGGCTAATACAAAAAGCACCAATACATTCGTTTTCACTGTTGTATAATGGCTGTCCAGCATAGAAAACAATCTGGTGTTTTGACTTGTCCAAGCCTAAATGACTAACTCTGTCATCTTCGCCTGTGTTTGGAATCATGATTAGATCTGTGCCCTGTATAGTAAACTGACAGATGGATTTTTTAACATCCATTTTTTCAAGTTGGATACCTGTTTGGCTTAGAATATCTTGGTAGCTATTACCCAGTAAGCTTATAAAGGCTGACTTGACCTGACACATAGCAGCGGCCATTTCTAGTGTTTCCTGGAATTTATACACATTGCCATGTATAAGATTGGCAAAATCATATTTTGCAATGAGAACATCTCTATCAACCATTGTATTGACGCTATAAAATTGATTAAAAATGAGTACACGTTAAAGGAGGGCTATGGCAAAGTCTACGGTAAATTATAAAGGTTATTAGGTGTAATGACTCGCAGACGTGGACAAGTTATATGATTATTGGATGACAAACAGGACTTTAACATTATTCAAGAACGATCAAGATTAAAATGTCAATTAGCATACATTTATGATTAAAAATAATAATGTGAAATCGATAGATCAATAACCAGATGTTAAAGTTTTTCGCTAACGTGCGAAAAGACCTTATCTCTACGTCTCATAGATGTGTACCTAAAGCAGATTTTCTTTTTGGTTTATATATGCCTTTGTGTATCCGCTTCTGCGCAAGTGCAGCCCTTTACAAAAAATAAAATGCTTCATAATCAGGGTACGGAGATACACCACTTAACTGTCGATTCAGATATACTTCAAACATTATCCAACGCTAGACAAACTGAACTTCAATTGAATATCCCCATTGCCAATAAGGGGATAAAAAAACTCATTCTAACAAAGTCAACTGTTCTTGCTCCTGACGTTATCCTACAAGAGAGGCACAATGATGCTTATAGAATGATCTCGCAACTCGACATGCTTCATTATCAGGGTAAGGTGTTAGGTGCAAAATCTTCAATGGTAGCGATCAGCATTTATAAAAACGAAATTGTAGGTATCATTTCTTTCGACCAGCAAAACTGGAACCTCCATAAGGATAAACATTCTGATAACTATTTGCTGTACCATGATGATAATATTAGTATGCCGAATATTAAATTCTGTGAATCCGATGATCTTCATGTTGGGATAGATAAGTCAATGCAAATTGACGACGATGCTAATATGGTTGACGACATCAAAAAATTGAATCACTCAATTTCATCCGTTGATGTCTATATTGAATGCGATTACCAAATGTATACTGACTTTGGTTCTGATGTTGGTAACACCTTAAATTATGTTGCAAGCTTATTGAATACGGTCAATATCATTTACAACATGTCAAACATTAACATCAATATATCCCAAATCGATATTTGGACAAGCCCTGATCCATACGATGCGAATAATGCAGACAGTTCAGGAGATGTCCTAAATGCCTTTAAATGCGAACTTGATGGCGTGTATAATGGTCGAATAGCCCATTTACTTTCAACAACCAATCAATTTGGAGGCATCGCAAATCGTCGTGACTATTGTCCCTACGAAGAGCCCCTCTATGGATTTAGTAGAATATTTACATCATTTAATACGGACCTAAACCTATATTCTTGGTCTGTAAATGTGATCGCGCATGAAATTGGACATAATCTCAGTTCGCCACATACGCATACCTGCAGTTGGAATGGTAATAATTCACAAATTGATGACTGTGCCAATGTATATTCGACAAGTAACAATAGTGATTCAGATTGTGATGGAGTGATTGACAATGTTGAAGAGGCAGCAGGAAGTGATTGTTTTGACATCTTGAATCCAATTATTCCTGCAAAAGGTACAATCATGAGTTACTGCCACATTTCTTCAAGTGGTAATGGAGTCGATTTGTCCTTGGGTTTTCATCCGCAGGTCGGCACGAAAATGAAAAATTATATTGATGATTGTCTCAGTGAGTCGACAGTCATTTATTGTCCAATGCCACAGTTAGCTGACATTCAAATCTCATCGGTTAGTCCTAATGAGATGATGTTGACTTGTAGTTTGACAGATGGAATCGATGGATATGCCTGGTACATTAAGCCAGATATTCCTTGTGCAGAAGACACGACGATTACGACAACGACCAATACTTTCAGCTATTTGAATGCATTTTCTGGCACTCCATATATTGTCAAGTGTCTATTAAACTGTGATACAGGGCCAGAATGGGGAGAATGGTCTTGTGAGAAAACATATAAAACACCTTGTTTTGATTCTTTGGACCTAACAGGACCGGTATCAAATCTTGTGAAAATCGAAGCAGTCACAGACTTTTTACACTCAAAAGAATACATTTATGGCACCTCTGAGGTTGTCTATCAAATTGGTAATGAGGCGATCTTTAAAGATGGCTTTGAGGTAGAAAAAGCTTCGATTTTCGAAGTCGTTTTGAATGGATGTAATGAGTAAACCCCAAAAAAGAGGCTAAAGAGCGATTATCAACAGTCCAATCACGCAAAAGAACCTTGTTTTTCGTGCACAATCACTTGAAAAAATCTATCTTTGCAGCCCATTTTAACATACAGGTAAAAATGAAAGACCTAAAGAGCGAGTTTTCATTGCCTTTAAAAGGTTTAAAAGATGGATTGCATGATTTCAAATTTCAAATTGAAAATGCATTTTTTGACACGTATGAGCAATCTTTGGTAAAGAAAGGGTCATTTCAAGTGAGTCTTTCTTTAGAGAAGAAACCATCTCTTATGGTGCTTGATTTCGACATTGAAGGGTATTTTCATGTACCCTGTGATCGATGTTTAAAGCCAATTGATATTCCTCTAGAAGCAGCAGAGCAGTACTTAGTCAAGTATGCTGATGAGGAAATGATCAATGAAGAAGTGGTTTATATCCAGAGAGATACACAAAATTTGAATATTTCAGATTTGATTTATGAAATGATTCATTTGCATCTTCCTTTAATTAATACGAAGGATTGTGAAGGTGAAGCTTATCAAGACTGTGATGAAGTCATGCTTGCACATTTAAACAATGAAAATTCAAACCAAATTGATCAGGAAGATGGGAATGATATTTGGGGGGATCTTAAAAATATAAAACTAAATTAAACTTAGTCATTATGGCACATCCAAAGAGTCGTATATCTAAACAGCGAAAGCGAAAGAGAAGAACTCACAAGAAACTGGCAATACCGCAAATCGCTACATGTAAGGTGACAGGCGAATCGCACTTGTTTCATAGAGCATACTACAATGAGGGAAATCTTTATTATAGAGGTAAAATACTTGTTGCGGCCGAAGAAGAAATAGACTAGACATTAATGAAAGAAATCATTAACTCAGACAATGCGCCTAATCCGGTGGGTCCCTATAATCAGGCCATTCTTGCAGGAGGTACATTGTATGTCTCTGGTCAAATTCCTATCAATCCTGAAACTGGTGAATTAGTCAATTCATCTATTGAAGATGAGACTCATCAGGTGATTAAAAATCTCATTGCCATTTTGGAAAAAGCAGACATGAATTTGGAACATGTAGTTAAATGCTCCGTTTTCGTGTCCGACATGAATCAATACGCTGCAATCAACTCAGTTTACGCTGAATACTTTAGAGAATCAACAGCTCCTGCTCGCGAATTAGTAGAAGTAGCGAACTTACCTAAATTTGTAAACATCGAAATCTCATTGATCGCCGTAAAGTAAATCACCCATGAGTGATCAAAAGAGAGTCCTTTCTTGCATACAGCCAACTGGCAATCTCCACTTAGGAAATTATTTTGGAGCAGTCAAAAATTGGGTAGATCTACAGTCTTCATATCAATGTTTTTATGGTATTGTTGATTATCATGCCATGACTATGCCTTATAACACTAAAAAGCTGCGTAATCAGTCCTGGGATTTGATTGTCGATTTAGTCTCAGTTGGCATTAAACCTGAGAATTTATTTGTTCAATCACTCATTCCGGAACATGCAGAGTTAGGTTGGATTTTTAATTGTTTTGCATCCGTGGGCCGAGTGAGTAATATGACCCAATACAAAGATAAAAGCCAGACTGTCTCAGAAAAAGCAAAGGATACTTTTATTTCTGTAGGTTTATTTGATTATCCAGTCTTGCAAGCAGCAGATATATTGATCTATAAGGCTGATTTTGTGCCTGTAGGAGATGATCAAGACCAGCATTTAGAATTAACAAGAGAAATAGCTGACCGCTTTAACTTTAATGTAGGCAAAGACTATTTCGTATTACCCAAAACCTTACACACCAAAACCCCACGTATTAAATCCCCAGCGGATCCTGAACGTAAGATGAGTAAGAGTGCAGGAGAGAAACATGTCATAGGTGTATTTGCCGAAGAAGCTAGAATCCGAAAACAGATCAAATCAGCGGTGACAGATGTAGGGATTCAAACTGATGGTCAGATGAGCCTTGGTGTAGAGAATTTATTTGAACTCATGAGGGCTGCAGGCAGTGAAGATTTTGATGGGCTGATGTCAGATTATGAAGCAGGAACATTAAAATATAGTGCACTAAAGGATGCTACTGCTGATACCTTAGTGAAATTGACAACTGGATTTATAGAGAAGAAAGCTGAAATTTTGGAAAACAAAAAAGAACTCAAATACAAAATCAAACAATCCTCAGCAGAGATCAGGAAGGTAGCACAAGAAACTCTCCTCGAGGTCAAAGACCTTGTAGGGTTGATGAATGTAAAATTCTAAATAATTACTGTCATGAAGATTTTTTGCATAGGCCGAAATTATATTGATCACGCAAAAGAATTGAACAACCCAGTTCCTTCCTCACCCTTGATTTTCATGAAGCCACCGACTGCATTGCTTAAGGACCCTCAAGTCTTTTATACACCAGCATTTAGCGAAGAGGTTCACTATGAAATAGAAGTCGTATTGAAGATGACGAAAAATGGGAAATCAATACAACCTGCCTTCGCATTGGATTATATTGAAGCTGTCACGGTTGGTATCGATTTTACCGCACGCGATCTTCAAAGTAAGTTGAAGACTAAAGGACACCCTTGGGAAATTGCAAAAGCATTTGATGGTTCAGCCCTAGTTGGTAGCTGGAAAGAATTTGAAAAAGGAGAAAATATAGACTTTAGGCTAGAAAAGAATGGAGAAATTGCTCAAAAGGGGAATACATCTAATTTAATTTTTAATTTCGCACACTTGATCTGTTATGTGTCTAAATATTTCACTATCCAAAAAGGAGACCTCATATATACAGGAACGCCAGCTGGAGTTGGTCCAGTGACTATTGGAGATGATCTCGCAGGCTATATAAAGAATGATCAACTATTTAATTGTCAAATAAAATAAAAAATACCGAATGCCATATTTATTTACTTCAGAATCTGTTTCAGAAGGACATCCTGATAAAGTAGCTGACCAAATATCAGATGCCCTTGTTGATCATTTTATTGCCTTTGATCCTAGCTCTAAAGTAGCTTGTGAAACCTTAGTAACCACTGGGCAAGTGGTGCTTGCAGGTGAGGTGAAAACTAAAACATATCTAGACGTACAACAAATCGCTCGGGACGTCATCAAGCGGATTGGATATACAAAATCAGAATACATGTTTGAAGCAAATTCATGCGGTGTGTTTTCTTCAATCCATGAACAATCTCCTGATATCAATCAAGGTGTAGAGCGAAAGAAAAAAGAAGATCAAGGAGCTGGCGATCAAGGCATGATGTTTGGCTATGCGACCAGCGAGACTGATAACTATATGCCATTAGCACTTGATCTATCTCACAAAATTCTACAAGTCTTAGCGGACATCAGAAAAAAGGGAAAGAAAATGACCTACTTAAGACCTGATTCAAAGTCTCAAGTGACCATTGAATATTCTGATGACAATAAGCCAATTCGTATAGATAGCATCGTTGTTTCTACTCAGCATGATCCATTTGATAAAAATGATGAGAAAATGCTCAAACAGATCAAGGAGGATGTTCAAAATATTGTCATCCCTATTGTTAAAAAGCAATGCAAAGCATCGATTAAAAAATTATTCAATAATAAAATAACCTATCACGTCAACCCAACAGGCAAGTTCGTCATAGGTGGACCACACGGTGATACTGGTTTGACAGGACGAAAAATTATCGTCGACACCTATGGTGGAAAAGGCGCACATGGTGGAGGAGCTTTCTCCGGTAAAGATCCTTCTAAGGTGGATCGATCAGCAGCATATGCGACTCGACACATTGCAAAGAACCTTGTAGCCGCTGGCGTATGTGATGAAATATTAGTTCAGGTCTCCTATGCGATTGGTGTTGCAAAACCAACAAACATCTATGTCAATACTAACGGATCTGCTAAGGTTAAAAAGTCAGATGGACAGATCGCTAAAATTGTAGAGAAGTTGTTTGACATGAGACCTTATGCCATTGAAACAAGACTTAAATTGAGAAATCCAATTTACTCAGAAAGTGCTGCCTATGGTCATATGGGAAGACCATCAGAAAAGAAGACAGTAAGCTTCGTTGATGGTAGTGGTAAAGTCAAAACGAAAAAAGTAGAGACATTTACTTGGGAAAAATTAGACTATGTATCTAAAGTTAAAAAAGCCTTTGGCATAAAATAATTGTTCTTATCCTTAAATGAAATATAAAAAAGCAGTTCCACAAGGGCTGCTTTTTTTATTTGTCATTTCCACATTAGTATTCAGTAGTCGTGAAATCGGTAGCAGATATAATTCATTCTATTGAAGTTATTTCCCTTCTAAGCCATTTAGCTTTATAGGATCATTTGTATTTAAAATTTTGTCATGGCTGAGCTTGAAAGGTAGTTTTCTGTCTAACATTTAGTGAAAACTGGTATTTATTATTAATTTACCTCGAAGAATTTTAAATTCCATCAACTCCAACAAAACACATTATGAACTGCAAAACCCCTTTACTCTATTTATTCCTATTTTCTTGGTATGGACTTCAGGCTCAGATTGACGTCTCTGGCACTATAAGTGTGGACTCCACATGGACGCTAACTGAGAGCCCAGTTACCGTCACGAGCAATCTGACTATTGCACAGGATGTCACATTGACAATAGAACCTGGTGTTGTTATCAAATTTAGTGATACGCGCTTTAGTTACTTTACGGTCAATGGAACACTCGATGCTCAAGGGACATCAGCGCTGCCAATTGTATTTACCTCCTACAGTGATGACAGCTATGGTGGTGACTCAAATGGAGACGGCAGTGCGACGAGCCCAGCTGCTGGCCAATGGCGGACGATCACATTCAATGAGACAAGTGCCAATACTTCAATCATGGATTACTGTCTGGTTCGATATGGCGGATTCGATCGTTTTGATGATACGAAAGCGATTAGAATCGTCAATAGTAGCCCTAGTATTTCAAATTCGACCTTTTTTCAAAATAGCTTGACTATGATTATCGAAGGCGAAAATGCAGCACCAATACTCACGAATAATACCTTCGAAGAAGATACCGGGATAGCCACCAGTATGGACATTAATTCTAACCCTGTTTTTAGTGGTAATCAGCTAGTGAATTGTCTATACACGGGACTTGGACTAAATGGGAAGACGTTCACTGGCAGTCTGACATTGCCAAAGAGAGATGCCTTTGGGGTGCAAAATATTCCTTATTTGACAGTAAATAATATTGCCATAGCTGAAGAAAGTACCCTCACCATAGACCCAGGTGTTGTCATTAAAGCCTTGAGTTTTCGAAATAGTATTTGGTCTATCTATGGCACCTTGACCGCAATAGGGACCCTTGCAGAACCAATTGTATTTACTTCGCTTTATGATGACTCCAATGGAGGAGACACAAATAATAATGCTGATGCGAATGTACCCGGTCCTGGTCAATGGAGGTCGATCGTCATTTATGAATCCAGTGGTAATACCTCAATTATGGATCACTGTCAAATCCTTTATGGAGGTTATGATTATTTTGATAATACAAAAGCAGTACGCATTGTCGATAGTAGTCCAACAATAACAAATTCTAGGTTTTACAAGAATAGTATTTCTCTTGCAATAGAAGGTTTCTCTCAAGAAATTATCATAATCGATGACGAAGAACCTCAGCCAGCCAGAATGGCTAATACAGAACCTGTCATATCAAATAATATATTCGAAGAAGATACTTGGGCACCGATCATCATGGACATTGGTGTCTCTCCCGTCTTCATGAATAACACCTTCGTCAATAACACCTATAATGCCGTTGGACTATCAGCACGAACCTATAGCGAAGAAAATTATACGTTACCTCAACTGGATATTGCTGGATTTCAGAATATCGCTTACATCACCTCTGGAAATATAGCCATCGCAGCGGGGTCTACCTTAACGATAGATCCAGGCATCGTGATAAAAGGCACCAGTTTCAGAAATAGTATTTGGACAATTAGCGGGACATTGTTAGCTCAAGGGACAATAGCAGATCCCATTGTATTTACTTCATTTTATGACGATACATATGGTGGTGATACGAATAATAATGCAGACGCTAATGCACCTGGACCAGGCCAATGGCGTAGTCTTGTTTTTTCTGAAACTAGTACGAATTCTATTCTAGATCATTGTCTGATTCGATATGGTGGATATGATTATTTCGATAATACGAGAGCGATTCAAATTAACAATAGCAGTCCGACGATCACGAATACAAGTTTCTATCAAAATAGTATCGCCTTAGGGATAGCTGGTACCACTGGCACTCCCTCAATAGCAAATAATAGCTTTGAAGAGGATACTTGGGCGCCAATCATGATGGACTTAGGGGCTATGCCTGAATTTATAAACAATGTATTTCTCAATAATGCATACAATGCAGTTGGGATTACTGACAAGGCATATAATGAAAGTAACTATACCTTACCAAAGCTTGATATTGCTGACTTTACAAATATCTCATACATTACGTCAGGTAATATCTCTATAGGGAGTGAGACAACCTTGACAATTGAACCAGGGATAGTGATTAAGGCAACAAATACACGTAATAGTTACTGGACTATTAATGGGACCTTGTTAGCTCAAGGGACAATTGACGAACCAATCATATTCACATCCTTGCATGATGACAGCTTTGGAGGGGATACTAACAATAATGCAGACGCCACCAGTCCTAGCGCAGGACAATGGCGAGCTATTGTCTTTGCTGAGTCTAGTGAGAGTAATTCCATTTTAGATCATTGCCACATTCGCTATGGTGGCTATGATCGATTTGATAATACTAAAGCAATTATAGTTCAAAATTCGAGCCCTACAATAACTAATAATACATTCTACAATAACAGTATCTCAATTGGGATTGAAGGAACTTCAGCTACGCCGGTTATCGACAATAATAGTTTTGAAGAAGACACTTGGGCACCAATTATGATGGACCTAGGAGCAATGCCTATATTCTCAAACACGACCTTCATAAATAATACCTACAATGCTGTCGGAATTACAGAAAAGACGTACAGTGAGCCCAACTATGTTTTGCCAAAACTAGATATTGCTGGCTTCCAGAACATTGCATATATCACCACTGGTAATATTGCCATAGGGAGCGGGGCAACCTTAACGATCGAACCAGGGATCGTCATCAAAGCGACGAACACAAGAAATAGTTATTGGACAATTAATGGAACATTAGTTGCTCAAGGCACAGCGGCGGATCCAATTGTTTTTACCTCAATTCATGATGACACATTTGGAGGCGATACGAATAATAATGCTGATGCGACAAGTCCAGCTCCAGGCCAATGGCGTGCCATCACCTTTAACGAAAGCAGTGGAAATACTTCTATCATAGATCATTGCGAAATTAGATTTGGAGGGCATGACTGGTTTGACAATATAAAAGCTATTAGTATTCAAAATTCTAGCCCTACAATCACCAATACTCATTTTTACCAAAATAGCATTGGTCTAGGTATTGTAGGTTTGGATGCTAATCCAATAATCTCAGACAATTCATTTGAAGAAGATATTTATGCTCCGATTGCTGTGGATCTAGGCGTTACCCCTAGCTTCCAAAACAACAATTATGTGAACAATACTTTCAACGCAATATCGATTAATAACAGAACGTATACTGAAGATTCATTAACCTTAGTGAAGCAAGATGTCGCAGGCTTATCGAATGTAGCTTATATCATAGGTGCTGATCTGACCATTAGTTCTAACACAAGGTTAGAGATAGAGCCAGGTGTCGTAATCAAGTTCGTTGACTTAAATGATAGTTATTTTAGAATTGACGGAACCTTGATTGCCGAAGGAACAGCTGCAGAGCCCATTGTATTTACAGAAATTGATGATGATGAGTTTGGAGGAGATACAAATAATAATGGCGATGCCACCCTTCCTGCAGTTAGAAATTGGCAAGGCATTGTCATCAATTCTCCTGATTCTATTGCTTCGAGTTTAGATTATTGTGAAATCAGATATGGAGGTTATTCAGGAGATGAAGCTGTCATGATTAATAATAGTAGCCCTACGATTACAAATAGTCATTTTTATAGAAATGGTGAAGCTATTGCCATTAGAGGAATTACCTCAAGTCCACAAATCACAAATAATATTTTTGAAGAAGACACCTATGCCCCTATTGTTATGGGTCTTGGATCTAGTCCAGTGTTTTCAGGCATTCAATATGTCAACAATACATATAATGCCATAGGGATCAACGCAGCTACCTACAGTGAGCCTAGTTATACCTTAAGTAAGCAGGATATTTCAGGTTTCGAGGATATAGCCTATATCATCAATGCAGACCTTACAATCTCGGCGGGATCTTCATTGACAATCGACCCTGGAGTGATTATCAAGTTTATTGATTTTAATGATAGTTATTTCAGGATAGATGGAACCTTATTGGCACAGGGCACAGAAGCAGAACCCATTGTATTTACAGAAATTGATGATGATGAATACGGTGGCGATACCAATAATAATGGAACAGCTACAGTGGCAGAGCCAAGGAACTGGCAAGGGATTATAATTAACGAATCGAGTGGGAATACTTCTGTGATCGATCAATGCTTTTTTAGATATGGAGGGTATAGTGGAGATGAAGCCATCATGATCGTCAACAGCGAACCTGTCATTTCCAATAATCATTTTTATCAAAATGGAATTGGTGTCAGTATTAATGGATATCAGAATTCACCTCAAATCACAAATAATATTTTTGAAGAAGATACCTTCGCTCCAGTCCAAATCAGCTTGGGAGCAGAGCCTAGTTTTACAGGGAACACGTTTACGAATAATACCTACGATGCCATAGCTCTTATTACAACAACGTATAGTGATCCAACATATCAATTAAGTCGACGTACGATTGCAGGGATTCAAAATCTACCTTATATCATCGGTGCAGATTTAACACTTGCAGCTGGTAGTACCTTGACGATTGACCCTGGAGTTGTTATTAAGTTTACAGACTTTAATGACAGTTATATCCGGATCAATGGAACACTGATTGCACAGGGAATAGAATCCGACCCTATTATTTTTACAGAAATTGACGATGATACCTTTGGAGGAGATACGAATAATAATGGTACAGATACAAGTCCTGCTTTGGGTAATTGGCAAGGCATCGCTTTCAATGCGGATAGTGGGAATACATCTCTGGTTGATTACTGCCAATTTAGATATGGAGGATATAGTGGTGAAGAAGCAATCATGATATTCGGTAGTAATCCTACCATTACGAATTCTCTATTTTATCAAAATGGTGGTGGTATACGAGTATCTGCTACATCAGATCTCACACTAGCAAATAACAGCTTTGAGGAAAACTCTTTTGCTTTGCAAAATTTGATTGACAATGCGACATTGTTTATAGAAGAATCGAGTTTTATCAATAATCAAAAAGGAATAGTCAATGAAGCGTCTTTCCTAGAGATCCATAATAGTAGTCTTCTTGATAACACTGTATATGATATTGAGAATTTGGATGCAGGAGATGTACAGGCTCAAAATAACTGGTGGGGTGAAGATGATTATGCCCTGATGGAATTAGATAATGACACGCTTAACTTCCCCTTCATTTTTGACAAACTAGATGATGATACGCGAGGAGTCGTATTCTATTATCCACCGATGCTGCCAGATACAGTATCTGTACCTCAAAATATACCTGATCTGGAAATCCAGAATATAGTTTCTGGCATAACAAATGCAGAACCAGGAGATGTCGTAACCGTCAATTGGGATCTGACAAATATTGGAGAAGGAATCGCTGTAGTTGATTGGACAGAGAAAGTATACATACAAGCTCCTGATGGCTCCAATCGAGTTCTTGTAGGCCAGATTAACTCAGTCGCAGATGATACATTGTCTACGAATGAGGTCTTTAATCATAGCTTAGAAGTCACACTACCAAATCCTATTAATGTAGGTGCAACTGGAGTCTTTGCTGTAGAAGTCGTCCCGACGGCGAATGTCGGTGAACCTGTCTTGCTAGAAGGAAATAATACCGCAGTTGAAGCCCAGACATGGAGTGTAGAGGCCAACGTTGTTTTAGAAATCATAGCAATGGAAATTGAAGAGGGCGGTTCAGCCATCACAGCTAACATCACTCGGAATGGGTCTACTGACGCAAATCTCATAGTTGATATTTCTATCACTGATGCTTTTCGATTTGATATTCCTGCGCAAGTTGAAATACTTGCTGGCTTATCAGGTTTGAATTTCACAATAACGGCTTTAGATAATCAGGATTTAGAAGGTCCATTACCCATTGAAGTATCTGTCTCTGCAACAGGATTTGTGGCTTCAATTGATTCCTTAGTGTTAATTGATGATGAGATACCAGAACTGTCAATAGATGATTTGCCAGCTTCGATTGAAGAAGGCGAAATGCTCAATTTTAATATCAGTACAAATTTTCCTCCAGCGGATACTCTCTTTGTGAGTGTGCTTTCGTCAGAGCCAACTGATTTACCTTTGGCAACACCAGTTAAGATATTACCAGGAGAGTCTTCTGTAGCGATTTCAGTCATCTTACCAGATAATGATATTGCAGAAGAAGATCAATTGATCACAATCACAGCAGGATCTGCTGGTTTAATTTCAGCGACCGAGTCAATTTTATTAATAGACGAAAATGATATTCCCGCGATCAGTTTTACTGTGGCTGTTGATACGATTTCAGAGTCTGCAGGCATATTTGCTACTCAAGGTATTCTTACCAGATTGGGCAGCACGGACGACGTGTTAAGTGTAGATATTAGTGCAAATTTATCAAACGCTTTATATCTACCAGCTACAGTTCCATTAGGACCGGGAGAGATGCAAAAAACATTTGATATAGGTGTTTTAGATAATAACAATGTGGATGGCTTCAGAGATGTAGAGATTACTGCGTCAGTGATTATAGAGTCATGTAATTGTTTGGCATCAGCGACGAGCGCAGGCGTGTTCAGCGATATATTGACTATTGCTGATAATGATGGTGCTAGCTTATCTCTACAAGTAAATCCACTTTCATTGCCAGAAGGAGAGGTGAATGCAGGAGTCCTCACTGTAATTCGGAATACACCAGCAGATGTTGCATTAACCGTGAGTCTGAGTTCTTCAGACGAATCTGAAATTACATTGCCGGCTACAGTGACACTTCCAATTGGTGCAGTATCTATCGATGTACCAATTACGACAATTCAGGATAATATTCCTGATGGTAACCAGCAAGTCAACTTGACAGCAAATGCAGATAATTTTTCTCCAGGTATTGCCTTTGCTATTGTTACAGATATTAATAAGCCAGACCTAGAAGCAGCAGATCTTATTTTACCAGAAAGCTCTGTGCCTGCTGGAGATAATTTTCAATTTAGATTGTCACTAGCAAATTCTGGTTTAGCCAATGCGCCGATTGGAACTAATATTCGAGCGTATTTGTCACTAGATCCAGTGATTAGCGATGAAGACCTCCTCATCACTGATTTTTGTATTCCACAAGCAGTCCCGCAGAATGATACCTTGGAAATTATCGATTTTGCCTTAGCACCTGATGAACCTGGTAATTATTTTTTTATTGCTATTGTCAATGCTGAGCAAAGCATTACTGAAATCCAATATTTTAACAACACCTCAATTGCAGTTCCGATCTTGATTGAACCGGATTATGATGGTACCGCAGTTGTTGACGAGACTATATTTTTACAAGGAATGAATGTGCCTATTTACGGTACGTCTATTGATGATGAAGGTAATAATTTAGCGAATGTACCTCTAGAAGTGTATGTGACTGATGGCATGTTTCGACGTGAACTAATGGTTACTACAGATGATAATGGAGAGTACGCAACTAGTTTTCAACCTCTTCCAAATGAAGGCGGACACTATATCGTGGGTGCTTCTTACCCCGGAATAAACAGTAATATTGTTCAGGACGAATTTGATATTTTAGGTGTCGCTCTTAATGCAAATGAAGATATCAGGTGGGAGTTTTTATTAGGTGATACATTACGCGGTTCGCTGGATGTAGAAAACCTAAGTGATTTCCCTTTGACAAACATCAATATAAGTGCGATTGGATTGCCGTTTGGCGCAAACATCAGTTTTGAATCTATCACCGCCTTAGCTGCGAAGGAAACAGTACAAGTTGCCTATGAAGTCTCTGGCACTGAAGTAAGTCCTGGCTTACAATTTCAAACAGTTGAACTCTTAATCACAAGTGATGAGAATATTCAGCAAGAGCTTGATGCATATTATCTCTGCCAAGCGCAGGCAGGATTGATACGATCCTCCATTGCTCGTATTGACCGAACAATTTCGAATGAAGAATCGAACTTCTTGGAGTTTGAGTTATTCAATGAAGGCTTGGGTGAAAGTGGTGCTATCACAATAGATATTCCAGGTGTAGATTTTATGTCGTTGGTGAGTCTGGATATGGTCCCGTCAATAAGTTCAGGGGATACGACTCGAGTAATCATAGAGTTTCTTCCCACAGCTTCTCTTCCATTGAATACTCCAGCTACGGGTACAATTGTTATCTCAGCTGAGAATTCTAATTTTATTGTTTTGCCATACAAGGTTCAAAAAGTATCTGAAGAGACAGGTGGAGTGATCATAGACGTTGTGGATCAGTATACGTATTTCACAGAAGAGTCTCCGCATGTGGCTAATGCTTCAGTTAAGATCACCAATTATTTTACAGGCGAAGTATTCGCTGAAGGAACAACCGATGCGAATGGCTTATTCGATGCCCAAGATTTGCCAGAAGGCTTGCTTCGGATCGTCGTTCAAGCTGACCAACATGCAGGCTATGATGGTACGATAACTATTTTACCAGGTATGGATTTTACCGAGACAATATTCTTAAGTTATCAGGCGATTTCATTTTCATGGGATGTCGTTCCGACAACAATCGAAGATGAGTATCAGGTTGACCTCATTATGGAATTTGAAACGAATGTGCCAATGCCTGTTGTCACAATAGATGCACCTAAGGAACTGCCAGAATTGTTTGGCAATGATACCTACAGTTTTAACGTGACATTAGTGAATGAAGGACTGATCACAGCAAGAGATGTGGAGCTCAATCTACCTTCAGATGCGGAATACGAATTTATTACGAATTATGTGCCGACTGATTTGCTAGCTCAACAAGCTATACAAGTACCTGTCATCATGAGGCGAATAGATGCTCCCGGTTTTGCAGCAGAAGATGAAAAAGCGTTTAAGAATACAGATGAGGTATCTGATTTCCTTGGTACAACCAATCGAATTCAAAATATGGGATTGAATTGTGTGGATGTATTTACTGTGGCTTATTGGTATGAATGTGGGCCGAATGGTGTCTGGCAATATGGAGGAGAATCGACTGTGTTTTTAGGACGATTCTGTAGCTCTCCAGGTAGCTTTAATCCGACAGGGAGTCCTTGTTCAAATTGTCCACCGTCTTCAGGATTAAATCCAACGCCAGTTGCTACGGGCCCTACCAATTGCCTGAATTTAGATTGCTTACGAGATGTTTTATTAGCAGCGGTGGGTTGTGGTCCTGAACCATATCTTGCAGCAGCAGCATGTGGTATCAGTGTTGGGACTACATTTTCTGATCCTAACTCATCTAATGGAGCGAAAGCCGTCTCGGTGCTCGGATGTGTTCCAGGACCTATTGGTTGTGCCTTCGGGATACTTGGAGCAGCAAACACATGCTTCGATTTAGGATTGTTTTTGAGAGGCAATGATTCTGGAAAAGTATTAAAAGGTTTAGAAGAAGATTTGGCTGAAACGGATTTACCTCCTATTATTCAACAAGCATTAGTTAATCTAGAACAAGCCACATTTGGTTATAGCGCACATCAATCATATTATGAAGAATATGTAGGAATTTCTCTGTATGCAAATGAGAATGTTTTAGCCTTTGCTGAATTAATTCTTCCATTCGTTGAACAAGAAATTGAAATCACAACAACTGATGCTAATGATATTATTGCAAGCTTAGTTGGTTACGATATTCCTGTGTCAGAAATCGATGACTTTATTTTGAGATGGAATGAATCATTAGTCGCCTATCAAAATAATGTCTTCTCGCCTAACGCAAGCTACCCGACTATAATTGATCGGACATTGCTAGATCAATACTATGCTGATCTTCAAGCTGCCCACAATTATGCTATCAATCGCGGATTCTTATCTATCGTTGATATGCACGATCAGGCAGTAAAGACCATCTTAGAAGAGGGTGAAGATGATGATGCAAGCGTATGTGCATCTGTCACCATTCAAATCAGCCAAGAAGTCACCTTAACTCGGGAGGCTTTCGAAGGCACCTTGGGTGTTCTCAATGGTCACCCAACAGATATGATCGATTCATTAGAATTGAACTTAGAAATCGTGAATCCTCAAGGTGTCTTAAGCAATGATTTATTTCAAATAGAATTGATTGGCTTAGATAAATTAACAGCTATTGATGGGACTGGTACATTGAACGCGCAAGAAGATGGGACGGCAACAATCCTATTCATACCTGAAATAGGTGCAGCTCCAACAGTACCAATTAGCTATTCCTTTGGAGGTAGTATTTCGTATAAGGATCCATTTTCAAATCTTATCGTGACTGTACCATTGTTTCCAGTGACACTTCAAGTAAATCCATCACCAAATTTATATCTACATTATTTCATGGATAGAGATCTCTTGGGTGATGACGCATTGACAGATCCTATCGAACCGACTGTGCCAGGAGAGCTTGCTGTGATGATCGAGAATAACGGCTATGGTACAGCTATGGGAGTCAATATAGAATCCGCTCAACCAGAAATCATAGATAACGAAAAAGGTTTGGCGATTAACTTCAAACTTATCGGTACCCAACTCCAAGGCGAAGAGGCAAATCTAGGAATTACAAATATCAACTTTGGGGATATTTCTCCATTAAGCACAAAAGTGGGGCAGTGGTTCTTTACGAGTTCATTGTTAGGGCATTTCATTAACTATGAGACGAACCTAGTCCATCTAAACAGTTATGGTAATCCTGATCTGAGTCTCATTAGTGGTGTCGAACTTCATGAATTGATCCAGACAATATCTGTCTATACACAGGATGATGGCATAGATGACTTTTTAATCAATGATATTCAGGATCCTGAGGAAAGACCAGATGCAATATATCTGTCTCAAGGGAATACGGTCTATGATGTGTATGAGGCAGAAGCTGGCTATTTCACTGGTGATCTTCTAGCTGCTGGCAACACAAATACAGTACATGTGGATCCGTCTCTCCAAGGATGGAACTACATCAAGTTAGATGATCCGGGGAATGGGAATTTTGAAATTTTAAGTGTGACAAGAAGTGATGGACAAGAGATTCCTTTGACAAATGTATGGCTGACCTTTGTGACGATTCCTGATAGTAAGGAACCGGTCTATGAGAATAAATTTCATATTGTAGATGAGTTCGCTGGTTTTGATGAGGTGACCTATGATATCATCTGGTCGACTAAAGATCCGAACCCGCCTTACGTGGCTAACATTTCAGGATACCCTAATGGGATCACTTCTGAGCAAGTAGAAAGCTTAACGGTAACCTTCAGCGAAGCCATAGATGAAACAACATTTGGGATCGAAGATTTAAATTTGATCGTGCAAGGTGGTTCGAATATTATTGATAATTCTGTGCTGATCACCAGAGTTGATTCAGTCACCTTTGATATTGATATTTCTGCTGTTAGTACAGCTAATGGGCTTTACATATTTACAGTACAAACGACTGGGATCAATGATCTGACAGCTACAGCTGGTGAAGTGGGAGAGCAAATTTCATGGACACAATTCCTGTCAGTGCCTTCTGTTGTTCAGTTCATAGGATTGCCTGAGGGTAATATTGGGAATGCTTACGATACCATCCAACTACTCTTTAATATGCCACTGGATATCAATTCACTAACAGCGGATAGATTCACTATTTTATTGGATGGTGTACCTCAGACCGGTGTGTTTACTGTGAGTTCACTTAATAACCAAAATACATTAATAGAACTTGCGGGTATTGACACGCATCTAGGTGCTGATGGAGTATACGAATTGATCGTTGACTTACCAAATATCCAATCTCAAGATGGCATGTTTGGAATTGGGACGCAGTCTGTCTTCTTTGAGCTGGATACAGCAGCGCCGAGTCTTGTCAACTTGCTAAGATACGTGGGAGGCGGTCTTGATGATCAGCATTTCACAGGTGTCAATATGAATTTTAACGAAGATATAATGCCACTTGATATCGCTGCATTAAGCTTGACAAAAGATGGTGTAGTGGTTGATATTTCAGACATACCAACTGAGGTCGTATCTGTTAATGACTGGTATGCTATTGAAAGTTTTGGGCAATTAACCTACGATGAGGCAGACTATGTGTTCAGCATTGATATGTCCCTAGTATCTGACTCTGCTGGAAATCCGGGAGTTGGTGTAGAGCAAACAAGCTGGACTGTAGATCGGACGAATAGCATCATAGTAAGTGATTTGACTATACAACCTGATCTAGGCTTTTCATCAACGGATGGTGTAACCTCCAGTTTAGATTTAATGATTGGTTATACGATAAATGATGATGCAGAGACCGTGAATATTTATCAAGATGATAATGGTACGTTGACATTGTTAAGTTCGATGGGCCCCATTATGGCTGGAGTGATGACGACACCTGTTCAATTTCCGACTGGTGGGAATACGGCTCTTGTTGTAGAGGCGCTCGATGATACTGGTTTTTCTGTGGATGCGAATAAATCATTATACTTAGATGAAACATCACTAACTGCAAGTTGGGATTTTGAAGACGGTCTAGCCCTTAATGCTCACCCATCAGTGATAACATTAGAATTTTCAGACGCCGTTTTGGATGATTCTCAATTAGCCAGTGCACTGTTTTTAAATTATGAGAATAATATTTTGAGTACAGATGACTTGGTGGTTAATAGCATTTCTGAAACGACCTACGAGGTGAGCGGTTTTGAAAGCACGACTCTTTTGGATGGTGTGTTTACAATTGGCTTGGACGTGACACAGTTTTATAAATACCAAAGTGGTTTACAAGGGACTGATGTGAATACCACAAGCTGGGTCATTGAGACCCCGATTCAAAGTGAGATATCTGTAAAGCTAATCGATAGTTTAGATTTTTGCTTTCCAGGCACAGGGCCAGAACCGTTTGTAACAATCATCGCTATTGGATCTGGTGGATCAGGAATGTTAACATACAGTTGGGATAATGATCTTGGCCTTGGACCTATTAAAGAAGTGAGTCCTGAAGAAAGCACAGTGTATCGAGTGACTGTTTCTGATAATTTTACAGGTGTCTCATCTATAGACTCGGTCTTAGTAAATGTTGTGAATTGCAGTGAAGATATTACCTGTGAAAATGTGATGTATACTGATGTGACATGTTATGGATTGGCTGATGGTACTATCACGATTGAAACTGGGCCGGTATCTCAATATGACTTTTCTATTTTTCCCGGCTTAGGCACAAATAATGGAGATGGTAGCTTTACAAATCTCCCGAGTGGAGCATATACTGTTTTAGCTTCTGATGAAACGAGTACATTAATAATCTGTGCACAAATATTTATCGCAGCGCCTCAACCCATATCATGTGATGCAGAATTTGGGTGTGAAGAAGTTGAGGTTGTTTCGAGTGGTTGGGTGCCAGCCGGGACCCGTAATTATAGATCTAACTTGGCAAATGGAGCGCAGGTCAATATGAATTACACAACAGAATCTAATTCTACTTTTATGTTAGTTGAAGCCAATGAGAATTTCACAACTTGGAATTCAGATTGGTTTAGCGGAGCGATAGCAGGTGCTTCGGCGTCTCGGTTCCAATACGTCTGGGATTTACTGAGTGATGCACAAGGAGAGCCGATTGGTCCAAATGACGATAGCGATAATGTAATTGTAACGATCGTTTTTGATGAGCCAGTCTCTGATCCTATTATCCATATAGATCGTTTGGGAGGGGTTACGACATCTGGCCAGTCCAATTCATCGAATTGGCGATTACTAAGTGAAGGCACTCTAGAAAAACTTGCTGGAACAGACAATCTAATGGTGAGTGATATAGAATTCTTCAGAGAGATAAAGAGTAGCGGGATATTAGCAAGCAGCGAAGCTCAATCGAATCCAGATCATGGCGCAGCTGCAGGCTCAATACAAATCAATACATTGTCACCTGTGAGTAGCATTAGTTTCGAACTTTCTGCCAAAGGATACGAAGGGAATGGAAGTGATGATTTCGAGCTAATCGTTAGTACGACAAGTTGTGAAGGAGAGATTGATGAGAATCTAATCTTTGTAACTGCACCTGGTGCAAGTGATGGGTCTATTCAAGTGACGGCAACCGGCGGGTCAGGTAACTATAGCTTTGCTCTCCTGCCAGAAGCAGGATCACACGATGGTAACGGTTTATTTACCAATCTACCAGTTGGGAGTTATACAGTCCAAGTCTCAGACAATGGACAATGCACGCTGGACTGTTTGACATTTGAGGTGCTTGACGAACATCCATTTTCTTGCGAGGCGATTGCAAACTTAACAACAGATGTATGTGTTGATGAGGATGCGATTACGATCTATTCAAAACCTGTTGCAGGTGAATTTCGAATAGATGGTGATTTGGATTCTTATGATATTCAGTTTTCGAATATGAATAGAGAAGATCTAATAAACACAATACTAACTGATGATCAAATCATTTTTGATCTCACTGAATTTTCTACCAGTGATATTATTGTCATAAAACATAAGACAAAAAGTGATTTGTATATTGAATTGTTGATAGAATAATTAGCGCAGCCCCGTGAATTATCACGGGGCTTTTTTTCAATCTGGCGGTTATGAAACAAGGAATAAATAATTATTTCTCTACAACCAATGGCTTAAGCACATACTGTTTGCCGATTTCTATTCTTAAAAAGTAAAGACCAGACTCAAGTTGACTTATGTTGATTTGGTCCATAGCTTTTTCTTCATTAGTATAGATTGCTTGTCCTATTGGGCTAATTAATGTCACACGATTTGGTATGAGGTGGCTCGGATAGTCTATGCGGATTTCATTAGAAGCAGGATTTGGGGATAGTTTGATTTCTTCGGCCGGTAACAGGGCATCATTTACAGGTGATGTTTGGTCTAAGAATCCTTTAAAATAATCGACCATATAAAGAGATGCAGGAATGACACAACTACCATGATTTCCATTTTCGTCGATGAGTACAGCAGCAACATCTGGAGCACCTAATTGCATCATAGTGCTTTCAGCAATAAGTGCATTTTGAAACGCAACTTGTTCGTCCATGCCACAATACAACATTCTGATGGGTGCCACTGGTAGCCAATTATGAAGATCATTTGCTTTGAAGGCATCATTGATGGGATGGTCTTCTCTATTTGAAATGATAGACAATATTTCATCTGTAAACATGAACTTCGGTTGTACAATGTTACTGTCTTCAAGAATTAAGCTTCTCAATTGTTGATTTAATTCTCCCAAACCAATCTCTTCAGTGGTGAATTGCTGAATGGGTGCAATATATTTTTCTTTGAAAATCACATCTAAATCTGGCATTAGATCTGGGTAGGCACGTTGGTAAGACAATGTTGTCCAAGCCAAGTAACCAACAAAATTATACTCCAAATCACCTAAGGTGAAATCAAGCATAGCTCCAGAAATGTTATAAGGCCCAGACATGGGAGCAGATGCAGTGACTTTATATTGATCTGAATAGTCTCGTTCTAGTGCTCGATGGGCTGCCATCGCAGCATGTCCACCTTGCGAATACCCGGTAACGAATAATTTATCTGTCACCTCTATATTGCTGTCCCTTAAGAAGGATTGCACGGCAATGAGCATATCAACCGCCGCCAGCGCTTCAGAGTCAGCATGCACATAAGGATGAATGCCACGTGAAGTCCCGAGCCCTTGGAAGTCTGGCGTGATTGTGACAAACCCAAAAGATGCAATGCCCAAGGCTAATTCCCATCCACCAGCCAACTCTGATGGCACATCAAATCGGCCATCCACAGTGCCGTGTTGATATATAAGTTGTGGAAATGGACCTTCAACATTATTTGGTAACACTAATAGTCCGCTGGCAGTGTCCAAGCGCCCCTCCAAATCTGTAGTGGTGTATAATATCCTGTAAGCAGCAACATCATTTTCAACCTCTGTACCCAGATTCAATTCAATAATTCCTTTGGCCAAAGAAATGGCTAAGTCGGCTGAAATCAGCTGTTGACTACTTGTTTTATATTGACTAAGGCAGAAAAAGGCAAGAAAAATGTATTTAATGCAAGACATAGGCATCTTTTAGACAAATATAGCCACTCAGAAAGCTGTTATGCACGAAAATGAAAATAGAATATTTAATTTTGTACCATGCTTGTCAGACTCACTACTATAACAACCTTCATTTGCCTAATCATCTTTTTGGGTGAATCCTGTGTCCCTGCCTCTGAATCAGAGTTAAATGATAAACCATTATCTCTGTCAGACCCTTTGCTACAATCTATCTATAATTTTCAAAATGCTCAACAAGTAGATAGTTTAGTCCCGTTACTCAGTCATCCTAATAAATTTGTCCGTATGGCTGCAGCACGGACCTTTGGCTCTATGAAGTTATCAGGCACTGCGTATAAACTTAATTCGCTATTAAAAGATGAATCCATTGATGTCAGAAAAGAAGCAGCTTATGCGATAGGTCAAATAGCTGATCCGACAGCTGAGGATGTTCTTGTGAAATCATTTATTCAAAAAGATTCAACGCTTAATTTGAATAATGTTTTTAATCGGAATATTCTAGAGTCGATTGGAAAAGTAGGAGGGCTAGATAATTTAAAAAATATTGCATCTGTCAGCAGCTATGCAAAATCTGATGATCAATTGTTATTAGGGCAGGCCAAATCAATCTATAGATACGCGCTAAGAGATATTTATGATGACAAGGCAACAGCTCTCATGATGAAGTTTTTAAATGATGACGAGTATTCAGCAGATCTAAGAGTGATAGCAGCTAATTATTTTTATCGAGCAAAGCAGCTTGATATTGAACCTTATAAATTTCAATTGGCCAAATTAGTAGAAAGTGATTCATCTGCAGACATTCGCATGACCTGTGCAGCAACCCTTGCAAAAACAAATGATCCTGAAATAGAAGCAAACCTATTATCGAGTTTGCAATCTGAAACTGACTATAGAGTCAAAACGAATATTATTAGAGCATTGAGTAACTATAATTATGCTAAGGTCATAAAGCCAATGTTAGAATTATTGGATGATCCCAATATCCATGTTGCTCAACTCGCATCAGAATATATGTATACAAATGGAAATGCAAGAGATATAGAGCTGTACAGGGAGTATGCTAAAAATAACTATCCTTGGCAAGTCCAGTCGACGCTATACAAAGCCAAGCTCAGACATGTCCCTAATCGATACATCAATACACGTGCGATGCTATTTAATGAGTTGAAAGATCTATCGAATGGGACAAAGAGTGTATATGCCAAAGCTGCCTACATCCGAGCAATGTCTGAGGACGTCTTAAATTATAAAGCTGTTTATGCATTCGCAAAGGATCAACAAAGTCCTGTAATTAAATTTGGATTGATCGAAGGCTTTCAAGCAGCATTAAAAAGCCCGAAATGGATATATGCCTACAACACACGAGCAAAAAATCGATATGCAACAGGAGAGATTGGAAGCTATATAGCTGAGCTTGCAGCTGACGGTGACCCTGGACAATTAGCTGTCATTGGCCAAATATTGTC
Organism: uncultured Saprospiraceae bacterium; assembly: GCA_937959275.1. GTDB lineage: Bacteria > Bacteroidota > Bacteroidia > Chitinophagales > Saprospiraceae > CALFUK01. The sequence goes on along the minus strand of CALGLU010000058.1, from coordinate 9,906 downwards.
AGACCCCAACTTAGAATTTAAATCCCTCAGAATGGATTATAATTTTTTGAATTCAGCTTTGAATAAATTATCACTTCCTGCTGAATTGGAAACCTCTAATTTTCTGGTGGATGCGATTAATTATCTACAGGACACGACCATACAGCAAATTAATTCTTCCAATATAAAACCGATTGATTGGACCCTTCTGAATGGAGTGACAGATTCAACAAGTGCAACAATTCGCACTTCTCGTGGCGATATCATTTTACAGTTGAAGCCCACGGCGGCACCAGGTACAGTTGCTAATTTTATAGGTCTTGCCCAAGAAAATTTTTATGATGGGAAGTTTTTTCATAGAGTCGTCCCAAATTTTGTAGCTCAAGGCGGGTGCCCGCGCGGAGATGGATATGGTAGCCTGGACTATACAATTCGAACTGAAGTCCCTCAGCTTAGTTATGATGCCGTTGGTAAAGTTGGTATGGCCTCAGCAGGGAAACATACAGAATCGTGTCAATTTTTCATTACACATTCTCCAACAATGCACTTAGATGGCCTATATACCCTATTCGCAGAAGTGATAGATGGTTTAGATATTGTACAACAAATTCAAGTTGGAGATCGGATAGAAGATGTCATAATCCACACGCTTTAGGATAAATATTAGAATCAACTAAACTTTTTGTCTATTTTCCACATTACTATCTCGAGTACTAACAAATAACATGGAATTTTCAGAGAGTAAGGAGAAATTTATTTCTGAGTGGGGCAAGCTCTGTATGAACTGGGGCGTCAAGCGAGCCATGGGTCAAATTCATGGCGCATTATTGATTAGCGAACGTTCTCTATGTGCCGATGAAGTAATGGGCATATTGAAAATGTCGCGAGGCAACGTGAATATGAATATTCGAGAGCTGATCGATTGGGGCTTAGTACACAAAGTTCTCATTACTGGAGAGCGTAAAGAATTTTTTGAAGCAGAAAAAGATTTTTGGAAGGTCTTTAAGCTTATCGTGATGCGACGAAAATTAAAAGAACTCGACCCCATGATACAATTGTTAGAGCAAAGCTCTTGTGTAGAAGCTAAATGTCCAGAGTCAGATGAATTTTGTAAAGTCATTAAAGAGCTTTCACATTTTTCGAGTAAAGCAGAAAAAGTACTTGATATTTTCGTGAAGAATGAATCCAAACTATTAAGCTCTTCATTGATGAAAATGATGAGGTAATGGACACAGCTTTTTAAAAGGGAAAGACTTGATTTATGCTTGACACCTCATCTTCGACTTACAGCTAAGTATACGATGGTAAAAAAAATAAGTGCAGATAAGATATTTACAGCTACCGGTACTGTCTTAACAGACACGATTTTATTGTTGGATGAAAACGACTCCATCATAGATATTGATCATGCAACAAACCATGAAGAATCCACTGTAGAATACTTTAATGGCTATATCATCCCTGGATTAATTAATACTCATTGTCATCTTGAATTGTCACATATGAAGGCCAAGGTGGATACAGGTACAGGTTTAATTCCATTTATACAGAGTGTGGTTAGTTATCGAGATATACCGCAGGATCTTATTGATGCCGCCATTATCCAAGCAGATGCTGAAATGTATGGGAATGGTATTGTTGCCGTAGGAGATATTTCAAATAAGATTGATACAGCGTCTGTCAAAAAAAGAAGTAAGCTTAACTATTACACCTTTGTAGAAGCATTTGATTTTATAGACTCAAAGCAAGCTCAGCAGATATTTGACGACTATCTTAAAGTGTATCATCATCATGACAAACTTGGCAGCAGTCAAAGCTTATCCATGGTGCCTCATGCGCCTTATACGGTTTCTTCTAATTTATTTGAATTAATCAATAGTCAAAATCAAGGTGCACAAAAGACCATCAGTATTCACAATCAAGAAACTGTTCACGAGAATCAGTTTTTCATAGACAAAACAGGCGATTTGCTTGATTTTTATAATGGATTTAATCTGCCATTAGATCAGTTTACTGCCATCGGAAAGCCATCTGTCTATTATGCACTGGAGCATATGGATCCTAGCCATCGGAGTTTATTTGTCCACAATACCATGATGACTGCTGAGGATATTAAATCTGTTCATGACTGGTGCCCACAAGCATACTTTGCGACATGCCCCAATGCCAATTTATATATCGAAAATAGGCTTCCCCAATATCAGCTATTTGTCGATGCCGGCGCTCGCATGACAATAGGGACAGATAGTTTAACTTCAAATTGGCAGCTATCTATTCTAGATGAAATGAAAACCATTCAAAAATATCAATCCAATATACCCTTTGAAACACTCGTAGAATGGGCAACAATAAATGGGGCAAAAGCATTAGGTTTTGAAGCAAATTTGGGTTCGATAGAAGTTGGTAAAACACCAGGGCTCAATCTCCTGACGCATGAAGGGATTGAAAACGAATTCGACCTACAACAAGTAAAGATTAAGAGGCTGACAATGTAAGCAGACGTTTTTCTATGTCTGCGATCTCACCGCTAAATCGATCACTCAATTCATGATCAGACATTTTCTGTTTTAATGATTGTAAGTCTTTCATCTGCTTTTCTATGTGAGTTGTTATCGACCTATGGTGATATGTATCCATCAGCGATTGGATGGATTTCAATTGATCGACTGTGGGATCAGTCATGAATGACTCTTGTAAGTAGTCCCAGATATAATCTACAGCACTATCTGTGGGGTGGACTAAGTCTTTTTTATAAAATCTATAATCTCTTAAATCATCCATTAAAAGTTCATAGGAAGGGAAGTAAAAAGCACGGTCGTATAAGTCAACTATAGAATGTGTACTGGCAATGAGCGTTGCTTTGCTTCGATTATTTTCTATCAGTCCATGACGCACATGGCGGATCGGACTGACCGTAAAAATGATAGTTGTAGAAGGGTTGTGAGTTAGGGTGAGCTGGACAATATCTGTCAAAGAGCGAATAACTTCCTCGGCGGTTAACTGCCGTTTTGAAAATTGCTGTTGTGGAAACTTATGACAATTGGATACAATTGACTTGTTTTCAATTAACTCATAGACGATGGCGCTCCCTAAAGTGATAAAAATTAGATCACTTGTAGATAGACTCTGTCTTAGTGTGACAAGTCCATCATTCAAATTGTCATGACATGTGTGCTGGTTGTGGTGCCCCATTGTTCCATGAAAATCAAAATGAACATATTTGTCTCCATTGTGGACAAGGCTAGAGAGGGGGATAGCTGTTTGTGCTATAGCAGATGTCACTTGTCGTGCTAGAGAAACAGGATTGTAGCTAATGCCGCTTGGATTGATGGCTGTTCTGATTTTGAGATAATTCAGTTTTTGACCTATATGCTGAGCAAAGCAAGATCCCAGCATCAAGACGTCAGTATCCATACCTATATTGAAAGGATAAGAAACGGATTCGATTGGTGTTCGCCACTTCATCCTACAAATGTAGAGAATTAGCTCAACGACATTTATTCATTTATTCATTTTCTCATTTCTCATTTACTCATTTACTACATTCTCTCCCATCCAATCCCTCTCTCATTCAATCATTTTATATATTTTCGCAGTACCCATGAATTATTTGAAACGACTCTTCGGAATTCAGGAATCTTATGACCAACCAGATATAGAATTTGGGAGGTATAGTGATTCATATAAAGAAGAAGAGAATTATGAGTATTGGGACAAAGCACTAGAACAATTTGAGCAAAAACAGTATCTGGATGCGTTTGAGAACTTCCTTAAATACTTGACAAATGACCAGGATAATCTAACGTATACAAGAACAGCTGATGAAATAAACTTCGAATTGTTTCAAGGATCAAAGATGGTCACAGGTGTCGCTAATCGGAAGAAGATCATGGCCATGGCAAAGGTTGCCTTGACAACAGATAAAAATATTGGATTTTTAAGAAAATTAGTTGAACAGAATTTTACACTCAAATATTCCAAATACTCTCTTGACGAAGAAGATGCGATTTGTCTGACCTTTACTTCATACATGTTGGATGGTTCTCCTTATAAACTGTATTACGCACTCAAGGAATTGTCTGTCAATGCGGATAAGCAAGACGATATTTTACTGGAAGAATTTGAGTCTTTGACAGCTGTGAATACAGGGCATTTGAGAAATGTCTCTGAAGAACAAAAGCGGATTAAGTATGAATACCTTCATCAAGAACTGGATGTTCTGATTCATTCAATAACTGATGGTAAATTAGACACGCATAAATATCCTGGAGGCATTTCATATCTTATATTATCGACCATCTACAAGCTTGATTATCTCATACATCCAGAAGGCTCTACCATGGAGGCTCTTGAGAAAATACATAAGGCTTATTTTTTAAAGGATGGTAAAACAGCCGAGCGGAGGAACCATGATATGCTCAAAAAATTAAGGCAAATAAAGGATCGATCCCAAGAACATTTTTACTCTGAATTATATGGTGTCAAGTCTACCTTTGGCATCACAGCCCCGACTGCTCACGACCGAGTCAAAGAGCTAATTGATGATGAATTGCAAAACATGGACTGGTATGTACAGAATAATTATGAAAATGTGGGCCTTGCTATCCCAAGCTACATAGCAGGCTATTGTCTATTTAATTATGCTATCCCTTTACCCGTTAAGCAATTGTTTACGCTATACTATCAGATATTTGAGCATACTTACTTTGAGTCATTGGGTTTCAAACAAACATTTTGGACGGATACGGCGCTCCATAAAGGCAATATAAAATCTGCCATTTTGGAAATTGAACAGGAGATGCGTGAAGATTTTCCAGAGTTTAGGCCCAATACGAGAATGTTGGTTTTCACATCGCCAGCCCATTTTGCAAAGAGCTATATGTTGATGATTAAGGAGTTGGATGTCAAGAAATTAAAGCGATTGAATGAAAAGGAATGAAATCATAGATTCATTTCGAGATCTGGTTATCCAGATAGCAACGCCCTACAGTACGGGGACTGGCTTCTTGCTGCCCAATGAGGGTATAATCGTGACGAATGAACATGTGATCCGGGATAATAATAGGGTGGTCGTAAAAAGTGCCGCATTGGATAAGTCCATCGTCAAGGTGATTTATGTAGATCCCAAATATGATCTTGCATTCCTGGATGTTTCTGAGTTAAAAATTGAAAAGCGAGCTATCTCATTAGAAGGTAGTGCTAATCTAGTAGAAGGCGACAAAGTGATTGCCATTGGTCATCCGTTTGGATTAAAGTATACGGCAACCGAGGGTATTATATCTAATATGAGACATGCAGAACAAAGTATCAATTATATACAGCATGATGCGGCGCTCAATCCAGGAAATAGTGGAGGGCCACTTCTGAACATTGATGGTCAAATTGTTGGTGTCAATACATTCATTATTAAGAATGGCAATAACATTGGATTTTCCTTGCCGGTTAAATACTTGAAAGACACCTTAGATATCTTTGTTGCAAAGGGCAAGTTGGAGTCGATTAGATGTAATTCATGCTTGAATATCATTTCCGATAAGGAAATAGAGAATAGCTACTGTATCCACTGTGGGTCAAAAGTCATTCGCATTTCTGATATTGAAGCCTATGAACCTGTTGGTGTCAATAAGACGATTGAATCGATGCTTATCTCTGCTGGCTATGATATTGATTTGTCGAGGCGTGGGCCCAATCAGTGGCATATTAAAAAAGGAAGTGCGAATATCAATGTGTCCTACCATATGAAATCTGGCCTAATTATAGGCGATGCATATTTAGGCTTACTTCCGTCGACAAATATCAAACCATTATATACCTATTTGCTCAAAGAAAACCACCAATTAGAAGGCTTAACACTGAGTGTAAAAGGTCAAGATATCATCCTATCCTTACTTATATATGATCAGTATCTAAATGTGTCATCAGCCTTAGACCTATTTAATCGTCTATTTGAAGCTGCCGATCATTATGACAACATTTTAGTGGAGAAATACGGCGCATCTTGGCGCAAAGAAGAGTAGAGTGAACTTATTTGGGATAAAATGACAAATATGCGAGGCCAACTATAATATTTTAACGTCTTTTGTCTTTTAATACTATACTTATTTAAACTTGAAGTTCCCAGTTGTTATTACTTTTGCCGCGATGAACGAGAAGACTCTAAGACAAAGCTTTACCATCCTGTGTTGCACACTCCTATCATGTGCGATCTACGGGCAAGATATTCACTTTTCTCAGTTCTATCAATCACCATTAAACCTCAACCCTGCACTGACTGGTGTCATGAGGTCTAATCAACGATTTGTTGCCAATTATCGAAATCAATGGGCCTCAGCACTTGGAGCCAATGCATACAATACATATTCTGCATCATACGATCAGAAAATTCAGGTCGGCACATACGACTATTTTGGCGTTGGTGGGAGCATGTGGGGTGATGTAGCTGGTGCATCGCGGTTTGGAATGACGAGCGCAAGACTTTCTGGATCATTTAGTTATTATATGAATGGAGGCTTGCGATCTGCTCACTATTTGAGTGTGGGTGCTGATATTGCAGTGACTCAAAGACGAGTAAGAACTGGAGATTTGAGATGGCCTTCACAACATAATAATGGAGAATATGATCCTGCATCTGGATCAAGCGAGGATATAACAAATAACAACATTCTATACCCGGATTTAAGTGTAGGATTGATGTGGTTTAGTATTTTTGATGAGACGAATAGCTTATATGTCGGTATTGCATCCGCACATTTGAATGAGGCAAATGTTTCCTTTCTTAATTCTGATGTGTCATTGTACAGACGATATACACTACATGGTGGCGGTGAATATGGCTTAAGTTCAACCTTAAGTTTGGTGCCTGGATTTGTTGTCATGGTACAGGGCCCACATAGAGAATATAATTTTGGTACCAGTATTCGTATAGGAATCGGTGAAGATACAGGTGAAGCATTTCAGGTAGGACTATGGACGCGATTAGGCATCCAAGCTGCTGTGAGTGGTGATGGAGGCACGAATGCGGGTTCAAGCCTGCACTCTGATGCATTAATTTTCTCAACTAAATTTGAATCTGGCAAGTATGGGCTTGGCTTTAGTTATGATTTTACAACTTCTCAATTCAAACAAGCTGGAACCGCTAATGGGTCTTTCGAATTTTCATTCTCCTATTTGATTAATCAAACAGATCGTCGTAAATTCTGGTATCCTAAAGTACATGGATAATTAATTGTATTTTGTGTTTAACAAAACGCCAATCAACTATTCACATGTATTAATATGCAGATATGAATAGATTTTTAGTTCTGGTTTTCTGGCTTTTAGTGTCAACAGTCTTAGTTGGTCAGGATATTCATTTCTCCCAGTTCTATATGGCGCCTCTCAATTTGAATCCAGCGCTGACTGGTGTCACTAACAATTCGCAACGCTTAATACTAAATTATAGGAATCAATGGGCTCCGGCATTAGGGGCTAACGCCTATAATACCTCTTCTCTGTCTTATGATGTGCGTAAACCTGTAGCTGATCGTGATTATTTTGGCATTGGTGGTTCGCTATACGGCGATGTCGCAGGGGAATCCAACTTTGGTACATTTCAAGCTAAGCTTTCTGGCTCCTATTCTAAGTTTTTGAGTGGCGGCTATAAGAATTCGAATTACCTCGTGTTAGGAACTGATATAGGTTTTACTCAAAATAGGATCACGCCTGAAAATCTACGCTGGCCGCAGCAGCATAATGGTGTAGGAGGCTGGAATGATGCAGCACCGAGTGGTGAAGCACCTGGCTTTGATGATGGATCAATTTCAAATATTAATTATCTTGATTTATCGGTCGGCTTACTGTTTTTCTCAGTGCTGGATGAATTTAATAACTTCTATGCCGGTATCTCTATGAGTCATATCAATAGTCCGAATGTTTCCTTTCTTAATCAGGATGTGAGTCTATATGTCAAAACGACAGTACATGCTGGTGCCGAACTAGAGTTAACACCAACCTACAGTATTTTACCAGGTGCTATTGTCTTGCTACAAGGTCCTCATCGAGAATATAATGCTGGCGCGAGTCTCCGATTCAGAATGAAAGATACAGCAGTCGGTAGACAATATGTGCAATTTGGAGTTTGGTTTAGAACGGGTAATCGTGTCGAAGGAGGTCTTCACGCAGATGCAGCGATCTTTTCAGCTCGAATGGACAACGGGAATTATGGGATAGGTTTTAGCTATGACGCTACAGTCTCAGAATTTAGAAGAGCTGGTACAGCCAATGGTTCCGTCGAATTATCCTTAAATTACTATATCAAAGGAGAGCAAAAAAGACGGATTTACTGCCCGAGCTTCTGATGAATGTCCTCATTCATATTTTATTCGACTAGAACACATTCAACATAGAAACACATTTTTAGATTTTACACTACATAATCAACGATTAGAGATTGATATTTTTCAATAAATCCTCAATTATTGTATCTTATGGCATCTTAAAATGTAAACTACAAATTCATGTTTGGAAGCAAGAAAGAAAAAAGTCAAAGTCAAACTCCAGTAGTTGTTGATACTGGTAAGAAATCAAGTAGCTCTTCAACTACAACTGCTACATCCACTGGTATGACCATCAACAGTCTAGGTGCGGGGACTCGGATGGAGGGTTCTATTAATTCAGATTCAGATATCAGAATTGATGGCGAATTGATTGGCTCACTTACTTGTAAAGGTAAAGTGATCATTGGTCCAAAAGGGTTTGTAGATGGTAATATAGAGTGCGCCACAGCACTCGTTGAAGGCCATTTTAAAGGTGTTTTTAAAACGACTGAGTTATTAAATGTTGCAGAATCTGCAGTTATCGATGGTGAAGTCACTACAGGCAGACTTGCTGTACATCCTGGTGCTAGATTTAATGTCCACTGTGCGACAGGCAACCCTTCTACCTCAGCTCCTAAAAAAAAGTCTGAAAAAGTACTATCCTTTGCCGAATAGATAGAAAGCTTAATGAAGCCCAAGCCTAGTCGTCATTCGAATCATTATTTGAAATACACGGGCATGGTCTTTCAGCTCTTTTTCTTGCTAGGCCTACTTATGTATTTGGGTACATTCCTAGATAAGAAGTTTGAGTTGTCAAATGCTTACTTTACGGCATTCCTTCCCATTATCGGCCTTATCCTCTATTTTGTCCGTATGTATTATGATCTGATAGAAGATTAGCTCGTTGAATCGGAGTCCAACCAGGGTAACAAGAAAATATGGTCGATGTTGGTTTTTTTTGTTAGAACTCCATCGTGGTCTCCGAACCAGCAAACGTTTTGTATTCTATCTCAGAGCATGACAACCCCATCGAAAAGGGAAACCGCCTCGTCTCCGCAAATGGGGAGCCAGTCCACCGAAAATGGAAACCACTTCGTCTCCGCAAATGGGGAGCCAGTCCACCGAAAAGGGACACCACCTCGTCACCGCTAATGCGGAGCCACTCCTCCGAAGGAGGAGAATTCTCCTCCTTCGGAGGCAGGGTCAAACAGTTCTAATTATTAATATATGACAAAATAATTTAATATGTTGTGCTAAACTTCATATGAAATCATTAACTCATTTTCTTTCGCAAATCCCAGATCATAGACGTAAACAAGGTCAACGTATAAGTCTGCCTTCGTTTTTATCTATGGTCATATTGGGAAATATGAGCGGCTATACGAGCCTTCAATCATTAGCTAGGTTTTTCAAAAACAATGAAAACTTTTTTAGCGATAAGTTCTCATTATACCATGGAGTACCTGGCTATACTCGAATTAGAACTCTGCTTCTCGAAATTGAATTTGAACATTTAACGGATGCATTTTTTAAGTGGTCTTCTCAATTTATTGAAAAAGGAGATTGGATTCATATGGATGGAAAGGGCTTGTCATCTACCATAACTAACTACAATGATTCATACCAGAATTTC
>CALGLU010000057.1 GCA_937959275.1 uncultured Saprospiraceae bacterium | reverse complement strand
AGTGCGACATTATTGTAGCGCGGTACGAAGTACCGCGTGGAATGGTTAAAAAAAGTCTCCAATTGGCGGGATTTTTAGTAAAATCATGACAATTGGATTTTCAAATGATAATACCTCTAACACAAACTAAACGACATTGGGTTTTAACCACTTGATACACTTAAATTCAAATAGATATCTACACATTAGCCCACTAGGCTTCTGAATTAGGTCAAAAAGATGTTTCTTTGCAGTTCTATTGAACTAAAAAATACGACAATGCCAAAAGTGCTCATCAATGATGGTATACATCCATCAGGTTTACAAAAATTAAAAGACGCCGGAATAGAGGTGTCGACGGAAAAAATTGCTCAAGATGATTTAGCCGCCGAATTGCCTAACTATGATGCAATCTGTGTGAGAAGTGCGACTAAAGTCAGACAACCGTTAATTGACCTCTGCCCAAATTTAAAAGTGATTGGCCGTGGTGGAGTTGGCCTAGACAATATTGATGTTGAGCATGCTAAATCTAAAGGAGTGCATGTGGTTAATACACCCGCTGCATCATCTCGATCTGTTGCCGAACTCGTGTTTGCGCATTTGTTTTCAGTATCTAGATTTTTATATCAGGCCAATAGACAAATGCCTGAAGATGGTGATAATAACTTCAAGGGCTTAAAGAAAGCATATTCTAAGGGGTTTGAATTAGAAGGCAAAACATTAGGTATTATTGGCTTTGGCCGTATCGGACAAAACACGGCGAGATTAGCTTTGGGTGTTGGCATGGATGTCGTAGCGACAGATCCTTATGTCGAGCAAGCAGTCATTGATATGGGGCGCTTTGGAGATGTGACAGTTGTCACTTCATCAATGGATCAGGTATTAGCTGAGTCCGATGTCATTACTCTCCATATTCCATTTTTGGGTCAGCCAGCGTTGGGTGCGGATGAATTTGCAAAAATGAAAGAAGGTGTTGTTCTTATCAACGCTTCAAGAGGAGGCACAGTTGATGAGACTGCGCTATTAGAGGCATTGGATAATGGTAAAGTAGCAGCCGCTGGTTTAGATGTATTTGCCAATGAGCCATCTCCAAGACAAGATTTACTACAACATCCTCGGGTATCATTGTCTCCACACATCGGAGCATCTACAAATGAAGCACAAGAAAAAATTGGAATTGAATTAGCAGATCAGCTAATTGAATTGCTCTCCTAAGATTATATTAAAAAGGAAGCTTATTATAACTTGTAAGCTTCCTTTTTTCTCTTAGACTCACCTAAACCTGAACTCCCAAACTCTCTACCAACTTTACAATTGTCTACTATTTCTAAACAAACTTCCTTATACTGGTAACCTTTTCTCTCCAGATCGCAACTAATTATTAGATGTTAATCAAGACTTTCAATATTCTTTGTTAGCTCAATGAATATTATTTTACTAAGGATTGCTTAACTTTAGTTGAACATAGTCAACAGGTTGCCCATGACCTAGTAGAGGAGGTATAAGTTAAAAGTGTATATAAAACTTAGAATTTTATTTGTCTGATTGAGGCGAAGGTTCTTTCGCATAGCCGTAGCTATGGGAGCGGTTCTTCAACGAAGTTCAGGCAAATAAAGGCATGTTTTATATTCTGCCAACTTGTGCCTCTGGACTATTTTAGACAATTGCGCTTCGTAATAACTTTTTAACTGCTAAACCAACTTCCCCATGTTACGCACACTCACGGTATTTACATTTTTCATTTTTTTTAATTCAATTATAAGCGCTCAGTGTCCTGACACAAATACAACGCTTGATTCACAACAAGATGTGATTGATTACATCTCAGCCTATTCAGCTGCATGTACAGTCCATGATGGTAATTTAACAATCAGTGGCAATACCATAACTGACATTTCTGGATTAAGTTTCTTAAAGGAGGTTACCGGAGATTTCAGATTACAAAACATGAACAGCTTATCCTCTCTTACAGGACTTAATGACATCTTCGACATTGGTGGACTTTTCCAAATCAATAAGCTCGATTTAATTACAGATTTAAATGGTCTCGGAGGATTCACCACCTTAACTATTGCAATTGAGAATGGACTTTACATAACGAATAATGCTTTGCTGCAAAATATTGACGCCTTGAGTTATATAGAAAGTCCAGGTCCTTTATCAATTTACAACAACCCAAGTTTGACTGATTGTAGCGGAATATGCTCTATCATAAGTACTGCAAGTACAGTTAGCGTCTATAATAATCCCTCTGAATGTAGTAGCCCAGTTGAAATTCAGATATTGTGTCAAGAAGATCCCTGTCATATTGGAAATTTACTATTAGACACTCAAGCAGAGGTAGACGCATATGTGAACGCCTATTCTACAGATTGTTCAACCCACACTGGCAATTTGACGATCAGCGGCAACACTATAACTGACATTTCTGGATTAAGTTTTTTGAGAGAGATTACAGGTGAACTCAGAGTTCAAAATATGAATAGCTTAGCCTCTCTTTCTGGCCTAGAAGAATTAAAAAAAATTGGAGGACTTTTACAAATCAACAATGTGGATCAAATTTCAGATTTATCTAATTTAGGCGGATTGAGTACCACAAGTTTATTAATCGAAAATGGGCTTTACATTACTAATAATGCTCTTTTGGAAAATATGGATGCATTCGATGGTATTGATAGCCAAGGTCCTTTGTCAATTTACAACAACCCCAATTTGACTGATTGTAGTGGAATATGCTCAGTTATAAATATTGCAAGCTCAGTTAGCATTTATAATAACCCTTCTGCATGTAGTAGCCCTGTTGAAGTCCAACTGATATGCAATGCGAATTCATGTCACGAAGGTAATTTACTTTTAGATACACAGGCTGAGGTCAATGCTTATGTTTCTGCTTATAGCGCTAGCTGTACAGTTCATGATGATAATCTGACTATCAGTGGTAACAACATAACTGATATATCTGGGTTAAGCTTTTTAACAGAGATCACTGGAGAGCTTAGAATTTCAAACATGGACAACATCTCTTCTTTGACAGGTCTGGAAAACATAACTACAGTTGGTGGTCTTTTACAAATACACAACTCAGATCAATTAACGAATCTTACTGGGCTGACTGGAGCAGCGTTGATGGTAGGTAATGGCCTATATATTAGCAACAATAATCTTTTAGAAAATATTGATGCATTAGCTGGTATGACTTCCATAACTGGTACTCTTCAAATATATAGTAATCCTGCTCTATTAAATCTAGATGGGCTCACAGATTTGGCTTCGGTCAGTTCTACCATGGCTATATATAGTAATGCAAGTCTTACAGATTGTAGCGGTATTTGTCCGATTATTAACAGTGGCGGCGTGGCAAGCTCAGTCAGCATTTCCAACAACCCTTCAGAATGCAGTAGCCCTGTAGAAGTACAATTATTATGTCAGACCAATCCATGCCACATCGGCAACTTATTACTTGATACGCAAGCAGAGCTCGATGCATATATAAGTTCATATAGTGCAAGCTGCACCATCCACGATGGCAACTTGACATTATCAGGCAACAACATCACTGATATTTCTGGACTAAGTTTTTTAATGGAGATTACCGGAGATCTCAGAGTGCAAAGCATGGACAATATCTCTTCATTGGCTGGTCTGGACAACATAAGCTCAGTTGGTGGTCTTTTACAAATACACAACTCAGATCAGTTAGCAGATCTTTCGGGTCTGACTGGATCAACGTTGACAGTCGGCAATGGGCTATACATTAGTAATAATAATCTACTAGAAAATATTGATGCCTTACTGGGTATGACTTCTATAACGGGTACTCTCCAAATATATAGTAATCCCGCTTTATTAAATCTAGATGGACTAACAGATTTGGCTTCAGTCAGTTCTACCATGGCTATATATAGCAATGCAAGCCTGACAGATTGCAGTGGTATTTGTCCGATTATTAACAGTGGCGGCGTGGCTAGCTCAGTCAGCATTTCCAACAACCCTTCAGAATGCAGTAGCCCTGTAGAAGTACAATTATTATGTCAAGCTAATCCTTGCCACATCGGCAATCTAACACTTGATACACAAGCAGAGCTAAATGCTTATGTGAGTAGCTATAGTGCTAGCTGTACAATTCATGATGGCAATCTCACTCTTTCAGGCAACAACGTTACTGATATCTCTGGCTTAAGTTTTTTAACAGAGATCACTGGAGATCTTAGAATTTCAAATATGGACAACATATCCTCTTTGACAGGAATGGAAAACATATCTACAGTTGGGGGTCTATTACAAATACACAATTCTGATCAGATAACTGATCTGACCGGACTGACTGGAGCAGCGTTAATGGTAGGCAGTGGCCTTTATATTAGCAACAATAATCTTATAGAAAATATTGATGCATTAATAGGTTTGACGTCCATAACAGGTACTCTTCAAATATATAGCAATCCTTCTTTGTTGAATCTTGATGGGTTACAAGATCTAACCTTTGTAAGCAGCACAATGTCTATTTATAATAATTCGAGTTTGGTGAGCTGTGGTAGCCTCTGCAATATTTTTCAAGCCGATGGCGTACAAAGTACAATTAGCATTTATGGTAATCCCGCTTTTTGCAGTAACCAAACTGAAATTGAAAGCAATTGTACGCTGAATGTCTGTGCAATTGGAAATCAGACCTTGCAAGATCAAACTGAAATTGCAGCCTTCATGACAAGCTATTCATCATGCGATAGCTTATTTGGTAACATCATTATTACCGGAACTGTAAGTGATATTAGTGGTTTAGCCTTTATTGAATACTTGTCTGGTAATTTGACATTTCAAAATAATAATGTGTTAACTGACATGTCGGGATTTACTCAACTTGAATTGCAAGGAAACTTTATAATTAATAATTGTGATGCCTTGACCAGTGTCCAAGGGATGAATGTGATCGATATTGCTAGCAATGTGACAATTGAAAATTGTAATGCCATAAATGATATTTCTGAGCTAAGTTATCTCACTACTATTTCTGGTAATTTTCTTTTAAACAATAATGACCTATTAACTAATTTATCTGGTCTTGAAAATCTAATTAATGTTAATGGAAATTTTCAAATCAGTAATCACGCTCTATTATCAGATTGTAGTAGCATATGCAACCTGATCAATACAGACGGCGTCAATGGGTCAACCAGTATTTATTCTAACCCAACAGAATGCAGTAGCGTACCCGAAGTTGAATTGCTATGTACGCCTGTTAACTGTCCTTCTGCTAATATCGTCATTAACAACCAACTCGAATTGGAAGCCTTTGTCACTGCTTATGGAGCATGCCCAGATTTCCCTGGCAACCTAACCATTCGATCAAATAGTGTCACAGATATCAGTGCATTATCATTTTTAACATCGATTGAAGGCAATTTCATTTTATCAGATTTAGATCAACTATCGACCTATGCTGCCTTCAATAATATCATCACAATTGACGGTGATTTTACAATTGAATATTCAAATGTACTCACCAGCCTTTCAGATTTTAATGCCTTGACATCAGTTGGCGGCAATATCTATATTCGTTCAAATTCTCTCTTAGTTGATGTAGGCGTCTTAAGTAATTTAACAACTGTAATTGGTAGTTTAAGAATTAACAGTAATCCCGCTCTGACAACACTTAGTGCATTATCAAACTTAACAACAACTGGATATTTACAACTATTTAGCAATAGCATTCTACCAAATTTATCAGGACTAGAAAACTTAACCTCCGTAGCGGAATTAAGCATTGGAAGTAACGGTTCACTTACAGATTGTAGTGCCATATGTTCGCTCATTAATGCTGATGGAGTTGTTGGTCCGATTTCTATAATAAGTAATCCTTCAGAATGCAGCTCTTTGACTGAGGTTGAATTAATTTGCACTAATACCTGCCCAATAGGCAATGTCGTCCTAAACTCACAAAATGAAATTGATGCCTTTGTTGCCAATCAAAGTTCATGTGATTCAATATTTGGCAATCTAACAATTTCAGGTTCAACAATTAACGACTTGTCACAATTATCATTTCTCCGTTACATTCAAGGCAATCTACTTGTCCAATCCTGTCCTTCTTTAACTGAGCTTACCGGACTCAATGGATTGATAGATATAGGAGGTATGGACATAAGATCAAATGCTGCCTTAACGACTATCTCAGCATTGAGTAATCTCACCAGCATTGATAATTCTGTTATCATTTGGAACAATGCAAGTTTGATTAATTTGGACGGACTTAATCTCATAACTTCCATTGGCGGAAATTTAAACATTAGAGACAACTCATCCTTAGTCGATCTCAGTGGCCTTGACCTTTTACAAACAGTCGGTGGAACCATGCAAGTTTGGTATCACATAAATATGACAAATCTATCTGGAATTTCAGCCCTTACCTCTGTTGGAGTCAATCTAAGAATTAGTAATAATAGCTCCTTGACAAACTGTTCTCTTATTTGTAGTTTGATCAATAATGGAGGAGTTGGTGGTAGTATTACTATAGCGGCTAATCCTTCAGAATGCAGCTCATTAACTGAAGTCAGTACATTGTGTACAGATACAGATTGTCCAGAGGGGACAGTGGTTCTATCTACTCAAATTGAAGTTGATGCATTTGTGAATACGTTTTTTGGTTGTGATTCTTTGCCTGGGGGATTAACCATTAATGGCGCGAGTACTATAACAGACTTATCTGGATTGAGTTTTATAAATCATATCGGTGACAACTTGATTATTCAAAATACGCAAGGCATTAGTGACTTAAGTGGTTTTCAAAATCTTCAAACTGTAGCTGGTCAATTGCGACTGATTAGCAATAATAACCTCACATCGATAGCTCAGTTAGCCCAACTTATTTCGGTTGATGGAGAGTTAAGGATTTCAAGCAACCAAAACCTCCCAAATATCAATGGTTTAGAACAATTGACATCAGTGAATGGAAATCTCAACATTTCATACAATCCCTTACTCGCTGATTGTGCAGGCATTTGCATGTTGATAAATAACTCAGGCGTCAATGGTTCTACTTCCATTTTTAATAATCCTTCTCAATGTAGTAGTTTGACAGAAGTAAGCACTTTCTGTAGCACTTCTGATTGTCCATCTGGTGATGTTATCCTAACAACACAAAGCGAAGTGGACGCATTCGTGGCTACATTTTCTTCTTGTGACTCACTATCTGGGGATCTCTTCATTAATGGTAACAACAACATTACTGATATTACTGACTTAAGCTTCATTAGTTATGTTGGAGGTGATCTCAAATTCGAAAATAGTAACAGCATCACAAGTCTGGATGGACTTCAAAACATTACTGGTGTCGGTGGTGATTTAAGAATTTACAATAATCAAAAATTAGAAAATATTGATGCCCTAAGCTTAGTCGATACTGTATTTGGACAATTAAATATTTCTTACAATGATTCACTAAGTCAACTTAATGGGATTATTGATATTGCTATGATAGCCACAAATATAACAGTGCGCTTTAATCAATCTTTGACTGACTGCGACGGATTGTGTGGGATCATTAATGACAGTCGTTTTGGAGGTAGCCTCAACATCTCATCTAATCCTTCCGCCTGTAGTTCGCTGACAGAAGTCACGACATTCTGTACTAGCTCAGAATGCCCAGAAGGCGATATCAGTTTACAGACTCAATCGGAGGTAGATGCCTTTGTGTCAATATTTTCCAATTGTGATTCCATACCAGGTGATCTAATCATATCTGGTGGAAATAATATTACTGATCTTTCAGGCTTAAGTTTTATTACTTACGTAGAAGGGAATCTTTCAATTAAAACTAATTATCAAATTGTTGACTTAGGTGGATTTGAAAATTTGGCTAAGGTCAATGGCGACTTCATCATCCAAAATAATATTAATCTAACTAGCATTTCTCAATTATCATCCTTAATAGAAGTTGGAGGCATGCTGTCAATCTACAACAACGACTTATTAGTCATGTTAGGTGGCCTAGAACAACTCACAAGCATTGGCTCTCACCTCCGCATCCAACAGAATGCTACACTCAGCGATTGCTCAGGTGTTTGTGATCTTTTACAAAATGGAACCATCGGGGGCAACATTCAAATATCAGCCAATCCATCCCAATGCAGTACGGCGAATGAAGTCGAGTCACTCTGTGAATATGGCAGCCTTATTTCAACCATTTATATTAATAATTTACCTACTGAAATTGAAGAAGGAACAACATTAAATTTTGAAGTCGCCGTAGATTTTTCACCATCAGATTTTCTTGAAATCAATCTCTCGTCATCTAATGATTTAGAAATACCCCTACCCCAAACAGTAACGATAACTCCAGGTCAGACATTTGTTCCTGTCTCCGTTCTGTTGCCCGACAATAACATACCTGAACAAAATAAAACAGTGACAATTTCAGCAGGTGCTGAATTTCTAACCTCTGCTGTAGAATCCATACTACTTTCAGATGACGGAGACATACCTGCCATTGAAATAGAACTCCTCCAAGATACGATCTCTGAAGCTGGCGGATTTTATGCAACACAAGGCTTAATCAGACGAGTTGTTGACGATGGCTCTGTATTAAACGTGAGGTTGTTCGCAAGTCAAAACGATCTTTTATTATTGCCAGAAGGAGTCAACCTTTCAGCATCCGAACAAGAAAAAGAATTCTTCATTGGTGTACTAGATAATGCCCAAGTTGATGGATTTAAGGATGTAGATATTACTGCTAAATATTTTATTCCTTCCTGTAATTGTGATGCTGAAGATACGAGCGACGGCGTTGTTGTAGCCACTTTGGTGGTCTCTGACGACGATGGCTCTTCGCTTATGCTCCAAGTCAATCCCCTATCACTCCAAGAAGGTAAGGCCGATGCGGGAGATTTGACGATCACTAGGAATACAGCAACAGATCAAGATCTTGAAGTCTTTTTATCCGTATCCGATGAAACAGAATTAAGTCTCCCTGTCAGTGTGATTATACCACAGGGCTCTGCCTCTATTACAATTCCGATAACGACATTAAATGATCCGATTACGGACGGTAATCAAGAAGTGACTATTCAAGCTAATAGTCCTGGATTCTCACCTGGTACAATATGGGTTATTGTAACCGATATTAATAAACCAGATTTCAAGATTGCAGATGTCATTGTACCCGAAACAAATGTTCCCTCGAATGGTCTTTTCGAATTCAGAGCTTTGATTACAAACGAAGGATTAGCTGCGGCCCCTTCAGGTGCTACATTGACTGGCTATTTCTCCAAAGATTTATTTATTGATGACAATGATTTTTTAATAGGCGACTATATTTTGGATGCATCCCTATTAGTAGGAGACACCATAGAATTACCAGACTTAGGTCTTGCGCCATTCCAGCCCCGAGACTACTATCTATTGTTTGAAATCAATTCTGACGAGACAATTACCGAGCTCTTGTATTTAAATAATCGATCTGAACCAATCAATATGACAGTGCTACCAGATTATCTGGGTTCAGCATTCGCAGATCAAGATTTGTATGTTAAGGGTAGCTCGATCCCAATAACAGGATCATCATTCAAGCCAGATAATACGCCAGTGCCTAATGCAGATTTAGAAATCTATATAACTGTAGGCCAAGTGAGGAGAGAGATTTCCGTAACAACGGACTCCATGGGTAATTATGCAACAATCTTTGAACCGTTACCCTATGAAGCAGGACATTATTCAATTGGCGCGAGCTTTCCAGAGCAGGGTGCCACTGCTGTTGATGATGAATTTGACATTCTTGGATTTAAAGTCAACAACGGCCAATATGTAATTTGGGAATTACTTCTTAATGAAGCTGAAACTGGTACCATTGCTATTGAAAACCTGAGCGAAGCACCATTAACGAATGTGACCATATCCACTGAGTTTTTACCTACGGGATGCACCTTGACCTTTGATACGATCTCTAGCTTGCCAGCTAATGGTGTGGCAGATATCAATTACCAAATCAATGGATCTGAAGTCACCCAAATATTAGATTACATACAAATACCATTGAGTATAACGGGTGATGAAGTGCCTGATATTCAGGAGGAGACAAGTTATTATTTCTGTCAAGCACAGCAAGGCTACCTGCGTTCTGAGATTAGTAGCATCAATACTACAATGAATAAGGACAATTCCCGAATTATAGAATTCAAAATCTTTAATGATGGGATGGGTCAGACTGAAGACATTGAGGTTTTATTACCACAGGTGAGTTGGCTAAAATTAGTTAGTCTTACGCCGATGGTAAATATTCCACCTGGCGACACTGCTGTGATTTCACTGAATCTTGTACCAACAGATGATCTTCCGCTGAATACGCCAGGCACAGGTAACATTGTAATTAATGCCTCGAATGGTAACAATCTCAACATTCCGTATACGATTCAAAAAGTCTCTGATGAGACGGGTGATGTCGTGGTAGATGTCATAGATCAATACACCTATTTCACAGATGAGGCTCCACATGTTGAAGGTGCTTCAGTTAAAATAACACACTATTTCACTGGAGAAGTATTTGCCGAAGGGGTCACAGATGCCGATGGACTCTTTTCAGCGAGTGACATTCCCGAAGGCACACATCGTTTAGTCGTTCAAGCCCAAGATCATTTCGGATACGATGGTCTTGTTGTGATCAATCCTGGACTGACACGAGATGAGGTCGTCTTTATTGAATACCAAACCATCTCCTTTTCATGGGATGTCGTACCAACAACGATAGAAGATGAATATCAAATAGATCTCATCATAGAATTTGAGACCAATGTACCAGCTCCAGTTGTCCTTATGGAGATGCCAGACACCATGCCACAGCTATTTGGAGATGAGACATTCCCCTTCTTTATCACCTTGACTAATGTTGGCTTAATAACAGCAAATGAAGTCGAATTACAATTACCTGACTCAGATTCAGAATATGTCTTTGTCACGAATTATGAACCTCAAGATCTATTGGCTCAGCAAGCCATACAAGTGCCCGTGGAGATGAAACGAAGAGATGCAGCGGGACTTGTTGCAGGAAACGGAAGAAACACCTATGCTTCGCTGTCAAAGCTATTGGGTATTGGTATTCCTCGCATCAATAATGCTAATGCTGGGGATGGTTGTACTGACTATGCTGGGACTGTTTATTGGTATGAGTGTGGACCGAATGGCATTTATCAGCGCGGCGCAGAACTCTTTTCTTATGAAGGTAGATCCTGTCCAGGATCAGGAGGCGGATTTGATTTCCCAACGCTGCCTGGAGGACCTGGAGGAGGTGGTAGTCCAAGCGGACCTGGTGGTGGAGATTGCAATGATTGCGGTGTCAATTCAAGTGTGCCATCCATTAATATTGATTGCAAATGTAATGACTGCTTGAAGAATTTATTTTTGGCCACATCAAATTGTGCACCGGGCATTATTGGTAGAGTTGGAGGTTTTGTGCTTCAATTGGTAAAAGGTGGAAATCCATTTAGTCCGCCTAACTGCGTGGATGGATTACTAAATGCGGCAGGCTTATGTGGTTGTACTGTTTGTGATTGTGTTGCAGATATTGCAGATGTAGATTTGAAAGAGAAAAAAGTTGAAATCGATGTTGATGCCATCATTGATAAGATCATCGCTGCTGTAAGTGGCTTTCAAATTGATAACAAACTCTTAAAGGCGACAGGGCCAGAATTCCCAAGTGTTTTATTACAGCCAATGAATGACATTGCCGTAGCGTCGTACATCGACAATTTACAAGATTATTATGCCTTCCAATATTTTGGATTTTTAACGGCTAATGAAAATATAAATGAACTGCTATCCCTCGTGTCTGGTGATCTAAAAGATGAGCTGATGATTGATGTACAAAAGCGAGAAACAATATTAGCAGAGATGGCTTATTTCGATATGCCTGCCGACAGTGTTGAGATGTTTATTGACAGATGGAATACGACACTTACGGCTTGGAATGCTGGTGTCTTATCTCCCAATGCTACCTACCCTGACATTATTGATAAAGCCGAATTAGATTTAATCGATACGGCATTGACAGAAGCAGATAATTATATTGCTTCAAGAGGCTATCAGGATGCTAATGATATGACAACGCGAGCCATTGCAGATGTAGTCAGATTAACTAAAACGAATGCTGACCCCAATACCGAATCAGCCTTTAATCCTGTCTGTGCGTCGGTCACAATCAACATCAGTCAAACATTAACCATGGTTCGCGAAGCTTTTGAAGGAACACTGTCGGTCTTCAATGGCCATCCAACAGATGCTCTTCAAAATCTATCTTTAAATCTAGAAATCCTTGATGAGAATGGTGTTTACAGTAATGATTTATTCTCAATCGAAACGACAGAACTAAATACCTTAACGGAGATAGATGGGACTGGCATGCTTGGTTCAGAAATGGATGGATTTGCAAAAGTCCTCTTTATTCCTGAATCAGGAGCAGCGCCTGAGAATCCAAGATTCTACTCGTTTGGTGGCACCATATCATACCTCGATCCGTTTAGCGATCTCATGGTTACATTGCCACTCATACCCGTGACACTTACAGTTAACCCAAGTCCTGATTTATTCTTGCATTATTTCATGCAGCGAGATATTTACGGAGATGATCCATTGACTGCACCAATAGAACCAATCATACCTGCAGACCTTGCCGTCATGATCGAAAACAATGGCTATGGCGTAGCACAGCAAGTGGTTATTGAATCAGCTCAGCCCGAAATCGTAGACAATGATAAAGGCTTAGCTGTCAACTTTAGTTTAATTGGTTCCAACTTACAAGGTGAACCATTTGCACTAGGTTTGAACACGATCAACTTTGGCGATATACAAGCCTTTAAAACCAAAATTGGGCAATGGTATTTTACGAGTACATTATTGGGTCATTTTACTAATTATGAAACAAACGTTGTGCATCTTGATAGTCGTGGGAATCCTGATTTAAGTTTGGTAAGTGGAGCTGAGATCCACGAATTACACCATACCATTTCTGTATACGGAGATGCAGATGATGGCATTGATGATTTTTTAGTCAATGATATAGCAGACACAGAAGATAACCCAGACGCCATCTTTCTATCTCAAGGGAGTCTTGTCTACGATGTCTTCCCAGCATTCACGGGTGAACACACTGGTAATATCTTAGCCGCTGGCAATACGACTACCCTAACGGTAGATCCTTTAGGCATCGGCTGGAATTATATCAAACTTGATGACCCAGGCAATGGAAATTTTGAAATCATCAGTGTCACGCGCAATAGCGACAATCAAGTTATCCCTTTAAAAAATGTCTGGCTGACACATGTGACGATTCCAGATGGAGGCGTTCAATTCTATGAAGATAAGTTTCATTTTGTTGACGATTTCCCAAGTTTTGATCCAGAAACATATACTGTGATTTGGAGTCCTCTAGACCCTACTCCACCAGAGGTTTTATCCATCTCAGGACACCCTTCAGAACTCACGTCTGACCAAGTCACAACACTACAAGTCAAGTTTACCGAGGAGATTATTGAATCATCATTTGGTATTGAGGACTTGATGCTGTCTTTCCAAGGTGGTGCAAACTTAATTGATGCCAGTGTTGTGATTACGCAAGTCGACTCAGTGACTTATGATGTCGACATTGCAAGCTTGACAACAGGTAATGGGTTTTATGTCTTTACTGCACAGGCTGCAGGCGTTGAGGATTTAACAGGGACAAGTGGTGATGTAGGTAAACAAGTATCATGGACTCAATTCTTGTCAGTACCTGTAGTTCAGCAATTTATAGGCTTGCCTGCCGACTATATAGCATCATCGTTTGATACTGTAAACTTACTATTTAATGTCCCTCTTGATGTCTCTACATTGACAGTTGATGATATAGCCATTACTCTAAATGGTATTGCCCAATCAGGTAGCCTTACGCTCACTGAAATTGGAGACGACAATCGGTTGTTTAAATTATCTGGACTCGCTTCATTTCTTGCGTCAGATGACAGCTATATGTTAGAGATAGATCTTCTCAATATTCTATCTAGTGATCAAGTGAATGGTTTGGTTGTACAATCAATACCCCTCATCCTAGACTCAGCATCTCCAATGGTGACCAATATGGTACGGAGTAATGTGGGAGGTCTCGATGATCAGCATTATACCAAAATGACAATTAATTTTAGTGAAGACATTGAAGAATTTGATACAACCAGCTTGACATTGTTACGTGATGGTGTGAGTCAATTGTTACGATCATCTGACATACAAAAGGTCGACGATGACTGGTATGAAATTATATGGGACGATGACCATACATATCCAGAAGCCAACTACGAATTTGCAATCGATGTGTCAGACATTCGTGATCTTGCTGGCAATCTGGGATCCGGCGTAGAATCTCAGCAATGGACGGTAGACAGAACTGCGGAGTTGACAATCACAAATTTGAATATTAGCCCTGATTTGGGTTTTTCAGCAACAGATGGCATTACTTCTGTTTTGTCTGTTGATGTCAGTTTTGAAATCACAGATGAGGCAAGAGATATAGCTGTCTACCAAAATGATAATGGCATACTTAGCCTACTGGCTACGCAGACATCTGCGACTTCAGGCATGCTGACCTTCCCAGTAACTTTTGTTACGGGTGGTCAAACGAGCATAGAGGTGTGGATGGAAGATTTGCAGGGCAATCAAGTGATGGCAACTAAAGTATTATACTTGGATGAATCTCAATTATCAGCCAGTTGGGATTTTATGAGCAGTCAGACATTGAGTGACCATCCTGCTGCCATTGACTTACTCTTTACTGCAGCGATAGTGGATTTAGCATCAGTACCCGCTGGACTTTTGTCCTTGACTAAGGATAATAATGTGTTGGACAATGGTGATTTAGTATTAACAAAACTGTCTTCAGATGTTTATCAATTAACAGGATTAGACATGTCTGCTAATCTACCCGGCACGTACACAATCAGTGTTGATCTGAGTTATTTTACTAAATACTCTAGTGGTGTTGAAGGGGCGGGCTTTAGTGAAGTGAGCTGGCAAATCCTTGATCTAAATCAGGCTCCCATTTCAATTGCTGGAGAGGATGTGATGGTCGTTTCGCCAATGACCTTTATGTTAGAGGGAGATGATTCTTTTGATCCTGACGGTGATATGATTTCGTATACATGGTATCCACCAGCCCAGGTGGCTCTTAGTGATTCATTCAGCGTAAATCCAGTATTTGATATTGACCAATCTGATCACAACGAAATTTATACATTCTTACTCGAAGTGAGTGATGGAGATAAAACTCATACAGATAATGTAAGTATCAATGTTACCTTAAGAGATTCACTTAGTTTGGTGCAAGCGCTGGCAATGCAGTATTGTTCGACTGACACCATTGATCTGCTATGGAAAGCATATGGCGATATTTGCAAAGTCAATATTATACTTTCAGATGATGGTGGTTCTAGTTTTGATATACCAGTCGTAACAGCAATTGATGCCTTTGCGGAGAGTTATAAAATCAGTTTGGAGGGATTGAGTGGTTCTGACTTTGTGCTTGCGATTGAAGACACATTGACGAATGGGTATCGGGTAGAAAGCGAGATCTTTAGTATTGATGAATGCTCAGGAGAAATAGAATGTACCATTGTCGACTACACTGATGTTAGTTGTTACGGTGCATCAAATGGTACAATTACGGTTGATGTCAATCCAGGAGCAAAATTTACGTACTCGATTACACCAGTTGCTGGAATCAATAACAAGAATGGCACATTTACCGAATTGCCGGCTGGAACATATTCTATTGTTGCCTCTTCGAGTGGTGGGGCAATGGCTCTGTGTGAAGACGTTGTCATATCCGAACCAGAGGAATTGGAAGAATCAGGTGAGCCATTATCTTGTCTTTTAGATATCGAATGTTTAGAGAATCTTGAAACAACAGAAGATTGGATTTTCAATTCTAGTAGTGGAAGATACCAATCAAATTTATCAGAAACAACCATTGCAGAAATGCAAGTCGTCAATCAGCAAAATTCCAGGTTTTCCTTTTTGCTCTCTAATCAAAGAGTTACGGCTGTCAACCCCGCTTGGTTTAGTGAAGATATTGCCGGCGCAATCACGTCAAGATTTTCTTTTATTTGGGACAGGCAGGGGCATAATGCGAGTGATCCAATCATAGCAGGTGATGATAGTGATACGACTCTTCTAACGATCCAGTTTGATCAGCCAGTCATCAATCCTACGATTCACATTGATCGTTTGGGTGGTTATGCGGCTGGTAAATCAAATTCGTCTGAGTGGACATTGATGAGTACAGGCAACTTAGAAAAATTAGCAGGAACCAGCAATCTTATTGTGAATGGCAATTCGTTTTATCGATCGATATTTGATGCAAATGTGCAGCCTTATCAGGAAGCCACAGATGATCCGTATCAAGGAACAGCTGCAGGTTCAATACGAATCAACACAGGGACCCTTGTCAACCAACTTGTCTTCCAATTAGCTGGTAAGGGCTATGAAGGGACAGGTGGTGATGATTTTGAAATCATCATCAGTGTTTCAGAATGTAGTCAAGAAAATGATGGTGAAGAATATACTGCGTTTACCTCTGACATCGGTATTGCAGATGGACAGGTGCAAGTGTTTGCAGAAGGTGGTCAAGAACCATTCAGCTTTTCTTTGGTACCTGACTTAGGCACAAATCAAGGGGGTGGTTTATTTACAGATTTACCAGTAGGTGTTTATACAGTTGAGATTTCTGACGCATCTCATTGTGGTTTTGCATGTAAAACATTCAATGTCGAGGATCTAGATGAGACAAGCTTTAACTGTGAAGAAGGCCTAGCTTCAAGCGCAGATGTTTGTTTAGATGAAGCCATAACATTATATCCAAACCCTGTAGTTAATGAGTACCAAATTAAAGGGCTATTAGAAAACTACGATATTAAAATTCTCAATAGTGATGGGACTACCTATGAAGTTATGAATACTACAGACCATTATAGGATGATCGATTTAAATAATGTACCAAGTGGTTTGTATTTTATTTCCATAAGACATAAAACAAATCAGAACTTGACAATGGAAAAGATTATAAAAAATTAAAAGCAAGCTTCCTTTTTTGTGATATCATAGCACAGGGATCGGTTTCCATTTCGATCCCTGTGGTAACACTGAGTGGCGGATTGCTCAAATATGCCAATCGATAAATGGCAATTCAAGTCAGCAATCAAGGATTCAAGTTATACTCACCACACCATAGGTTTGGCATAAAGATTCGACCACTGGATAAACCTTATAGGTTTTTTTGATTGCCCAAAACCGCTGATGATATTTAATATACAATGTGAGTCATATGCAAAGCAGATTCAAAAACTGGATAAACCTATAAGGTTTTTGATTGTCCAATTCAGAAGCTTAGTAATATAAGATATATTGGAAAAGTAAAATCAAACCACATACTTCTGATGCTATAGTTTGCTAGATACACTTGTCTTCTTATTTATTTTGAACGTCTTGTGGGAAGAAAGTAATAGTGAAAGACTTACTCGATCAATTCCTTGAGCAAAAGTGATTTGATATTAATAGGACCTATCCTTTTAGCATACTATCCACTAGCACACTATTTACTAGTTACTATTTCTAATAGGCTTCTTTTTTTATGTCGATGTCAAAGAGGATGACTGAATTAGGTGGGACATGCTGTTGAAAGCCCTCTTCACCATATCCGAGAAACGACGGCAAAATTAAAGTCAGCTTAGCCCCTCTGGAGACATAGCTCATACCTTGATCCCATCCAGGAGCCATTTGACCGACAGTAAATCGGATTGGCTTTTTTCGTTTGTAACTTGAGTCAAAGATTTGTCCGTCTAAAAAGTATCCTTTATAGTCTGCCTTGACAGGAGAGCCTCTTTGGAGCAGAGGACCTGTACCCTTCTCATGAATAATGTAGTACAATCCATTTTCGGCCCGTTTAGCATCGAGTTGATGAAGCGCGATATAATCAATGATTAGATTTTCATCTTTTTGGAATTGCGATTTGGGGTCGGTCGTATAGTTTTGATAGATATCGCCTAGCTGATCATCAATATTCTTTTTTGTGGAATTAGGCTGAGGACTTTCTATGTGTGGCTGAGGAGCTGTTTCCACACACGAAGACATAACAAAAATGAAGCAGGCTATAACGTATAATGAGCGCATGCTGCAAATGTCTGAAAAAATAGTAGGAATAGACGAGTGTTCTAAATTAAGCCATAGCATTGACGTGCTTGGTCAATTTGCTTTTTAGGTTGGCAGCTTTGTTTTTGTGCCATGTATTCTTCTTGGCCAATTTATCGATCATGGAGATCACTTTAGGCAACATTTCCTTAGCAACAGCAACATCTTCAGACTCTCGAAGCTTTAGAATCATTGTTCTAGCAGTTTTCTTGTAATATCTATTTCTGACACGTTTTACTGCGTCTTGTCTGATTCTTTTCTTTGCTGACTTATGCTGTGCCATATAAACTACATTTTTTGAAATGGAGTGCAAATATACGGATATTTTTATTTTATAACAGGAAAAAGAGCAAAAACAAAATTAACGATAACTCATTGATATTCAGATACTTAATACAATTTGGTCGTTTTTTTATATAGCAATATCATCATTCTCATCAAAAAGCCTTCGAATTTGCCTCTAAGCTTGTGAATAAGAATATTGAAAAATTCTTATTTTAGGGTAACAGTTCGATGGATTTTCGGCACTTAAGACAAAACACCTTCCATATCTAGAACCTTATGCTGTTCCAAAGACATAAATACTTCCATGTAAGTCCATTCAGGCTAACAATGTCTCAAGCTTTACTTTGTTTGTTTTTAGCGGTATGCTTCTCTACCGTTAACGGTTACGCCACAGATTTAAACCAGCATGACTGCATTCCAATAACTTCAGAATCAGAACTACTCTATTTTTCACAGCAAATGAAACTGTATATCGATGGACCACCATTTGCAAGATCTTCGGAGATACTTAAAGAAACATTTATTCCATATACATCTCTGAACCTCTATGACGATGCCAAGAATAAAGCAAACAAGCGATATTGGTTAACATTCGATCTATGTAATACAAGCAATAAAAGAAAACGAGGGTATATTTCATTTGGAAGTTTTGATCGAGTCTTTGTCTTTGATAGAAATGATCCAAAGCTGAGCTGTATTCAACGGTTTGGAAAACTGTATAAAAGCCAGATAGAACACAAAAGTCCTAGCTACAACCTTATGCCAGTCAAGCTTAACCCAGGAGAGCAGCTTCAGGCATTAGTTCACATCTCTGCCGGTTATCACATGAACTCTCATAATGACGAAATCAAAGCTGTTTTCATTCCGTGGGGCGAAGAAGATCAATATTTAGAAAACAAATCAATGCTCTTTAAACAAGGCGTGCTATTTATTGGCATTCTCATTTTTATATCATTTCTACTATTGGGTTGTATTGTATTTTACTTTCTGGTGCCTCAGAAAAGTATTATAGCTTTTTGCGCCATCTGTATAACAACAATTATATATTTCTCAAGAGGTTTAGAATTCTATTTTCAAGAGGTAATTTTCTGGTCTCACATCGATGAACTCATACAACGAACAGAAGTCCTCTTTAGAGGACTTGTCTCAGCTAGCTTTTTGCTATTTACACTCATTCACTTTAAGTTTGGCAAGTGGAAAAAACTTGTTTTTATTACATCAGCTATATCTATCAGTTTAAGTTTAGCGATTGGCATAAAATTATATTTTTCAATTCATGCCTTAAAGGCATTTACGCAGATGGATGTCACTTTATACTTGACTGATATATACTTCTCCATAGCTAACAGTCTTCTTGTCTTAGGGTTGATCTGGAAAATCAATGATCCAGACGCACGTATTTTTGTTGTTGGTACAGTTTCACATCTCGGTATTAGTTATGGGGGGCTAGCACTCAATTTAAATTTCCCTGGCTTAGCTACTACTTATTTTTCGGCCAACATGATTGCTATATACGGCTTGCTACTATTTTTATTTTTTATGACATTTTTGATCATTAAAAGATCATACCATGTTCATTTTAGTTTTGAAAAGGACTTGATTAGATCAGAGCAAATCAATCAAATAAACGAATCTAGAAATAAATTATATACAAACATCACACACGAACTACGTACACCACTCACCATCATATCTGGATTAGCCAATAAACTAGAAGACGGTAAGCCAAAGGAATTGATCAAGAAGAACAGTCATAATTTATTGGGAATGATTAATCAAATACTCGATTTATCAAAATTAGAAAGTGGTATCATGAATACTAGCGAAGAGCCCATCAATTTAATAGAGTTGATTCGTATGTTGAATGATTCTTATTACGCATTGGCAGCAGAGAAGAATATTAGTTTGAATTTTCATTCTGATTTAGACAAGCTACACATAAAGGGAGATAGAGAAAAATTAAAACTGATTTTAGGGAATATCATAACCAATGCTATTAAATATACCCCATCGTATGGTAAAATACTTGTGATACTTGAAAAAACGAAAACCGAATATGTCATCAGAATAAAAGATAATGGTAAGGGTATCACTTCAGAAAAACTAGAAAATATATTCGATCGGTATTATCAAATCAGTTCAACAGATACAATGAGTACAGGCATCGGATTGTCCATTGTTAAGGAATTGGTACAGTTATTAGGTGGCAGCATACATGTAGAAAGCAAACTGGCCGTAGGGAGTACGTTTTATATCAAGATGCCATTAAAAGAAATACATCTGGAAGACAATCAGGCAACTATAGCGCAACAAAAACCAAGACATAATGGAGAATTAGGTGAAATTTTAATTCCTACTAATCTTGTCCATTCTAATGAAATTCTACTTGTAGAAGATAATCCAGATTTATTATTTTACATCAGCGATATTCTAAAGCCTCACTACAACATAACGACCGCAAATCGAACTAAATACGGAGTCGAAATCGCGATTAAAAACATTCCTGATTTAATCATAAGTGATGTGATGATGCCCGGCATGAGTGGCTTCGAATTGTGTAACGAGATAAGAAGTAATCCATTAACTTCTCATATACCGATTATACTCTTAACTGCCAAAGCTGACAAGGAATCAAAATTAACAGGTCTTAAAGCGGGAGCGGATGCCTACCTGCGCAAACCATTCGATGAAGATGAATTATTAATCAGAATTAATAGCCTCCTAGAAAATAAAAAGAAAGCACAGCATTATTATCAAAAAAATATAAACGGTACTCATACAGCTATTAAACCAGATCCATTCTTAGCAAAAGTAAATTCAATTATAGACACATATATTGGAGACGAACATTTTGGCATACCAACATTATGCAAAGAATTACATTTAGAACGCACACAAGTCTTTAGAAAGATTAAGGCAATAACTGGAGAATCTGCGTCTGTACTTATCAAAAAGAAACGGATGGAAAAAGCGCATAAACTCTTACAACAAAATAATAAATCAATTGCTCAAATCGCATTTGAATGTGGCTATTCAGATCCTAATTATTTTTCCAAGGTTTATAAATCTTTTTATAATGTCTTGCCTAGTGATTTTATAAATCATCATTAAAGCTAAACACCAGTTCTATTCAATTAATTGACAAAACCTGCTATGGATTAGTCTATTCCTAAAGACAATTTATTAACCCAGCCCACTACTTTATTTACTATTCGATTTAGCTTCTTTAAATACTATTAAGAACAATATAAAAAACGCTCTTCTTAGTGTACTGCCACTCATGTTTACTTTCATTTCTGAATGACCTAATTATTTTGATATCGTAGACTATAAACCATAAAGCAAATCATATTTCGTATGCAACACATATACCATTGACAACCAATACTTTAGACTACTTTTCAACGACTACCACGCACCATTTTTACTCATTAAAACGCATCATTTTTACAGAAAGCCACATCAATTCTTCTATTTATCTAGACATCTATCGAGCACCTTTGGCTCAGAATAGATAACGATCATTCGACCGAACAAAAAAACATCTTTGAATAAAAGAATGGGCTTCTTCCAGATCAATTAAAACAAGGACGAATAGTTACTATTTCATATACCGAAGCCAATTTTAAACTAAACGCTAATTAATTAGAGCAAAAATAATTTAATCAATAAACTTTCACATAATGAAACACACTAAATCAAATCCAAAACTGTTTACAGTCCTTTTATTTTTCTGTTCGTTTTATTTAATGGCAGAATCATTTGCGCAAAACTGGACAGCTGACTATTCAACGACATTAACTCACACGCAAGTCTTAGAGAAAGACGTTGAAGGAAACCCCATACAATCTACATTAAGCTTCATTGGCAAGGGGAATCACTCCCTTCTTGGACAAGTAAATACATTGACCATCATCCGCATGAATCAAAAACAAGGTGACAACCTTGTTGAATTTACAGAGACTGATCAACAAGGGAATTCCCTATTTATAACTGGAAAAGGCTTCCCAGGAGATAGACCAAACTCCTGGCTTGTACATGGTGTCATCACAGGTGGCACGGGCATTTTTCAGGATGCGACTGGGTCTTATACTGCTACAGGCGAGAGTAAAGGCAGCAACGCAAGCTGGACGGCTGAAGGTGTCATCCATTATACGACACAAGATGAACAAAAAGAAGCCATTAAAGCCGTCATCATACAAGAAACCAGTGATTATATGAAGAAGGATATCGGTGCAATAGACAAACTATCTGTACAACAAAGCTATGCGACCCGTATCGTAAACATGCCCAAAGGAACTGTGATCAAAGACATTCGGTATCCCCAGAATAAGATACCTGAAAGACCAGCAAATATAAAAGAGCAGATGGTAGATGTTACCAATCCAGACAGAACAAATTGGAATATTCAAATCAGAGGACAAGTTGCCTGGGCCATTTTTGATCAGACCTTACAATTTATGGGGTCGACTGTTCCATCCGTCGAAACTCGAATTCTTGAAAAACTAAACGGTGCGTGGAAGCTGTCGTATTCGAATACCGCAATCAACTATGACAGAGCTGTACCTCCACTTCAGAATTAAATCCACTGACCAACGCTAAATCATTAATCAACAAATCAATTTTTAACTTCAAATTTATTTTTACTATGAAACATAAAATACGTACAAGTCTAACTAGTCAATTACATGACTTTATCAGCAATCCACATAATTTTATAATTCTATTCATTTTGTTTATAGGCACGGTTGCTACTTGCCAAATTGCAGAATTCGAAGGTACTGCTCGATCAACTGCTGGGCTTCCAGAATTTCAATTATACGATAATGCTAGCGGCGAAAATCGTATAGAAGGACGATTAAAAGAATCAGGAAATAATATCTTCTTAGAATCTCTTAGAGGCAACTTGAATTTTGCAACTGGCACTAATGGAAGTACAAGTACAAGAATGACACTCAATGGAACAAATGGGAACGTTGGGATTGGCACCGCCTCTCCTGTCCATAAACTCCATGTGAAAGGTGATGTTAGCAGATTAGAAAGCACTTCTTCTAGTGCAAAATACATAGAAACAAGAACGGATGGATTAGTTACAGATTTATTAGCTGCAGGTGCTGGCTTAAACATTGCTGTTGAAGGAGGAAATCCATTAACATTACAAGGCTTTGGCAGAACAGGTAAGGTTTGGGTAAGAGGTGATTTTGGATCATCTGCAGAATTTTCTGTCAACGGCGCTGCTGCAGTTAAAGATTGGTTTAGGGTTAATGGTAATACAGATGGTACAGCTTGGCGGCTAGGTGTCAATGGTCAATCAATTTTTAGAGGTTTCTTAAGAGTCGCTCAAGTAGCAGGGACTAGAGGCAATGGCATATCTTTTTCTATTCCAAATAATAATAGCATTTGGGAAGTGTGGCATGGTGGAGCACTTAGATTTGCTTGGGCTAATGTCGAACGCAGTTTTATTTCAACTAATGGTTCCTACAATGTATCATCTGACATTTCTAAGAAAAAGAACATCAAACCTGCAATGACTCAACTGTCTACAATTTTAAATTTAAATCCTGTCAATTACGAATATAAAATTGCTGAATCAAAAAAGATTGAACTAGGATTCATAGCCCAAGAAGTACAAAAACTGTATCCAGAAGCTGTCAATGAAGCTGGTGATGGCACACTTGGCGTTGCCTATGATTACTTTGCCGTTTTAGCGATTAAAGGCATTCAAGAGCAGCAAGAGATCATACATACATTGGACATGAAAAACAATGATCTCCAAGATCAAATTGACGAATTGAAAACAATGCTTAACAAAATTCTAGATGAGAAGTAAGTCTCTCATTTCCTAAAATCTCACATCTCTCCTGAATAAAAAAAGTATTCAGGAGAGATTATTAAATCTTTAACATCATGAACACAAAAAAACATATTACCCAAAGAGAACATGAAGTCTTAGAATTAATTTCCTACCAAAACACAATAACTGAAATTGCACAATTACTATATCTCAGTCATCACACGATCATAACATATAGAAAAAATCTATTAGAAAAATTGGAGGTTAAAAATACTGCAGGCCTAGTGAGGAGAGGATTTGAACTTGGTCTATTGGGGATTAGTCATAGACCATCTAGTTAAAATAGGTGAATATAAAATGAAAGAGTAAGATCTTTTAGATTAAATGAATAAAACATACATGGGATAGATTAAAAGCACTCTCGACCAGTCTTGGCACAAAAGATACGCCCTATTCAAAATATGTGGAATTAAAATAAATCGACGAATTATATTTTAGCTAGAATTTGTGGATAATTATGACAGGCCCTTTTATTGTGCTTGTCAATAATAAACTAGAGAACCTATAAAACTAGGTTGATGAAAAATTATTATTAATCCTATAAAACAACACCAATGAACTCAAAAAACTTATTTACAGCAAATGCAATTATTTGCTTAATATTTGCCATCCCCTTACTATTTACAGCAAATTCATTCTTGTCACAATACATGATAGCGACCGATAGCCTTGGTACTGTCGGCTCCGCTATATCCAAAGCGTATGGCGGAATGATACTTGGCTTAGGTGTCGCGCTATGGATGGGTAGACATGCAGTCAAACACAGTTTAGTCAGAAAAATATTATTGTGGTTTATACTCATCGGAAATCTATGTTCAGTCTATGCCTACTTACCGGCTGCCTTATCAGGATCAGTGAATAAATTGATTTATTCGACTCTCGCTATCACATGTGTATTGGCTATTTGGGCTGCATTGTTACTTTTCCGAAAAGCTGAAAAATAATCCCTGATAAATCCATATGGCGACCAAGAAATCAAATCGATCACACAATAAATTAAACCTATACAATGAATATCTACATTGAACTCTGGACAGCTAAAGAGACATGGCTCTCCCTTCCCCAATCCGAGAAGCAAGTCTATATGAAACAAATGGAATCGTCTATTCCCATTTTCCTAAATAAAGGTGCAAAAATACATAGCTGGGGACATAACAACAAGGCGAATGACCACACAATTCCCTATTCCTGGTATGCTGTATGGGAATTTCCAAACGAAGACATCATAACAGAATTTGAAGCCTTACTACAAGGAGCTAGCTGGTATACATATTTTGACCAAATCAATATTTGTGGTGAAAATGTTGGCCCTCAATACATTATTAAACAGCTTATAAATCTGTGATTCTGCATAAAAAAATCACCTAGTGCAAGAGGCACAAGTTGGCAGTATATAAAACTTGCCTTTATTTGCCTGCTCTTCGTTGAAGAACCGTTCCCATAGCTACGGCTATGAGAACGAACCTTTGCCTCAATCAGACAAATAAAATTCTAAGTTTTATATATACTTTTAACTTATACCTCTTGCACTAGGCATTTGGGTTTATACGTAGGCTATTTATGGTTCAAAGACAAGCATTGACAAAATAGTTGATTTGATTTAAACTTTTATACATGTCGTGTTAACCTTTATCATTTTGGAATTACTTGTTCTTGATAATTGGATTATAATCCATATTTTTTTAGTCATACTTCCAAAATACAACAATGAAAGATTCTAATTATTTTACCATTCTGTTTGTCAGTTTGTTTAGCTCTGTCTACGCTCAACAACACCTAGACGTCGAAGGCGATATCAAGCTGGACAATACAATTCATTTTTTTGATCGGACATCTGGGACACCGATAAAGATGGCAACAATATCGGGCAACTATCCTGCTGGAGCTGGCAGCGCCAACAGTCCTACATTGGTCTTGAAGACAGAAACATCACCTATTCAAACAAATGGCGCAGCAGACATTATTCTAGATAGTAGTGATGACATCATTTTTAATACCAATGCCATCACACGGATGCATGTGAGTGGAGGTGGAAGAGTTGGAGTCGGCACAATAGTTCCTTCGGATTTATTTCATGTAAAAGGTGATGCTATCGTCGGCGGCGGCAGCGCTGATTTTGACTTAACGAGCGAAAACATTAGAATCGATGGTCAAAGTGAACAATGGTACATGGGTGTGCAAAATGAAGCCACTTCCGGTGCAACGGATTTCTTCATCGGCAAGTCAGGTACAGAAGATGGGACCTTTCATATCGAACAAACTGGAGATGTTGGTATTGGCACCACCAATCCGACTGAATCACTACAAGTCCTTGGTGATGGTATTTTTGGTGGCGGAGGCTCAGAGTATGATTCAAATAGTGAGTATCTGAGAATTTTTGGCCGAAGCGAAAGCTGGGTAATGGGCGTCCAAAACGAAGCATCAGAATCAAGTTCAGATTTTTTATTGGCAAATCGACTTTGGAAGATGGGACCTTTCATATTGAACAAACAGGAGATGTGGGTATTGGGACTTCAAACCCGAGGGTGAGACTTCATGTCACTGGAGGAAACGATGGAGAACCTAATGGTGGAGGCTACGCTCAATTTGGCGAAAGTGCAAGTCGAAATCTTGTCATCGATGACAACGAAGTCTTTGTCAGAAATAATGGAGTACCTGCTGATTTGTCCATTCAAAATGATGGCGGTAATCTCATCTTGTGTAGTCAAGAGCAAGGTGGCGTCGGCATTGGCGTCAACACTGGAGCGAGTATTCCTGATGGTTATTTATTAGCAGTTGATGGAAGAGTCATCGCAGAAGAGGTCCAAGTGGAAATCTCTGGCAACTGGCCTGACTATGTCTTTGCGGATGACTACGTCTTAATGCCCTTAACAGAGTTAGAACAGTCCATTAATCACAATGGTCACCTGCCAGGCATTCCAGCGGCACAGACAGTTGAAGAGCAAGGTATTCCATTAGGCGATATGCAAATCCGGATGATGGAGAAGATTGAAGAGCTAACGCTCTACGTCATCGCCCAACAAAAAGAGATTGATACTTTAAAAACTCAATTTGCAAATTATCCAAAATAAAGAAGATGAATCAATTAATCATAACTATCATTTGCGTGCTTGTCAATATTGCAGCATCAGCACAAGCATCCAAGGGCATATACCGAATCCCTTATGCAAATGGCACTCAGGTACGCATTTGGCAAGATCATATAACTCACGCTGGCGACGAACCTGAAATAGATATGGCTGGTGTGGGCAATGGGCCCTTTCGGATTGTAGCAGCGGAAGATGGAGAGATCAAATTTATACAAGACAGTTTTTCAGCAACGACAAATGGTAATCCCTGCAATAATAATTATGTCTGGATTGCCCATCCCAACGGAGAATGGACAAAGTACTCTCACTTCACTCAAAACTCCGTTACTGGGAATGCGGGTTTATCTGTCGGTGATCAAGTGTGTGCTGGCACTTTCTTAGGCTTTGAAGATGATGTTGGTTGTGCCAATGGAGAACATCTCCATTTTGAAGTGGGTATACCCTTTGACCTCAATGACCCGATTACAGCAGGTGGATTCATAAAAGGAAATGAGTTTATTCCCATCATTTGTAATATCGCAGGCAATGTGTTTGTGCAGGGTACTACTGACACGGCAGGACCATGTGGATCATGTCTCAGTACATTGAATAATACGAACGGTACTTTCAATAATCAGCAATACGATATTGACATTGCAAGTGTCCAAGTCAGTGCAGGTGGCCATGTGGTTTTTAATGCAGGATCAACTGGTGCGTATCGAGCAGGTCGACGGGTGGTGTTAACATCAGGCTTTCATGCTAAACGAGGGAGTTCATTTTATGCGATGATAAAAGACTGTAACAGTTCGCCTGGAAATCCAAACTGTGGGGCAAATTCAAAAGTGCTTGCAATCGACAATCAATAAAGCTCCTCTTATATCCTAATTTATGTGTGTTTCAGAAGAAAGCCTATGGTTATCCATAGGCTTTCTTTTATTAACAAATGAATTCTAGAATTCGTCTTCTATTACCGGCTAGAGTTATTGCAGATAAAACTTGATAAAATCAATATAAACGACATGGATTTAACGTAAAAAAGACTGCAAATAAAGCGAAACAGTCTTACCTTCGCGGCAGACATAGCTAAAAATTTGAAACCATGGCAGACTATTCGTATGTGTTCAATGCACATCCTAGTTTTATTGAATCTCTGTATTCTAAATATTCTCAAGATCCAACATCCGTAGAAGATGGCTGGCGCACCTTTTTTCAGGGTTTCGAATTCGCTTCAAATAAAAACGGTCATAGTAATGGTACAACGGCTGTGGCAGCGGGCCAGTTAGAGAAGGAATTTGCTGTTTTGTCATTGATCCATGGCTATAGAGACAGAGGTCATCTGTTATCGGACACCAATCCGATCAGAAAGAGACGTGACCGAAAACCATATCTAGCTATAGAAGACTACGGTCTGTCTGAATCAGATAATAAAAATTCTTTTGCAGCTGGTGCTGAAATCGGTCTCCCCGGTGCTACGCTGGAGCAAATCCACAAAAAGCTCAAAGACATCTACATTATGAGCATCGGATTTGAATATGCCCATATTGAGAATAGAGATAAGAAAATGTGGCTGCGTGAGAAAATAGAAAATAGACCGCTGGATGGATCACATGGATTATCCATAGATAAAAAGAAACGGATACTCGAAAAATTGAATGGCGCGGTGATGTTTGAGAAATTCTTACATACTAAATACGTTGGTCAAAAGAGATTTTCATTAGAAGGTGGAGAGTCTATCATTGCTGGACTAGACTCTATCATTAATACAGGTGCTGACGATGTCGTAGAAGAGGTTATTATTGGAATGGCACACAGAGGACGTCTTAACGTCTTGGCGAATGTAATGGGCAAAACCTACGAACATATCTTTAACGAGTTTGAAGGCACTGCCCTCCCCGATTTGTCATTTGGTGATGGAGACGTCAAATATCATATGGGCTATTCATCGATTGTTACAACCATGAATGGTAAAACAATCAATTTGAAATTAGCACCAAATCCATCACACCTAGAATCTGTCAATCCTGTTGTTGAAGGCTTTGCCAGAGCGAAAGCCGACATTCTTTATGGTAGTGATTATGATAAAATCCTCCCTATTTTAATTCATGGAGATGCAGCGATTGCAGGACAAGGCATCGTGTATGAAGGTGTGCAGATGAGTCAGTTGCCTGGCTATTATACTGGCGGCACGATTCACTTAGTGATCAACAATCAGATTGGATTTACGACCAACTTTGATGATGCGCGTAGCTCGACTTACTGTACAGGTGTGGCGAGTCTGATCCACGCACCTGTCTTCCATGTAAACGGGGATGATCCAGAAGCAGTAGTATACGCCGTTCAGCTAGCGACAGAATACAGACAAAAGTTTAACAATGACGTCTTTATTGATATGGTCTGCTATCGAAAGCATGGCCACAACGAAGGAGATGATCCTAAGTTTACGCAGCCAGAAATGTATGACATCATCAACAAACATGAGAACCCACGGCAGCTATATGTTAAAACACTATTAGAAAGAGGAGATGTAGAAAAAGAACTGGCCGAAAGTCAAGAGAAAAATTTCTGGGCAGACTTGCAAGAGCGGCTTGATTTAGTCAAGCAAAAAGCATTGCCATATACCTACCAAGAACCAGAGTTGGCTTGGAAGGAGTTGAGAAAAACAAAAGATCCTGCAGACTTTGAAGTCTCTCCAGACACGGGTTTGGATAAAAAAATGATTGATCAAGTCATTAATCATTTGATGAATCTCCCTAAGAGCTTCAATGCATTGAGTAAAGTCCATCGTTTACAAAAAGGGAAGCAGAAGTTGCTAGATGCAAATACCTTGGACTGGGCTTTAGCCGAATTGCTTGCTTATGGATCTATCCTATTAGAGGGTAAAGATGTGCGGATGAGTGGGCAGGATGTGAAGCGGGGCACCTTCTCGCACAGACATGCTGTATTTAATGATTCAAAGACATTCGAAGAATACATTCGTCTGTCAGATATCGATGAGAAGCAAGGTAAATTTAGAATTTTCAATTCGTTATTATCAGAATTTGCAGTGCTCGGTTTTGAGTATGGCTATTCGCTAGCTTCACCGGAATCATTGGTGATATGGGAAGCGCAGTTTGGCGATTTTTATAATGGGGCGCAGACAATCGTTGATCAGTATATATCAGCAGCTGAGAGTAAGTGGCAGCGGATGAGTGGTCTTGTGATGTTATTACCACATGGTTATGCGGGTCAGGGGCCAGAACACTCGAGTGCCCGACTAGAGCGCTTTTTACAGATGTGTGCTGAGTACAATATGACTGTAGCCAACATTACTACGCCTGCAAACTTCTTCCATGCGATGCGGCGTCAATTGGCTCGACCATTTAGGAAGCCATTGATTGTTATGTCTCCAAAATCATTACTACGACATCCACTTTGTGTATCTGACATGAGTGCATTTGAGTCTGGCAGTTCGTTTTCAGAGGTGATCGATGATTCTACATTTAACAACGGTAAAGGAGTTAAAAAGCTAATGTTATGCTCTGGGAAAATCTATTACGATTTATTAGCACATCGCTCAGAGATAAAGAAAGATAAGGAGGTAGCGATTGTCCGTATCGAGCAATTATATCCATTGCCAAAAACTCAAATTGATGCGGTCATAGAGAAATATAAAGATGCGCAGTTGTTATGGGTTCAAGAAGAGCCAGGCAATATGGGTGCATGGCAATATATCCTTTCTTACATGCGTCATTCGAATATAGAGTTAGCTTCTCGAAAAACAAGCGCATCGCCAGCGACAGGTTTTAAGAAGCAGCATGATAAGGAGCAGCAAGCTGTTCTTGATAAAGCCTTTTCTTAAGTCTGTGATTTAGGAAAATGGTTTATCCAATTTTTAATATTGAATGAATGCAAGAGTAACAATCTATCATTCAACATAAATAGTTAAAATAAAATATTGCAATTTGTGACTTCGTCATAAATTTAAACTCGGATTGTGACTGAAAGGAACAATCATCATTCAACATCAAACATTAAACATTGCGATTTTTGGCTCTGCCAAAAATCACTGCCTCCCGTTATAAAAGACTAGTGTGATGCCATATAAAAAGGGTGACGTCGTATTCGATTCTAGAGCAGGCGTTACGCTCAACTCTTTAGCTAATCCGTTAATCGAATATGAGACTAATGGGATTTGGATAAAGGGTCTGAGCTCAACCGAAATGAGGCGGCTCTTTTGGATCGTGTAGAGTAAAAATAGCTTTGTACTAAATTCGCGGGAACGATCTAGTTTACGTTTGAAGTCTGTATTAATGATATCTGCTTTGACTGTGAATAGCCGAGAAGCTATCGATGCGCCATAGCCAAACTGCCCGATATGATTTTCAACGCCTAATGATGTCGATGTGAGATTATAATATAGATTATCAACCTGTCCTGTTTTATCATCAAAGACTAATACAGAGTTAATATCTCGCTCTAAGTTCTCCCAACTTAACTCAAATGCAGTCGAGTTTGCTTTGTATCTAAGAGACACAAAGACACCTGACATCAACTTTAAGTCAGGATAGGGTTCTTCTAATTGCGCTTGATTTACAGTGTTGTAGGCTTGAAGAATGGTATTATTTTCTTTTGCAGAAATAGAGCCTAGTGAAAAGCCAACTCCAAAATTAAATTGGGCTGACACAGATAGGCTTCCGCAAAGGCAGCAAGCTAAGCTAATCAAGCACATATATCTATAGAACATCATAACCTTAAGTAAATAACACATTTCACGCCAAAGATCATGGTCTAGGTCTTAAGCCCTGATCCGTATCTCATTATTTGACATTGACATTGACATTGATATTGCAATTGATATTGCAATTGAAATTGATAGTGATTAAGCAAACGCCTTATTCTCCCCTACCGTTTTTCTAAAATAGGAAGGTGTGATACTCGTGTTTTTCTTAAAAAATCGGCTAAAATAAAATTCATCATCATAGCCCAATTCTGATGCAATTTCTTTGACAGGCTTATTTGTCAGATATAATTCTCGTTTAGCTTCAATTATGATTCGTTCAGAAATCAAGGTGGTGAGGGTTTTCTTAAAGTAGGATTTAGAGATTTTAGCCAGCGCTTTGGGTGTTATATGAAGGGCTTCTGCATAATCCTTAGGAGAGTGCTTTTCTCGAAAATCTTGATCAATAAGGTCTTTCAATTGCTTGACAACAAGGGATTCATCAGAGTTGACTTCTGCTGTAAATTCACCTTGCTGATTTTTCAGCCTTGCACCATTGATCAATAGCAGTTTGAGATATGAGGTTACCGACTCATTTAAGGCCAGATCATTTTTAATGATATCCTTTTCCATCTCATCACATATCATGGCCAAGGTGGGGCGAGATGCTGTATCAATAATTACAAAGGGTGTATCGTAGACGTTATTGAATAAGACACCATTACAAGCAATTTCTTTTTGATGCTTTAGTATACAAAAGAAATCTGTGTGAAATTGGATGATAAGTCCATCGACTTCGCCTGCTGTCTTAAACATAAAAGGCTGAAAAGGAGCGAATGAAAACATATAGTCTTCAGTGAATTCAAATTGATTGAAATCAACTGTGGCAACTCCCTTTCCGCTTTGAATCCAGATCACAGAAAAATAATTTAATCTTTGGATATGGTCAAAATGATCCAAATCCGAAAAACGATACATTTTAAATGCAAGCTCGCCTGACTCTTTATTAATCAATGTATGTGTCTGATTCGTCATTTTCTAATCTATTTACTGTAAAGTAACGGCTCCTATATGTTTCAGTTCATTAACCAAAGTTTTTTCTTGTATCATTGTCGCTATCTGTCAAATAGACAATGAAGCTTAGATTCTAATTCCTTCATAGTTGTAGAAGTGTTCTATTTTATTTTGTGCTTAAAGTAAAACGTAACATGCTCTTACGTTAAGAACATGTTACTATAGAACTATGTTTACAAATCACTAACACTATTTCATCGAGGTCCATTGCTTTTGACTTTCACCTACCAAAATTGGTTCATGAATTACTTTTCTGTATTTACTGCTTACTTATGCTACTTCCAATACTGGAAAATCAATCGTTGTATTCGCTGTATTATTGAAATAATTTGTAAAGATATTAAGAGCTACATGTGCTACAATTTCTCCTACTTCACCATCAGAATACCCTGCACTTTTCACAGCAGCTACATCTTGATCATCAACACGTCCTTGCTTTGATACTAGAGTTCTTGCAAACGTAATTGCAGCTTGTGTTTTTGCATCATGGCTCTGACCATTTCTTGCATCTTCTAATTCTTGAGCTGAAATTTTTACAAGATTTTGACCGATATAATCATGAGCAGAAGCACAGTAACCGCACTCATTGACATTTGCAATTGTACTCGCTAAAATTTCTCCTGTTTTAGCACCTAAAGACCCAGTCCCTAAAGCTCCGCTCAAA
The DNA here is from genome assembly GCA_937959275.1 of uncultured Saprospiraceae bacterium. Lineage (GTDB taxonomy): Bacteria > Bacteroidota > Bacteroidia > Chitinophagales > Saprospiraceae > CALFUK01. The sequence goes on along the minus strand of CALGLU010000057.1, from coordinate 10,088 downwards.
TTAAGATAGCCTTCTAAAACCGCTGGAGAATTCCCCATTGTTCTCATCATGTTAGGCACCATACCTAATTTACCTTGGATACCATCGAATAATTCTTTTGCTTTGCCTGTTGCTGTTTCTGGGTTTAATGCTTGTAATCTTTCCATTGTAAAAAAATTAATTGTTTAATATATTGTCTGTCGAAATTGACAACGCAAAGATGGGCGCTAACTAACGCTTATCAAATGGAGAATTCACGCAATAAAATGGACAATTTTCTCAAACAGCTTGAAAGCTTAGTGCCTCAAAAACTAAATATACAGCCATATTAAATTGTTCTTTCCCGCCTTCTCTGCGTTACAGAACCGGCCTTGATAGCTAAGGCTATCAAAGCGAACCTGTGCCTTGAGTAGACGAAAAATAACTGCTTTCATACAGCCATTTATTTAGTTCTTGAGACACCAGGTTTAATAGAGTCTTCTCATCAAATACAAAAGGAATTTGACAATCTAAATTAAAAAGCTTGACGCCTCCGATTTATCATTGCATTTGAATGAATCAGTCCTTTGGCAAAGATTGAGGCTGGACGAACCATTAAGAATCAACACATTAATCCATGCTCGCACATAGCAATCCTATTTGATCTGGAAAAACTTCTTAATCGTACTCACGTTGTTCTTATCATCCTGAGCTACGACTTCGACAAGAAAGTGTCCATGGCTATCACCTAGGCTAAATGAAAATTCAAACTCACCATCTGTATTTGTTGTATTCATCGGAGACCAATATACATGTGGGTCAAAATAAGCCGCATCTATATCCTCAAATGAAAAAGAATGAATGATATCTTCAAAACGACGGAGTCCATTGATAGTAAATATATCGTTCATCCGACTCTCAGCAAGTCGTATCGAAGGGATTGATGTCTCTATGACAATCACACCTCCTAAGCCCAATGGACCGAAGTGCTTCTTTAGCCTAGCATAGTCAGAAAAAAGGTCAATTCTATTTATATAATTCATATCAAGACCATTGACTAAAGTGGCATCATTGGTCACAATGCCATCGATAATAAACAACGGCTTACTCGGATAATACTCTCTTGCAGCAGGATCTCTATTAAAAACCCGAGCATATAGATTTCCATCTTCATCTGTTTTAAATTGTAATGCTGTCACCAGTTCGACAAACATGGTCCGCATGTTTTTAAAGGATTCATACTGCTCTAAAATGAAAACCCGATCTCCTTCTAATTTTTCAGTTTGTCTATTTTCAAATTCAGTCATGACAACTTCTTTTTGAGTATTGAATAGCTGATTGATTTTTTTACGTTTCCGACTTAGCTTCAAATACTGAATGAGTTCATCAGTTAGGATTAACGACTCGCTGGCTTCCGCGTATCGTGCCTCCTCAAGATCAACTTCTATATCTGTATGTAAATAATCAAGAAATTGTATTGTTTGATCTCCATAAAACTGATCCAGTTCTATGATAAAATCCCCTTTGTCATTTGTTTGGAATAACTGTAACTTATCTTGCTTCTTTATATATATACCCATTACTGGGAATGTTCTTTGCTGACCGTTTTCGTCTTTAATTTTTCCACTGAGTCGTATTTTATCTAACAAGCTCGGAAGGGCTGCCAAAGAAAAATGCCGAACCGATCTATAGTTCAATCCCTGCGGAGTCACTTGTCGAATTGTCACAGAATGATCAGCTTGAATCGGTAAACCAGCTGAATCCTTAATTTTTATTTTAACATCTACTTTCTCTCTTGTCGTAAATATAGAATCGACATCTACCTCGATAAAAATCAACCCATCCTTTGCTGCTGAAGCAATAACTCCTGATACTGGTTCACTTGACGAAATAGTTAGATCAGCTTTCAAATCGCTATAAATAGGTATACTGCATTCCACGATTCTGATCTGTTCATTTGACTTAGCATCTGTCCCTGAAATAATCAATTGATAGATACCAGAATTAATATCGACAGGGATTTTTATAGACCCAAACAGATTTTTGTTTAGTTCATTTTTCTGAAAATATCTTGCAACAACTACACTTGAAGAATTGATCAATGAAACATCAAACACAGCTTCCTCATTTTTTAGATCTTGTGGTAAATACACTTTATAAAAAAGGATATCTCCACTGATGTAAAAATCTTGACTCAAATGCAACGTTGAACTTGTTTGACTTAGCGTCACTGAAGGAAACATCAATATAAGAAAACTAAAAATTAGGAGTCGCTTCATAATATACTATTCTATCCAGTAATTAGGTCGCACAGTCGTACTATTTCGAAGCAGTAAGCAATCAAAACAAGAGTCATCTAAAGTCGCATCATCTGGGAGAGCTGAGAATGGGCATTTAGGTCTAACTAAATAGTCAGTCGGATTCACATAAAACCGAATCGTATCAGTCCGTGAGGTCGAAAAATAGCCAAAGACCTCTTCATCAGGATCGCTTGTATTTGAAATATTACCCAAAACCTTACCTGGTGGGTCTTCAAAAAAATTACCACTCAAGTCTGTAATTGAATTGATTTGACTCCAATAATTATAGGCTCCCTGGCTAATTGATTGTTGAAAAATAGCTAGATAAAAACCTCGAGAAAATCTGTGATCGAGCCTTTCTTCCAACATAAATTCTTCCTGCAAATAATCCTCTCTGCTTTCTTGGCCATTAAATACATTTATTTTGTCGATGTTTAAAGGTATCGTTACATAACAAATGTCAGTTGGTGGAGGAATCAACACTTCAAGACCCGTTTCAATCACCTGATACACACCTTCAAAATCCCATTTTAAATAAGCTTTATCCATTCCAGATGGTGCTCGTAATGGAGTATTTAGAAAAAATTGCAGATAGGAATTCTCTATAATATTTCCAAAATTATTGAGTTCTTCACGAGTTATTAATTCTACCATTATATCGTCTGCCTTTGGCACATCAGCTAATGTTTCTAATGTAGATTCATACACTTTATTTTCTAACTCGATTCGTATCATATATGCATCCCCTATGTTGATAGGAAAATCATTACCTAAGCTTCTTCCATAATTTCCCTTCTCTAGTAATTCTCCATTCAAACCCTCTTCCAGATCAGCAGGTAGATGTATAGCATTACCGCTCTCATCAAGCAATGTTACCCTCGCGCCAAGAATAGGGACTGCCTGATCAAATCCAATAAAATTAGCAAGGCTCGTAATCCGCACACTAGCAATCGAGGGATCTCCATACTCAAGCCGAGCGACAATCGCAATACTCTCAGAATCATTTTCGGGTAGTTCTAAATCAATTTCACTTAAGCAGCTGTCCAACACCATGACCAACAATAGTAAAAACAAGCCTGAGCCTAATGCTCTGATCCTTTGCGCGTATGTTTGTTCTTCTCTCATTTATAGTGACACAAAATTAATCGTGAGTGCAGGAAATGCGCTGCCCAAAATGGCAAGCTTATTAGCGATAGGTCTATTGAAGGGCTCTTGCGTAAAGAAAACAGAAAACGGATTAGACCTACCGTATAGATTATAAATAGAAAAGGTCCAGCTTGTTCTAAATTTTCTATCCTTGCGAAAACTCTGACCGAGCGTATAGGCAAGATCAAGACGATGATAGGCTGGGATTCTCAATTGATTGCGATTCGAATAAACAGGAACCACAAAACCATTTACTTCTTTATATGAGGCAATGGGTGCAGTCGTTGGCCGGCCCGTACTATAATTAAAATTAAAAACAATTGTATTCCTAGTATTTGGTTGAATATTAAAAATCAAACTCAAATCATGTGGCTTGTCAAAATTACTTGGATACCAATTCCGTTCATTTATACCAGCAATTTGTTTTTGTGAAGTCGACATGGTATACGACAAAGACCCATTAAATGTCCCTTTTCTTTTTTTTATACTTACTTCTGCACCATAAGCACGCCCTATCCCTTTCAGCAACTCAGTTTCTATAGCTTCATTAACAGCTAATTGAGCAAAATTTTTAAAATCAAATAAATCATCAACTTGACGAGCATATAACTCTATTGATGTTTCCCAAACATTGTCTTTGTAATTTTTAAAATAACCAATCGAAAAATTATTTGCGCGCTGAGGTTTGATATAGTCAGTACTTAGCTGCCACTGACTACCAGGCGTGGGTGTATTCGTATTTGAAATCAAGTTAATGTACTGTGTCGTCCTGCTGTAGCCAAGCTTAACAGAACTGTCATCATCTAGCTTATACCTCAAGGATAATCGCGGTTCTATACTGCCATATTTAGAAATAACTTCATTATTAGCATATTGCTGTGTTCCTGTGACTGTCTCCAGAGTCGGCTTTATTTCATTATCATATCGAAAAACACTAGCTGGACCCAAGTAGTGATACGCACTCAAACGTAGACCACTATTCAACGATATCTTTTCATTGACTGTCCATGAAGAATTAATAAAAAATGCTGATTCCAAACCCTTTTCTGATTCCAAACGTGTAGGAATGATTTGAGACAATCTACCATCGGGTCGAAGATCACCAGGCATGACTTGATATAAAATACTAGATATCCCGGCGTCTACTTGCAATGATGTAGAATGTACAAATGAAATTTTATTTTTAAACTTCGCATATTGCAAATGGGTATTTAATACAGATGCATCTGTTCCACTTATATCTAACTGATCACTATTATATCCACTTACACTTGCTGTAAATTTATTGAAGACACGATCAGAAAAAATAGATTTAAAAATGAGCTGCCCGAGTTGTGTTTGATATTCATAACCAAATTCTTCATTGAAAGAAAATCGATCTGCTGAAGAATAACCACTAATTGTCAATGCATGCTTATCGTTAAACTTATGCGTTACCCTTGCATTAATGTCATAGAAGAATGCTGAACTATTCTTTATCTCTGGCACTTTTATTAAATTCAAAATCCAATCCGAATACGTACTCCTAAAGCCCATAATGAATGATGTCTTTTCTTTCACGATTGGACCTTCTATGGCTAACTTAGTCGAGACAGGACCAATGCCACCGTTTACTTTAAATTTACGATAACTACCGTCTCTCATTTCCACATCTAACACAGATGCCAATCGACCGCCAAACTCAGATGGCATACTCCCTTTATAGAGTGTGACAAAACTGATGAGCTCAGGATTAAATGTGCTAAAAAAACCTAGAGCATGAGAGGTGTTAAACAAAAATGCATCGTCTTGCATCACAAGGTTCTGATCAATCTGCCCTCCCCTAACATTAAAACCGATGGCTCCTTCTCCGACAGTACTAACGCCCGGCTGTAGCAGCAAGCTTTTCACGACATCCGCTTCTCCCATAAAAGATGGTAGCTTCTTGATAGCCTGCACATCTAAGCGCTCGACTCCAATGTCTGCACTTTCCACATTGACATTGACAGCTTCTGCTTTGACTAAGACTTCTTCTAGGCGATAGGCTTCTGGTTGGAGATTTACATCAAACTCACCATCTCCATCCACCGCAAGGACTTTCACGAAGTCTTCATAGCCGATGTATTCGATTTTCATTTCGTGCCTACCTGATGCAAGCTCTAATTCAAACTCACCCATTATATCAGTTGATGTTCCGATATCTAAATCCGGCCAGAAGACAGTGGCACCTATGATCGGATCTTGATTCAATGCGTCACGAATGACTCCCTTTATTTTGGCAGTTCCGCTTGAGGACAAGCGCGAGATATCTCCTACTTGAATCATCTGCTCAGGCTGCACATCTATTGCGGATTCTAGACCTTTCTCTTCTATTATTTTGTAGTATTCAGCTGAATAGCTTTCATCAATGATGTTCTTGGGACCAATAATGACAGCGTAATCATCATAGACATCATAAGACAAATTAGTATTCTGAAGTACATAATCTAAAATGTAGTTAAGTGATTGGTCTTTTATCGAAACGGTGTATCGGTCCTCAGGTACATCCACATTCCGGTAGTAAAATTTTAGTTGCGTTTTAGCTTCTAGTTGATTCAGCACTTGAGGCAGTGCAAGCTCATTTCCTTCGATTGATATAAATTCATTTTGAGCAAAACAAGTCGAGCAGCTTATTCCTATGCAGAGGAGTACCTGGATAGAATACAATAAAATGTGTTTACACAAAGTCAATTTCATAAACCGCTTGTCATGTAATATAACAAATAAACAAGATGCTGCATTGAATCCAATAGGTCAATACTAAGTTTTATCTAAAATAAAAATAGAGGCCGATTCAGCTAGAATGATTGTCCCTTATTAGAGTGTGTAGTCTGTTAAAAAATCACTTTTTGACATACGGATGCCTTGAGGAGCATACTCACCAAGATAGTGTTTTGCATCAGTTGACTCAAAGTCAGACATGCCTTCTTTTATAGGCGGCACGACATCGATCTGAGCTTCAAAGTCAGGATTAGCCAGCATGTGTCTAAATAGAATTAGGGCCTTCTTCCACGGCATATTCCATTCAAGGAAGTTGAAACCTAAAGCACTCGTCAGTTTTTCAATCGCTTCATCGTTGTGGGATAGAACAATGTTGACATAGCCATCATCATCCAACAAAGCATCTTCGTCTTTAAGTGCATTAAAATTATAGCTCGCTGCATTCCCCAAATTGAAGGACCAATATCTGACTTCAGTTTGATTGATATTCTCAGGTCCTGATGTATATGATGGTGCTTTAAATCGGAAGACAAATACTTCATCATCTTCTTTAGTGATTGCTGATAATAAATACCTGTTATCATTATTCTCTATGTAACCCTTTGTGTCTATGGCATGAAAAGGTAAAGAGTGGTAGCCATCATCGGGTTGAGTCCCATCCATCGATACTTTGTTTTCAGTGTCGTAGAGTAGACTCAAACGCTTGACCATACCTGGCAAACTTTTCCTACGTACGATCCATCTTAGATTTAGTGCTTTGGGTAAGCGGGTCGGTTTCAGTTCAGCTGGCTCTTCCTCCTCTGATATCGTAAATGCTTCTACAGTTGGAAAATCAACGCCACCAAAATCATCAATATTGTAATCGTATAATCGTATCACCATAGCCAACAGTTTGACATCATCTCGAAATGGCAGACGGTTAACCAGATCGCTATCGTTATGCTCAGACGGCAAAATATGGACCGTATAATGAGTGCCTGCTTCAATACTATCTTGATTGACTAAGAATGGATTTGGCTTTCCAGAATCAGTTTTGATTTGGTAGTCAACCAGAGAGCCTTGTGTTGCATTATCTTCCAGACTATAGACATTAAAACTAAAATAACGAGTATTGGGAAATTCTCCTTTGATTCTAAAACCAATGTTTTCATTCGTTCTTGCCAGCGTATAGGTGAAGTAATTCGCATATTGATCAGGTAATATACCCACCGTTGTATCTCGACCAATGTAGGATTCCCAAACTGTATTATCTGGACTTAGACTACCACTATTTAAATAGCGCATTGTGAGTAACCAGCTGACAATACAAAAGATTGCAAGCACAACTAAAATAATGTAACGTTTCTTCATCCCCTATTTCTATGAGCACAAGCTAAGAAGTTTAATGAATCACTCCTTCACAATGTCAGTAATTTTATGTGTTAGAATATAGGTATTCGTCAAGACTGAGCGGTCGATGACTTCATTGAGGCTTTGATCTAGATTATCCATTTGACTATTCGCGATCAAGTAAATAGTGCCATTCACAATATCAAATGTTGTTGGTACATTCATCATGGGATCATTAATGATGACATCTTCAACAGCTAAGATTTTATTTTCATCCTCAGATAGTGAAATCTTTATTAAGCCATGTTTAGAATGATCATCTCCCCCATTTCGGATAGTATATAAACGGCCTTCAAAATATTTCAAACCATCTATTCCTATTTCAGAAGTGTCTTTGTGCTTTGCATTTAAAATCTTGCGTGTTGAAATATCCACGATCCTAAGTCCTTCAAACCATGAGTCCACAAAAAGTTTGGTGTTGTCACTAGAGATTGCTATGCCATTCGGATATTTAACTTGTTCATCATTTAAAAAGAGTTCAAGTTCACCATCTGGATATTTTAATGTGTAGACCCGATGCCCTTTTGTATCAGTTATGAAAAGTTGATCAGTATCACTAATTGCTAAATCATTCAAGAAATGGTTAACCGTATCAGTCAACTCAAACTTGTGTAGTAAGGACCCAGTGTCCAAATTAAAAGTGCTAAGCATTGAATTGGATTTGCCATCAGACTCTTCACCACTAAGGGCGAATAGCGTATTCTCCTTAATTGTCATACCAACACCTAATTTGAATCCATGTTCTTCACTTGCTATAAAATCAGATGGGTTTCCACCAAATAAACTGGCTTTTACAATTTTCTTTTTGTGAATGCTAGACAAATAAACTGCATTCCTCTTTTGATCTATAGCTATCCCTTCTGGAATTAAATCAACTTCATCCTTAATTTCAATTATGTCCTGATTGGTTTGACAACTTATCAAGAGAATGCAAGAAATTGAAAGAAGTAAAAATTTAAGTTTTAAATATTGACACATCATATTTGTTCCTTAATTCTACTCCTCAAGTGCATCTAAAATCAATTTAAATTCATTTTGCCCATAGGCTGTATTTACTTCCTTTGCCATTTTCATACCTTCCATCGCTACTTCTCTGGCCATCGCTTTTTGATTTAACTTTAGATGACATTTGGCTTTGATCCAATATTCCCACCATGTTAGCTCATCAGCCAACTTTATGGATGTATCAATCCACTCCAAGGCTTGCTCTACATCATCTCCTGACTCGACTCCATATTGTGCCGCTAGATAATAATCCTCTGCATCAGGACCATTAAGAACATCACTAATCGTTCTTGTCATTTCTTTCTTTGTTGTTAATGCTATGGGAATCGTTATTTCGGTATTCTCCCAAGCAAGAATTACATCGAATCCATCATTCGTCAAATCACTTAAGGTAATTGTTAAAGAATTAAATAATCTATGAGTAGGTCGCGGTACGACCTTTGTCTGTGCAACAATTTTATCAGCCATCCAGTCCTCTGGTATACCATATTCTCCTACCTGATCATAGATATAGACATCCCAAGCATCAATATTTGGTTTTGTAAAGAGTACATAAGATCCAGCTTTTATCGTTTGACCATCTAAGACAACATCTTTTGAAAATGTAAATTTTGTGTTCTTATTCGCACCTGTCCGCCATCGTTTATTGTACGGCACAAGGTCGCCAAAGATAGTCCGACCACGAATGCCGGGTCGACAATACTCGACTTCAATTTCAGTCTTAGCTATTTTTTGATGAATACGTTGAAATGGACTCAAAGTCAAACTCCCGATTTGCGCCAAAGCCTGCTGGCATAATGGATTCATGACGAGTATTGAGAGAAAAATAATTTGCTTTATCATAGAACTACGAATTGTTTCGTAGACAATGTGCGTATATTTTTTTATAAGAAATACAAATACGAATCACGATAACAAATCCTTAACGCTTCGTTGTATTAATCCAAGGATTCATTGGCAGTATCGTATAATTAAATCCGACGGTCTGACGAAGAAAGATTGGCGTATTGAAGATTTCGTTTACTCAAACCTTTCATTTTGTCACAATCACGGATTTAGTCGGATTAAGGGATTTCACGGATTCATTTGAGGTTATAATACCAAGTGTTTAAATGTTAGAGAATTGCTTCTAAAAGTTATCAGTAATCCAACTTCAAGTTTTTATGCTTTTAGGTAGTTTAGGGCCAGAGCTAAATGGACATCTTGCAATTGGATAATTGCTTTTATTTCTAACAAAACTTTATCCCCAATTGATAATGTTAGTAAAACTAAACACTACCCCATTAATCCATCTTTAATCGATTGGTAAAATGTGGTGTCATCAAACTAAATAGTATCGCAATGAAAAATTAACCTAGTGTCTCAAGCACTAAATAAATGGTGGTATAAAAGCAGCTGTTTTTCGTCTTATCAAGGCACAGGTTCGGTCTGATAGCCATAAATACTGTGAAAGCGTCGTACCTTGACAGACTCTAGATTAATTGCAGTATTCAAGATGATAGGCGATGCCCTCATTTATAAAAGTCATATCCCTTCAAGCTACCAAGCATA
>CALGLU010000056.1 GCA_937959275.1 uncultured Saprospiraceae bacterium | reverse complement strand
TGGACTGAATGACTGCCTGATTTGTTCTTCTTTTTTCGAATAAACATGACCAAATTTAGTCACGGGACACCCATTTTTAAAAACAACCCTCTATAAACACTGGGCTGTAGCATGTAAATTACTTAGATGGCGAAAACAGGAAAAACATATATGTATAACTTAGAAGTGTGCAGCCCTGCCCTAAAGGGAAATCAGCGCAATAAAATCACAAGCATTATTCTGCGCTGGCCTCCCTTCAGGGATCAAGGGCGCGGGTGGCTTAGTTAAATTCGCAATACGTTTTGCTAGATTTTAATCGTAATACAATTATCTATCAATGTAACTGATTCGCCACTTTAAATTCAATACTAACGAGAGCAAGTATGATTATAATTTCAATCACTATATATGCCCAAGCCCAATTACTAATGACACCCGAATGATAAATAGCAAATCCAATAGATAGAACACAATAGAGCACATTCAAAATCGCAATGCCTTTTAAAAATCGTGGTCGTTTATGATTTACGCTTAGATAACAAAACATATCATAGATTACAAAAAGAATGGGTACAGTGGCAAGCACGTAAAGTGTTGACGGTGGAATTCTAAACACAGATTCCAATTTAACTAAAACAATGCCAAGCATAAAGGCTGTTACTGCAGCTCCTAGCCCGTCAATTAAAAATAATTGTTTTGGATTTGATGCAAGCCTTTCTAGGAGTTGGTTGTATTTCATTTTTTTGATTTTTATAACAGTTGGTCAAATCTCTACAGCCTAATCCTACGCATACTTTTTCATCGCAAAATCAAATGCCTCCAACAACATCCCTGCAGCCTCCTCAATCTGCTCATCACTCACCACCAACGGCGGCGCCAACCGAAAACTCCGATTATTAAATAAAAAATAATCGATAATCACCCCAAGCTCCATACTCTGAGTCACCACATGTTTTAAGTATTTACGCTTCTCCAATTCAACCGCCATCATCAAGCCCGCTTGCCTGACTTCCTTAACAATCGGATGCTGTTCTAAAAGTGATTTAAGTCGCTCGCCCTTTCGATTGACCTGAGAGATAATGTCATCCTCCAACAAAACATCCAAACACGCCTCCCCAGCTGCACAACAAACCGGATGCCCTCCAAATGTCGTAATATGACCCAACATCGGATTTTTCGTCAACTGATTCATAATCTCTAAGCTAGACACAAACCCAGCTATTGGCATCCCACCTCCCATCGCTTTGCCCACCAATAGCACATCCGGCACTATCACATACTTCTGATGCGCAAACAACTGCCCCGTCCGCCCAAAGCCCGTCTGAATCTCATCCAAAATCATCAATGCCCCAACCTCACTACACCGCTCTCTAACCGCAGCCAAATACCCCGACTCTGGCAAATTCACCCCAGACTCCGCTTGCACCGGCTCCAATATCACACAAGCCGTCCGCTCCGTAATACGCTTCAAATCATCCGTTTCATTAAATCGAATATGCCTAACATCTGGCAACAAAGGATAAAACGCCTGCTTATACGACTCATCACTACGCAACGATTCTGCCCCGTGTGTACTCCCGTGATACGCATCCGCACAAGCAATAATCTCTGTCCGCCCAGTCACTCTCTTGGCCAGCTTCATCGCTGCCTCTGTAGCCTCCGTGCCCGTCATCACAAAATAGATCGAGCTCAACCGCTCATCCAACTGTGCAACTAACTTATTCGCAAACGAAATTTGAGGCGCTTGTAAATGTTCACCATAGACCATCGTATGCATATATTGCGCGACTTGATCCTGCACGGCTGATACAACACGCGGATGACAGTGACCGATAGAACTAACAGAAATACCTGAGTTCATATCCAAATACCGCTTGCCCGAATGGTCAAAAATGTACATCCCTTGGGCATGAGATACATCAATTCCGATAGGCATGGGACCTGTCTGACCGACATGATTTAAAAACAATTGACGTTTTGAAAGCATTTTATGTGTTTTCCAGGGTACTAAGTGCTAATTCTAACATTTCTTTAGCGTTTTCTATGCTATTTTAGTAATATATTTGTATTCCGTTAATTCTCTGATTATGAATGATTTATTAGCGGAGTCTTTAAATCCCGCATTATGCAGAAAATCTCAAAGTTAAGCTTCCTTCTTCTTTTTTCTTGTTTGTTATCCGTTTCTGGTATCAGTCAAGGTATTGAATTCTTTGACGGCAACTATAAAGATGCATTCAAGATAGCTGAAGAGCAAGGCAAACTTGTCTTTGTCGATGCCTATGCAAAATGGTGCGGCCCCTGCAAACGAATGGCAGCAACGACATTCAAAGAAGCCTCTGTCGGCGATTTCTTCAATACACAATTCATCAATCTAAAGATTGATATGGAAGAAGGCCAGGGACTTGAATTTCGAAAAAAATATCCTGTTTCAGCTTATCCTACCCTTTTGTTTATAAATGGTAAAGGAGATATCGTCCATAAAGCAACCGGTGCTCAAGACAAAGACGGCATTATCAAACTAGCGAATCTCGCTATGAGAAAAGATGATCGGAGCGAAGACTATGCCAAGCTATATGATGAAGGCAATCGCGATTATGACCTAGTACTCAATTATGTCAAATCTCTAAATAAAGTTGGCAAACCAAGTCTTGCTATCTCTAATGACTATATCAGAAGTAAACCTGCCATCAGCAAATCTCAAATGGCTGCCTTTTTATTTGAGGCTGCTACAGATGCTGACTCCAGAGTATTTGACTTGATGCTTGACCATCGCGACGAATTAAAAAATATAAAAACTGAAGAAGAGGTCGTCGCTCAGATTGAAAAAGCATGTTGCAAAACGGTAGAAAAAGCCATTGATTATGAAAGTATCGATTTGCTAAAAAGAGCAAAAGAGAAAATGAAGAAAAATGCCAAATCAGAATATAAAGCCTTTGATGTCAAATCAGATATGGATTATTATGAAGGTGTAGGCAGCGTTGATAAATATCTGGACAAAGCCGATGATTATACCAACAAGATTATCAAAAATGACGCAGATAAATTAGTTGCACAAGGCAATCACCTTGTCAAAAACTATAAGTCAAATATGAAAGCAGTCTTATTAGCTGAAGAGTCCTTCGAGCGATCCTTCAAAGTAAAAGACTCTGTGGATAGCAGAATTGATTATGCGACTGCTCTGCACAAACTTAAAAAAACGGATAAAGCACTTGTACAAGCCAAGCAAGCTAAAGTCCTTGCTGAGGAGAATGGAGAGTCAGCTGTCAAAATCGACAGGCTGATTATGTTTTTAGAATCACAATAAACCCCTTCGATTAACCCTGTTTACTGTAATGCGCACGTTAAGGTATTGTTGTTGTCTATGTATTTTTATTGTCTTGACAGATTCTCTGTGGGGGCAGTCAATCAGTTTTAGAAATGATGTCTATGAAACAGCACTCGAAACTGCGCAACGAGAAGACAAATTAGTCTTTATCGATACCTGGGCGGAATGGTGTGGGCCGTGTAAAAAAATGGAGCCAGTCTTTCGGGACCCCGAGGTTGCTAACTATATGAACAATAATTTTGTCAATGTCAGAATAGACATGGGCAAGGAGAGCGAAATCAAGAAAAAAGTGCGCTTAAAATATGATGTCTTTTTTCTCCCCACTTTACTCATCGTAGACAAATTTGGCGAAGTCATGTTCAGAGCAGATAATAAAATATTATCAACTGAAGAATTCATTAATATAGCAAGGGCCATGCATGCTCCACAGGCGTATGTAGCGGCTCAACCACCAACACCTCCTCAAGCTACGGCTGACTCAAGATTGATAGACGAATCAAAAACTGTCAATAAAATTGCGATCACAGATGATATGATGCTAACAACATCAGCAGCAACTGGCGCAACAGTGTTAGTCCCTCGACCTGACATTAATGATCCAGACTATAGCGATGATCCTAATGAGAAAATACTATATACTTTAGGTGCAGGTGATGATCTACCTCCAGAGATTTTATATGAAGAAGCTTACTTTAGATTTTCGCAATTGATTGATGGTAGTCATAAAGAGACGGTTGACAAATATTTAGCTAGTCAGGAGGATTGGACAACAGAAAAAAATGTCAAATTCATAGCTGACTTTATTATGAATACGGACACAGAGCAATTTGATTTTTTAGTGAACAACAGAGCCTTATTTGAGTCTGTTATAGGATCTGAGAAAGTCCAAAGAAGTTTAGGGATCTTGGTTTTTCAAAAAATGTATCAAGCCATAGACAGACCAGATTTAAAAGATGCCGAACGTTTACTTAGCTACGTTGATCCAGCAACAAGCAAAGCCAAAGCTAATCAGTACATCTTAAATAGATTATTAGATCAAGGAAAAAAAGCCGAGTTTGTCGATCAATCCCTCGTGTATCTTAAAAAGATAAATCCTCGTGATATGGCAATCGCTAAAAAATTGGCCTATGTGTTAGATTCACAATCACCAATTGACAAGAGCTCTTTAAACGAAGCGACTAAGTGCATTGCCAGAATCACAGACCAACTCAAGGACTATGAAATGCAGCATGTCCACGCATTGCTGTTACACAAAAAAGGAAAGTCTTCCAAAGCGAAAGACATGGCAACTCAGGCTATAGAATCAGCAAAGCAACAAGGTAAGGACTTTCAAAAAACTGCGCATCTTCTTGCAGCAATGGAGTAAGTCTCAGGTTTAAGATAAATACAAATAAGTCAGTCGGGAAAGAATGCAATATTATCCACGTGGTGTTCACTTGAATACATTGCTAGGTTTTCAAGTCACTACAGTAACTTGGAATGAGTCACTGATTAATTTTTTATCTACAGTTTAAAATCCAACACGATGAAACACCTCAGATGTTTATTTTTCATTTTCTTTTTCAACAATGCTTTTGGACAAGTCGATGTCAGTCAGTCAGTCGTCTCTTCTCACATCATTGAATTTCAAGGTGAAATAACGAATGCCGTTAGAAATCAATTAGATGTTCCAGTTGATAACATTTGGTTAATCTATAATATATCTAGCAATCAATTTGAATATGCATTAGATAACGATGTGTGGCTTCCTTTTGGCAATTTTAATAGTCATGAATATTATTTTATTCCAACGTCAGGAGCTGATCTTGCTAATTCAGCAAATGAACATAAAGTAGCCTTTATCGTCAATGATATTAATTTGAATACTGCTTCAGTAAATCTAGCCTCTGGTATTACCTTGAGAGCAGGCGGTGGCGTCATCAGCAATGGGACTTTAATCGGAAACAACAACAGCATAGATGAAGATGTTTCTGAACACATTTTTGACGTCAACATGAATTTTTCTGGAGAATGGAATGCGGACCTATGGTTTCAACCAGAATGGTTTGGGGCGAATGAAACAGTAGACGATTACAATGCCTTGAATGCCAGTTTAACCAAATGGGATAAAATAAATTTAATTGGGAATTACGAATTTAATACAGATAGCCAAATATTCATTGATGGTGCAAATAGAATTGTTCAAATCAAAGGAGAGGGTAAAATCGAAAACAATTCTGCCGTTCATATAACGCAGCCCATGTTAGAAGTCAGATCAATTCAGAAACTTGACATTCAACGATTGACCATTGACGGAAAATTTAAAGCCAATTGTGCACTGTATTTAAGAAGTTGTCCAGAATATGTTATTCATAATATAGACATACAAAATTTTAAAAATAATGGTGTTGGATTTAATCGAGCAGTTGGTGTCCGCTTGGACATCAATAAGACAACTACCCTGCATGGCGACAACTGGACATTAAAGGAATTTGATGGAGGCGCAGATGGTACGATTAATGGAGGCCTCGGCGTTTCTCGTTGCCTTTGGATTCTTATTAATTATACGAATATCAATGAAAATGAAGGTACGCATGTTGACATTAGCAATTCAAAATTTCATTGGGCGTATGGCGATGATGGAGACATTCTCGATATTGCTGATCAAGATTATATAAATACACCAAATCATCGTTTCATTTTTAGAAATACAGAATTTAAATATTTTTCACGTCGAGCATCTAAAGGAAGTGCAGGCGGGATCCGATATTACAATTGTACATTTGATACCGCAGATGCGGCAACATTAACAGCTAAAATGGGCGGCGCTGCACCGATGCCATCTGGTTATTTAAATGTTAGAAATGCAGACCCCGCAGGTCAACCTAATTTTAGAAATAGCTTTGGTGCTATCGTTGGCTGCACATTTAATGACACAGGAAATTTATCGATTGGATCTGGAAATTTTATCATTATTGAAAATGTAAACGGTCTCTTGTTTGATTCTAATACACTAAACGGTGTCGGTATTGTTATAAATAAAAATATAGCTGGCATAAGGATTGAAAACAACTTTATTAAAAATCGCTACATTAATATTTGGGCTGCTGTGAATTGGGAGGAGGACAGATCAAGCATTTGCTTTAACAGAATGCAGGTAGAAGCAGGCAATGCGGTTCCTGCCTTTATCAATACGACCAACTCCCCGCTTACTATTCAAAATATAGATGTTTGTAACAACGATTTACTGATCGATGAAAATAATGTAAGTTCAAACTTTGGGATATTCAGACATTTGCAAGGCTCCGGAACAGATATTACAGTTATGAACAACAAAGTATTTAGAACAAATCCTGTGAGAACTGAAATCATGTATTCAGGTGCGCTATGGGATGCCACCTGCCGCATTGAAAACAATGGCTGCAATTTGAATTCGGGTATCGGACTAAATTTTTCTCCAGCTAGCAATAATAATGCTATCACTACGAACAACTACTATAACTTGACGGGAGGCTCAATTCCTCCAAAAGCGATGTTTAGATAGTCTAAAAAAAGACTTACTTTAAATGATTCAAATATGTCAGATTCAGAAACATAAGAAAAATAATGTCACACAGATTCATCTTCCTATTGTTGACAGCTACTTTATTATCCTGCTCTGCATCAAAAGAAATTAATACCGCTGCGCAAATACAATTGCCGCCAAATATCCTTTGGATCACCTGTGAAGACATCAGTCCCAACTTAGGCTGCTATGGTGATGAGAATGCTAAAACACCACACCTAGACCAACTCGCCACTGAAGGCGTACTCTACAAAAATGCTTTCGCATCAGCCCCTGTCTGCGCCGTCGCCCGCTCAAGCATCATCTCTGGCCTATACGCCTCTTCGCAAGGCACCCAACACATGCGTTGCAATGGAAAGAGACCAGCTGGCATCAAATTATATCCTGAATTATTGCGTCAAGCAGGCTACTACTGCACCAACAATGCCAAGACAGATTATAACTTGGATATGGATCACAAGTCCATTTGGGATGGCTGTAGCTCATCAGCCCATTGGAGAGATAGAACCGATACAACTCAACCCTTCTTTTCTATTTTTAATTTCAACACATCACATGAAAGCAGAGTGAATGGCGATGATACGTATGCAAGGGCAGTCAAGAACTTAACTCAAGCACAGCTCACCAAGCCCAGCGATGTGCCACTCCCACCCTATTTCCCAGACACAGAGAAAGTCAGAGAATTATGGGCAAGATATTATAGCATCATTACCGCGATGGATCAGCAGGTTGGCGAACTTCTACAACAGCTCGAAGAGGATGGCTTAGCAGAAAACACCATTGTTATCTTTTACTCTGATCATGGCGCTGGCATTCCCAGACATAAACGGTGGATGTACGATACAGGATTACGAGTGCCCTTAATTGTGAAAGCTCCAGACAAATATAAATCATGGTTGCCCCAAGCCGCAAATACAAAAACAGACGAGTTGGTTAGTTTCATTGATCTCGCCCCGACAGCTTTACATCTAGCTGGCATACAAGTTCCAGACCATATGGAAGGACGTCCGTTTATTGGTGAAGATCTAAGTCCCAAACGAGACTATGTCTATGCAGGCAGAGATCGGATGGATGAGCGATACGACATGCAAAGAAGTGTTCGAGACGAACGCTATCTGTACATCCGGTACTACGAGCCCTATAAGCCCTTTTGTCAATACATGAACACGCCAGAAAAAGGAGCCATCATGCAAGCCATTCGCCAGGCACAAGGAAGCAAAACCTTGTCGCCGTCAGGGCAGAGATTAGTCGCAGCCACCAAGCCAAATGAAGAATTGTTTGATTGTCACAGTGATCCTCATAATCTTTATAATCTGGCAGACGATCCAGCCTTTCATGACAAATTAAAAGAGATGCGTCGAGTACACGCACAATGGTCTGATGACACAAAGGATACAGGCTTGATTCCTGAAACGATATTGCGCAGCTGGGAGGCAAAACAAGATGCATCCATTTATGACATCATGCGTACTCAAGATGTACCCGTGACAGAGATCCGACAGACAGCTTTGGCAGAATTAAGCACGCAGCAGTTAATCAGCAACTTAGCACACGCGAATGAGGCGATCAGGTATTGGGCAGCGATTAGCCTTGGCAATCAAGTCCAGCAACTTAGTGAGTTTGAATCCTTAGCCCCAGCTCTTCGAGATCCTATTCCAGCAGTCCGCTTTGCCGCAGCGAGGCTATTTGTAAAAGCATCAAAAGCGGAGAAAGGCTTAGCTGTTTTGACTGATGGCCTCGAGCATGAAGATGAATGGGTCAGGTTGTTGGCTGCACAGATTTTGGATGAGAGTGGAGAAGATTCGCGTCCCGCGATTACTGCCTTGCAAAGCGTAATGGATGATGATAATAAATATGTTGTACGGGTGGCGAATCATGCCTTGAATGAGTTATTGGGGACTCATGTTGAGGTGAGGTGATTTTTTACAAAAAATGATTTATTAATAGCTGTGCTTAAAATATAACAAACTTAGTTGATTTGGTCGGGTAAAGAGTCAAGGCTCTTCACATATCATATTGTCAGAATCAGACAATGAGCAAGAATTATATTTGTCTACCTACACATCCACTTCCACCCAAACCGGACAATGATCCGAATGCTTCGCATCATGATGATGCCCAACTGCACTGATCTTTTTTGCCAATGGATTAGACACAGATATATAATCAATCCGCCAGCCCTTATTCCTCGCTCTAGAGCCTGCACGATAACTCCACCAGCTGAACTCATCAACTTTATCAGGATGCAAGACTCTGAAGGCATCTTTGAAATCAGACTTAAACCATTGGTCGAGCCATTCGCGCTCCTCTGGTCGAAACCCTGAAGGCTTGTCTTTTCGAGTTGGATTGTGGATGTCCATATCTTGATGGACGATGTTATAATCGCCGACTAGAATGACTTTCTTTTGTTTCTTCAAGAGCTTATTGATCCAAGGTCTGAGATCGTATAGAAATTGCATTTTGACTGCATGTCGGTCTTCTGAACTCGACCCAGATGGAAAATAACAATTGAGCAATGTCCATTTACCAAAGTCAGTTTGCAAGACACGGCCTTCGCTATCATGCAGATTTACGCCTATGCCAGTCGACACCTGCTTTGCCTTTGTCTTAGACAAGGTAAGGACTCCGCTATAGCCTTTTTTCTCAGCAGAAAACCAATAATCGTGGTAGCCGGCATCAAGTAGTTCCGTAAGATTAACTTGTTCTGGCTGTGCCTTTGTCTCCTGAAAACAAATGACATCTGGATCTTCTGACTTCACCCAATCAAATAAACCTTTCTTCGCAGCGGCGCGGATGCCATTGACATTATACGTAATGAGTTTCATGTATTGTTTTTATTAAAATGGATCTGCCGACAAACCTAGATCTGAAATTGACTGCCCACTTTTAATGTTCGTGATTTTGACATTCATCATACCGCCTATCGAATGATTCTGTGCAATCATAGCGCCTCCTTGCAAGGTTTGCCAATCAGTCCATTCAGCTTTAATCCCGCCAAGCGGTAATATCTTAACCCACATTTTATAGGCGGTTGGCATGCCCGTGTCATCCAGCATCCACAGGTATGAATCTCCTGGTGTAACGCCACCACCCTTGTAAGAGATCATCAGCGCATCCTGATCATCATCTGTTTTGACGATACTGCGTTCTGTGCCTTTATCAAAGACTTTGTATGGTGCAGAAAACCAAAACGAATCATTGCACCAATAGTTCCAGGCCTCGCCGACCAATTTGGCTTTTTGATCTGCATCTTGGATCTGACTGTCTCCAACGAAGACATCTCCATTCACCTCATCTAGATCTAGGACGACTCGATTCTCTCCCCATGATACGACTGCGTCGTTGTCTCTTTTATCCCAGACATAATGATGCTGGTCCATAAATGACCAAGAGGCATAGTTGAGGCTATCCCATGCTGGTTTGTTAATGCGCTGTAACATTTTTTGTGCTAAGGCATCAGCCTCTGCACTCGGTGTGCTTTCAGGTAATGACTCATTGTTCATGATGAAACCAATAACACCAAGGATAAGTAAGATGCCAAGAATAGAAAGACAACCTATGCCTATTTTTTTCATAATATTTATTTTAAGTGAAGCAGACTCTGAGTAACAGTATTACTTCAACAATTGTTTATGTAGCCCACTAGAAAACGAAAAGACAGCCCATAGCAATAAAGAGATCATATAGAAATGCTCATCTGTGAAGTTTCCACCAAATGGTAATATGATGAAATCCCACAATGAGGACGGACTGTACTGCCCACCCAATTGGGTAAACCTAATATTATAACTGATATGCAATGCCGCGAATAAATATAAAATCAAAATACCGAGACACACGAATAGTAACCGCCGCTTCCAGGCGATTGGGGTCACCAGAAATAAGGCGATCAATAATAAGGCAGGTAGTAATACCATTTCTCGCAATCCCTTATGCATAGTTAAACCAGCAGGTACCGTACTTCGATATTTAGATTTGAATATACTCTGAGGATATTTTGCCTGCTCATAAATGAGAAATGATGTATCCCACTTATTTTTTGGTTCTCCCTCATAATGCTTTAGATCAACATAAGAGCCTTTATAAACAAAGTTTAATATAGGCTGGCCTATAGCATGATACACTGACAAATGAGCCTTATTAATCGCAGGTACTGAAAACAGGAGCGATAGACCAATGTAGATGGCAAGGAATAATCCTAATCGTTTGAGTATAAATGAATATTCAGACATCTGTAAGTGCTTCTTTTTTATTTGCCCATCGAATCCAGACTAACCAGATAAACACCGTCAAGATGATATACAGCACTTGCCAAAATTCAACATGCATAAAATCAAAAAACGAATAGCTACCATATGCCCCTGATAAATATAATGTAACGATTCTGAAAATATTCAATACCCAGAGTACGGCCAAACCTCCAAAAATACCTCTCCACTTCCATTTCATTGAAATTGGATATAGGATAACTGCACTGAAATACAGAAGCATTGGCGCGATGGCATCACACCCTTGCTTGATATTGACTGAGAACGCATCGCCTTTGACAGTCTGTCCAGTTGAGCTTGTGCCTTGGCCTAATAGATTCAAAACACCACTAGAAATAGAAGCATAAACATTTAACACTGGATCGAGTGCACTTTTAAACCACTCCGAATTTTGAATCCAAGCAAAGATGCCAACAAGAAAAATAAAACCCAGACAGTACATATAAACAAGTTTCTTTTTTTTGAAATTTGTTTTTGCCCTTTCTAAAAAAGATGGTTTTGAAGATGCTTGCTTAGCAATGATCTTCTTTTTCCCCTTCTTCTTTGACTTTTTCTTTGATTCTTCTTTTTTCTTCTTGCTCATTATTTCATCAATATGCTAATCAGATAAGCTAGTAATATACCTGCAATAGTGCCTCCTGGTAGATCTGCATCTGTCATCTCATATCCAAAAAAATACATACTGACAAACAAGAGCAGTAATAAGGCTATCCAAACTAATAAAACCAATTTGATGAGTAACTTCTTATAGATAGGGAAGCTCATTCCCATGACTCTAAAATGAATTGGCTGTTCTTGATCTTCCATAGTTCGTGCTAATAACACCGTGAATATATTAAATGAAGTCAATAATGAGAAGTGAATCTATATATGTTTGCTATACTTTACTATCCTTAAATGTTTAACGATATTTGTATTCGAAACTGATAATGAAGATGGATCAATCCCGATATATATTCAAAACCGAGCAAAAAGCCCTTGAAATCAACCTTGACAAGCATGTCTATGGCACTTTTGCTGAGATCGGTGCGGGTCAGGAAGTAGCTCGTATATTCTTTCAAGTCGGCGCAGCTGCAGGCACGATTGCAAAGACGATGTCTGCCTATGATAAGACCTACTCCGATGCGATCTATGGTATGGAGGATAAAGGCAGATATGTATGTGAATCAAGGGTTTATAAAATGCTAGATCACGAATATGGCTTGATGGAAGACCGGCTGAAGGAAGAAAAGCCAGATACAAAGTTCTTTGTATTCGCAGATACGGTGGCTGCCATTAACTATAGTAAGACAATCAAAGGGAATGGTTGGCTAGGTGTGCGGTTTCAATTGACGCCACAAGGCAAACCGAATGATTTTGTATTGCATGTCAAGATGTTGGATACAAACAACCGATTGCAACAACAAGCCATAGGCATATTGGGCGTTAACATGATTTTCGCTTGTTATTTTTATAAAGATAATATTGAATATTTCGTCCAATCGTTGCGAGATGGCCTTAAAAATCGGATCGAGATAGACATGATACGGATAACAGGGCCAGATTTTGATCAGATCGACAATCGATTATTGAGCCTCTACTTAGTCAAATATGGCCTGACGGAGGTATCTATGTTTGATAAAGCAGGTAAAGCGATTCATGCGTCTGAATGGCTCTATAAGCGCTCTTTGATGGTCGTGAGAGGTCACTTTAAACCACCTACTTTAGTAACAAAAGACGTATTTAGATCAAGCTTTGAGCAATTTCAATCGTCAGAAGGTGTCGATATAGCAAAAGCCTCATTAGTGGCAGAAATGACTCTTGAAAATCTACAGCGAGAGGGGCCATTGGATGATGAAGACTTTTTGGCCAGAGCGGAGATGTTGTGCGCGATGGGTTATAATGTCATTGTCTCAGACTGCAGTAATCACGTGAAGCTCATTAATTATTTATCGGACTTTAAGATTCAGAAGTTGGGACTTGTGATAGGAGCTAGAGAACTTTTAGAGATCATTGAAAATAAGTTTTATCAAAATCAGGATGGACGATTATTGGTGGCATTTGGAGAATTGTTTACACGCAATATTAAAATCTATGTCTATCCTGCTCAAGATCAAGACACTCAGTTTTTAATGACCGCAACTAACTTACCTGTTCCAGAAGGTATTCGCTTTTTGTATAAGCATTTGCTAGATTCGAATCAAGTGACGGAGGTTGAGCGATATGATGAAGACCTGTTACACATCTTTCCTAAGCATGTGTATGCGATGATATCGAGTGGTGATGTGCAGTGGGAAACGATGTTGCCTCAGGAAGTAGTGCCAATTATTAAGGCAAAAAAGTTATTCGGCTATTCGAAATCGTAGTGTCTCAAGCACTAAATAAATAGTGGTATAAAAGCAGTTATTTTTCGTCTACTCAAGGCACAGGTTCGGTCTGACAGCCATAGCTACTGTGAAAGCGTCATAC
>CALGLU010000055.1 GCA_937959275.1 uncultured Saprospiraceae bacterium | reverse complement strand
GTTAAAGGTAAATATTTGCAGAATTATTTAAATGAATTTTGCTATAAACTAAACAGGAGGTACTTTGGACCTAAATTATTCGATAGGGTAATTATTGCGACAGCTAAATCATACTGGTAAGATTGCGGGGACTCATATTAAGATAATTACTTTGGTTAATTATTATGTTAAGAAATATTCCATTGTCATGTTAATTATTTTGACAGAATATAATTATGTTATAACTTAGCCATTAGAATTAAACATTTTACAGAGACTTTACTTTTTTTATAACAACATTTAAAATTTATTATGAAAACATTCTTTTCAATTTTTCTGGCTATTGTATTTTATAGCACTTCTTTTACTCAAAATTTTGATTCAGCAATTTCTAAAAAAATCTACGACAAAGCGATTGTTACTTTAGATGTAGATGGATCCATAGAGGTTAGTATTGATGATCCTGAAATAAATAAATTTCTAACTTCAGAAAAAAACCAAGAATCACTTCTTGAAAACATTTTATCACATGTAAAAAGTGACTATAATCTTAAAAAATCGAGCTTTAGGTTTTGGGGAGTCATTGGAGCTACAGCAACGGGCACAAAAATTAAGTATAGTAATACTGGAATTTATATGAGTTATGCTATCCCTAAACACAACCCTATGGTTGCCAGAGTATGGGACTACAGCATTCAAAACACTACACTTAAAGATACTGGAATTAAATTTTGTTTTGCCGTTGAATGCAGAGCTGCCGCAGAGTCTAGACCCAATCGACATTATGTATTTGCACAGTAATAATTATTATTAATTTCAATAATCTCTTAGTAAAGTCATTTCCAAGAAAGCCCTAATTTTGACAAAAATCAGAATTAGTGTTTTCTTTTATTTGATAGTCTATAATTAGTAGTGAGAATCAAATCACATTAATAACTAAGAATCATAAAATCATCATTTATTAGTAACCGCCACAACAACTCCACTGGTTCGTAATTTTGTCTGGTGCTAGCTGATAAAAGGTCTTACAATCTCTCGATGGCGAATCTCGACAATAAAATGAACCATCATGATAGTATACCACGTTTTTCAGACGTGAACTAAAGTAAAAGAAGCTGTACGAACCAAAATTATACTCTGTTACTATTGTTCCCTCACACCCTAGACTATCTATAATTGCTGACATCCAGGGATATTCGGAAATTGGAATACCTGCAATGCTATCTTCTTCGATTGGATTTTCCGAAAGTGTTTGGATTTCTATTAGGCCCCCAGCAAAGGAGACATCAGTATTTTCATAAAAATCGCCAGATGAAGTCACAGTGATAAATTGTGCAAATAGACGTTCTGTATTTACCAAATTGATTTGAGTCTGATTCTCAGCATTATCAACAACAGTGAAACAGATCGTTGCAAGACTCATACCTGATTCAACTTGTGTTGGTAAGAGATCTTCTGAAAACCATAAAAACTTGACGATATCATCTTCGATCAAGGTAAATACATCAGGAATAGATGAACTGACCGCTTGATTAATGGTTAAATTCTGATTTGAAACTTGGATTTGAAATTGAAACGATAACAAATCCTCAATGGCATTAGTACTTACATCAAGGCAAAACTCATTACCGATCTCTACGAAACTCGTATCAACAAAAAGCTCAATTGATTGATTTTCATCATCATTATCAGGAGGAATTTCATCAGAACATCTAAATACATTGCTTATGCTGGTCGAGGCTAAGCCATACAGTTGTCTACAATCTCTATCAACTCCATCACCGCAATAATATGTCCCATCTTGAAAATATAATGTACCATCAGATACATAGATGTAAGCAAATGCGCCGTTGTCATATTCTTCAAACTCAAGCCCATCACAGACAGGATACACGTCTTCAATCCAAGGATATAGAGTAGCAAATAGCGCTGAATCGGAACTCTGACACCATAAAAGCTGTGGTAATAAGACAAAAAGAAGAAATAAATACCTCATGAAAAGAATTAGTAATGGGTAATATAAGTAAAAATAAGCCCATCAAATCCTCCAAAGAACATCGATATGGATGACAAAAGGAAAGTCCTCGTCGTCAGATTTTCCTTTCCATTCCTAAAATTGCTAAAGGATACCTGTATACCTGCCTCTGTATGGAATTTATGATGAGCCTAGCCTATTGAAATGTGATGCTTTTTGTGCAATTTAGTTTGTGGACAATGACAGCATAAGTCGTCGCTTCTAATCATAAGCATGATGTATCGAATATCGTGCAATAAACACACAATAATATCCGTTTTTTCAAGCATTGCGTTATATGTCTGAGAAGACTCTTAAATACCACTTATTTGCATACATTTGCAGCTTAATTTTGTCCGTTTAACCCACTAGATTTTGTCCTTAATGCCTAATTGTCTGAGATATATTTTTGTCATAATTGCCTTCCTCTTTGTATCGCAATATACATTCAGCCAAAGCTGTACGGATTGCACCAAACCTGGTAATCTTAATTTCAAATTTGTATTGGATGATGTCGAGTTGGGGGATACCTTACCTGTGGATTTCTTGATCTGTGGATTTCGGGACATCATTGCTTTTCAACTCCCCGTCTCTTACAATCCAGCTAACATGACATTAGTAAGTTGTCAAGAACAATTTTTACCAAATTGGACGTGTACGGATTTTACTGAGCCAAACCCGGGAGAAATAAGAGTAAGATGGGAAGCGCCAGATATAACTGTCCCTATAAGTCTTGACAATGAAGATGTCATGTTTACTTTGTTTTTTGTTGTATCTGGAGTCAGTGAGAGCCCAGACAGCATCAAGATTGTAGAAAATTTCGGTCCTTTTGGTATAGAATTTATAAAAGGAGATCCATCCGATCCATCCTCAACAGTAATCAATGATTTTTGCCAAGATGGTGGAGAATTTTTCACTGAGTGCCCTCAAGTTACTGGATTTATAAGTGGTTGTGGAGGAACAGCAGCAGGATCAGGAAGCTTTGAACTTAGTCTATGCGGAGGTGATGCTCCTTTTGACTATTTGATTGTTTCATCTACTGGTGAAAATTCAGGAACAGGTACTATTCCTGATAATAGGACACCACTTAACATAGACGAACTGGATCCTGGTAAGGATTATACAATTGAAATTAGAGATGTGAATGGTGCTTTAATAACTACAGAAAACATATCGATAGAAGTACAAGAGCCTATGGATGTGAATATTGATATATCTGCTAGACTATCAAACACTGGCTCTGGTCTAATACCATGCGCATCTGGCCAACAAAGCGTGACAAGTTTAGAAGCATTAGTTTCACCTTCAGGAATGTATCAGTATGCGTGGAGTAATGGAGGGCTGGGAGATGAAATTGATCGAGTCCCGGCTGGTAATTATACTGTTACTGTAACAGATCTTGTTACTGGTTGTAAACAAACTGACAGTTTTACTTTAAATAGCCCTGATCCAATAGAAATATCAATAGTAGATTTAAAAGGTCCTGCATGCGATGATCCTTTAGCTTTAGGTTCCGTTAGTTTAAAGATTACTGGTGGGCTTCCTGAATTTAATGGAGATCAAGGTGTCTATGAGGTTAGGTTTGAAAATCCAATGGGTGACCCTCCTCAAAGACGCGCTAGCCGACCTGACGGGACAATAATTTACAGTATACAAACTAGACCGGAAGGAGGTCTTTTAGCAGGTACAGAGTGGACAATTTCAGTCGATGATTATGCATTTGGATTTCAAGGAATTTGTGATTCCCAAGATACGACCTTCACAGTACCTGAACCGACAGATGGCTTTATCTTCAGTGTAGGTGATACTATAGTAAAATGTGATGGATTAGCAGATGTCACTTTTTCAATTGACCCTCCTTTACCAGATCCACCACCTACGCAAAGTGACAACTTATTCATCTTTGATTCTCTTGGTAATGAACTTAATATACCAGACAAACGGATTCTGAGGTCTGGAGATACCGTCAATGATATTCCACCTGGAACCTATACGTTCACTTACGAGAGCTTGATAGATGTGTGCAACGGTGGAGGGACGTTTACCGTAGAAAAAGCAGCTACTTTGACAATCGAACCTAATTCTCTCATCCCTATTCAGCCAGGCTGCGGCTCTGGTGGAGCATTCGGGACAGTCGATATCGTTGCGACTGGAGGAACAGGTGTATACGAATACACATGGAGTGATGATCTCACAGCCCGTGACGAATCCATGCGAGATGATCTGATGCCGGGAATTAATTACTTCGTCACAGTGACGGACAGCGGAGATTGTGAAGTAATATCCCAGGACGCTATTGTTATTATGGCCTCTGATGCATTAACAGTCAGTCCTGATTCTATTGTAGCCTTAGGCTCAGATTGTAATGGTAATCCTGGATTCATCCAGCTTATGACATCTCCAACAGATACGAACAATTATATCCTTGATATCGTCACTCAACAAGTACCAGGTACAATGATTACCGACCTTCCAGATGGCGACTATGAATTAACAGTCCGTCTTGATGGAAATCAAGGTTGTTTTGACGGGCCATTTTCGATTACGTTGAAGTCACAAGCAGGCTTATCTTTATTTGTAGATGATATAGAGATAACACCAATCTCATGTGATGGAACACTGGGTTCACTAAGATTGCCCCCACTGACTGGTGCACAAGGACGTTATCAATTACAATTTACTGATGGTGGTGCTGATACAACATCGGTCGTGGATAATACGATTACAGATATAGAGGCAGGTATGTATACACTCATCGCCGGCTTAGAAGATAATCCAGACTGTGTATTGAGTTTTCCAGATATAGAATTTGTAGAGACGATACCTATCGATTTAAATGAACAAGACTTTGTGATCAGTCAACCGAGTTGCTCAACTGGGGACATGGGTAGTGCTGTCATAGATGTCACTGGAGGTGTTGCTCCTTTATCATTTGCATGGGATGATGGTGTCACATTAATTGATGAGGCTACCAGATCTGATCTGCTTCCGGGTACAAATTATTTCTTAACCGTAACAGATGCTGCTGGTTGCGAGGTCAGTACAATGGATACCATAATCATAAATAATGTTGTACCACTTATAGATCCTAGTCTTGTCATCGGGCAAGGTCCTGATTGTCGCGGGAATGTTGGTATGATACGCCTAGAGCTTGAGCCAACGGATACCAATACCTATGTAATGGATATAGGTACACAGCAAGTAGAAGGGAGAGAAATCACCGGCTTAGAAGTTGGCACCTACGATCTAAATGTTAGTCTAAAATACGATGCGCAATGTGCGGCAGGTCCTTTCGAACTTGTGTTAGATTCTGAATCAGATTTTATGTTTAGTGAGGAGATGATTGAAAGGCGACTACCAGACTGTAATGGAAAGCTAGGCTCACTATTCTTCCCAACGGCAGATGACGAAGAACTGGTCTTTATGGTAGCTGGTCGAGGAGAATTACAAGATAATCCAATAGAGGGATTCGAGCCAGGTATTGAATATTTGGTGACTATCGCCTTTGAATTCAATCAATCCTGTAATATCACGATTCCCATAGAATTTGCACAACCGGAAGAAACAATACTGTCTGTACAAGAAGCGTCAGGACCAGCATGTGGAGGAGACGGGAATGATGGTTTGATTGCCTTAAATCTAGACGGAAACCTGGATGACTTGCGGTTTGAATGGAACGATGGTTTCGAAGACAATTCTGTCAATCGAGATTCTCTTGCGATTGGTACGTACACTGTGACTGTGTATAATGGTACAGGTTGTTCAGATACACTTTCAAATATCGAGTTAGGCTTTGAGCTCAATGAGCCATTCCCTGCATTTGCCCAGGAAGAAGATGCATCCTGTCGAGGTGTAGGTAATGGGATAAGAGCATTTGAAGACCCAGATGATATTTACGAATTCACTTGGGATGATACGGGGCTTCCTTCAGATATGCGGAATGATCTCGTTGGAGATCAAGAATATATAGTCACTAGGACTATTCAAGGCATCCAATCTTGTTCTGATACGATGTCATTTACTATTGGTACTTCAGCACGATTAGATGTTGATACTGACTTAATTGTAGAAGTCCCGCCTACGTGCGCTGGTGGTTTGGGTTCACTTACAATCCCTGATAATGCTGTCATGAACGGTATTGCGCCATATGTTTATAATTTGTCATTTGGAGCAGATCAAGAGATTATAGCTGTTGATGATGATATAACTGATGGGCAAGGCTTTTTAATTGATGTGCCCGCAGGTAACTATCTTGGATACATTCGAGATTCAGTAGGTTGTGAGTTTAATTTTCCTGCGACTTTGAGTGATGGACTACGAATTAATTTGCCTAATGCCCCAACAAGAATTGCTGACCCAAGCTGTTTAGGTGACTCTGATGGCTCCTATAGTATAATCGCATCTGGCGGCACTGTAGGCATATTCGATTTTACTTGGTCAAGTGGTGAAAATCAATCAGGTGTTACCGAGTCCACTGCTTCAGCACTTAGCACTGGCATGCAATCTGTCATCGTTTCAGATGGAGTTTGTGATCCTGACACGGTGTTTTTTAATGTCAATCCAGGAGCACAAGTTAGCATAAACCCTACCGGTACTACGGTCCAAGATGTTGAGTGCTTTAACGAAAATTCAGGTATCATCCAAATAGATATCATAGGCCTTCTCGATGAATTCACGTTTGATTGGGAAGATTTCCCAACTCAAAATGTCAATCGTTTAACAGATCTCACACAGGGCAGTTACACTGTGACTATAACTGATAACAATACGGGTTGTACAATTGATACTTTATTCATAGTAGAATCACCTGACGAATTAAGAATTGACATTGATCGGTTTAACACAGTTGATATTAGTTGTCGAAATCAATTGGGAGCTATCTCAGTCAATGCCTCTGGTGGGACTGGTGATTATGAATTCAACTGGACAGATGATGTGTCCAATACATTTACCGCAGTAGACCTTCCACCGGGAGAATATGAAATTGATATCGAGGATGCTAATGGCTGTACTGATACATTAATGTATGAGTTAATAGCTGAGCAACCAATCATGTTTGAAGTCAGTGAATATGTACCCATTCTTTGTGCTGATGGAACGACGAGTGTAGGTGTACAAAATATTGAAGGTGGTGTACCTCCTTATCGCTATAGCATTATTGACGGTGGTCAGTTATTTGAAGATAGTACGACGGTAGAAGTCGGAGCAGGAAATTACACATTCAATGTCTTTGATTCTGATGGCTGCCAAGCAGTCTCCAAAATTGAAGAAGACATCGTCGATCCTATCCCCCCGATGATTAGTCTAGGTCAAGATACAACGATTGATTTGGGAGAAACTTATCGTTTCATTCCTGATGTTGTCGCAGAATTTGGAGTCGATTCCATAAATTATATGTCAGATGCTACCCTATTTCCTGTCACAGGAGATGGTATTGGTGTTCAACCAGATCGAGATGTCACTATTTTCGCTCAGTTAGTTGATATGAATGGTTGTATAGCAACAGACGAAGTCTTCATAAAAGTCAGTAAGAGTCGAAAAGTCTATATTCCAAATGTCATTTACAAAAGCTCTAGCGCTCCTAATAATGCTCAAAACACCATATTTGCCGTGTATACCGGTCTAGGCGTAACCCAAGTCCTATCAATGCAAGTCTTTGATCGATGGGGGAATATCATGCACCAACAGACTAATTTACCAGCGAATAATCTAGGTATTGGAGTTGGAGGCTGGAATGGAGAATTCGGTGGTGATCGAGTCGAAAGTGGGGTGTATGGCTATCTAGTAAAAGTAGAATTCTCAGATGGACAAATCCTAGATTATAAAGGAAGCGTGACGGTTATTAATTAAGCATATATTGCGTGTGCACACCATAGGGCACAATTACTGCTTATATCCAAACAGTGAATTTGTCATGATTTTCAAAAAAAAGTTGCCAAATTAAGATCTGATTTAGAATTCTCAAACCGCTATCGCTAACGGACTACAATTATGTCTCACATTCTGGCGTTTTCCAATTCGATTTAGACTATTTAATTTGCCTAAAGGATACAGGATTTAGAAACGACCTGACATCATAGAATTTTGCAAACTAGTAATTGGAGTTTCATATGTAGAAATGCCTAATTCTTAGTAAGTCCACTAGAATCTATGTTCTCTGTCGTTTTCTCCTTTTTCGGTTTAGCTACAACGTCCCCTTCTAAATATAGCACAAAGGCATGATCTGAAGCATTGGTTTTAATTGTTACTTCAGGTTTTTGAGGACCATCCTTACTTACAGAATTATAGCTAACACCAATAAAGCCCTCTTCACCTGGCGGAATCCCTAGAAAAGGATAACTCGGATCTGTACAGCCGCAACTTGCAGATGCTGATTTGATGACCAGTTCTGCGTTGCCTGTGTTTTTAAATTTAAACTTATGTTTGATGATATCACCTTCTGTTATTTCTCCAAAATTGTAAGTTGTTTTTTCAAATAAAATAGCAGCTGTTTTTGGTTTTACTTTGGTTTTTGGAGCTTTCTGTTTGGGCTTTGGAGCAGGCTTTGGTGTAGAATCAGCCTTGGCTTGTGGTGTTGCGGATGCTGTCGTACTTTGAGTATTTAGCTCCGTTGAACTCGGTTGAACTGGATTGGTCGCCTTTACAGGAGAAGCAGCCTGCACTGTCTCTGTTGGTTCTACTTTCTTAAACTCATTCAGATCAGGCATCTTATTTTGTGAGTTTGAGTTTTGACAACCAATCCCTCCTGCAAGAAGTAGAATATAAAAAGTCTTTGAAAAATAAAATGGGCTTACAATTTTTGGAATCAACATGATAAGTTCTATAAAATCAAATTAAACATACTGATAATATGACGAAAAAAAAGAAAATTGTAACATCTCCGTCATAATATCAATATCAAGTGCAATGGCAATGGCAATGGAAATGGCATTAAACAATAGCAATATTGATTTCATAAGAACATGAAAATGTAACAGCTCTGATTAATAATAATTTTTAAATCGAGAGGTGCGGAAACCTTCGATTCAATGTTAAACTGCCTCATCTCAAATCAAACTGAGGCAACGGTCTTAGTTCCTCTTGCCGTGTTAAAAAGAGACTGTATGATATAAAATCTATCTCTATTCGGAGAGTTTGCCCAAAATCTATCTTATGAGTACAAAGCTTCCTGTAGAACAGAACTCTTCACCACCACATTCATAAACCACTCTGTATAGTAATGTTGTAGGATTAACGGGTTCTCCTTTGTATACTCCATCCCATTTAGTGCTTAGGTTCGTCGTACTAAATACCTTTTCTCCCCATTTACTAAATATTTCAAAAGAAACAAGTTGGTCTATGATGAAATCATTACTTATCCCATATGTGTCATTCCTCCTGTCGTTATTAGGGGTGAATGCATTGGGTAGTAGTAGCTCATCACAATTAGACTGTTCTTCGTTCACAACACTGATTCTGACGCTATCAAGACTAGCACAAGTGCCATAGTTGACTGAGTATTGATAAGTCGTTGTCTCTGTGGGCCTAGCTGTCGGGTTTTGTGACAAGGCATCATCTAAGCCTAACTGCGGTGACCAGTTAAATGATCCTGTACAATTATTACCAGTTTGAATATCAACTGATTCACCTAAGAATATGGTTTGATCAGGTGATATGATTCTATCTGGATTTAAATTCTCTACGATAATCTCGCTCTCAGGCAAGGTAGAATCGTAGATCCTGACCTCGTCTATAATTCCCTTAAACCGGGATGAGAAACTATTGATACAAGGGCTGGCACCAATGGACAATGTACCTGATGGCTTAAATTCAAAATCTCTATCAAAATCGGGATCAGATGCCACTAAAACATTATTAATGTACATTTCAACTTTGTCATCATCCTTATTGAGGACTAAGTAATTCCAACAAGATTGACCTGGAACTTCTCCAATCATACTTGACAAAAAACTACCAACTGTCTTCGAAATTTGTGTCCGAATGCTATTCGTTTGTGGTATGTATCGAATGGTCAATGAAGAATCCCTCAAACACTCTGAATCGCTAAAGGTGATCAAATCAACTTCTCTTTCATTTAATGGATTCGTATCCAAGAAAAAATAAAAGCTAAGAGCAAAATCGTTATTCAATAAATCAACAATTCCGTCACGGTAAGCGATACTATCATCTATCCCATCGAATCGAAAGCCTGTACCATTCACTGCACATTCACAACTGGGGTTGCCATTTAATGAACCATCTATGACAGATACTTCATCCAGCGCATTGCACGAATCAAAGGTTGCATCAAAAACAATATTAGATTGCGCGCTTAATGCAAGACTTTCTATCAGTAAAATCAATACAAGTGTAATTCTAAGGCTGTTCATTATCCAAACAAGTTCTCCATTCCTCCAGGTAAAATATCTGATAGCATTGATTGACTAGCACTTGCCTGGCTCGTCTCAGCCAATTCTAGCGCTTCATTGATCATGACAACAAGTAAATCCTCCAGTTGCTCTTTATCAGAGGTATCTATTTTATCTGGATTGATCGTAAGATTGAGAATTTCTTTGTTAGCATTTACTTTGACTGCAATCGCTCCATCTTGAATACTATGGTCTATAATAATCTCAGAAAGAGTTTTTTTCATCTCTTCCTGTTTTTTAGCCATATCACCTAAAATCTGATCAAACATGAGTTTATTATCGTTAAGTCTAGCTCAAGAACGAGCAAATGAGAAGTATTATTGATTGAGCATGGATATACATCTAAAAATCTACTTAAATGAGTCTCTAAAACACTAACCGATTGCCCCCCGCTGAAAAGATTCTGCAAGGAAAAATGCATATAACAATAATAGCATGATCCCTTCCCACTTCGAAATCCGTTTTGACATACACATAAAGGCAAAAATAACTGTGACAACCACCATGAACGGCGCACTAAAGTATAAGATGTCTTCTGGAATGATGATATTACCTAGAAGCGCTGGAATACCAGTCACAGCATAGGTATTGAATATATTAGAGCCTAGCACGTTACCTACTGCTATTGCATGCTTCCCTCGTCTAGCCGCTGCTATACTCACCATCACCTCGGGCAACGATGTCCCTAAGGCAACAAATGTTAATGCAATCACATCCTCCCCTATCCCCAGTCCTCTCGAAATATTACTGATGTATCTTATGGTGAAATCCGCCCCTAAAAAGACAAACACCGCTGCAATTAATAATATAACATAGGTCAACGAGCTCGCCTTTACCTTCTCCGAATTCTCCATATGCCCACCTCCGATTGAGTTGTACAAGAACAAAACTAAGCCGACTAAAAACAAACACGCTTCAAACCAACTCACATGCAAATCACTAATCACAAATACCAAAAAGAAACTAGACACCAATAGTAACGGCATATCTACGTCCATAACGTCCATATCCAATAAGATCTCCTTGCCCACAAAAGCTGTCAAGCCTAATACCAGCAAAATATTCGTAATGTTCGACCCAATCACATTGCCTATCACAATAGATGAGTTACCACTATACACGGATACGATGGAAGTCATTAACTCTGGTAAAGATGTTCCAAATGCCACAATGGTCACTCCGATGATAAAGGGAGAAATACCAAAGCTTAAACCTATACTTTCTGCAGCTCCGATGAATCGATCAGATGCAAACACCAATACAGATAAACTGACAACGAATAGAAGAATATCAATTAACAACGACTAGAGATTTTTAGATGATACAAATGTATGCATTTAATAGCCTAGCTTTTAAATCTTGGTCTATTTAACTCATGGTTGATAGAAAACTTATAAAGTATTCGACAGAACTTTGTGTCTATGGGACGAACATCATGAGTACATTTCGTATTTTTGTACTCAGATATGGCACTATTCAAGAAAAAAACTAAAACCAAAGAAATAGTCAAACCCAAAGAAGGAGTTGAAGAAAAAGAGATGTCATTTATCGAGCATCTCGAGGAGCTCAGATGGCATATCGTACGTATACTAGCTTCCATCGCTTTTTTCGGAATATTAACCTTTGTTTTCAGAACCTTTGTATTTGATAAAATCATTTTTGGCCCTCGGAATCCAGACTTCCTGACCTATCAATTTTTCTGTTCGTTATCAAGTGCCACCTGTTTTGGGCCGGTAGATTTCGAATTGATAGCTATTCAAATGGGTGAGCAATTTTTTACAGCGATCAAAGTCTCTTTCTGGATAGGTCTGATTATATCCTTTCCTTATGTGTTTTATGAAATATGGAAATTTATCAAGCCAGGTCTCTATAAAAAAGAACGAAATGCAGCGCGAGGGATCGTGTTTAGCTGTTCATTTCTATTTATGCTGGGCGTTTTAT
This sequence comes from uncultured Saprospiraceae bacterium, assembly GCA_937959275.1. Taxonomy (GTDB): domain Bacteria; phylum Bacteroidota; class Bacteroidia; order Chitinophagales; family Saprospiraceae; genus CALFUK01. The sequence goes on along the minus strand of CALGLU010000055.1, from coordinate 18,546 downwards.
TTGGCTATTTCGTGATCGCACCCTTTGCCATCAACTTTTTGATCGGTTTTGATATTGGTGAAGCTTCTGCTAGTCCGTCACTGTCATCGTATGTGAATTATATGACGCTATTCACAGTGCCCACCGGTATCTTATTCCAACTTCCCATATTCGTTTACTTTTTCTCCATCATCGGACTGATTACGCCTGAATTGATGAAGAAATATAGACGTCATGCGTTTATCATCATATTGATTATCGCGGCTGTGACGACGCCACCCGATGTCATTACTCAATTTCTGGTTGGGGTGCCAGTCTATTTCTTATATGAATTTAGCATCCACATTTCCAGACGAGCTGCTAAAAAATATCAGGAGTCATTGGATGAGTAGAGACAAGGCAAGCCTTGTCTCTACAGATAGTTTCTAGTGGTTTGCAAGATTACTAACCATAGGGAGTTTGAACAACATTATTTCTGAGCTACCAAACTGACATACATGTCAATTTCATCATGTATGATCTTATCTCCCAAATTATCAAAGAATGATCCAGAGCCATATTTGATATCAAAATCAGATCTATCAAGTATAAATTTGGCAGTGGCTGAAATAGAGGACCCCGGGTAGATGTACACATTAGCACGAAGCTTCATTGGCTGAGCTATGCCTTTGACTGTCATCTCACCTAATAGTTTGAAAGCAGTTGGTCCTTTTTCGGAATCTTTACCATATGGGATAATATCAGTAGATGTAAACGTAGCCATGGGATGATTTTCGACATCAAAAAAATCAGCTGACTGTAAGTGATCAACTAACTGTTTGTTTTTGCCTTCATCTTGGATGTCTGAGCATATTAACGAAGCCATATCCACTGTAAAAGAGAGGCTAGTCAGCACAGTATCCGTGAATACAATCGAACCTGAATTAAAAAAAAGTTGCCCATTGTGTTTGCCTCCATACTTTGAGGCTTTCCAATTGATGTAACTACCATCAGTCAAAACTTTATAAGTTGTGACAACAGGGTCAGTATTTAGCTCGCCGGCTCGAACGTTTGTGTAAAACATCAAAACCAGAAACGCACTAAAAATCGAAAAAAGATGTATTCTCTTTTTCATTAAAATAAATTTAAGCGTTGATGAATTAAACAAGCATTTATATCATAAATGCTAGATGAATGTAAGTACTCTCATAATCTTTATCATGATGTATTTAACTATGCCAAATGCATAGTTTTTGAGCCGCAAATTTATTTTTTGACTTTAAAAAGACCAAAATCAAACTTAATTTTTAAAAAATTTTAACAAGATATGTTCACGGATTGGGTCTGATTTACTAGGTACTAAGAAGTACTTAACACATGTATCCAGTCATGATTTGAGATGACCTTGTCTGTAGTGGTATGACAGACAAGGTGTAACGTAATGCTAATGCTATGCTCATTTGGTGTTAACTCCAACAAGTCCAACGTTACTATTTAGAACTCATTCTAACAAACGGACAGATCATTTCCTCGAGCGAAATACCACCATGCTGGAAGGTGTTTTTATAAAAATTATTATAATGGTTATAATTATTCGGATAGAGGAAAAACATGTCCGATTTAGCAAAAATATAGCTAGAGCTGATATTTGCCTTAGGTAAGCCAACTGACTCTGGGTCCTTAATTGCCAAGACATCTTTGCGGTCATATTTAAGATTTCGACCCATCTTATATCTGAGATTTGTCGTTGTTTCTTTGTCACCCACGACTCTGACTGGAGAGTTGACTCGAATCGTACCGTGGTCTGTCGTTACATATAACTGAATACCTTTGTCAGCGATTTTCTGAAGACTTGTCCATAGTGGAGAATTGAGAAACCATGACCTAGTTAATGACCGATAGGCCTTTTCGTCTCCAGCAAGTTCTTTTAAGACTTCCATCTCCGTTCGAGCATGAGACATCATATCAATAAAATTATAGACGACAATCGTTAGATCATTATTGAGATAATTGTGAATGTTGTCACTAAACTGCTTTGCTTTATGAGCATTCGTTACCTTAATGTACTCCGTCTTCAGTGGATTTTTTAGGAGACGTTTGACTTGTTTATTAAATAAGTCAGCTTCATGGTTGTTCTTACCTTCCTTCTCGTGATCAAAGATCCACCAGTCTTTGTGATGTTTATAAATGTCTGATGGTAGTAATCCTGAGAAGATTGCATTTCTAGCATATTGAGTACTTGTTGGCAATATGCTATAAAAAGACTCTTCTGATTCTATTCTAAAAAATTCTGAAAAGATGGGTTCAATAATTTTCCATTGGTCAAATCTTAGATTATCAAGTAATAAGAAGATGCTTGGCTGATCTTTATTTAAGGTCGGAAATACTTTCTCCTTCATCAATTGGTGAGACATTAAGGGACCATCACCATCTCTCATCCATCCTTCATAATTTTTCTCAATGAATTTCCCAAACTCATTATTGGCTTCTTGCTTTTGCATGGACAAGATATCCATCATGGCAGGTGCATCAGATTGATCCAATTTTAATTCCCAATTGATAATCCGCTTATAAATAGTCGCCCATTCTTCAAATGAAAGACCACTATTGATATCCATTAATATTTTTCTGAATTCTTGTTGGTAGTCCGAAGCCGTTTTTTCACTTACCAATCGCTTGTTGTCAATGAGCTTTTTAAGTGTCAATAAGATCTGGTTTGGATTGACTGGTTTTATGAGGTAGTCATCTATCTCAGAACCAATTGCCTCTTCCATCAGATTTTCAGCTTCATTCTTTGTAATCATGACAATAGGCATCATGGTATTCTTTTGCTTGATCCTTGTGAGCGTCTCTAATCCAGTTAAGCCTGGCATTGACTCATCCAAAAACACAACATCAATATCATTTTGCTCATCCAATACATCGAGTGCATCATGACCATTAGTGACAGTGGTGACTGTATACCCTTTCTTTTCTAAGAAAAACAGCTGTGGTTTAAGCAAATCAATCTCATCATCCGCCCACAATATTTTAATACCATTACTCATGTACAATTATTTAGATAAAAATTAGAAGTTATTAAACACGCATCCAAATACTCCTCAGTCAAGAGAAAGGACTCTTCAGTGATACTACAGGCTTAATTTAGTGTAAAGATTTTACTCCAGTGGTTAGTTTTACGTACAGAACATCTAACGAGCAGAAAGAGTTAGTTATTTTTGCAGCAGATGAATAAGAAAAAAATATTCAATGACCCGGTTTATGGGTTTATCAGGTTTCCATTTGACTTCTTGTATGATTTGATCGATCATCCCTATTTTCAGCGATTGCGACGGATTTCTCAAATGGGTCTATCACATTATGTGTACCCTGGAGCGCTGCACACAAGATTTCATCATGCTTTAGGTGCCTTGCATTTAATGACAAGGGCAATTGATAAGCTGAGATTAAAAGGAATTGCTATCTCGGATGATGAATATGAAGCCGTTTGTTGCGCCATATTACTACATGATATAGGACATGGGCCTTTTTCACATGCTTTAGAGGGTAAAATTGTGCCAGTACATCATGAGAGCCTATCACTCGCTTATATGCAGGTGCTGAATACCGAATTTGAAGGTAAATTGGATTTGGCCATCAAAATATTCAAAAACGAATATAGTAAGTCCTTTCTCCACCAACTTGTCTCAGGTCAATTAGATATGGACAGATTGGATTATTTGAATAGAGACAGTTTCTTTACTGGAGTTGCCGAAGGAGTCATTGGTTACGATCGCATTATAGAAATGCTCCATGTTGTAGATGATCAACTGGTTATTGAGGAAAAAGGTATCTATTCAATCGAAAAATTTTTAATCTCTAGGCGCATCATGTACTGGCAGGTCTACTATCACAAGGCATCAGTGGCAGCAGAATACATGTTGATTCTCTTTTATGAATTGCTGAAAAAGTCAAAAATCATAGTCACTTCACAATCATTACGATACTTTTTAGAAGAAGACAAGACTGAATTATCACCAGAATTGATCCATGAACACTCCAAAATTGATGACATCGACATCGTTTTTACCATAAAAGAGCATAAAAACAGCAACAATAAGCTATTAAGGATCATTTCTGAATCCATTCTTGATAGACGATTATTTACTTGTCATGTGAATAATGCCCCACATAGTAGTGACTTAAAGGATATGTTGCGTCAGAAGTTAACAGAACATTATGACATAGCTTCTTCCGATGCTTCCTTGTTAATATGTGAGGGAAAAGAAGAGAAGTTTGCGTATGATCAGACGGAAAATGAGATCATAATATTGAAAAAAGATGGTTCTGTGATCAATTATTCAGATGCGACAGACTTTAACATAGAAAATAGGAATACAATTAAGTACTTTATGTGTCATCCTAATATAAAAAATGTTAAATTTGCAGTCCCAAATCCGATATAAGGAAAGTTTATAATATTTAATTTACAATAATTTCATTCATTTTAAAATTCTATCAGTGACTATGAGAAAAATTAGCCTACTATTAACAGCAGTTTTTATGTTGGCAGCACTCGTAACATTTGCACAACCAGAAGCTGGCATGCCAAGCGAACCTGGTAAATGTTATGCTAAGTGTTTAATCCAAGATCAGTATGAAACTGTTACAGAGCAAGTACTTGTTAAAGCTGCTTCACAACGTGTTGAAGTTGTACCTGCAAAGTACGAGACTGTAAGCGAGCAAGTTCTTGCAAAAGAAGCTGGATCAGCGGTATCTATCGCTCCTGCTCAATTCGAAACAATGACTGAGTCTGTTTTAGCAAAAGAAGCTTCAACATCACTTAGCGTATCACCTGCTCAATTTGAAAAAATGTCAGAGCAAGTATTGACTAAAGAAGCAAGTACACGATTGTCTGCAGTTCCTGCGCAATTTGAAACTGTTTCTGAGCAAGTACTAAACAGAGAGGCGTCAACGTCTTTAGCTGTTGTTCCTGCTAAATTTGAGACTATGTCAGAGCAAGTATTAGTACAAGAAGCTTCAACTAGAATTGAAGTTGTTCCTGCTACTTTTGAAACTGTTTCTGAGCAAGTTTTAGTAAAAGATGCTTATACGACTTTAAGAGTTGTACCAGCAAAATACGAAACTGTATCTGAGCAAGTATTAGTTCAAGAGGCTTCTTCTAGAATCTCTACTGTACCTGCAGTTTACGAAACTGTTTCTGAGCAAGTATTAGTTAAAGATGCATACACAACATTAAGAGTTGTACCTGCGACTTACGAAACTATTTCAGAGCAAGTATTAGTGAAAGATGCTTATACAACATTACGAGCTGTGCCTGCACAATTCGAAACTGTTTCTGAGCAAGTATTAGTTAGTGAAGCGTCTTCAAGAATTGAAAGAAGACCTGCACAATACGGTACTGAGTCAGAGCAAATCCAGACTGCACCTGCATCTACAAAGTGGGTTAAGAAAAAAGCTGACAGAAACTGTTTGTCTGCTGATCCTAACGACTGTTTAGTATGGTGTTTAGTTGACGTTCCTGCTCAATACAGAACTGTAACTAAGAAAGTAAGAATTGGTTGTGGTGAAGGTGGTTGGACTGATAATGGTGATGACTGTACAAGAGTTATTGACATTCCTGCTGAGTACTCCACGAGAACTTACCAAAAATTAGTTTCTCCTGCGACTTCAGCTGGTACTCCAGTACCTGCTAAGTATACAACTAGAACGTACCAGAAGTTAGCTTCTGCTGCGACTACTGAAGCTGTAACTGTTCCTGCTAAATACGAAACTAGAACGTATCAAAAATTAGTGACACCTGCTACATCTAATGTAACTGATGTTCCTGCTAAATACGAAACTAGAACTTACCAGAAGTTAGTTACACCTGCTACAACTGAAGCAGTAACTGTTCCTGCTAAGTATACAACTAGATCATACAAGAAAGTTGCTTCTCCTGCTACAACAAGAGTTGTTGACATTCCTGCTAAATATGACACTAGAACGTATCAAAAATTAGCGAGCGATGCTACTGCTAACTCGACTGATGTTGCTGCTCAATATGGTACAAGATCATACAAAAAATTAGCTTCTGCTGCTACAACAACTTCTTCTGACGTTCCTGCTCAATATGGCACAAGAACATACCAGAAGTTAGTGACTGATGCAACTGCTAACTCTAATGATATTGCTGCTAAATATGAAAACAGAACATATCAGAAATTAGCTAATGATGCTTCTGCTAACACAACGGCAGCTGACGCTCGATACGAGAACAGATCATATAGAAAATTAGCTTCTGCTGCATCAACAAACTCAATTGATGTTCCTGCTGAATACAACACTGTCTCAAGAAGAGAGTTAGTTAAAGCTGGTGGATTTACTGAGTGGAGAGAAGTTGTTTGTGGTGATAACATCACTGCTGACTTAGTAAGAAGAGTACAAAGTGCACTTATCTCAAGAGGATATGATGTAGGTACTGCTGGTGCGGATAACGTACTTGGTGCTGAATCAAAAGCTGCATTAGTGAAATTCCAAAGAGACAACGGACTTCCTGTTGGTCAATTGGATTTCGAAACATTAAAAGCACTTGGAGTTAGATCATAAGTTGATCAGACTTTTAAGTCAATATAATAACCCCAGTGGATTTCGATTCATTGGGGTTTTTTTATGCCTCAACGGGCGGGTTATTGAATCGAAGTCCAATCTGGCTGCGGACTCGTGGCCGCTGTTGGTCTCCGAACCAACAGCATGTTTGTTTTACCGATATCAACTTAACCTTAAATCAACGAAACTCGTTGGATCGGAGTCCAACGAGGGCGGATTTTCTGAATCGGAGTCCAATGAGGGAGCGAGTTGATCGGATCAGAGTCCAATCAGGAACATGCGGACTCATCGCCGCTGTTGGTCTCCGAACCAACAGCATTCATGCTTACCGATATCAACTGAATTTTTAAACGAAACTCGTTGGATCGGAGTCCAACGAGGGCAGATTTACTGAATCAGTGTCCAATGAGCATGTGGACTCATTGCCGCTGTTGGTCTCCGAACCAACAGCATTCATGCTTACCGATATCAACTTAACCTTAAATCAACGAAACTCGTTGGATCGGAGTCCAACGAGGGCGTTTTTTTTGAATCGGGGTCCAATCAGGCTGCGGACTCGTGGCCGCTGATGGTCTCCAAAGCAACGGCATTTTTAATAAAACGAAACTCGTTGGGTCGGAGTCCAACAAGGACGGGGCTATTCACTAATATAAATGACACATAATCATAATAACATGACTCAGACCTTTGAGACATGATAGCTGTTAGCTACATTTGCAGCTTAAACCTGAGTAAACTTATGGATCCTATTTTTGACCTCATTGATCAAGAAGAAAAACGTCAGACTCATGGCGTCGAATTAATTGCTTCAGAAAACTTTTGTAGTCGTGCCGTAATCAACGCGATGGGCACTTGCCTCACCAATAAATATGCTGAAGGCTACCCTGGCAAGCGTTATTATGGTGGATGCGAAGTTGTCGATCAAATTGAACAAATCGCCATTGACAGATTAAAAGACTTATTTGGTGCAGCGTATGCAAATGTACAGCCCCACTCTGGCGCGCAGGCAAATGCAGCTATTTTCCTTGCGTTGCTACAACCTGGCGATACGGTTTTAGGATTTGATTTATCTCATGGTGGTCACCTGTCACACGGTTCTCCTGTTAATTTTTCAGGGAAGGTCTATAGTCCAACATTCTATGGCGTTGAGCAAGATACGGGTATCATCGATATGGATAAGGTAGAAAGCTTAGCCAAAGAGCACAAGCCTAAATTGATTGTGTGCGGTGCATCTGCCTACTCTCGTGATTGGGATTATGCTAGATTCAGAGCGATTGCGGATGAAGTGGGAGCATTATTATTGGCAGACATTGCTCATCCAGCTGGGCTCATCGCTAGTAAGCATTTGAATGATCCGATGCCTCATTGCCACATCGTGAGCTCTACAACCCATAAAACTCTTCGTGGACCAAGAGGCGGTATTATTATGATGGGCAAAGACTTTGAAAATCCTTGGGGTCGAAAAACGAAAAAGGGCAATCCAATAAAAATGTCATCGGTTATGAATAGCGCTGTCTTTCCTGGGATGCAGGGAGGACCATTGGAGCATGTGATCGCAGCCAAGGCCGTTGCCTTTGCTGAAGCGAATACTCAAGCGTTCAAAGACTATGGTTCTCAAGTGATCGCAAATGCACAAGTGATGGCAGAAGAGTTCTTGCAGCGAGGCTACAAAATCATTTCTGGTGGTACAGATAACCACTTAATGCTAATTGATCTGCGCTCTAAAGGCATTACGGGAAAAGGAGCTGAAAACAATCTAGTGAAAGCTGATATTACCATCAATAAAAACATGGTCCCCTTCGATGATAAGAGTCCATTTGTGACCTCAGGTATGCGCATCGGAACTGCAGCTGCGACGACGCGCGGCTTGAAAGAAGACGATTGTCGTCAGGTCGTGGACTGGATTGATTATGTCTTAACTGATATTCATGATGAAGACAGGATTGCTGAAGTCAAAGCAAAAGTAAATCAGTTTATGGTCAACTATCCATTGTATCATGATGAAGCTTTAACTCCCGTTGCTCTGTAATGTGGGAAGCGAAGCGGACATCCCGCACATCCTATGATCTTCTTCCTAGAAAATAATGTTCTTGGCAATGAGCAATGAACAAGGATGTGATGAAATATTAATCAATGCCTGAGGCGGGGATACTTGTAGGATTACTTTTTAAATCGAATTAATCCAATGACTTTGACAACCAAATAACACTCTCTTCTTTTGGTTCGCGTTCTTCTACTTTTGCTATGTCAAACCCTCGATTCATTGCAAATTTTCGCATGGCCTTTAGTCTGTAGCGAGTCTTCATCTGGATTGAATGATAGCCCTGCTGTTGTGCCCAAGCATCTTGTGCATCGGCTAATCTATCTGCGAGACCTAATCTGCGAAACGCCGGCAATACACCTCCCATCCAACTATAAAACGATCCGTCTTTCTCTCTCTCGTAACCTACTTTAAACCCTGCTACGTCATCTCCCTTTTTTGCAACGAGGATAAGATGTGGTATTTCAGGCTTTAATCGCTTTAGGTATTCTACAGTTTCGTAAGGATTTGTCAATTCAGGAATACGCTTAGATAGTGATACGACTTCTTCAACTGTTCCTTCGCTGATAGAGATAACTGACTCCGCTTTACTGACTGGATACGGATAACAAATATGGCTCAAGGTCAACCCTTGTGCATAAACAGACCAATCTCTTTCTAGTCGCTTTTGATTAGCCAATGCAGCATCGACCTCTGCGATGTCAAGCTTATCTAAAGCAACATTAATACACATCCCGACTATGAGTCTGACCATGCCGCGGAGGAATCGATTTGCAGTAACAGAGTATTGTAACATGTCTTCTTCAATCCATCTCCATTCGCTAACGGAGACATCACAAATGGTTGTTTTGACATCCGTTTTAGTTTTACAGAATGTATAGAAGTCGTCATATTTTAATAATAACGAGGCTGCTTCATTTAAGCGATTGATATCTAGCTTATGTATCATGGGATAAGCAAAAGCAAATTCATGATGAAAACTATCTTTGCCTCCTTTCATGAAATAATCGTAGCTACGACTTGTGGCATCAAATCGAGCATGTGTAGTGGATGCGACTGGCATGACTTCATGAATCGTGATGTCCCTAGACATAATATGGTTCAGTTTGAAAACTAAATCAAATTCTAAGGGCGCTTCTAGATCAAAATGAGCAACATAATTTCTAGCATGAACACCTGAGTCTGTTCGTCCACAACCAATGATGTGAACCTTTCTCCTGAAGAGGAGTTCAAAAGCGTCTTCTATTTCTTCTTGAACAGTATGTGCGTTAGATTGTCTTTGCCAGCCACTGAAGTTAGTGCCTTTATATGACAGACGCATGAAGTATCGTTGCTTCATATTGATGCTAGAACTGTTGTCTGTTTTTTAGGATACTCAAGTACTATTAATACCTTACCTATGCGACCTTAAGACGAGACAACTTAGATATACTTAATTTGTCGACCGCATATGGCTTGTCAATAATGAGCTCTAAGACATCTTTTTCTGATGGCAATTCAAACATAGCATCAGTTAAGATTGCCTCACATATTGATCGGAGACCTCTAGCACCTAATTTGAATTCAAGCGCTTTTTCAGCAATATATTCGTAGGCGTCTGGCTTGATTTCCAATTTGATGCCTTCGAGTTCGAAGAGCTTCTTGTACTGTTTGACCAAGGAGTTTTTTGGTTCTGTAAGAATACGAACAAGGGTTTCTTTGTCCAAAGGCTCCAAATATGTTAAGACTGGCAATCGACCAATCAATTCAGGAATCAATCCAAATGATTTGATATCCTGATGATTGATGTATTGATAAATGTTTTCTTTTTCGATATTCTCTTCTCCTTCTTTTTTAAAGCCAATCACCTGTGTATTCAACCGTCGAGCTATGATTTTTTCCAAACCATCGAATGCTCCACCACATACAAATAGAATATTACTCGTATTAATCTTAATCAACTTTTGCTCAGGGTGTTTTCTGCCACCTTGTGGTGGTACATTTACTTCTGTGCCTTCGAGCATTTTCAACATGGCCTGCTGCACGCCTTCTCCCGATACATCTCTTGTAATCGAAGGGTTATCATTCTTACGAGCGATCTTATCAATCTCATCGATATAAACAATCCCTTTCTGAGCTGCTTCTACATCGTAATCGCAAGCTTGTAGCAAACGACTCAACATACTTTCGACATCTTCTCCTACATAACCTGCTTCCGTAAAAATAGTTGCGTCAACAATCGTAAAAGGAACTTCTAAGAAATTGGCAATGGTCTTTGCCATTAATGTTTTTCCTGTACCAGTACGACCTACAAAAAGAATATTTGATTTCTGAAGATCAATATCATTTTTGGCAGTATAGTTTAATCTCTTGTAGTGATTATAAACAGCAACAGCTAGATACTTTTTAGCTTCATCTTGACCAATGATATACTCGTCAAGGTATTCACTGATACCTTGAGGAGTAATATTCTCTGGCAATTTAAAATCAGAGGATTTAGGATCACGACTGATCATCTCTTCGGTAAGAATATCGTGGGCTTGTGATACACAAGCTTCACAGATGTGTGCTTCAATACCTGCAATAAGAATTACAGTCTCTTTTTTATTCTTTCCACAGAAAGAACAGTGTTCCTGGTTTCTAGACTTCAAATTGTTAGATTTTGTTTTTTAAAGTTAGGCCTTTTTTCTTGGATTATCTCGATCAAGTACTTCATCGACCAATCCATAAGTTTTTGCTTCCTTAGATGTCATCCAGTTGTCTCTTTCACTATCAGCTTCAACCTTTTTAAAGGTCTGACCGCAATTTTCAGCAAGGATATCATAAAGTTCTTTTCTCAAACTCTTAATTAACTTATATGAGATCTCCATATCTGTAAACTGTCCTTGCATTCCACCTGAAGGTTGGTGAATCATCACTCTACTATGTTGTAAGCAAGTACGCTTACCTTTAGTTCCAGATGAAAGTAAAACGGCACCCATCGATGCAGCCAATCCAGTACAAATGGTTCCTACGTCTGGAGAAACATATCTCATCGTATCATATATTCCCAATCCAGCCAAAACTGAACCTCCTGGACTATTGATAAACATCTGAATATCTCTTTTGGGATCAGTTGATTCCAAAAACAAAAGTTGTGCTTGAATCACATTGGCAACATAGTCATTGATCCCTACACCCAAAAAGATGATTCTATCCATCATCAATCTTGAGAATACATCCATCCCAACTACATTCATCTGTCTTTCTTCAATCACTTGAGGAGTAAAACCAGTAACATTAGGATAAGCAACGGTTGCTTTTTCCATGTAATCTTGAAGGTGCATACCACTCATTCCTAAATGCTTGGTTGCATACTTTTTAAACTCATCTTTTGGAAACATCTGTTATGCTTTTTGTTTTTTATTAATTTCATCAATCATGGCATAGAAATCTTCCATGGTCTTATCTTCAAATTTCACCGTCACAACATTTTCGATTTCTTTGTACATCTTGATCGTTATAGCTTCATCCAATAACTTTCTTTTTTGCTCCTTATCATTCATAAGATTCTGAGCAATCATATCAATATACTGGTCATTACCAGCCATGTTATAACCAAAGTACCCCTTAACTTGTTCCTTCGCTCTAACTAAAACTTCCTCTTCGGTGACTTTAATATCAAACTTCTTGATCATTTCACCCTTAATAAGATTCCATTTTATATCATTCTTTAAGAATTCCAAGAATTGAACCTCATCAGCTCCTTCTTTCATAACCTGAGCATTCTTTGCCCATTTTAGTAGAAACGCATCAGGTAAGTCAACGGTTGTTTCAGTCATCATTTTATCCATAACCGCTCTGAACAACAAGTTCTGACTTGAGTTTTCATGTTCTTCCGTTGTTTTTTCTTTTAATCTTGCCAAAGCAGCTTCTTTGGTTTTGATTTCCTCACCGGGGAACATTTTTTCAAACAAACTTTCGCCTACTTCACTTTTGATCATTCGCTCTACATTGGTAATGCTGGCTTTGACTTCTTTGTTGTATGACCTCTTATCATCTTCTTCCATCTTGAGATAGTACTTTCTGATAAAGACATCATCTTTCCCTTCAATATCAAACAAATCGATATCGATGCTTGCATCCAACTTCAATTTAGTCAACTGATCTTTAATTTCATCTTTAAGATCTGAAACCAAAAATTTAATCTCTGCTTCGATTGGTTCGGTTAGACCTTCTTCATCGGTCAAAAGTACATCACCCATTAAAGTAATGATGTCATTTTCTTCGATGTCTTCCTTAACAGTTTTCCGATCACCCAACTGACCGGCGATCTTGTCTAAATTCTCATCAGCTTCTTTGTCTGATAATACAAGATTGTATCTCGGATATTCATCTGAAGGATCAATTCCTTTTACTTCAAATTTTGGAGTAAGAGCAATGTCAAATTTAAACTGATAATCTTGAAGGTTTTTATGGGAGATATCTACTTTCCCGTTTTCATCGCTCAATATTGGATCCAAGATCGTCTCTATATTATTATCTTTTAGATAATTATAAAGGCTGGTCATTGCTTTTTCATTCACGATCTGAGCAAGCGCTTGATCACCGTAAAGGTTTTTTACGTGGCTAAGAGGAGTCTTCCCCTTTCTGAATCCTTTCATATGAGCCTTTCCTCTCTGCTTTTTGATTTCTTCATCAAATTGCGTGAGATAATCAGCTTTATCAATGGATATCGTCAGATTCGCTATTTGCGAATCATTTTTTTGAAAATCTATGTTCATTTGTGTGAGGTCTCTAAGGAGAAATGTTTTTGAAAAAGTGGTGCGGGTAGAGGGAGTCGAACCCCCACGCCGTTAAGCACTAGATCCTAAGTCTAGCATGTCTACCAATTCCATCATACCCGCCCAATATTTCAAAGAGTTGCAAAGATAAAATGTTTTTTAATTGAAGCAAGATAAATTGTCGTTCTTATTAAGATATCTGCTCCAGGCTAAGAAACTTAGCCTCTTATCCTTAATTGTGCTTATTTTTGGCTCAATAATTACTGTATACATAGATAAATAGGTAACCATAAATGGCTAGAAAGGCAATTGATGATCAAGAAATGGTACTGGTGCAAGCTGCTTTTGATAAGCTTCATGAGCTGGTCAAGCCCAGATTAACAGGAGATGATGAAACATTGCTGCTGAAAGCCTTTGATATTGCGCTTAAAGGACACTGGACTCAGAGAAGAAAGTCTGGAGAGCCATATATATTACATCCTATAGAAGTTGCTCGTATTTGCTTTCAAGAAATCGGACTAGGACCGACTGCCGTTATTTCAGCCATTCTGCATGATGTTGTAGAGGATACGAAGTTTGAAATGGAGGATATTGATGAGCATTTCACACCCAAAATAAGCCTCATCGTGAATGGTCTGACCAAATTGGATGGACTTTATAATGTAGAAAGTCCACAGGCCGAGAATTTCAAAAAAGTGGTTTCTACCCTAACTCAGGATGTACGGGTTGTATTGATTAAGATGGCTGACAGGATTCATAACCTGAGAACCATCGACGTCATGCCTCGACATAAGCAGTTAAAAATTGCTGCAGAAACTTCATACATCTATGCCCCTCTTGCTCATCGCTTAGGTCTTTATGGTATCAAAACAGAATTTCAGGATATCATCATGAAAATCAATGAGCCAGAAAAGTATGGTGAGATCGCTGAGAAATTGGCAAGCTCTGAAGACGAAAGACAAGCATACATTGCCAAATTTATCGAACCACTGCGCATAAAACTGGAAGAGCTCGGTTTGACCTACCGCGTACTTGGAAGACCAAAAGCGATTTATTCGATTTACAATAAAATAAAAAAGAAAGGGGTCAGCTTTGAAGAAATCTATGACCTATTTGCCGTAAGGATCATTCTAGATGTCAATCTCGAAAAAGAAAAAACTTCTTGCTGGAACGTATACTCAGTGATTACCGACTTTTATAAACCGATACCAGAACGATTGAAAGATTGGGTAACGACACCGAAAGGAAATGGTTACGAATCACTTCACACGACGGTGGTAGGACCTAAAGGAAGATATGTAGAAGTTCAGATCAGGACCGAAAGGATGGATGATATTGCTGAAAGAGGTTTTGCCGCGCACTGGAAGTACAAAGAAATTGATTCAATCAATAACAATAGGAGTAATAGCAATGTCTATGATCGTTGGCTTGATAGTATCCGAGATATGCTTGATACGAATCACGGTGATGCATTAGAATTTATTACGGACTTTAAGACCAACTTATTTAATGAAGAAATTTATGTCTTCACACCCAATGGAGACATGCGGATTTTACCAAAGGGTGCGACTGCTTTGGATTTTGCATTTGATATTCATTCCGATGTAGGTTACAAAGCAACCGCAATAAAGGTCAACAACAAACTTGTACCGATGGGCTTCAAGTTGAGCAATGGGGATCAACTTCAAGTGACTACTTCTAAAAACCAAAAGCCAAATGAAAACTGGTTGAAATTGGTTGTAACAGGTAAGGCCAGATCTAAGATCAGATCTGCCATGAAGGAGGAACGTAAAAAAGCGGGTGAAGTCGGGAAGGAAGCTTTGATGCGGAAGCTTAAAAACATGAAAGTTGACTTTGAAGAAAGTATCGACGTATTAGTGAAGCATTTTGGATTTAACAATAGGCCAGATCTTTATTTCGCTCTTGCAAATGATCATTTGAAGATCAGTGATCTAAAAGCATTTACTGTAGAGAAAGGCAAATTGGTATTAATTCCATTAGAAGATGAGGGCGAACCAGCTCCTTCGACTGAAGAGGTAGTACCTAAAAGAACAAAAAAATCAAACTACCCGAAAGCAAATATTTTCATCAATGGAGAACCTGCTGATGATTTCAAATACGAACTTGCACTGTGTTGCAAACCAGTTCAAGGTGACTTGATCTTTGCCTACACAACCTCTAACTCTGGAATGAAAATTCACAGAACCGTATGTAAGAATGCTACCCATTTAATGGCTAACTTTGGTTATCGAGTGATGAAGGCGGAATGGCAAGGAAATACTTCTACCAATTTTGCTGTTGACTTGTTAATTACTGGAGTCGATTCTGGTGTGGGAGTCATTCAGACCATCACCAATGAAATCTCTAATACACTTAACCTTAACATCCGATCTTTCAGCATGGAAGGGAAAGAAGGTTACTTTGAAGGAAAGATCAGTATGTTTGTATTAAATAAAAACCAATTAACGGTGGCGGTGAGAGCAATAGAAAAACTTCCTGGCGTTCAATCCGTTGTAAGAATAGAGAAATAAATTATGTCACAAGCCGAGGTATTAGCGAATCTTATTATTGAAGTGAAGACCATCTTCACCACCTACCTTGAAAAGAACAAGTTTAGGAAGACTCCTGAACGCTTTGCAATACTTGAGGAAATCTATAAGCAGACTGATCATTTTGATGCGGAAGCATTGTACATCCACATGAAAAACCAAAATTATCGTGTGTCAAGAGCGACTGTGTATAATACACTTGAGGTCCTTGTCAGTTGCGACCTTGTGAATAAGATTCAGTTTGGCGAAAACTTAACCAAGTTTGAAAAGTCCTATGGCTACAAACAGCACGATCATCTTATCTGTGTGGACTGCGGCAAGGTGCTTGAGTTTTGTGATCCTAGGATTCAAAATATTAAAACCATGATGGGTGATCTGCTTGAATTTAAAATTACGCATCACAATTTAAATCTTTATGGCCAGTGCCAGAAGGAGTGTGAGTACAAGCAGGCGCAGAAGCTTAAACCTTCTTAGGAGGAATCGGTGATCCATGTGGATCCGTATCGGGGTGTCCCAAATCTTTACTTATCTTATCCATTAAATCTCTAGAAAGGTGGTGTTCCATTCTTTCAGCATCGGGGTGAATTTTGGATGCATCCATTCCCATGGCTTCCACTTGATAGGTTTCCCATAATCTGTGTGCTCTGATTAACTTGTTGGCTTGATTATCTCCTTCTTCAGTGAGCAACAATGCCTGTCCAGAAGATCTCTGTACATAGCCATTTTTCATCAAGGTTCCGAGTAAGGAATTTACCTTATTGGCAGTCAGTCCCACATAAGCCGCAACATCATTTTTCAAGGCACCCTTATTTTTAAATAAGTACTTGATGATGTCTTCCATTTCGATTCGATTGGATTCTTTTCGTTCGCGTAAAAACTTAAAAATAATACCGTGTTCAGAAGAAAATAAGACTGCCAAGAAATACATCAGTGCTGACACCACTGCCATCGTCGGACCAGGAGGAAAGTCAAAAACAATGGAAGCAATCAATCCTAGAATTGCTGCTAGCAAACCTAGAAAAGCAGAAATGAAAATAACATTTCTCATTTTATTACTAAGGAGCAAGGCGGTAGAAGCCGGAGTCACCAACATCGCTACCACCAAAATCACACCCACTGCTTGCAACGATGCCACAACTACAAAGGAAAGCATCAACAATAAAAAGTAATGCAAAAACCTGACGGGAATTCCCATGGTCTGAGCAATCGTCTCTTGAAAAGTGGAAACCAATAAATGTCTATAGAACAAACTGACACTGATGATGGTAAACAGCATTACCGCAAAGGTCAGATAAATGTCTTCATTGGAAATCCCTAAAACGTTTCCAAATAGGAAATCCTTTAAGTCAATATGAACACCTTCTGAATGCTGCAACCAAGATATTCCAATAACACCAACGGAGAACAAAGTGGTGTAGACAATCCCTATCGCCGCATCATTCTTGGTCGTCATATTCTGTTGAATCCATGAGATGGACAATGCCGCCACCAATCCAGCAATACTCGACCCAATAAAGAAGGCAATTGAACTATAGGATTGCACAACGACAAAGGCAAAGAAAATCCCTGGTAATACTGAATGAGAAAGGGCATCCCCAATCAAGGACATGTTTCTAAGAACCAAGAAGGTGCCTAGAATCCCACACATAAGACCCACCATCGATGAGGTGATCAATGCCCTTTGGAATAAATCTGTGCTTAATAGCTGTATTATTTCATCCATTACAGCACAAATATAAGATTTTTAGATTAGTCTAAAAATATTTTAGGGAATTGCTTGTTTTAGATGACTGGCAGCCATTCAATGGAACCACGAAGAATGATTAGAGTTTCAGTAATCGAGATGGATTATCAACAATCACCCCAGCTTATTCATAAAAATACATTTTCATCGTCCCTTTATTCTTAACATCAATGCTCCCTCTATAGACAAAGGCAATTTTGTCTTTTATTCTGCTGTAAATATTTTCTGACACATTAATTCTATTAGGCTCGCTATTGGATTCCATACGTGCGGCGACATTGACGGTGTCGCCCCAAATGTCATATTGAAACTTGGTTTGACCAACAACCCCTGCTAAAATAGGTCCACTATTAACTCCAATTCGAATTTTGAAAGGTATAACATTTGCTGGAGGATTATTAGAAGTTTTTTGGACAAATTCTAGAATCTCTAAGGCTGCACTTAATGTTCTTTGGGTTGTATTCAGGTTATCGGTATCTGCATTATGCAATCCACCTGCGCACATGTAGGCATCTCCAATTGTCTTTATCTTTTCTAATTTGTGTTTGGTGATTATTTCATCAAACTCTCTAAAATAATAATCAATACTTGAGACAATAACTTCTGGAGAATTTTGCTCTGATGAAGAGGTGAAATTTACAAAGTCAGTAAAGAGAACCGTGCTAAAGTTATATTTTTTAGGTTGCACGGTGCCACTTCTTTTTAATTCTTCTGCCGTCTCGAAAGGAAGGATGTTTTTAAGCAATCTATCAGAATTTTCTTTTTCCGCCGTAATGATCTTGTTTTTCTTCCTAGCATAAAAATACAAATATCCCATGCCTCCAATTAATACGAATAATAATGAGGATGCCAAGATCAAAAACCTAAGTCTCAATTCGGCTTGTTCTATTCTTTGACTTTTAAGGTCGTTGTCCACATTTAATA
>CALGLU010000054.1 GCA_937959275.1 uncultured Saprospiraceae bacterium | reverse complement strand
TGCTTTTGGCGTATTTTGCACATGTACGTCGTTACAGAACCGGCCTTGATAGCTAGGCTATCAGACCGAACCTGCGCCTAGTTCATGCACAAACTACACTCAAATTCAACAAGTCAATATATACTTGACAGAGCACTAGTGTCACAAGAAGTTTACTTTAAGACATCAAACAACTTAGAAAACTTGACAATAAAGCTTGTATTGTCTAATTCACCATTGACACTGCCTCGATTAAAGACTACAAATAAACCCGAGTTAGATTTTTGGAGCCACCCAAATCTAACATTGCTGGCCCAACTATTTGTAACCGTATTATGTTGAATGAGGCTTTGTAAATACATGTTTGGAGTGAATGAGTAGGACAACCTAGACCCAAACACATCTGCTGTAAAATCACCATTTGGTAGATTGATATCATTATGTTGTATGCTCCATTCTGATGTAAATTTTTCGCCTATACGAATGCTAAGTGTTCCACTTTGAGCAAATCTTGTACCACCAAAAAAACCTCCATTGACACTTCTCAAACTTACAGAGACAGGTTTGGATGAATTCGTAATCAAAACAAACTGCGACTCAACATGGTTATAATCTCCGGCCGGAACCTCTACTCCACTGCTGATATTAAATGGCGCTTTCACACCCTCTTTTGTAAAATTAACCCCGGTATGAATTTCAAATAAACTTTTCCAGACCCAGTGATTATCTATGTGAAGAAATCCTGTCTCTTGGAAACCATTCAGATCCCAATACGATCTATAAGAAATATGTGGACGATTTTCTAAAAATGATGAATGTTCAGGTGCTCTAATCGTTTTAAACACTAAAAATTCAGCCTTTCGAAAAGACTCCCTTAATAAGAAGCCAACTTCAGGATTAAAGCCTTCGCCGACTTCTGTATATTTTCCAAAAAGGAACCAACCATCCCACTGATATTCAGCACCAAATTTGTAAGCGTGATCTCCACTATCAATGCCCGGGGTACTCGTCTGAGCGACAAATCCTTCCAAAGTAGCTTTTTGTCCAATCCCGTACTTACCATCTATAGCGTATGTACTATTTCTAGATTCTGATTCACCTAGCCCGTATTTGTTGACAAATGTGCCACCTATGGAGGATCTAGAACCTCTAAACTCATGATTAACTCGAGCTACTGTATAGGCGACTCGATCTAAGCCTAATGATGATTCATCTGTGTACATATTTAGAAGACCGATGTTCGTATTATTCATTTTTCCTGATAACCGCGAGCCACCAATTATGGGGACTTGAAATCCGCCTTCACCGATACCAATGCGCCGACTAAAAAAGAGATCTACCTCACCTGGAGATCCAATGGTGAACAATCCAGCATTTTCCAAAAAGAAAGGACGCTTCTCTGGAAAAAACAAATTGAATCGATCGAGATTGACTTGTTGATCGTCAACTTCAACTTGTGCAAAATCTGTATTGTAGGTCAAGTCCAAAGTCATACTAGGCGTCAGACTATATTTAATATCTAGACCGGCATCAAAGTCAGCATCAAAGCCAGAATCATCATCATGAGTATTATTCAATGAGGCCAGGACATAAGGAATTGCTTTTAGATTTCCAGGCTTTTTTAAATTCAAACCATCTAGTTGACCAGCTAGCGAGACACGTTTCAATTCAAATCCAAGAGGTAGTACATTCCAAAAACTCAACTCATTTGTTTTCGTAATATTTCGCTGAAAATTGATGCCCCATGTTACATCCGTTCCAGATTTAAAGCGAATTGTCTTTAATGGTATTTTAAATTCTGCACTCCATCCGTAATCACCAGTTTCTGTCGCTACAGTCCAAGACGCATCCCAATTTAAGTTGACACCACCGATCACTCCTCCTTGTTGTCTGTTATTATTAAAGTTACCTTCACCATCATTATCAATTTGTGCATCGTATTCTATTCCTGATGCATTTGTACCAAACATAAACCCATTTTGTCTGTCGAAATAGGTATCTATCACAAACAAAAATGCATCAGTATTTTCAAGAGATGCATCTCTACGTGCATCTCGAACCACTAAACTATTTGGTTGACTATCAAAACAAACAGCTGAGACATAGAGATTTTTATCGTCAAAGGCAAGCCGAATTTCTGTCCGTTCTGATGCAGGCAGTCCAAAGTTGGGCTGTTGCTGGGTAAGACCTGTTGCTGTTGGTACTGTTTGCCAAACAGGATCATTTAAGATATCCCCATCAATCGATGGTGCTCCATCAGATAAGAAATTGGCCTTCATGCTTGGTGAATCCTGACACAAACAAGAAAGCGCGAACACCATGAAGATCGCTATAGCAATAATTCGATTCATTTCACAAATTAAGAAAGTCTAGATAAAAATCTATTTGAAAAATCCATCTAAACCATCGGACGTCTTATTCAAAGCTTTGTTCTTAAAGGCATCTCGCATCAAGGGCTTAGAAGTCATTTAAGCTGAGGCGAGACGCCTGCAGGAATACATAATGTGTAATACGAACTAATACCAACAGTCTACCAAGGAATTTTATAAATTTGTTACTATACGCTAGAACTGATTGAGACATATACCATTTCCAAGACCCTATTATCGCACCTACCTCATCGTGGCATTGGTCACAGGATTGAGCATCGCATTTATCCTCAATGTCTTTCAACCCTTTGGCACATCCCAGTTTAAGCATGACTATAAAATATGGATCTTAAGTGGATACGGGATAGTAACGAGTTTAAGCATTGCCTTGTATTACTGGCTATCTCTATATGTTATACATCGAAAAAGAGAACAGTATTGGACTATCATCCATGAGACAATTGATATGTTTCTCTGCCTGACCTTGAGTTTGCTGTGTTGTTACTTCTACTTCAATGCTGTCTTTGATCTTGACCTTCGACTTTCGCTCATGTTTGAGTTCTTGATTAGAGCTGCTAGCGTTAGCATACTCCCTGTAGCTGGTCTTTATATTTATTTATATAGTCAATATCGAGATGTCAAAAGATCTACAATTCAGGTCAATTCTGAAAAGCAACTCAAGGATGATACCTCAGGCAGTGTTCAAATCACCTTGAGAGGGACTAACAAAGAAGATGTGGTCAACACCCAATTGTCCGATATCCTATTCATTAAGGCGAATGACAATTACATCATTTTACACTTAGCAAACCAGAACGGAGTGGTCAAGCGACATATGATCAGAAGCACCCTTAAGCAAATAGCAGAACAGTTACAACCCAATTTATTTTTTCAGTGCCACAGATCTTATATCATCAATATCCAACGGATAATTGATATTGTTGGCAATAAGAATGCGACCAAAGTGTCACTGGCTGACAGTAAAAAATTGATCCCTGTGTCAAGAGGAAAAGTAGACGATTTATACGCTTTAGCTAAATAACATTGACTTGGCTACGAAGTTGATTTTTTACCATAATTCATTGATAATCAATACACTTGTGGCGAATGGTCCGCTCCATAGACGAATAGATGGGTGACCATTCACCCCATTAGTTAGCCTTCCACCACTATTCTCTGAAAAGTATATCTGAAGCCTTCATATTTGTTTCATCATAAAAAATGAACGCTTATGAAATATGTAAAAACAATCTTGGCCTTATCGCTCTACATGAGTGCTGTACAGAATATGCAAGCACAAGAATCATCAGCTAAAGAGTCACAAAAAGAGTGGTCCATTGGAATAGGTATGAGCCTTGTCGCTAGACAAGATGATAGAGTCTCTGCATTGACCTACAAATCTTGGCAGCCCGTTTACCATATGGGATGGCAGAAGACGACAGTCTCAACAAGACAGACCTTAGATAGCCGGTTTACAAAGAACTTATCTGGAGACAGAAATCGAATTCTCAATCTGCGCTTTGTACATCCAGACGTGGTGTATTCATTAGAAAAAAAAGTTGGCGATGTATGGATCGGAGGTGTTTTCAATAGTGCTACAATGCTAAGCTTCCCATCCAGTACGACGAATCATTTTGAGAATGTGCCCATCAACTATACAATATCAAATACACTAGGGATCAAGGTCAGTTATGAGAATGATGTTGCCTTATCAAATGGCGATGCATTATCCTTAGGAGCTTCTGCTGAAGCTAGTCTACTTGGCTATGTCATCAGACCTGCATATGGCCATCCTTATCCAGATCAATTCCTAGAGTCAGGTACATTCTCGCCAACCAGATCAAAGATGACTGGACCATTATTAAGAAGTGGAAAGATCAGAAGTCTGGGTAGCTATCAGTCATTCCGACTGCAGTTTGGTATCTCTTACATTTTTAATGAGCGAGTCAGTATAAGTCTTAATGTCCGTCTATCTACCGAACAGATTCAAGATGTAAATCGAGCCACATGGACAGCGCAAGATATGCTCCTTAAAGTCGGCTATATCTATTAATCATTTTATCATGCTATTCAAATACTATAAATCACTACAAACCTATTTACAATGAAATATTCAATCGTATTATCCAGTCTATTTGTCTTCACATTTTTTTCATGTTCTTCTGAGTTAATGCTTGTAGAAGATCAAAAAAGACCAATCGAAATCTTCACAGAATTTTGGTCTTTTGTTGACGAGCATTATATCTACTTTGATCAAAAAGATGTTGACTGGAATGAAGTCAGGGATCGCTACAGTCGTCTGATTGAAGACACCATGACTGAGGAGGAACTCTACAGAGTCTGTCACGAAGCCCTTCTAGAACTGCGAGATGGTCATAATCGGATAGAAACACCAAATCTCTATGTGCCATCTTATAATTTTCAAGAAGGCTATACGATTGAGTTCTCAGCAGAACTAATCGAACAGGAATATCTAAATAACAGCATGCAGAGGATAGGCAACATCCACTACGGTATCGTCAGTGACAATATCGGTTATGTCTATATCTCAGATATGGAGCGATATGGCAGTTTTTCTACGATTGTTAGAGAGATGAAGGAACAAGGCGTGATTGGTTTGGTCATAGATATACGGAATAATGGAGGCGGCGATAGTAACCCTGTAATCGACATCCTTGGAGACTTTGTTTCAGAATCAAAGACTCTTGGATATTATATAGAAAAGAGTGGTCCAGGGCATGATGACATCACAGAATTAATGGAGGTACGTGCAGAGCCATCATCAGACTTTACATTTGATCTGCCCGTTGTAGTTTTGACTAATCGTAAGTCTTACAGCGCGAGCTCCTATTTTGCTTCGATGTTTGGAGAACTGCCGAGTGTGACTTTAGTCGGACAGATCACAGGTGGCGGTGGCGGTGGCAATTATGGCTATCAGCTTTCTAATCAATGGATCGTAGCGGTGTCCGCAAGTGACTTTGTCAATTCTGATCTAGAGAGTATAGAACCTGGCGTCAAACCTGATATTGAAATTGAAAACAGCAAAGATAGATTAGAGGCAGGCATTGATGATATGTTAGAGAAAGCTCTGAATATCATCCAAAACTAAAAGAGATGTTTTGTGATAAATCATGAACATTCAAAGCCATCAAATTGCTGTAAAAAACTATCTATAAACTGCGCTCCATGTCCTGGTGTATCGCTTATGGCAACACTCCAGTCATCTTTGTACACAAGCCCGCCAACAACAGGATCTTCTTTGTGCATCAGTGGAGAATCTAAATCATGATAAATAATATGAGGCCAAGCTGATGCAAAATGAACTAGGGCAGAAATCCCAAGACGTGTCTCTGCAAAACAACCGACTTGGCAATCGACGCCTGCCGCTGCAGCAACTGACGCGATCTGCATCGCATGATAAATGCCACCCGATTTCCCTAATTTAATATTGACTAGATCAATACAGTTATGAGCTAGCATATAGTAGGCGTCGTGATGACTGAATATGGATTCATCGCCCATTATGGGAATAGGACTGGTGGCAGTTAAGCGCTTGAGATCAGCAAAGTTAGCTGCAGGAATTGGTGCCTCGCAATATTGAATATTTTCATTCTCTAATGCCTTCAATACTGATTTTGCTTGACTATAATTCCAGCCTTGATTCGCATCTAAGCGGATAGGAATCTCATATCCGACAGCTTGGCGAATCGCCTTAATTCGTTCGATATCCTTTTTCCAATCACGATCACCTAATTTGACTTTTAATGCTGGAAATCCTTTTTGCTTATATGCTTTGGCTTTCTCGACCATTTGATCAATATCGAGAAGACCAATAGTCATGTCTGTAAAAATAGGCCGATCGTGTTTGCCATGCAGAAAGCGATGTAGGGGAATATCTAGGAGCTTAGCATTCAGATCATAAAGAGCCATATCAAAGGCGCACTTAATAGAAGCGTTACCCACAAAATTAGAGTCAAGAATACTGACACAATGTCTTATATTCGTCGCATCCTGCTGCACTAGAAGTGGTGCGAGAAACTTACCAGATTCGAAGACACCTTGTGGTGTTTCAGCATGAATACTTCTAAATCTTCCACATTCTCCAGTACCAAACACGCCATTGTTCAAGTAAATTTTAACAACAGTATTTTGGGCATAAGAAATCGAACCAACAGAAATAGAAAAGGGTTCGTTGAGCTCAATTTGGATTGGAATAACTTCTATGCGTGCAATTTTAGTGGACATGAGAATAAAATTAATTGTATAATTGAGTTTTTATCAAACATTGAAGGTATAGAAGTGATTTAAATTCACTTCATAACGAACAAATGCCATTAAAAAAAATATACGTATTTAATTACTTCACTATTTATTAATCAAAAAACTATCCAAACAATGGGTTTATTTTCATTTATTAAAGGAGCAGGCCAAAAACTTTTCGGAAAAAAGAAAGAAGAAGTGGCTCCAGTAGAGTTATCTAAAATTGATGCACTAAAACAAGAAGTTACGCGGCTTGGAATTCCGGTGAGCGGATTAGATATCGAGTTAGCAGAGCAAGTTGTCGTCTCTGGAATGACACAAACAAATGCTGATCGTGAGAAAATCATTTTAGCACTTGGAAATGTAGATGGGATTGCTTGTGTTTCAGATAATATTACTGTCACCAATCCTGAACCTCAGTCCGTATTCCATGAAGTTAAAAGTGGTGATACACTCTCTAAGATTTCTAAAGAGGTCTATGGAGATCCGATGAAATACAATGCTATTTTCGAAGCGAATAAGCCGATGTTAGAACATCCCGATAAAATTTATCCTGGCCAAATTTTGCGTATTCCAGTTGCATAACTAGAGCTCTGTCAAGATAAAATTGACAAGCCAATAGGCTATAAAAATCAGAAGAGCCTGTTTAAAGCAAACAGGCTCTTCTTTTCTAACTACTAACTAACTTTTCTTACTATCGGGTTTGGTTTTATTGTATACTTTTTACTTAGAATCCATAAACTGCAGCAAGTACAAACGAGCTTAAAGAACTACTAGTCCCTCCATCAAATAAATCTGCTGAAGCTGAATCCAAACGAATTTCAGGAATGATTGTCAAATTACCTGTGGAATAGTTCGCAGACAAGGTGACATCAAATACTGATTCATCTGCTGGAATAGCTACACCGCCTGTGTCAGAGAAATACTCCCCTCTGACTCCAAATTTTAAGGCATCAGAGGTAGCAAATTGAAGATATCCGGCCACTCCAGAAAAAGAATCTGAAGCTGAAGTCGCATTGACACCCACATAGACATTATCAGTTACATCCATACCGGCAGTCAAATCGATTTGAAAAAATCCATCAGTAAATAATGCATTCAACCACGCACCACCAGAGCCAAATTCATAGCCCAATTGGGCTCCTCCATAATAATCTGCTCCTTCTGGTTGAAATTCTGTCGCATCTGTGGCATTAAATGCACCAAGCATCAATGAAAATCCTCCGTCAAAGCTGAAGTCAGCCTTCACACCTGTGTGTGAAAATGGACCATATGAAAACATATAGGAAGTACTGTAATTAAAATTGGCTGTTGGAGAAATCACTTCATATCCTAGAAATGTATTAAAGTTTCCTAATGTGATTGTCGCATTATCTGATACATTCCAATACGCATACAGCTGATTTACGATGCTGGCACTTCCTGTAGAACCAAAGACAGCATCTGCACCTCTTGGCCCAAATACTAAATCTCCTACAAAACCAGCTTTCTTGCCTTCATGTGCAGCGACTAAATTCACCATACCAAGCGCAAATCCATTTAAATTAGCAAATGAGGTGGCTGGCGCTTCAGAACTACTTCTAAAATAGGCATCGACTGACCCTGAAAAAGAGACTGCAGCACTTTCTTCTTCAGCTTCTTCTTGGGCATTGATTTGGGTGTTTAACCCTAGCATTACTAGGGTGAATGCGAATATTGTTTGTATAATTTGAGTTTTCATAGTCATATATTTTTAAAATAGGTTTTACTAAAAGTTTTGTGATTTTAGAAAACGGCTTATCTTCAACGTTAAGTCACATGAAAAAAACCAGTTTTCCTTTGATCGTTTGTTTTTCAAAGGTTTTTTAGAAACAGCTCTTCAATGCTTATGATTGAAGAGCTGTTTTGTATATATCCGGTTTTGTTATCCGTATGCTGACATTTCGTGTTCTCCAATATCTAGTCCGATTTCTTGCTCTTCATCATTAACTCTGATTCCCATAGTCGCTTTAATAATGAAGAACACTATAAAAGCAAAGACAAAGGTGAAGACACCGATAGCCAATATGCCTGTGATCTGAGCGCCAAAGCTTCCACAATCTTCACAATCACCAAAAATGGCAACTGCTAGAGTTCCCCAGATACCACAGGCTAAGTGAACTGAAGTCGCACCTACAGGGTCATCAAGTTTGAGCTTGTCAAACATCGTCACAGAAATAGGAATGATAATACCTGCAACCAATCCGATAATGATAGAATCTGTCACAGACATAATATCTGCTCCCGCTGTAATCCCGACAAGTCCTCCAAGAATACCATTCAGTACCATAGATAAATCATAGTTTCTGAACATAAAATAACTGGTGAAAAAGGCACCAATGGCTCCAGCGGCAGCAGCCATAGCTGTTGTCGTAAAGACCAATGACGTTAATGCTGGATCAGCACTTAATACTGAACCACCGTTAAAACCAAACCATCCAAAGAACAACAAGAAGACACCAATTGCAGCCAATGGCATACTATGTCCTTGGATCGCTCTAATTCCTTTTGGTGTATATTTTCCATTTCTAGGGCCTAATAAAATGATTCCTGCTAATGCAGCCCATCCACCTACAGAATGCACGATGGTCGAACCTGCAAAATCATAGAATCCCATAGCGTCCAACCAACCGCCACCCCATTTCCAGGCACCTGTTATAGGATAAGATATCATTACAAATAGTGTGGCAAATATTAAAAAGGGAACAAGCTTTATCCGTTCTGCTACCGCTCCTGATACAATTGTAGCACAAGTTGCAGCAAACATCGCTTGAAAAATAAAGTCTGCATAATAGGTATAGTCGGCATAGGCAGCTGTCATCCCTTCGGCTGTTGGTTCTAATCCAGGGCTCAAAAATGCACCTGTACTAAAATAGCCATTAAAATCGCCAGGATACATTAAATCAAATCCGAATAGACAATAGGTCAATAAACCAATCGCTATGATCATTGAATTCTTAAATAATATATTGACGACATTTTTTTTCTGGACAAAGCCCGCTTCGAGCGTAGCAAAGCCTAAGTGCATGATGAATACTAGTGCAGCAGCAACTAATATCCAAAGGTTATTTACGGTAAATTGAGCAAAATCGGCTGCCTCTTGTGCTTTTGCCGCCGCTGCCATTACCTCAGATATAGAATTATTTTGCATGATTTAATTTCTTTTTAATTGTTAATTGGGCATGTTGTTAAATAGCGTCCTGTCCTTCCTCTCCTGTTCGGATTCGATAGAATCCTTCTACGGGAGTGACGATAATTTTACCATCTCCTATTTTACCGGTTCTTGCATTTTCGGAGATGACCGCAATAACTTGGTCGAGTTTGGAGTCTTGTACCACTAGGACAAGTTTTGTTCGTGGTATGTATCCTTTGTCATAAGGAACACCTCTATAGGTGATTTCGGTAGGTTTCTCATTTCCATGTCCACTGACTTCTGAAAATGTGAAAAATTTGATCCCGATGGATTCTAGGCCTTCAGTCACATCCTCGAGTTTTGATGTTCTGATGATTGCCTCTATTTTTTTCATATTAGTAAGCTTTAGGTTAATTCGTGCGGTAATGTTAAGTCTAGACATAGCATGAATTAAAATTAAAATGAATTCATATTGTGATTTAGAATTGAAATTCTATCTTTATAAGCTTATGATAATCAGCTTTTTGTCGTTATTTTTTTGTTATGCCTATTAGCCAAACAGACCAGTTGTTTAGATTAGTAAAATCATTATCTAAATCGGAAAAGAGAAATTTTACGATTTACACGACTCGTATTCAAAATCCGGAATCCTTGAAATTTATACAGTTGTTTGAGTTTATGGATAAACATAAAGTCATCAATGATCGTATCATTTTGAAAGGGTTGAATGGTATCGAAAAGTCTCAATTGTCCAACTTAAAAAGACATCTGTACAAGCAGATTATGACTAGCTTACGGATGATCCATATCCAACGCAACTCGTCCATACAGGTCAGAGAGTATTATGACTATGCTAAAATATTATATGGGAAAGGCCTGTATTTGCAAAGTCTGAAAATTGTCAAAAAAGCTCAGGACTTGGCCAAGAAAAACGACTATGACATCATGCTGTTGACTCTCATAGAATTCAGGAAATTGATTGAATCCAGACACATTACTCGAACAGGAGCCTTTGCAAATAATGAACTCGCCGAATTGGCTGATGTGAAAAGTGATCAAGTCTCCTTAATGGTAAAACTGTCTAACCTCAGTCTGATGATTCATGGAGAATACATTAAATATGGTCATGTTATTGATCAACAAGGTGCTCAGAAAATTGAAACGATGTTTCTAAATCACTTACCAGAATTCGAAGAGTCAAATTTAGGGTTTATGTCAAAAGCCTATCTGTATCAATCCTATGTCTGGCTCTATTACATACAATTGGATTTCATCAGATGTTATGATTCGGCACTCAAGTGGATAAATGTATGCAAAGAATTTCCGATGGCTCAACAACGAGATCCAGACTTGTTTTTGAGAGGCTATCATTATGTATTAACGTCTGCGTATAACAACGGAGATTTAAAGAATTTCAATACCTATCTAAAAGAAATTGAAGCATTTCGAAAAGACAACTACACTAAGTTTAACATGAATTCTAAGATCATGTCCTTTATGTATGTGCACCATGGCAGGCTTAACAAATACTTTCTGTCAGGAGACTTTAGTGAAGGAGTTAGGGTATTGCCCAAAACCATAAAACGAATCAATCGGTACAAGATAAAACTTGATGATCATAGAATTTTAGTCTTCTATTTTAAAATCGCCTGGATGTATTTTGGTAATAATCAGCCAGATCTAACTATACAATTTTTGAATAAAATCACAAATCAGCATATTGAAAATTTGAGAGCAGACATACAAGGCTATAGTCGCTTGTTATTTTTAATGGCGCATTATGACCTTGAGAATTACGACATCATGGATTATATTTATCGCCGGGTGAAGAAATTTTACGACAATTATCAAGAGAAAAATCATGTGCAGGAATGTGTATTGATTTTTTTTAAAACCATCATCAACTTACCTGTAAGCGAGCACCTCCAACATTTTCAAAAACTTCAAAAAAAACTTTCAAAGCTAAAGGAGGATCCCTTCGAAATTAGACCATTTTTATACCTTGACTTTACCGCTTGGGTAGAGGCGAAAATTACGAATAAGCCTATGTCTGCCATTATTAAGAATAATCAATTAATCTCTTCTCCAATTTGACATCGAAGCAGGTATATTTTATTTCTGACATTCATTTAGGTATTGATACTGTCAGAGAGACATCTGCCCAGCGAGAGGATCGCTTGAGTAGCTGGCTTTTATCGATTGCACACTTAGCAGAAGAGATTTACTTTTTAGGCGACATCTTTGATTACTGGTTTGAGTTTTCGAGTTCAGAAGCTCTCCAGTATCCTAAATTTTATAAGGCGCTTCGCAAGCTACAGAATTCAGGCATAAGTCTTTATTTCTTTACAGGTAATCATGATATGTGGCTTGACTCCTATTTTACGACAGAATTTGATATCCCTGTTATCAAAAATCCGATCATTAAAACAATCAAGGGCAAGCAATTTTATCTTGCCCACGGAGATGGCTTAGGTAAAGGAGATTACGGATACAAGATACTAAAGACTATTATGCGTCACCCGATCAGTATCGCTTTATATAGTTGTATACCTGCTCAATTAGGCTTTAAATTGATGAGATACTCTAGCCGAAAAAGCAGAGAACGAAGTGAGGAAACGTTTAAAGGATTTGACAATGAACGCTTGATCGCCTTTTGCGAGATACACCAACAATCAAATGACCTAGATTATTATATCATGGGACACAGGCATTTACCCATTGACTATGACTTAACTCCCGAAACGCGATACATAAATTTAGGCGATTGGTTGCAGTATGATTCGTTTGCTGTCTTTGATGGGGAACATCTAACGTTGGAACTGCTGGCCGATGGGAATTATGAGATATTGACGAATCGGAAGCCATAAAAATCTAACGGGGCTAAATAGAGCTCATTACAGAGGCTGTGCACTTTTTTGAACCACATAGACACATAGGAGCACATAGCTATTTTATCTTGTACCATGGTATATATAGGTCGGTGCTTTGCACCTAAATAATGATGCGGTGCATAGTATTCAAACCCCTATTGCGCTACACTTGCGTATACGATACAAATTAGATTAGCTATGTACCTATCCTCCTATGTGGTTCAAAAAAGCTATGTTTTCTATGTGTCTATGTGGTTCAAAAACAGGAAGGCAGTCTAGACAGTCAATATATCCTTCTCTTTTGCAGTAAAGATATCTTCTACAGCAACAGTGAATTCTTTGACGAGGCTTTCTATCTCAGCTTCTTTTCGCTTACCTGCATCTTCGGGATAGCCATCTTTCACCTCTTTTTTGATCACGTCCATACATTTTTGACGGGCATTACGCAGACCAACTTTGGAATCTTCAACAGCTGATCTGGCTTGTTTGACTAAATCTTTCCGTCTTTCTTCTGTCAATGGCGGGATTGTGATTCTGACAAACTCGCCGTCATTCATAGGTGTTAAACCAAGATTAGCTGCAAAGATCGCTTGTTCTATATCACCCAAAAGCTTCTTTTCCCAAGGTTGAATTGAGATCGTTTTTGAATCAGGCGTACTGACATTAGCTACCTGTGTTAGGTCAGTCGGCGTACCATAGTAGTCAACTTTAAGGCCCGAAAGCATACCGATATTGGCTTTGCCGGCTCTAATTTTAGCTAATTCAACTTGTAAGTGGTCTACCGCTTTTTGCATCAATGCTTTAGCTGAAGAGCTTATATTATCTATTTCAATGTCCATAGTTAGAAAGTTAATATCTGTATTAAAATCAATTCAAAATATAAAGAGGGCCTACTTTGAATGGTAAGACCCTCTAAATTATATATTTCTGAATTAATTTTTATCTCTGTGACCCTAAATACTGCATTAAGAAGTATAGGAACATCACTAAAGCAGATAAAGCAGATGCCACATAAGTCATTGCTGCCCACCATAAGGCGTCCTTAGCTCCGTCGTATTCAGCGCCATGAGTTGTACCTGTTTCATCAAGCCAGTTTAAGGCTCTACGACTGGCATCAAACTCAACCGGCAAGGTAATTAAACTAAACAAAGCCGTCGCCCCAAATGTCAACACTAAAGCCAGCATCAAGAAACTTCCCATTGCACCAGCTTTCGCTCCTAATCCAATCATCATTCCCATAAATAAGAACTGCTGCATTTTGGATGAAAACTGTACCACAGGGACCAACTTTGATCTCACTTGTAACATAGCATAAGCTTCAGCATGCTGAACAGCATGACCACACTCATGAGCTGCCACTGCTGCGGCCGAAACGTGTCTTCCTTGAAACACATCAGGAGACAAAGCCACTGTTTTTGTTCTCGGATTATAGTGATCAGTCAACATGCCTTGTCCTTGCGTGATCTTGACATCATGAACACCATAGTGCTCCAGCATATCTCTTGCTATCTCAGCACCTGTTTTGCCACTGCTAGTTGGCATTTGGCTGTATTTTTTAAATTTGTTTTTTAATCTATTGCTCAAGATCCAACCTAAAAAAGTAAAGATCCCAACAATAATCATATATCCCATATATCCCATAGTTAAATTGATTTGTCAGTTAATTAATAATATCAAACTTAGTGTACGGTATTAAGACTTTAGGTATATGTATCCCGTCACTGGTTTGATTGTTTTCTAAGATGGCAGCCATGACTCTTGCTAGGCCAAATGCACTCCCGTTAAGAGAATGCGCCAGTCTTGTTTTACCTTCTGAATCTTTAAATCGGCACTTTAGACGATTTGTTTGAAACGTTTCAAAGTTAGATACTGAGCTGACTTCGAGCCATTTTTTTTGAGCTAAAGAATAGACTTCAAAATCAAATGTTAAAGCCGAGGTGAAGCCCAGGTCTCCACCACATAAACGTAAAATTCGGTATGGTAGTTCCAGTTTATCAAGTAATGATCCCACCATTTTGATCATTTCATCTAGCACTTCATACGACTTGTCAGGGTGAGCAACTTGCACAACCTCCACCTTATCAAATTGATGCACCCGATTCAGACCCTTGACATCAGCACCATAAGAACCCGCTTCTCGCCTAAAACACGGCGTATGCCCCGCCATTTTGATCGGAAAATCACTTTCTTTCAACATAGTATCCCGATACAAGTTCGTGATCGGCACTTCTGCAGTCGGAATCAAATAGAGATTATCGGCAGTCGCATGATACATCTGCCCTTCTTTATCTGGCAATTGACCTGTGGCTCTTGCAGAATCCTCATTCACCAATAACGGTGGTATTATTTCTAAATAACCATGTTCACTTACCTGATCTAATAAAAAACCAATTAAAGCCCGTTGCAACTTCGCGCCTTTCCCTTTAAATACAGGAAACCCAGATCCGGTTATTTTAGCTCCCGCAGCCATGTCCAGGATATCATATTTAACTGCTAGATCCCAATGCGGAACAGCTCCACTATCTAATTCTTTTAAGGTTGTAGCACATTCTTGGTGGACTTCATTGTCTGATTCTAGTTTGCCAGCAGGCACAGTGGGGTGTACAATATTTGGAATTGTTAACAGTAATTCGGTCAACTTATCCTTCGTGGCATTCAGTTGATCTGTTAATTTTTGCGAAGATTCTTTAATAGAAGACACTTCATTTTTCTTAGAATCTGCCAGATCTCGTTCACCTTTTTTGTATAATTCTCCTATCTCTTTGGAGATTTCATTGACCTTAGACAGTAATCCATCTAGTTCAGTTTGGGTCTTTTTACGAATATCGTCTGTGTCAATCACCTCTTGAATAACGCCGATTTGGTCGTCATTCCAGTTCCTAATTTTAAGAGATCTGAGTACATCTTCCTGATTATCCCTTATATACTGAGTTTTGAGCATATAATTTTTTTTGCAAAAATATGTTTTAATATCCAAATAAATACTCTAATTTTGCGGCAACAAAGCACATCTAATGAAACTATCTTTCTGATGGTTTTTTCTTTGCTTACATAATTTTCATTTTTTTAATCAGTTTTTCATAAACACAATTTCTTCTCTAAACATTTATCATGTACGATATTCTTCAATTAAATGATATGCTCGTTCCTGAATTGCGAGACATAGCTGAACAACTTAACCTAAAGTCCTACAAAAAACTCAGCAAACAAGAACTTGTTTACAAAATCCTAGATGAGCAAGCCATCGGCGGAAAGGATACTAAAGCTGCAAGTGCAGACGCTAAGACAGAAAAAAAACCTGCAGCACCAAAACGAAAACGAGCACCAAAGGCAGAAAAACCCGAAAAAGCAGAACCCCCAAAACGTGCGCCTAAGAAAAAAACAGAGCCTGTCGCTGAGAAAGAAGAGAAAGTTGAAGAGCCTGTCGCAGTAGAAGCCAAAGAGGAAGAAGTGAAAGAAGCTCAAGCAGTACAAAAAAGAGAGCAAAACCCTAAAAGCGATAATAGAAACGGTCAGAGAAACGACAGAAACCAGAATAGAAGTCATGACAGAAACGATCGTAACGACAATCGGAATGATCGAAATGACAACCGAAATGACAATAGACAACCAAGAAGAGAAGAGAAAAAAAGCTCATTTAATGTTGATCTTGATGGAATCATAGAAGGTGACGGTATCCTAGAAATGATGCCTGATGGATTTGGGTTTTTGAGATCATCAGATTACAACTACCTGACGTCTCCTGATGATATTTATGTATCTCCTTCTCAAATCAAATTGTTTGGCTTGAAAACAGGTGATACTGTACAAGGAGCGATTCGTCCACCAAAAGATGGTGAGAAATATTTTGCCTTACTCAGAGTATCTAGAATCAATGGTCTAGAGCCAGCTCAGATTCGAAACAGAGTACCGTTTAAATATTTAGAGCCAGTCTTTCCAAATGAAAAGTTTTCGCTAACATCACATCCTTTGGGAAAAGATCTTGGTATTCGAATGATCGATTTGTTCTCTCCTATTGGAAAAGGGCAAAGGGGTTTGATTGTGGCGCAACCGAAAACAGGTAAAACATTCTTGCTTAAAGATGTTGCCAATGCCATTGCAACCAATCATCCAGAGACATATCTATTAGTTTTATTGATCGATGAAAGACCAGAAGAGGTGACAGATATGAAGCGAAGTGTCAAAGCAGAAGTGATTGCTTCTACCTTTGATGAGCCAGCTGATAACCACGTTCGTGTTGCGAATATTGTCATTGAGAAAGCAAAAAGACTCGTAGAATGTGGACATGACGTCTGTATTTTACTTGATTCAATTACTCGATTGGCCAGAGCCTATAATACAGTTGCGCCATCAAGCGGGAAAGTCTTATCAGGTGGTGTTGAAGCAAATGCTCTACAAAAACCTAAGAAATTCTTCGGTGCTGCAAGGAATATAGAAGACGGTGGCTCATTGACCATTTTGGCAACAGCCTTAACTGAGACAGGGTCTAAAATGGATGATGTCATTTTTGAAGAGTTTAAGGGTACTGGAAATATGGAGCTTCAGTTAGATAGATCATTATCGAATAAGCGAATATATCCAGCGATTGATTTAACTAAATCGAGCACACGTAGAGAAGACCTGTTGTTGAGTGAGAGTATCTTATCAAGAATGTTTGTCTTAAGAAAGCATTTGGCAGATATGAAACCAGAAGAAGCGATGAATTTCTTGAGATCACAAATTCAGGGTACAACCAATAATGAGGAGTTTTTAGTCACTATGAATAGCTAAACACGGCTTTTTAGGGTGATTCACTGATTATTTAGACTGATTTCATAGGAAAACACAGATTGAAGTCATACATTTGCGCCTCTTTTAAGAGGTCATACATTAATACTATAAGGAAGCAATTATGAAACGTACATTTCAACCATCAAGAAGAAAAAGATCTAACAAGCACGGATTTAGATCACGTATGGCTACAAAAAATGGTAGAAAGGTATTAGCTCGAAGACGAGCTAAAGGAAGACTTAAGTTGTCTGTCTCTGACGAGCGAGGCGTTAAGTAATCATATCTTTCGACGTTCATTACATATCTTGTCATATGTCTATGGCAAGGTTTACCCTAAAAAAACAAGATAGGCTCAAAAGCAGAAAGCTTATTGATCAACTGTTCGCTTCAGGACAATCGGCCTTTGTGTATCCCATAAAGCTAATGTATATGCCTATAGCTGAACTGGATTCTCCCTTAAAAATGGCAGTGACTGTCCCCAAACGCCAATTTAAATGTGCTGTCGATCGAAACCATCTTAAGCGTAAAGTCCGAGAGGCGTATCGATTAAACAGGGCACCCCTACAAGACAAATTGTCAAGCTCATCAAATCATCTCATCCTTATGTTTATTTATGTAGGCAAAGGCATGGAAGAGTATTCTGTTATTGAGAAAGCGATGAAGAAACTGCTTTTGAAAATGTTGAGTGTTGAATGTTGAGTGTTGAGTGTGTGGAATCGAAATAGACATCTAGTAGTGAACGCAGTGAATGGCATGGTTGAATTTTTAAAAGAGAGGGTTGAACCACATAGGCACATAGAACACATAGAGGATGATCAGTGAACAGAGTGAATGGCGGGGTTGAATTTTAAATGAGGGTGTTGAACCACATAGACACATAGAACACATAGGATGATCAGCGGATATTGATATTGTCACAAATGAGGTAATCTTCCCAATTATGCTGAAGTCCCGTTCATATATTTTACATTTGCCTTCAAATTAAGACTATGAGTATTTTAGCAGTCGGCACAGTCGCTTTTGATGATATAGAAACACCTTTTGGACGAGCAGAAATGGTGATTGGCGGAGCCGGGACATATGTAGCTTGGGCCGCTTCCTTTTTACATCCTTCGATTAACTTGGTGTCGATTGTGGGTGGAGATTTCCCTAAAGAGGAACTTGCCTTGATGAATGAGAGAGGCATCGACACGAGTGGCATCGAAATCGTAGAAGATAAAAAGTCATTCTTTTGGGCGGGTCGCTATCACGACAATATGAATAGCCGCGATACGATCACGACAGACTTAAATGTATTGGCAGATTTTGATCCAGTATTGCCTGAATCATACAAAGATGATCCGATTTTAATGTTGGGTAATCTGACTCCAGAAATACAAATCAAGGTTATGGATCAGATGACCAAGCGACCTAAATTGATTGTGCTGGATACCATGAATTTTTGGATGGATATTGCGATGGATAGCTTGAAAGAAGCAATCAGCCGTGTAGATATCTTGACGATTAATGATGAAGAAGCGCGTCAGTTGTCAGGAGAATATTCCTTGGTGAATGCAGCAGCTGTCATCAATAAGATGGGCCCTAAATATTTAATTATAAAGAAAGGAGAGCATGGGGCCTTGTTGTTTGGAGAAGGGAAATTGTTTGCTGCGCCTGCCTTACCGCTAGCGCAAGTCAAAGATCCTACAGGTGCTGGTGACAGCTTTGCTGGAGGGCTTTGCGGATATTTGGCATCGTGTAACGAGATCAATTTTGAAGCAGTGAAGACCGGGATCATTTATGGATCTGCCATGGCTTCGTTTTGTGTAGAGGAGTTTTCACTCGGTAAAATCAAGACTTTAGATAAAGATATCATTCAGGAGAGACTCAATCGGTTTAAGTCGATCACTGAATTTTCATTGTAGGTCATTCAAGTTACATGATCCTGTGATTGAGGTTTGTAGTTTTAATAAAGCCTAATATCTTTAAGACACTCTCAACCTACAGTAAGCGCTACTGTCTTTCTGCATTTCAAAGTTTCCTTATCATTCAAATATTTTCTGTAGATTACTTTTAGAAAATTGAGAATTATGTCAACACGATTTATAGTCGCCCTGTCTATGTTAAGCTTATTCAGCATAGGGCAAATAAAAGGACAGAGTCCGTTTCCACAAATTTTATCTGAACGAGATCGCGGTGCAGTTGTCGATGAGATACTGGAAGATCGATTAGATCATCTCTTGCCAGAGCTTATGGAGCGTTCGAGAATTGATATGTGGATTCTGATCTCGCGCGAGTACAATGAGGATCCGGTGATGAAAACGATATTGCCATCTACCTGGCTATCAGCGCGGCGAAGGACGATTATGGTGTTTCACAATACAGACGCAGGGATTGATAAAATAGCCATTGCGCGGTATAGTGTAGGTAAGCTTCTGAAAGGACAATGGGACGTCGACGTGTTTCCAGATCAGTGGGAGGCCTTAATGAATATCATCAAAGAAAAAAATCCAGCATCTATTGGATTGAATTATTCCCAAAACTTTGCACTTGCAGATGGGCTTGTCAGAACTGAGTATGATGAATTCATGTCTCATCTGCCTGAGTCATATCACGACCGGGTTCAGTCTGCGGAGAAGCTAGCGATTGCATGGCTGGAAACGCGGTCAGAAAAAGAACTTGCTATTTATCCCATGATTGCCAGAATGGGGCACTTAATATTACGAGAAGGCTTGTCAGAAAAAGCGATTCATCCGGGGATTACGACAACGGATGATGTTGTGTGGTGGTTACGAGATCGAGTGACAGAGTTGGGGCTAAACACCTGGTTTCATCCGTCTGTTTCTGTCCAGCGTGCGGATATGGGTAACAATGAATTTTTAAGATCATTTTCAAAGCGGCCAGATCAGGATATTATTCAACATGGAGATTTGTTGCATGTGGATTTTGGCATCACCTATCTGCGATTGAATACCGATCAACAGGAACATTTTTATGTATTAAAACCAAATGAGACAGAAGCTCCAAAAGGATTGGTAGATGCGTTTGCTAACGGGAATCGTGTGCAGGATATATTGACTTCACATTTTGTAGCTGGCAAGTCGGGGAACGAGATTTTAAAAGCCTCACTGGATCAGGCAAAAGCAGAGGGCTTAAATGCCTCTATTTATACGCACCCGATTGGCTTGCATGGACATGCCGCTGGTCCAACAATAGGGATGTGGGATCAGCAAGGCGGTGTCAAAGGGAAGGGTGATTATCCCCTATTTAAAAACACGGCTTATTCGATTGAGTTATTTGCTGCAACTGAAGTCGCAGAGTGGAACGGTAAGCTCGTGCGGATTATGCTTGAGCAGGATGGTGTGTTTACTGGTGACTCCTTTTATTATTTAGATGGAAGGCAGAAAGAGCTTCATTTAATACCTAAGCAATGATTCCGAAATACGCAAAGAGGGCGGGAGTCCAATGTCGTTTAGTTAAGGAATTAGAAGCGCTGAAAGTGCGACATTATTGTAGCGCGGTACGAAGTACCGCGTGGAATGGTTAAAAAAAGTCTCCAATTGGCGGGATTTTTAGTAAAATCATGACAATTGGATTTTCAAA
>CALGLU010000053.1 GCA_937959275.1 uncultured Saprospiraceae bacterium | reverse complement strand
ATTATTATAAAAGAAAAATTAAGTGAACATTCAAGGCACTAAAGTACTTTGGACCTAGCAAACCATTAATTTTGCTCCCTCCAAGTGGTTTTAACCACTTGAAAATCATAAAAGTTTGGAAAGTTATTGGTTAAATCTATTTGATCAGTAATTGTGACACAGTCTGCAAGTTCAGGATGACAGTTCAATATGACTAGTGAATATCGACCAGCAAAACTTCCAACTTTACGAATAAACTATTCAACCTTGCCATTCATAAAACCCCGCCATTCAATAATGCCCTTCGGGATGTCCACTCCACACTCCACACTCAACACTCAACACCCAACATCCAACACTGTGCGACCAACGGGAGCACACTAAACGTCCCCATTCAACTTCCAATCAAAAATAGA
This sequence comes from uncultured Saprospiraceae bacterium, assembly GCA_937959275.1. Taxonomy (GTDB): domain Bacteria; phylum Bacteroidota; class Bacteroidia; order Chitinophagales; family Saprospiraceae; genus CALFUK01. The sequence goes on along the minus strand of CALGLU010000053.1, from coordinate 2,773 downwards.
AATGACGGCATTAAAGAGATAGAAAATATATTTGACAACATTTGCGATGTTGACTAGCATGATGTTTTTGACTAACTGGACGATGTTATAAATAATCCAATTGACCCAAGTTTCTTCATATTTAAAAGCATTCGAAAAATTGCCGCCAATTGATAAGCCAAAGGTGATTGAGACAACAATCAAAAAAGCATGATCAGTTTTACCGCCAAAGAGATAGGCACCCAGATACACTAAGGCGAACCCCAGTAGGATTCCAAATACGAATATCACGTAATAGCGGGTGTCTTTTTCCTGTATTTTTTCTCCCTGATGCCACTTGACAACAGAAAGGCTATTGAGAAATAGAGAAATGGGATAGGTGATGATGGCGGAGTGGTTACCAAATAAATAATCTATGGCTCCCGAGTTAACTGTTGTGACGACACCAATTGCGTTACCTATATTGTTTTGTTTTGAAATAAAGCGGGTAGATAGCATTGAAAAAATGGCGCCTATTGTTGATAAAATACCTAAGGGGAAAGCGCCTTGTTTGACATAAGACCATAATCCTGTTATAGGAATTCCAAATTGAATCTCACCTTGAAAAAAGATTGTCTCATGAAAATCTCGGTATAGACAAACACCTAATATTAAGGCTGCACCTAAGAGATCTAAATAGCTGGAGTGTACAAGCCGGCGAAGCCATTTCACTTTCATGACGTGTCGTATATTCTATTTTAAAAGTAATCATATTAATTGATAGCAAAAGATATGTCATATAAACTTTAAACAGAAGCATGGAGGTGCTAAATAGGGAGACCTTATTGTTTTAAAAAGTTATACCACAAAGTCACTTGTGTACTCACAAACAACTCGTATCTTAAAATTAATTTTGTCTACGTTTTTTAGTCAATTCACTTTATCTTATTCGAGTTAAAATCGAAAGCTTTTATCATGAGAGTATTATATCTAATTGGAATCTACATGTTTATTGGTTTATCCTCTTTCTGTCAAGATGATCGAATAAATATTGATCAAAATCATAGAGTCATCATATTAACTGATATGGAGGCTGATCCGGATGATACTCAATCCCTTGTACGACTGCTTTTATATTCTAATGAAATAGAGATCAAAGGTCTCATAGCAACGACATCCTGTTGGCTAAAAAAAGAAGTTAATCCCAACTCAATTCATAGAATTATAAATGCTTATGAAAGGGTCCATACTAATCTCTTGTTGCATGATAATACATATCCAACTCCAGATCACTTAATGAGTCTTGTCACTGAGGGCTTGCCTTTGTATGGTATGCTAGGTGTGGGAGATGGTAAAGACTCTGATGGTTCTGACTGGATCATCAGGGAGCTAGAGGCTGTGGATGATCGGCCTTTATGGATCTCTGTCTGGGGTGGAGTCAATACACTTGCACAAGCTCTACATACAATTAAGGAGACGAAGACTGAGGCTGAAGCGAAACGGCTTATTGATAAATTAAGAGTCTATACGATCTCGGATCAGGATGATAGTGGCATTTGGATAAGGAATCAGTTTCCAGGTGTATTTTACATTGTAAGTCCTGGAGATCATTATGGCAGTGCGACTTGGAATGGTATCATGACGGTTAAAGAAGGTGTTGACAATTCCACGATTAGAAATGACTGGTTAGCAGAACATATCCAGCAAGGACATGGTCCGCTGGGTGCACTGTATCCAGACGTCTCTTGGGGAATAGAAGGAGACACGCCTGCTTTTTTATCTCTCATACCGAATGGTCTTAATAATAGTGAACATCCAGAATGGGGCGGCTGGGGCGGTCGATACGAATTGTATAAACCCGATGTCGAGAAGACTAAAAAGGGCACATCGATTGTACCTATTGAAGCAGAGACAAGAGCCATTTGGACAAATGCCTCAGATACATACACGCCATATATCCCGAAAGCCTATGGCCGAAATGTAAAATTAGATACCATTAGTTTTACTAGCGATAAGGTGACACTCTGGAGATGGCGAGATGAATTTCAGCATGATTTTGCTGCGCGGATGGACTGGTGCACGCTACCTTTTAAGGAAGCTAACCATCCACCCATACCTATATTATCTCATCCTGATCGACTCACATTAAAATCTGGTGAAAGCTTTCGATTAGACGCCTTTTATTCAACTGATCCTGATGAAGATAATCTGAGTTTTCTTTGGTTTGCGTATCTAGAAGCAGGGACTTATGACGGTGAATTTAAAATGAGTCAACCTGAAAATTCACATATCGGTTATTTGACAGCACCTGAGGTAACTGAAAGCCAAACGATTCATATTATTCTTAAGGTGAGTGATAAAGGGACGCCTGCATTGTCTCGGTATAAGAGGATCATTGTTAATGTTGTTCCAGATTAATGTAAGCTGAGGCGAGGTGCTTATAGAACACATGTTGTGCTATAAGTTGGACACTAATGTCGTTTAAACAGATTCCTTTAGGACGTCATGATCATAGGTTTTGAGCGTTGTCACCATGTGTTACTTGGCGTATGTCTTCTACCTGTTCAGTTTTGTATTCCTGTATTAAGACAGATACAGCAATCTTCAATTTATCTGATAGATTGCGAATCATTTATACGGTCAGTTTTCTCTTTTAATTGAGCAGGTATGATCATTTGAAAATCCAATTGTCATGATTTTACTAAAAATCCCGCCAATTGGAGACTTTTTTTAACCATTCCACGCGGTACTTCGTACCGCGCTACAATAATGTCGCACTTTCAGCGCTTCTAATTCCTTAACTAAACGACATTGG
>CALGLU010000052.1 GCA_937959275.1 uncultured Saprospiraceae bacterium | reverse complement strand
GCTAGCATTGGGCTATTCGATATGTATGCTTATTATTGTTCAAAATTAATGAAACCGCCCAGTACGTAAGGCGTACGCTGGGTGGTGTGAGAGGACGAAACGACCAATTTTATTATTGCTCGTTTCTCCTACTCGATTATTTGGACAAAATCAAATAAACAATAGACAACAACTATTAACAAATAGCAATTTTTCGTAATATCGACCTTGGAATAGGACTTATGACAAATAGAGAAATAGCCAACAGTTTTAACTTATTAGGCAAGTTGATGGAACTCCACGGAGAGAATGCATTTAAGGTTAGGTCGTATTACTCCGCCTATCAAGCATTGCGGAGGCTAGATAGTCCGCTGAGTGATATGGATCCCGAAGTATATGGAGAGATTAGAGGCATCGGCAAAGCAATACAAGGGAAGATAACCGAGCTACTCGAAAATGGTCAGATGCAAACCTTAGAGAGGTATATTGAAATGACACCACCGGGCGTTATTGAAATTTTTAAAATTAAAGGACTTGGACCTAAAAAGGTAAAAACGATATGGCAAGAAATGGAAATCGAATCTCCCGGTGAACTTCTCTATGCTTGCAATGAAAACAGACTCATCGAATTAAAAGGATTTGGAGAAAAGACCCAGGCCGATATTATCAAACAGATCAACTTTTTCCTAGCTGCCAAAGGCCAGTTTTTATACCCAACCGTAGAGGCTGTTGCAGAAGAAATTGAAAAAGTCATTGAAGCCGTCGATCCAGATGCTCAGATTGCTTTTGTTGGTGAGTACGGTATGCGAGCGCCAATCATTTCCACAGCGCTGAATATCTTATGTACAGAAGAGATTGAAGACATTTTAGTTGAAGAAATGGGGGAGGACTTGAGTTATGAAGATGATGGCATTCATATCCACGGTGTACCAGTGCAGATCGAACTAGTAGATGCGGAAGAGATTATACTCGAACAGATTCTAAGAAGCTCGGGAGAACAAATAGCTGCAACATTAAGGACTAAGCTGAAGAAAACGACAGGCTTTAGTTCAGAGTCTGAAGTTTTTGAGGCGAATAATATTGTCTTTATACCCGCTGAACTAAGAGATTACCCTAATAAATCTATTCAAGATATAGGCGATATTGCAAAAGGTTTGGTGACAGAGGATGATATCAAAGGAGTCATTCATAACCATACCACCTATAGTGATGGCTTATATAGTGTCAAAGAGATGGCGGAGTACAGCCAATCATTAGGTTATGAATACATCGTCATCACAGATCATTCAAAATCAGCCTTTTATGCAAATGGACTATCTCTAGAACGCATCGCAATGCAGCATAGAGAAATCGATACGGTAAACGAAAGCCTGTCGGACTTTAAGGTATTCAAAGGGATTGAATGTGATATTTTATATGATGGTCGAATGGATTATGAAGATGTTGATCTAGCTTCATTTGATTTGGTGATTGCATCCATTCATTCACAATTGAAGATGGATGAGGAGAAAGCAACTTCCAGACTGATAAAAGCTATTGAAAACCCATATGTCAGAATGCTAGGTCATATGACAGGTAGATTGCTCTTGTCCAGACAAGGATATCCGGTCGATCATGGAAAAATTATTGAGGCTTGCGCAGCCAATGATGTCGTGATAGAGTTAAATGCTAATCCACACAGGCTAGATATGGATTATCACTGGATTGAACTTGCGTTAGAAAAAGGTGTTCGCATCTCTATAAATCCAGATGCGCACAACAAAGAAGGGATACATGACATTAAATATGGCGTATATGCAGCCCGAAAAGGAGGTTTGTCAAAGGATAAATGTCTAAATACATTGGGATTAGAGGCTTTTTCGGCTTGGCTTTGTGAAAAAACTGAAAAGTGATTGTTAACGCCTTGTTAATCGGACATTGGAGCGATATTTGAGTCTTTGAAATATAAATTATTCACATACATTTGTAAACGTTAGTCGTAAATTATTAATCTAAATAAATTATCATAATGAGATCATTTAAAATGTTAATCGCTTTTGGTGCATTTGCAACATTGGCTTTTACAGCTTGTAATAGTGGTTCATCTACAAAAGATGCAGCTAGAGAAAGTCTGGCAACTACCAATACTACAACAACAACTCCTGCTACAACACCTACAGCAACACCTGAGGCAAATATTCCAGCAGGACCTTTAACAACAATTTCTTTCCCTGAGACAATCCATGATTTTGGTGAAATCCAAGAAGGAGAAAAAGTTGTTCATGAGTATTCTTTTACTAATACTGGTTCACACCCATTAGTGATCAGCAATGCAAAAGGAAGCTGTGGTTGTACAGTGCCAGAATGGCCAAGAGAGCCAATCCCACCAGGAGAGTCAGGTGTAATCAAAGTACAGTATGATTCTAAAGGTAAAGGTCAGCCAGAAGGTAGAGCAGAATCTAAGAGAGTCACATTGACTGCGAACACTGATCCTGCTAACTCTTACTTAACGATCAAAGGAAAAGTATTTAAGCCAGCAGGTGCTGAGTCTTAGTCAATACTTATGTAACATCCAGTAATTGCTGGAAAAAATTAGAAGGCCTTGGATTAATTTCCAAGGCCTTTTTTCATTTCTCTTCAGCTTGGATTCAAAACCTACTATCGTGTTGTATTCGAATCTATGGTACAAGCTAAATTAGCTATGTATCTATGTGTCTATGTGGTTCAAAAAAAATGCATACGCTTCTCATTCTCTAACCCTCTAACCTGCTATTGTGTTGTATTTCAATCTATAGTACAAGCTAAATTAGCTATGTTTCAATGTGCCTATGTGGTTAAAAAAAAACTATGCGCGCTTTCATTTTCTTAATCTCTTTATCATATCGAGAATGTCCGCAGCTCCGCGAAAACCAACTAATACAGTCACGATAGCATACCAAACAATAGTAATCAACAAGATGCCAAACCACAGATAATGCTCCATTCCTATTTATTTATGTGTTCATTTTTAGCATTCGCTTAAAGTAAGACCCAATGATCATCGCTAATGCTGTTAAAAAATAAGTGGCGATCCCTGATTTGTATGGCCCAATACTCTCTGCCATGGCTTTGGTTTGATCCAGTTGCTGCATGATCAAGAAAGAAATCGGTAGTATTGAGCCAACAAAGATTGCTGATATGGCACCCCAATCATTCGCTTTTTCCCAGTAACAGGTTGCCAATAAAATTACCGACATACTCGCTAAATAGACTGTCCCAGTCACTTGTAAATATCCCCATAAGTCACCTTTGAGCGGGTACCATAAGCCATAGAGTAAAAGGAAAATTCCAATGCCAGCGACCAACATCCGGTTAGTATACAATGATTTTTTGGCTGACCATTCGTGCTTATGAAAAGGGGCTAAGATATCGTTATAAATAACAGAACTCCAAGCCAGTAGATAAGACGAATTAGTAGACATGTCAGCCGCTAGCATACCAGCTATTAAAAGACCAAGTAAGCCAACTGGTAAGATCTCAGCAACAAAGTGTGGAAAGGCCATGATGTCCTTCTCTGGTAAATTGCCAGTCTGAGAGAAATAGTAAAATGCAGCAATACCAATAAAAGCAGGAATACCAAACCGCACCAAAAAGAAAGGAGCTGTAGCCTTATATATTTTTTGGCCAGTCTCTGCATCCTTTGCAGACAACACGCGGCTCAACATCGTCTGCCAAGTTAGCACTGCCGCAAAGGCAACAAGTAAATCCAAAATGATTCGATCTATGCCATAAGCTCCATCATGAAATGGATTAAATGCCTTAGCTCCATGTGTGGCTTCTAAATGTGCTGTAAGATTTTCCCAGCCAAATTGATAAAAGCATATACCTGTGACTGCTAGTAATCCAATACTCATCAATATAAACTGAAAGTAGTCGGTAACTAAGACAGACATCATCCCGCCAAGAATCGTATACATGGCAACAATCAGGAGTAGACAAGTCATCAATATTTCTAAATACTGAATATCTATATCCATAACCACGGTTAAGAAGTCACCTGCCATTCTGAGAAATACACCCATATTTAATAAGCCACCCAAGACGATGACTACACCACTCGCTATCCTGACTTTCTGTCCAAATTTTTTATCAAATAATTCTGGTAAGGTAATGGCTTCTTGCTCTCGCAAAGGGCGAATCCCTAAGCCCGTCCAGCCAACCACAAACATGGCTATCACAAACATAATGCCTGGTGTAATACCAGCAAAGCCATATTTATACCCTAATTCAGCATTAGCCATGCAGGTCACAATTCCAAATTCTGTAGCCGCCAATGAAGCAATACCTAAATACAAATCCACTTGTCTACCCGCTACTAAATAATCGGCAACATTATGTACGAATCGCCGCATCCATAATCCGATCGAAATAATGACGATCAAATAAATGATGACGATACTCCCATCGATATACCAGTTGAAGTTGGTCATAGATTCATTGTTCTATATAATCTCGGTTGAATAACATGATGGTCTTGCCCGCATCGACATAAATCGTCTGGCCTGTGATAGAACGGCTAAGATTTGATAACAAAAAGGCAGCTGTATTCCCACAGTCAACAGGCTCGATAAAGTGATGTAAGACTTGTTGGTTATCTACAAAATCCTGCACCCATTGCTGAGGATCAGCAGCCCAGGTTTTAATCAGGTCATAATTTTGCTCTGCATGCACCATGCCTGGCCCGATGCAATTACAACGAATATTGTGTTTGCCCAGCTCATAAGCAGTGGCCCGAGTAAAACCTTCAATCGCAGATTTTGTGCTGGCATAAGTAGTGTATTTGGGCTGACTAGCAAAGCCATGCACAGAAGAGATGTTGACAATATTACCACTTGCTTTCTTTGCCAAAAGCTGCTTCACAAAATACTTAGTCACTAACCAAGCACCCTTAACATTGACATTAAAAACTTTATCAAATTCTGCAGGCTTGATTTTATGGATTTCCTTACTCAGTCCAACGCCTGCATTATTCACAAGACCATTGATCACACCGACTTCTTTCTTAATGCTTGCAAACATACTTTCTACCTCTTTGACTTTGGTAATGTCCGCCTTGATTGGGATCGCATGTTTATATTTTTTAGAAGCTTCTTCTGCTTTCTTCTTTGTGATGTCGTTAATGATGAGCGTTGCTCCAAAATTATCCAGAGCCTCACAGACACCTGCACCAACTCCAATGCCGCCACCTCCTGTCACAAGAACTTTTAAATGACTTAGATCCATGAATATTAATTGCTGCCAGGCTTGATTACATGTATTGCTGGCATGTTACATAATTCCAAATTTTTCAAACGCATCACAAGCACTCATTCCATTTTGAATGGCTGTCTGGACGAGCTTTTCTCCATTTGCTTTTTCCAGTGCTAATTTGATGATTTCGTCTGCTGCTTCTTGTGGGATAATACAGACACCGTCAATATCACCAAAGACAATGTCACCCGGTCTTATCTTCACGCCGTTCATCTGTATCTCGCATCTAAAATCTATGACCTTACCACGCGGCCCTTGGTCTTGAGCATAATTGCCATATGAAAAGGTCGGAAAATTAAGGGCAAGTATGCCCTTGGTATCTCTATGGTAGCCATTCATGACGGCACCAGCTGCGCCTAACTTCATGGCTCTGGTACTCATCAGCTCACCCCACAAGGCGTACGTTGGTGAGGAGCCAGTACAGATATACACTTCATGCTGTTTAAGGTCGTCAAGCGCTTCTAACATTAGACCAAATGGTTTGGCTAACAAATTATTATTTCCTGAACTGGAAACCTCTGAAAATACATCGGCTTCTAAGACTGGCATAGCTCTTCCTGCGACTAACATGTCTTGTCTAAGCGGCTGTATTGACGGTGATAGAAATTGATTCTGATAACCAAGTTTGTCCATCACATCACCAATGACTGCTGAGAATAGCTGGGTTTTCATCAACTGGAAAAGCTGATCATCGTTTTGCATAGTATAGCTTGAGTTTCCGAATGAAGTGATTCACAAAAGATTATAATCACTTTAATATATGTATAGTTTTTTGAAACTGTGGGCGCACACAGGAATTATTTTACCGACAATTTTTCGCTCAAGTACTTGTGTGCCTAGACATTTTATAGATGTTTGAGGGCCTCTCAAACACGCTTTAAATTTCTGTTAAAGAGCGATAACTTGAGAAATAATGTTTTATCTTGATTGAGTAAGAAAGTCAATAATCAACCAGTGGCCTAAAGTTAATACGAGTTAATCCTATTCTAGCAAAGTTCCATGAATAAACAGAAGGGCGTAACTTGTGCTCTATTATCGCTCCATAATTTTGACTCATCATGAAGATCTATTTTCCTTTATTTGTAGCCATTCTTTTATTTAGTTCTTGTAAATCTACATATTGGTATACAGAAATTCATCCGGAAGAAGTTGCTTTTACAACAGAAGATAATATTGAATTTACTAAGGATGATCTGGAAGATGTTGTGATCAGAACAGCATTCGTCGGACATGCGATCGACTATTCTATTTTTCAATTGGACATCGAAAATTTATCAGACAAGCCTATTTTAATCGATTACACGAATGTTAGATTAGTCCATGAAGACGGTTTTCAACGGAATGCTCACCACAAATACAATTTCATTAAGAATCTCGACAAGGAGAAAAATAAAATTAAGAAAGAGAAGCGGACACGGACAATTGGTAATATCATTTTAGGTGGTTTAACGATAGCTTCAATTGCTCTAGGAGGTGGCGCAGGCAACTCAATCAATGCCATCACGTATGGTGCAGAGTCAGCTGTTTACATAGCAGATGATGCCAGACAATTCAATGCAATGGAGGGAAGCATAGAGGATGAAATTGCCTACATACAAGATTGGGTTTTATTTGAAACGATCATAGCGCGAGATGACAAGATGACCAAGGATCTCATCTTTCCGAATGAAGGCATGACCGAGGATTTTACAATGGAAGTGTCACTTAATGGGCAGAAATTGTTCGTGCCGTATGAATGCATATTGAAGGAAGGGCGGCGGTGAATTCAAGAAACAGTATTGAGTATGTGATCCTGAATCAAACTAAAAAAGTGCACGTCATTCTGAACTCGATTCAGAATCTGATATGTGAAGAGCCTGATAGATCAGCCATGATGAGATCCTGAATCGACAGGTCGAGTCATAATATTATTAAAGTAATATTACGTAATCTATTTGATTAATTTACCACAGCCTGCGAGTTCGGAGAGGCGGCCCTATACGTCTTGATAGAAACATATCATAACTCTTACTAGCAAGCCCCAATTTGAATTTCACACTTTTGTGTTGTGGATTAGTAACAGCATGAAACACAGTCATTTTTGCCAATACTCTCAACCGATGACTTATGTGATTCTTAATTGTATATGCTAATTCGATTGACCAGTCTTCGAGTGCAAAATGTTATCTAATTTATCTTCGGTCACCTGTGCATTAAATTGATTGTTTGAATTCATCAAGCGATTAGCGCACCCACCTATCTTTCCTTCAAAAACAGAACCTGACTGTCCATCAAAACCGGTAATCAATTCTATATAATTCCCTGCATCATAAGTCGCATTATTCCCAGCAAGCACACCACCGGAGGATATAATGTAATCACCGGCTACAATTGTTCCAGTCGAGTTGGTGGTGATGGTTTGGTTTGGCGGACAACCATTTGCACAATTATTAAACATATTCATCCAAGTCGTCCAGGGAATAGAGCCGGCACATTGTGTATTTGTTCCGGGCATTTCATTGTGTTCTCTAATGCCCGGCAGACTTCTAGTTGCTGGTATATTGTAAATGCCTATAAAATAACAGGCCATAGCCGTTGAAGCAGTCAACATGGGAACGGAATTCCAAAGACCAGGGTTAGCAAGTGTTGCTTCGTGTTCGACGCCTATGGAGGGACCATTATTATTGTAACCTGTGGCACCTGCATGGTAAGCTGTATTGGCAACAGCTACGGTTTGGTCAATATCTCCGTTATTAGCGATTATAAAATGTGCGGATGATCCACGGCATTCTGGACTTCTATCACATGGACAAGTGTTAAACCAACTGAGGGCTCCTGCGGCAGTACCTACTCCAATCCAGTGATTGACCCAGGTATTTATGGCTGAATTTCTACCAAGACCAAAATTATCAGGTCCTGAGCATAGACTAATAATCTCATCATCTGCAGGTGGATAATCTACGGCCTGTGTTGATTTGCGTATAGAAATTTCAGGAACATATAAATCCTGTCGCGCATCAATGGTGATTGTTTCATTCCAAACTGTTCGACTAGTGATACCTTTTTTCAAGGTGTTAAAATAGCGTATGGCTTGTTTTGTTCGCAATCGCTCATTTATCAATCCAGAGAATATTTTGGCTGCCTCAAACCAATTTTCTATCTCCGTTTTGTCTTTGCCGGTATTGTTATAATAGCTGGCTAATAGAGCTGCGGCACCTCTAATGTTTTGCCTTGCATCATCTTTTAAGACATCTTTTGATACCTTGAGTAAGGTCGCAGCTTCGTCGAGCGTATTGCAATACGAATTGTCCACTAAGTGCATAATGCCCCATCCTCTATCAATAGACGGGCCTATTTGTGTCCAGTTGTTTTCAATTTGACCAATGACTTTAAGTAATTCGGCAGGCACACCAAACTCAATAGCAGCATCCTCAAAATAAGTATTGATCCTATTGACATTAGGGTGTGGACGATTGAGATAGTATTCCCATAATTCATGGTCGTGGTCATCGAAATAATCCTGATTGGTTTTGTCTGCAACATGAGAAATATGATCCGTCAAGTCACTTTGATTAAATTCGCCTTGCGCTACAATAGAGATGCATACTGTGAACATCAGGCTTGTGACAATACATAATAGTTTACTATTCATAATCAATGAGTATGTTCTAATTTAGATAAACGGGTCAAGATGTTTTGTTGTGTCGTTTTCAATAATTCATTTTCTTGTTGCAGTTTTATATTGTTGGCTTCTATTTGCTGTTTTTCTTCATCGAGTTGAATGGTTAGCAAATACAGTTCTTCTATCTTTTCTAATAATTTGGCATCCATTTTTTGAAGTTCATAACCGCTTTTTTCTATTTCTTGTGCGGAAGGAATATTTGGCAAGTGTTTGTTCTTTTGGACGAATGATTTGACTTCATGAAGTGATTTGAGTTTATAGTCTTCGTCGAATACATAATCCGCCCAATCTGCCGTGGCCATTGTAGCAATTTTAACTCGCTCTGTGAGAATACCAGTAGCGACATATAGCCTAAAGTTTCCCGGCGTGGATGTAACTGGACCAAGCTTGATTTTATAATTGTCTGTTATCTCCATTGCGACACCTCCACTGTGAAAAAATCTTACGCCACCATCAAAGTTGTCTATATGGTAATCGTTATTTGAGCCTGCTCCATACAGCACGACTTCTCCACCTTCTGATGTACTGTTCTGCGGGTCAACAAAAATTGTATTTGAGCGAAACGTCCCATTGACATGAAGTTTTTGAATAGGAGTCGTTGTGCCAATGCCCACTCTACCATTATTGGCTAATACTAAGCTGGTATTTGGAGGTGTAACTGCTCCATGTGCGCCTAAATGTAAACCACTAGTTGCGAATCTGATGTCTGCTCTAGAAGAATTATCATTGGACCGGAAAATCACTCCGGGTAAACCAATAGGACTGCTGAAAGACACTGCCCCAGTTGAGCTTCCTGGCATGTTTGCAGTTATAACTCCATTCACCTGCAACGCTGGACCGTCTGAAAGTCCACCAATGCCTACTGTGCCAGGTCCGTCAAAATATATATTCGAACCGCTGACTGTCCAAGGGCTTGCGCTAGTATTTGCACCTGTAAACGGCATCCAGTTTCCAAGGTGTAGCCCCTGAAAACCTGAGGTGCTATTATATTTTATTGTGCCATTAGTGGTTCCATTACTGTCACCAATGGTGATGCCAGCATCCTGGGCAACTAGACTGCCAATTAAAATAAGACTGCAGATCACAGTTGAAAAAAGATGTTTCATATAGTAGATTTATAAGAGTTTGAAAAAGATAAAAATTATAAATGCTTAATGGGAATAAACTTAGTTTACGTCAGATTATACAACGTGCCACCACATAACTTTCTTCTATGAATATCTAAAGGAAGGGCTTAGATTTTATTCGTTCAAAATGGTTAGATTTCTAAATATAGAAAAAAAATATTAAGCGAATGAAGTTGTGCAAGCTTCATTCTTCGAAATGTTATGTGATGAATTGATAAATCTTTCTTACCATAAAGACGAAAAATGTAATAATAGCTGAAAGAATAAATCCAGTAATAAATGAAAAATTTCTAGCATTGTCAGCGATCACTTTATGCATCGCCTCCTTTTGTTTAGGCGTTTGTTCATCTGCGCTAAAATGACCATCCCCATTTAAGTCGAATGCCTGCAATGCTAAATCTGCTGAAATGTCTATATAGCTTACTACGCCTATAATTAGAAAATAGGATAATAAAAATACGGTTAAGCTTCTCCAAAACCATATTCGTTTTTTCGCAGTAAATAATTTTCTTCTATTTAAGAATATGAGACCTAAAGCTAATGCTGAGATTGTTATAGGAATCACTAAATGAAGTTGAAAAGTCATGCCATTTTTGATTTCTAAAATTAATCAAAATAGATAGAATGCCAATACTTAGTGTTGTATACTGCCAACTTGTGCTTCTTGCACTGGACGCGCCCTATGGTCACTAAAGAGAAAGCAGCGCAGGAATCCATTAGGAATTTTTAATGTTACTTGAGGTCGTTCAGAAAAGCGACCATCTTTGCAAGCGCTCTTACACGATGACTAATTTGATTCTTAACAGCAGGTCCTAATTCGGCTGCTGTTTTGTCATAGCCAGTAGGAATGAAAATAGGATCATAACCAAAACCTTGATCTCCCTTTTTTATAACACTCATCGTCCCTGTTAAGATACCTTCGAAAAGATATTCGGTGTTTTCGTAAATCAGTGCAATGACAGCGCGAAACTGTGCAGATCTGTCTTCATGGGATGAAAGCTCGTGTAGCACCTTAGCCATATTGTTGTTGTGGTCTCGTTGTGGGCCAGCATATCGAGCTGTGATGACGCCAGGTAAACCATCCAAGGCAGTAATTTCCAATCCTGTATCTTCAGCAAACACATTGTCGCCATATTTCTGGTGGATAAACCGTGCTTTTATGAGAGCATTGTCCTCAAGGGTATCTCCAGTCTCGGGAATGTCATACTCGAACTCCAAATCTTTCAAGCTCAGTACAGAAAATGCTGAAGGGATAACAGCCTGGACTTCCTCTAATTTATGAGCGTTACCTGTTGCAAAAATGAGTTTCATTGGTAAGCAGCTTGAAGTGATTGCCATAGAGGCTTTTTTAATGCTGGGTTCTCTATGAGCGTTGATAGACTATCAGAGAAAATCAATGTTGCGCATTCTAATCCGGTTAATTGATATTTAGTCGCTCGGATATTAAGTTGAATATCAGTAGGAGTGAGTCCGAAAATAAGGATCGTTGTCTTAGCATCAGTAGACGGTAAGCTAGATAATGAAAAATTTTGCTCTTGACTTAAAGGAATAAGCTGGACCTCATGATCCTCTAGTTTAATCGCTTTAAGCATCTTGTTAAGCAGATTTTGATTGTCTTCTGACCAATCTTTGTCCTTAAGCACAACGAAAGTCGTTGCCTGTGCGTTTTCCATCTCAATATCTGTGGACTCAGGAATGGAATAATATTGGATTTTAATTTGATCTAACACTAGAAATTTCGAGTTTTACATGAATAAGGAATAGGAGTCAAACATTGATCTCTATTCTTTTGCTAAAATAACGTATTAAAACCATTTACTATGCATACAATTTCGATAGATCGAGTTCCAGTTTCAAATCTTCAAAATATAGATTTAGACAATACACCATTTGGACGAGTTTTTACGGACCACATGTTCACAGCAGATTACATCAATGGCGAGTGGACAAATCTAAATATAGGTCCTGTCGTAGATTTTTGCATTCACCCAGGTAATCTTACCCTGCATTATGCTCAGTCTATTTTTGAAGGTATGAAAGTATCCATTGCGGATGATGGCACTCCATTACTGCTGAGGCCGGATATGCATATTGATCGATTGAATCGGTCTGCCTACAGAATGTGTATGCCTGAAGTACCTGCTTCACTATTTCACGAAGCGCTGACCACCTTGGTCGGCTTGGAGAAAGATTGGATTCCTTCTAAGGCAGGCAGTGCTTTATATGTTAGACCATTCATGTTTGCCACTGATGAGTTTATTGGAGTAGCTGCATCAGAAACATACAAGCTCGTTATATTGACATTGCCTGTTGGTCCGTACTATGATAAACCAGTGAATTTAAAGGCAGATACAGAACATGTAAGAGCTGCGCCGGGCGGTGTAGGTGACGCTAAGACTGCTGGAAATTATGCAGCATCTATCTATCCTGCAAAAAAAGCTAAAGAAGAGGGCTATGATCAGGTCTTGTGGTTGGATGGAAAGGAATTCAAATACATCCAGGAAGTCGGCACCATGAATATTTTCTTCGTCATCGGAAATACCATCGTAACACCTGCCTTTAATGGAGCGATCTTACAAGGTATAACGAGAGATTCAATCATTCATATTTTGAAGGATGAAGGCTATACAGTCGAAGAACGACAAATATCAATAGACGAGGTGGTACAAGCGCATAAAGATGGACTTTTAAAAGAAGTGTTTGGCACTGGTACTGCAGCTGTGGTTTCCCCTGTTAAAAATATTGGCTACAAAGGCCAAGACTATCCAATCGACGTAGATTCATTTAAAATTGCACCTTGGGCCAAAGACTATATCGCAAAGTTGAGACGAGGGCAGATAGAGGATACGAGAGGCTGGATTGTGAGGGTAGAGGAACTGGTAGCTGGTTAGTCGATAGAGTATAGTCGATAGACAATTGTCCTGATACTTTATCTATGGACCATCGACCATGGACTGTCGACTTATAAGATAATCATTCCCCTTTATAATTTTGATTTTCATTTAAATGTCCCATCAGCTCCCCAAAGTTATTGTTCAAGATCTAGGACGTATCTCCTACAAAGAGGCTTGGGACTATCAGTCAACATTGCAGCAAGGGATCATCAAAACGAAGCGGGCTGGCGATGAGGTGCCGCCGAGCTATCTGCTGTTTTGCGAACATAATCCTGTGTATACCTTAGGAAAAAGTGGATCGATAGAGCATCTATTAATTGACGTCGAGTCTAGTCCTGACTTCGAATATTTTAAAATTAATCGGGGAGGGGATATTACCTATCATGGGCCAGGCCAGTTGACAGTCTATCCCATTTTTGACTTAGAGCAGTTTTTTACAGATGTCCATAAGTATGTGCGCTTGCTAGAGGAGGTCGTCATACAAGTGTTAGGATCAATGGGTATTAAGGGGAAGCGAATTGAAGGCTTTACAGGTGTTTGGATTGAGCACGAGGTGGCTATTGAGCGTAAGATTTGTGCGATTGGAGTCCACCTAAGTCGTTGGGTATCTTTACATGGTTTGGCACTGAATGTCAATACTGATTTAAGTCATTTTCAACATATAGTCCCTTGCGGGATTGCTGATGATACGAAGACTGTCACCTCTATGCAAGCGGAATTGAACACAGAGATTGATCTTGACAAGGTCAAAGTTGAATTAAAAAATCAATTCGCCCTGCAGTTTGATTTTGAAATTATTACTCCTGGTGATTCCTAATCAATTTACACAATCAATACTATTTTGAACAAATAAAACCAACCTGCATTTATTTATTCAATACACATTGAATAAATGATTCCTTCCCTTTTGTGTATTTAGCTCTTTCCGTTTTATACTTTAGGGATAAATCAATTTTTAGCTTTTCGTACGCTTTCGCTAATGCATCATCGGATTTTAATTTATCTCTAAAATCAAGATAATTGATCCACTGAATATCAGTTATTAGAAGAAGATGGATATGATGATTAACAGTCTCAGGTGCAGTATATTTTACAAATAAATATCCACCGCTTGTTGATCTATCACCTCTGTCATCAAATTGATGATTAGCTAGAATTTCTATGACTTCAATAAGTGTTTCTTTTGTCTTTATGCCAATGGCAACATCGATGATAGGTTTTGAATGAATAGCTTGAATTGAAGTCGATCCTATATGCTCAATGATTACATCTTTACCTTCAATTAATGCTAAAATTTCTTGTTTTGTTTTTTCAAATTCTCTTTTCCATGATTTTTGGTAAGCTTTTAATTTTACAGTCCCTCTGAGCAGCCCTATCATTTTAAGAAGGTTTAAGATGATAATAAATAGTCAGCATTTGAATTGATTACAAGTTTTAAAGTAGACAACTTATTCCAAAAGTAATGTGTTGACAATAGATTCAAACTGATCTTCAAAAGTCGCATATTCACTCGTTGCAGGTCCCGAAAACCCAGTATGTATATTCCGAATTCTATTTGTCTTGTCTACAAAAAGTAGTGTGGGGAAGGACTTTATCTTCGTGATTTGAGGCATTTGTTTTGAAGCTTCCTCTTTGTCTGACAAGCCTGCGTATAAGACTTCATAAGGGACTTCAAAGTTGGTCTTAAATTTACGAATTGCCGACATCGCCTTTTCTATTTGTTTATACTTTTCAAATGAAAGTGCAATAACTTCTAATTGATCAGAAGGATGTTCAGCTAAATATTTTTTGAGAAAGATCGTTTCGTCTTTGCAATTTGGACACCAGGTGCCCATGATTTTAATGAGTTTGACTTTGTCTGTATATACCTCATCTAATAGACTGATTTGCTGACCATCTACATTTGGAAAACTAAATGACAATGGTTCAGAGGGATTTACGGCTTGTGTCAAATCAAATGGACTTGCTAATGTATACTCCTCATCTTTCGATGCTTCAAAGAGTACTTTGTAATGTGTACCTGAATAAAAAGTCCCCAACAAACTCTTGTCTGGCATAATCTTGCCATCAAACAGAAAGGCGTGTGAGCCATCAAAACAACTCAGCGCAAATTTATTGTCACGAACATGACCGTCCAAGTACCGATAGTCTCCTGTCTCTGTTAAAAAGGTCCCCAAGAGTTGATTGCCGTCTTGATCAAAATCTCCTATGGCTGGAAACGCTCCTTCTGTATTGAGTTCAAATGTTGTTTTCCATCTACCACTCAGATCCATCCTTGGAGCTGTTCCATCATCTACAAACCGATGTCCTTGCCCGTGGTAAGCAACAAATGGAATACTATAATTCTCTCGATAATTCACGACAAATTGTCCTTCCATCACATTCTCAACAAAGATGGCTTTGATGTAGGTGTCAAATACTGGAAAATTGATCACTACAGTATCTTTGGCTACAGCCATATCCCTGCCATAGAGAATATCAGTTACTTGAATGCGCTCTTCACCATTATGCAATTCGATATAAAAAGAATCAGGCGTGGCATAGATAACTTCAAAATTGAAGGGCAGTAAAACCTTATTGTCCATAATGGGAGATTCATCATCTGCATCGCGCAAAATCTTGCCTCCCTCCAAGGTCAACTCCGCCCGCCAAATACCCGGCGCTAATTTCGAAAATTCATGATCCGCTTCTATGCAAGCTTGCATTGAGAAAAGAAGTATCATTCCTAATAGGAACCCATATGTCGTTTTTGTCATTTCTTATCTCCTGTAAAGTGATCTTCTTTATATTTAAATAATACGTTAAACGTTGTTAAACTGCCATAAATACGTGTGATGTATTGCTGCAAATTCACCTTTTCTTCATCAGTTAATTTACTGCTATTGATTCGTTGCTCCATCACGCGAAGGCGATCACGGACCATCACGATTTTATGAAAGAATGTATCAATTGGTATTTCTTTGGACTTCAATGAGCTATCAGCAGGTTGTAACACCATCGTCCCATCATCCCACTTGTCTCCTAAATCTACAACATGACTCAAGTCAGAATAATGCTCCAGTATTTTCATCAAAGACTGCTCAGCTTCATCAAAATTCGCTCGCTCTGAATGCTCAATTGCTTCAATAATTTCCCAAGTTTCATATTCCTTACCGACATGCTTTATCCCATATAAGATAAACGAAACGCGATAGGCTGCTCTGTCAACTTCGATGATGACACCGTCTCCATATGCAGGATGCTTGACCCTTGACCCTATTCCTAAAATTTGCATTATATTCTACATTTATTATTTTCTTATTAACCAACTCCCACTTCCCACTTCCCAACTCCCTACAAAACCTCCTCCAACCGATCATCCCAATTCTTCACATTCGGCTCACCCAATTTCCCAACACTCTTCCCAACTAACATCGCAACAGTCGCATCACCTGTAATGTTCACGACTGTCCGACACATATCTAGAGGTCTGTCAACAGCAAAGATTAATGCGAGCCCAATTTCTAACTTTTCTGTTGGCAATCCAATAGATTCTAAAACAATAACTAACATGATCATGCCAGCTCCCGGTACTGCTGCACTGCCAATCGATGCTAAGGTAGCAGTTACGATGATTGTCAATTGATCTCCAAAGGACAAATCAAACGCTAATGCCTGTGCTATAAATACTGCCGCCACTGCTTGATACAAGCTAGTCCCATCCATATTGATTGTCGCTCCTACAGGGCAAACAAAACTCGTTACTTCTTTTTCAACGCCAAGGTGTTCTTCGACACGCTCCATGGTTACCGGAAGCGTCGCGGCACTCGAACTCGTAGAAAAGGCAAGTAGCTGCGCTGGACTGATGCCTTTCAAAAACCAAATCGGGGATTTCTTGACATAGAGCATCATAATTAATAAATAGAAACCGATCATGAGAAGCAAGCCTAATACGACCGATAGGGCATAAAAGCTAAGGGCTTTAAATAAATCTGGATTTTGAGTATCCACGACCAGAGAAGCTAACAGGGCAAAAACTGCATAAGGTGCAATGATCATAATGAGATCGACCATTTTTAAAATGATGTCATTAAAGCCATCAAAAAAGGCTTTCACTGGTGCGCTTTTTGACGGATCAATTAACAACAAACCAATCGCAAAGAAGATTGTGAAAAAGATGACTTGTAGCATATTACCATTACTTGAGGCCGCCCCAAATATGTTTTCAGGTACCATGTCGACTAGAAATTGCATCGGGCCTTGTTCCTTCTGACTTAAGGCTGTTTCGACCCTAGCTTTCCCTTCATCTGCAAATGCTGAGCTCAATTCCGTCAAGGTTTCTTGAGAAACACTATTCCCAGGTTGAATAATATTGACAACCAATAGGCCTATACACACTGCGACAACTGTAGTACAGATGTAAATGAGAATTGTGCGACCTCCAATTTGAGAGAACTTTGAAATATCCTTTAGATCAGAGATGCCTTTGATTAAAGAGCCAATGATCAATGGGATGGCTATAAGTTTTAATAAATTGATGAAGATAGTCCCGATCGGCTTAATCCAATCTCTCGTAAAACCTGGTCCCCAGCTTGTATACGCCATTAAGAACCCAAATAGCACGCCTAAGACCATTCCAATCAAAATCTGCCAATGCAGAGCTAGTTTTTTCATAATAGCATATTGTAAGCACTAATATAATGACATAAGTTGAAATAGATTGGGAGTGTAGATAAGGTACTTAAAGAGGAAGCACTTAACACATATAAGGAGGAGCACATAGGGCACTTAAAGAGGAAACACATAAGACACATAAGGAGGAACACAAAAGGCACATAAGATGAAACACATAAGGCACATAAGATGAAACACAAAAGGGACATAAGTTGGACGAATAAATATAAAAAGCCCGCCATTGTTGATGTTGCCACCAACAACATGAATCTGTTCCTTATGTGTCTCGAACAATTCCTGTCCCGCTCTGCGGAAAAACACATGACTTATGAGTCTGATGTCGCCACCCGATCAGGAAATAGCAGTCGAATCGACTCCTCATCTGCAGCACAAATTCCGCGTTCTGTGATGAGCTGAGTCACTAAGCGCGCGGGTGTGACATCAAAGGCATAGTTAGCCGCTGGACTGAATTCGGGTGTCAAGAGGACTTGTTTGATTTCATTGTTATTCAAGCCTTGGATCGTACGGACCTCATCTTGATTGCGCTCTTCAATCGGGATTGAGCTTAGGCCATCTTTCATTTGCCAGTCAAAACTAGAAGAGGGGAGTGCAACGTAGAAAGGAATTTGGTTATCGTGTGCTGCGAGTGCTTTTAGATATGTACCGATCTTATTACAAACATCTCCAGATGAGGTCGTTCTATCAGTGCCTGTTATGACCATATCCACAAGGCCATGCTGCATCAAATGGCCGCCGGCATTGTCAGTGATTACGGTGTGAGGGATGCCATGCTGACCAAGCTCCCAAGCCGTGAGTCTTGCGCCTTGGTTGCGCGGTCGTGTTTCGTCAACCCAGACGTGGATCTTAATACCTTGGTCGTGAGCTGCATATAGAGGAGCTGTGGCAGATCCATAATCCACAAAGGCGAGCCAACCGGCGTTGCAGTGCGTGAGGATATTGACTGGCTGTTGCTTTTTTAATTCGTACGCATCTTGTATGATCGATAAACCATAATTGCCGATTTGTTTGCAATGAGCTGCATCTTCATCAGCAATATTGAGCGCAGTTTGGTAGGCGACATCAATCTTATTGTTTACTATTTTTTCAGAGAGTAGTCCTTTTAATTGACGATTGACTGCCCATTCTAGATTGACCGCGGTGGGTCGGGTTGCCTTGAGTATTTCGCCAGCTTTTTGGAGAAAGGCATCGATATCTTGACTCATTGAGTTTACTGCTGCTTCGATCATTGCGAGATACATACCAAAGCCAGCAGCAGCGCCAATCAAGCCCGCTCCTCTCACGTGCATATCTTTAATAGCAGTTGCCATCTGCGCTACTGTTGTTATATTCTCAATGACAAATTGATGTGGCAGGTGGCGCTGATCGATGATCTGGACAGTTTTTAAGTCACCATCTTTTAACCAAATGGTGCGGTAAGGTTTGCCGTTTACATTCATTATTTGCTAAAATAAATTTTTTAAGCTTGCTTTTTCTCCTAGACTTAAATTCTTCATGTACTTTGAATAAATAGAATATTATGCACCACCATTGCCCTCAATTTAATTTTGGATTTAACCTGCTCAATATAAATTAGATACTGAATCAAGTTATCTCTGACAAGTTACATATTACTCTGGCATCTAGTGCTTTACACAGTCGAGAAAACTGTCATTTTTAGAAACGAATTCCCGCTACGCGCTAATAAAATTAAAGTAATGACAAACAAAAGCAAGCGTCAAAAGCAACTGTCATTCCGGGCTCGATCCGGAATCTGGCTATTTTCTTTTTTAATCATGATCGAATATAGATTTCTCCACTTCGGTCGAAATGGGTTTATGTGGTTCGTAGTATTTCTCGAATCGGCTGACGCCTCCCTCGAAATGACAGTTTCTCGACGGTGTAAAGTATTAAAGAACAGAGCATTATATAGTAAATGTATAGTCATCACACCAATAAGACCTCCGCAGTCTTCATCGGCTTAATGCTCACATCAATATTCTCTTTTGCAGTTGTGGCCAAAGAGATACCCACATAATCAGGCTTAACAGGAAACGATTTATGCTTTCTGTCGACTAATACCGCAACCTCTACCTTCTTAGGCAGGATTTCTAAAAAGGGTTTGAAGGCATAAAAGATGGTACGACCAGTATTCGCAACATCATCCACAATTATAATCACCTTCTTATTGAGTTCTTTTTCATCTAAATTGATGACGATATTTTCAGATGTGGGTTTGGCTGGATTGAGTTTGATCTGAGAGAGTGTAATTGTGATGTCGGATCTTGTTTTGAGATTTTTTGCGAGCAGTTTTGCGAACCCCATTCCATTGTTATTGATTCCTGCCAGGATAATTTC
Source organism: uncultured Saprospiraceae bacterium (assembly GCA_937959275.1). Taxonomy (GTDB): domain Bacteria; phylum Bacteroidota; class Bacteroidia; order Chitinophagales; family Saprospiraceae; genus CALFUK01. The sequence goes on along the minus strand of CALGLU010000052.1, from coordinate 125,757 downwards.
CTTCTCGGCAAAATTCCTTTCTAGTATCTGAATCGCAATCCGATTTATTTTTTGCTGTATTTGTTTTGAATCAAGTATTTTCATCTTCCAGTTTGAAATTCATTAGCAATTATAGAATTAGAGTGAGATATTCTCTATAATTGAACAAATTTAAGCCTTTATGAGCTTTTCACAGATAGCTTTCATTTTATTATTGGTCCTTAGCGCATATTTCGCTGTCAAGCAGTTCTCTTTTATCATCCGTAATATCCGATTGGGTAAGGATTATAAAGTTACTGGTAATGTTATGACAAGATGGAAGAATGTCATTTTGATCGCGCTAGGTCAGAAAAAAATGTTTAAACGTGTGATACCTGCAGTCATGCATTGTTTCATCTATGTTGCCTTTTTGTTTACACAAATTGAATTTATTGAAATCATAATCGATGGGTTGTTTGGCGTTCATCGTTTTTTTGCTCCCTATCTAGGTGTCTTGTATTCGGTGATTATCGGGACGATTGAGTTATTATCCGTTCTTGCTTTTATTGGTACAGTTGTGTTTCTGATTCGACGAAATATTATTAAAGTACCACGCTTGCACAAACCTGAAATGAAAGGTTGGCCGACGATGGATGCGAATATCATACTCGGTTTGGAGATTCTCTTGTTGATTGGAATTTTCACGATGAATGGGGCTGACACTATGCTCCAACGGATCGATCCTGCACATTATCCTTCAATTGGCTTTTTGCCGATTAGCGGTATTATGGGCCCATTATTCCTCGATGGTTTTGGAAAGGATATGTTGGTCTTTTTAGAGCGGACTGGCTGGTGGCTACACTTTTTAGTCGTGCTTGGCTTTTTATATTATATACCGAGATCCAAACATTTACACATCTTTTTTGCCTTCCCTAATGTTTACTTTGCACCGCTAGAAAGCCGCGGTGAAATGGAGAATATGCCTGCGGTGATGAATGAGGTGAAGTCGATGATGGGATTGATTCCAGAAGCTGAAATGGCTCCGATGGATGCTGATCTGCCAGAATTTGGTGCTCAAGATGTCTTTGATTTAAACTGGAAAACAATCTTAGATGCCTATACCTGTACGGAATGTGGGCGATGTACATCAGTATGTCCAGCTAATGTAACAGGTAAAAAATTATCACCCCGAAAAGTGTTAATGGATATTAGAGATAGAGTTGAGGAAGTAGGGCGCAACATTGATTCTGGTTCGCCAAAGTATCTAAGCGATGCAGATGCGAGCGCAGGCGTAAAGCTAACAGCAGATAACTATGATGACGGTAAAAGTCTGTTTGATTACATTACCAGAGAAGAGATACATGCGTGCACGACTTGCAATGCATGTGTGGAAGCTTGTCCTGTGATGATTAATCCATTGAAGCCGATTTTAGACTTGAGACGATATGAGATATTGACAGAGTCTGCAGGGCCATCAGATTGGGTGCCGATGTTTACGAGTATTGAGAATAGTGGTGCAGTCTGGCAGATTCCTGATGAGCGAGTGAAATGGGCGAAGGAATTTTCTGAGGAAGTATAGAGTTGACAGTTGACAGTTGATAGATGATAGTGGATAGTGGATAGTGGATAGTTGATAGTGGATATTGGATAGTGCGAAGTTGGGAGTCTGAAATTTCGTAGCAAAATAAGTTCGAGGTAATTTTAATGCCTTGGGTCATTAGATAAGCTAATGGAAAGTGATTTATTGATTCGTGATTCGTTGATTGGTAGTTTTGATCCCAGCGGGATCACATTTTGCTAGCCCCGTGATTCATCACGGGGCGGATAGTATAAAAAGATGAGATTTGGCGAGATTTTTTGTAAAAATCATGACAAATTGGTTTTGGAAGAGATTTGTAACTCAACACATATTGTAAATGAAATTTAAAATTTTCACAATGGCCGAGATGGCCGCTGCTAGCGATGAACCAGAGATCTTGTTTTGGGTAGGATGCGCTGGTAGTTTTGATGCGAGAGCTCAAAAGGTGACGATTGCCTTTTCCAAGATTTTGCATCATGCAGGTATCAAGTTTGCGATTTTGGGGAATGAAGAGGCATGTACTGGTGATCCTGCGCGGCGGGCGGGCAATGAATTTGTGTTTCAGATGAGCGCCTTGCAGAATATTGAAATGTTGAATATGTATAAGGTGAAGAAGATAGTGGCTACCTGTCCACATTGTCTAAATGCCCTTAAGAATGAGTATCCGGCATTGGGAGGCCATTATACAGTGGTGCATCACACGCAATTGATTCAAGAATTGATAGATGAGGGTCGTTTAACGATAGAAGGCGGAGAATTTAAGGGACAGAAAATTAGCTATCATGATTCTTGTTATTTGGGTCGTGTCAATGGGGAATACGCTGCGCCAAGAGCTGTCTTAGCAAGTCTTGAATCGGATTTGATCGAAATGCCTCGGGCTAAGGAAACGGCCTTGTGTTGTGGAGCAGGCGGAGCGCAAATGTTCAAAGAAGATGAGCCTGGCGATAAACGGATCAATATCGAGCGAGTCGAAGAGGCCATAGCCACAGGTGCCAAAACAATTGCAGTCAATTGTCCGTTTTGTTTAACGATGTTAGGAGATGGCATGAAAGCGAAAGAAAAGCAAGATGATGTGATGGTCTTAGATATCTCCGAAATGATTGTACAATCAAATAATTGGTAATATGGTAGCAGATCTCATAGCACTAGATAATCGGTCCAAAGTGTGGATCTATCAGGCTGATAAAGAATTGTCAGATAGCCAGCGGTATGAGATCCAAGGTCATTTATTCAAGTTTTTATCACAATGGACAGCTCACCATAATGCACTAAAAACCTATGGCAATTTGTTTCATGATCAATTTTTAACTCTGTTTGTAGATGAAACTACGGCTGCGGCAAGTGGCTGTTCGATTGATGCGTCGGTACATTTTGTGCAACAACTGGGTAGTCATTATCAGGTTGACTTTTTTAACAGGATGATCTTCAGTTATCTGAATGAAGAGGAAGAGAAAGTATATACCTTGAATCAGGAACAATTTAAAGCTGCCTATCAAGCAGGGACAATTACGGACGATACGCTGGTTTTTGATAACCTTGTCAAGACTAAAGATCAATTTTTGACGGAGTGGTTGAAGCCATTAGAGGCGAGTTGGCACAAGAGATTCGTCTAAGCATAACATTTAGAATGACTAATTTCGATCAGAAAGCTAAAACTTTCGACGAAAAGAAAACTTCTTAACTCCATTTTGATGTTATAGATGTAATGTTCGGAAAGCTAAAAAACATATTAGGGATAGAAGGAGTCAAATTGAGTATTGTTGCTCCTGCGGTGGTCGAGAAAAAATATGGGCTCATAAAAGGTAAAATCCAATTAGAGTCTCTATCAGACCAGACAATATCAAATATTCGACTTAAGTTAATCGAGAAATACGCAAGAGGCCGTAAGGAAAGTCGCTTAATTGATGAGTATGTTCTAGGAGAAGTTCTTCTGAAAGAGCCAATTCTGATCGACAAAGACGAAACAAAGTCAATTCCATTCGAACTCTCTTATAAAATGTTGAATTCTGAAATGGATGATATGGAGTCTTCTAACATCTTTTCAAAAGGATTGGTCAAGATGGCTAAGTATTTTAAAAATGTAAACTCAAGCTTTAGGTTAGAGGCAACAGCTTCTGTGTCTGGTACCAAATTGAGTCCGACTTCGTCTCAGGTCATTCTTATAAAATAGATGAAGAGAATATAAATATTCCTTGCAATCATTTCAACTGGACTCTTGGGAATGCATGGCCATTGGCATTCAACGTAGATTTTCCCCGAGAGGGGATTATGGTCCAAAGACTCTCAAGAGTCGTAGAGACTCTACGGAGGGTGGAATTGACATTGAAGTAGATTCCACCTCCCGACCTCCTCAAGGAGGACACCCTTGCTTCACCGCAGAGCGGCCATCATTGTTCTTTCTTAAAAATCTAATGACAAAACCACATTCCGTTTTATCAACTCCAAAACAATTAACTAATTGATATTCAAGTCAATGAATAAACAAATCTAATTTGTTAGCTTTGGCTTAAAGCGCTGTCTGTCTATGGATTTTTCTGATCTTTTTTCCGAATATTCAATTGATTTTGTTGATCATAGTCAGTTTGTGCTTAATGCACTTATCGGAGCCTTATTGAGTTGGATACTGTCAATGTATTACACCAAGTATGGGAATGCGGTAGGCAATCGCTCAAAATTTTCTAACAATTTTATTTTATTAGCATTGACGACGATGCTGATTATTTATATTGTCAAATCAAGTATTGCGCTATCCTTGGGATTAGTTGGGGCGTTATCCATCGTCCGATTTAGAGCAGCGATTAAGGAACCAGAAGAATTGACCTATCTATTTTTGGTGATTGGTATAGGACTCGGGATGGGGGCCAATCAAGCAGGGATTACTATCCTTGCTTTTGTGTTAATCATGGCTTTATTAATTCTAAAGACGAGTACACAGAAGAACAAGATTAAACGGCTGGACAACGAAATGGTATTAAATGTGAGTAGCTCTGTTGTTGATGAGCAAGGGATTAATGCGATATTAATTCAGCATCTCACGGGCGTAGAGTTACGTCGCTTGAGTCATGACAATGGTACTGTTCGAATGTCATATGTTTTAGAGATAGACAGTCTGGATCAACTAAGTAATGTGAAAAATGAGCTACTTCAAAAGGACCCTAGCGCTGAGATTTCATTTATAGATAATAAGAATTTAGCTCAGTAACTGATGGGCAATCGATGGTTATATTGTCTTATTCTTGTAAACTTAATCTGCATTGATATTTGTGGGCAAACTAGACTTGAGAGCGAGTACAAGTTGTCTGTTGCAACTGATGATATCGAGTATTTACAATCCTATCTCACCGACGAATTTAAAGAAGGTACTTATCAAGTTGATGGTATAGCCTTGACAATAGAGCGAGCTGACGAGCTATTTTTTGATAGCTATTTTGACGATGACGATAATGGACTGTTGGCGCAAGAGGTTGGCGTACGTCATCGCTTGCGGTATAATCATGCTGTACTGACGAATGAACTTATTCAAATAAAATTGCCTAGCTCAACTGACGGTGTCGTGAGGGAGGAAATTAAATATAAAGTCCCCAAGAAAATAAATGCAGTTGATAAAATATCCAGACATCCTGTATTGCAGTTTGTAGATGCAGCGGATCGAGATCACTTTTCTTATCAGTTGAGACAATTAGGTGTTGATGCCAATAAGCTCAAGCAGTCAATTAGACTTAGTCAACGAAGAGCTCGCATGTACTTTCTAGATAAGAAGGGGAGTGTTGCTACAATATCTTTAGATCATGTAAAAAATAAGAAAATTCCATTTCAAGAATTTTATGAATTAGAAATTGAAATTAATGAACTTAGATATACGGAAGCGGATCCTGCTGATGCAGCATATTTAGAAACGATAAATAGACATCTAAAGCAAAAGATCGTTTCTCGTTTTCCCAATCTCATCGTAGATCAAACACCCAAATATAATAAGCTACATGCCGTAATAGAAGCGAGTCCAATGTCTAAGCTTGTTGATAAAGGCATGTGGGGCATCTATGGTCTGGTGATTGTTCTCGCTGGATTTAAATTGGTCAATCTATGAAAATTAAAGGTGGACAGACAAAGTCATTTGACTTGAGATTTGGTGCGGCTTTACTTGTATTGATCGGTCTACTCATACTGTCACTCATGAAGATGAGTCATAATAAAGAAGTCAGTCCTGCCAAGTCAAAGCTACCAACCAATTCTCAATTGACGGATTTAGAATTTTCGCCAGAATTACTAGAGCTACAAATTAATCAGGCTAACTATAAGCAAATAAAGGAGAAGCGTGAGGAGGCATTACAGGTGGGCTTATTGTTTACGACTAAGGATGATTTTGTCCCAGCTGATATGCGCATTGAGACGCTTGAATATCCCATTGATATCAGGTTGAAAGGAGATTTGTTAGATCACATAAAAGGTGACAAATGGTCATATCGCATTCAATTAAAAAACAATGATCTGTGGCGTGACATGTCTGTTTTTTCGATTCAAAATAGTGCAGCTAGGTCTCATCTTGCAGAATGGTATATGCATCAATTGTTTCGATTGGAAGGTGTTATGTCGACTCGATATGACTTTATTAAGCTAGAGGAAAACGGAAACCAAAAAGGCGTTTATGCTTATGAAGAACACTTTACAGATGAGCTATTGGTTGCGCATAAAAAGCCAATCGGTCCGATATTAAAACACAACGATGATGCCTATTGGAAAAATATTCAAAAAGATGTCAAGCCATTTTATTGGACCAAGGCAGTTGACCTCGAATTGTTTAATACCGCACATAAAGGAGAGCCTGACTTTATGAAGTCATTCGAATATGCTAAGTCAATGCTGCAGGGTTTTTTAAATTCTGAGAGATCAGCAGAGCAAGTATTTGATGTTGATAAAATGGCAAAGTATTATGCATTGATGGAATTAAGTCATGGATTTCATTCGCAACAAATTACAAATATTCGATTTTATTTTAATCCGCTAAGTGCTAAGCTAGAACCAATCGCTTTTGATTGCTTTGGTGTAGAATTGCCTGCTGTTACAGAAGGCTGGTCAGCAGCAGGAGAGGGGATTAATGCTAAGGTAAAACCTCTAGAGGGCTATCCTTATGGAGGCGTATACATGCACCTTTTGTTCCGAGACGAAGGGTTCTTTGAAAGCTATTTGTCATATCTCTTTAAATTTTCAAAACAAGAATATATAGATAATAACATGTCTTTGCTAGACGATTATGTCAAAGAAAGGGAGCTGTTTATTCAGCAAGATGAGGACTATAAAACATATCAGTTTTCAGCGGATGCCCTATTTAAAAAAGCTGGCTATACTAGAAAAAAAATACCGCCACTACCAGATTATTCGATTAAAGTATTTACCAAGAAGAACTCAACTCAGAATTTAGTTGTCAAATCCTTTCACTATTTCCCGATGGAGATTATTGGCTTTGGTACGAATGGTCAGCTGCTTGATACCTTAGCTCAACGCGTATTCTTAGAAGCTTATAATGCCAAAACGCCGCAAGAAGTATATAGTGTTAGGAATAAGAAAAATTATGACCAGTTGTTTTACTCAGTGTTAGGACTTGATTCACATGCAATTGCGCCAATACGGATTAATAATATTCCGGAGGTCGAGATGAATGCCAGTAAATCCTCCTTATCTGATATTCAGAATAAATATTCAATCGATTTAGAAGGTGATGTGTTGTCATTCAATAGCAATCAGATTGAAGTCGATGACCCACTGATTATTCCTTCTGGATTAAAACTGTTATTAAAAGCTGGACAACGAATACATTTTTCAAAGTCAGGATGTTTAATTTCTAAAAGTCCTGTCCAGGCGCTAGGGACTGCTAGTATGCCGATTGAACTTATTGGAGAGCGTAGTAAAGGGCAGGCTATTTTGATTACAGGTGGTGCATTGGAAACTTCTGTTTTTAAGCACTGCCATTTTAAGTCTTTACACTCTCTCAAGTATGCTGGCATGCATTCAGTCGCTGGATTAACAATGTCAGTAGAGGCCACTCTTATGAATTGTGTGTTTGAGGATATGCATGGAGAATCCGCATTGGCAATGACAAATGCTAATGTGACAATCCAAGACGCCACATTTACAAACTGTGTAGGTCATGCCTTGACATGTGAATACTCAGTTGGAGATTTAGATAAGTTGCGATTTGAAGCTATTGGAGGAGATGCCATTCAGGCCAAGTATTCAGCTTTAGATATTTCAGAAAGCTATTTTGATGATATTAATGGACAGGCTATTCTAACGAACAAGATGGATAAATTGGCTTTGTCTGACATTAGTATTTATAATAGTTTTGAAGGCATACATGTTCGTCACACTGATTCTGTATTTATGGAACAGATTTCACTCATTAATCTACAAAATGGAATTCAAGTAGATGGAAGTCAAACTCAATCGAGTCATGTCACTTGCGTTGATGTCCATGTTGAGGATACAGATAGGGACTACACAGTCGATCAATTTTCCACACTGATCCTAGATAAAAAGAGAGTTTACTAAATGAGGTACGAGCGAAAATTTAGAATTGAAAATCTTGGCTTTGAATCCGTACGGCAAGTTTTGGAAATACACCCTGCTGGATTCAATACGCACTTTCCAGATAGGCAGGTGAATAGTATTTATTTTGATGATTGTAATTTTGAATTAGCGCAATCAACACTAGCCGGTGTTTCGGACCGATGCAAATATAGAATTAGATGGTATGGAAAAAATATTGCTGTTATAGAAGAGCCAGTGTTAGAAAAGAAGATCAAACAGAACCAACTTGGATACAAAGACTCTATTCAATTGGCTCCTTTAGATTTCAAAGAAAACTTTAGAAAGTATTGCGACCAAAACATTTTCAAGGATTTAGCTCTTTTCCCATCAGTAGCTATTTCGTATAAGAGAACTTACTTGTTGAGTTTCGATCAGAAAGTCAGGGTGACAATAGATCGATCAATTGAGTATAGAGCGATTGAAAATTACAAGGTGAGCACAGCCAAAATAGAGGAAACTGCACTTGTCGTAGAATTCAAATATGAAGAAGAACATCAAGATGAGGCAAATGATATGATGGCGTCTTTGCCTTTTCGCTTAGGAAAAAATTCAAAGTATGTGAATGCTTTATTCATGTTGAATGTTTAACAATGTTCAATCTTGCTTTAATTCAACATTCAACACTCAACACTCAACACTCAACACTCAACACTCAACACTCAAGACTCAACACTCAACACTCAAAATTACTTATTCTCCGTTTGCTTTTTCTCCAAAAATTCTAAGATCTCTTCATCAGAACGACCGATATTTTCGAGTAAGAATTTGACGTCGTCTGCCATTTCGTGTGTTGGGTATTTGACGAGGAAGTCATTGTAGATTTCCTTTGCGGCTTCAACATCTTTGACATTGTTTTCCATCATAAAGCCTTTGAGAAAGTAAACAGTCGGTGTCTTTTCATAATCAGGATAGCTTTCCAGAATCCAATCGTAGACGCTCATCGCCTTTGGGAGTGTACGGATGCTACGAGCAATTTCACCTGCGCGATATAAGTATTCTGGAGCTTTTTCAGAGCAGGGCTTACTGAGAGCATAGGCTTCGACGATATCTACAAACTGTAGTGCTTTTGGACGATTGAGGCCATACTGATCGGGGTCAACAAAGATCTCATTGAAGAGCGTATCGATATGAGCTTCAGGACTTCCTTCCATTGTTGACACTAGAGCAGCGAGGTCTGCATCTTTCACAGCTTGAGGATGCTCATTGATATAGTTAGCATAGATCATCATTGCTGCATGTTCCTTTCGCATTGTCTTCATGCCGCGAGCGAGTGATAAGACATTGTTAGGATCTGTCTTACAGTCCTTTGAATACTCTTTTAATAGTGGGATATAGTATGAAATGGCATTGGCATTCTGCTTTTGATCTGTTGCAAATTGAGCTGCTTTTTGTAGCACTTCTTGAACAAGAGACTTATCATTATCTCGATCGGACACAAAGCTGTTGACCGTGTCAAAGTAAGCAGCCAAGTTATCCTGCGAGGGGTCTGATTGAGCCTTGCTCATGGCCTCTGAAATTCCAGTCAGTAAGGGGTTAGTGTTCTCCTGACAGGATGACAACACTAAGATGGATAGAAGTAAACTATAAAATAATCCAATGAATAGTCTTATGTTCATGACAGTTAAATTAAGTGCTCAATTTAAGAATTAAGATCGATAAGTTTAAAACAACACTAGAATTACAATGTTAAGGAGATATGGCGAGACTAACTTATTTTTGGTTTAGGAGAGATTTGAGACTAGCTGACAACGCTGGTTTGTACCATGCATTGCGGAAAGGACAAGACGTCCAGCCTGTGTTTATCTTTGACCAGCATATACTTGAGAAGTTAGAAGATAAGGATGATGCGAGGGTACACTTTATTCACAATACACTGTTGGAGCTGGATGACGAGCTAAAGGACTATGGGGCTCGCCTGCATGTGTACTATGGTAAACCAGTAGAGATTTGGTCTTCTTTATTGGATAAAAAGAAGGTGAATGCCGTTTATACCAATCGAGATTATGAGCCATATGCGCTTGAAAGAGATGCTGAAGTGTCTAAGCTTGTGGAGGAAGCAGGGGCATCGTTTCAATCTTTTAAGGACCATGTTATTTTTGAAAAAAATGAGGTTTTAAAGGGAGATGGCGGTCCATACACTGTATTTTCCCCATATAAGCGAAGATGGTTAGAGCGTTTGGATACGAAGCGTGATGCGAAGGGGCAGAGTTATTATTTCAAAGCCTATCCAACATTGAACTATGCTCAGCAATTCAATCAATCTAAAAAAACGGTTTTTGTCTCACTTGCAGATATTGGCTTTGTTGCATCAGCTTTGGAAATCCCATCTACGGAAGTGCCTCAAAAGATAGTGAAGCTGTATGATAAGCAGCGCAATTTCCCGAGCATTCGGGGGACCACGATGCTGGGTATTCATTTTCGGTTCGGGACGATTAGCATAAGAGAGAAGGCTCGGAAGGCGGAAAAATTGAATGAGACATATCTCAGTGAGTTAGTTTGGCGAGATTTTTATTCGCAGATATTGTCACATTTTCCTCATGTGGTGGAGAATGCGTTTCGAGCTAAATATGAGAAGTTGGAATTTAGGAATGATGAGGAGGAGTTTGCAGCTTGGTGTGAGGGGCGGACGGGCTATCCGATAGTAGATGCTGGGATGCGCGAGTTGAATGCGACGGGCTATATGCATAATCGTGTGCGGATGGTGGTGGCTAGTTTTTTGACCAAGCATTTGTTGATTGATTGGCGGTGGGGGGAAGCGTATTTTGCGAGGTTGTTGTTGGATTTTGATTTGGCTAGCAATAATGGTGGATGGCAATGGGCGAGTGGGAGTGGGACGGATGCGGCTCCGTATTTTCGGATCTTTAATCCGACGAGTCAGATGACGAAGTTTGATAAGGAGCTGAAATATATCAAGAAGTGGGTGCCAGAGTATGGGACTGATGAGTATCCAGAGCCTATAGTGGATCATAAGATGGCGCGGGAGCGGTGTTTGGATATGTACAAAGCTTGCTTACAAAAATAGTAAGCCCTACGGAGCTCATTACATTTTTTGTAAATGTCCCACAAGAAGATAATCTGTAGAATGCTTAGCGATATGTAAAGTAAGATCTAACTGAGTGCAGATTTGTCTACACTCAGCTAGTAAAGTTGGCTTAATTAAATCCCATCTAATTCATCTATAACAATGAAGTGCGAGACAAACCATTTAAAAAAGTTCATAACAAATGTTTGATTAAAAATAAAAATTGTCACTTAAATATATATATAACCAAAAGTAGCTCCGATAATGGTATTAATTGGAATTCGTTGATTTCAGAGGCAAGCCTTGCAGCTCGGCAATTTTATCCAACAACCAAGGCTTATCAGCAAAGTTTTCAGAGTCGTTGATTTCTGTTTGTAATTTTTGAATGTCCGTTTTCATGCGAGGAGTGAGCTTGATTAGTTTACGGGTGAAGTAGATGAGTTTTTTGTAATTGTTTTTTCGCCGGTCTGTAATTTTGGTGCTCCTTCTGAGAAATGTGTTAAAGCTGGACAGGAAAGAGATCAATACTTCGTACTCATCAAGTTCGTAATATGCGACTATCTGAAGAGCTTTTGAGCTTAGTTCGTAAACTAAGTCTTCAAAGGTGACTTCTCTTAATAACTCGATAACTCTATCAAAGTTTTTGCGATATGTTTCAAGCCTAGCTCGGTTAAAGATTACTGCATTTTTACGGTATCTTGAATCCAATAAATGATTGTAGTTAGAAATAAAACTATCTGTCCACTTGTATTTCCCTAATCTTAAAGCAGTGATTGAAATGTTTCGAAATATGGCAGGGTCAAGTTTGTCATTTGTAAACAGAATGCCAGATTTTAGCCCATACTCAAATAAGTCAAACATTTCTTTGAAATAGTCCTGGTTTCCACGATTAACTTTCGCTACACAATAATTTAGAGTAGCTTCATAAATATCATTTGCTTCTTGATGTGGAAATACTTCAAGAAATTTATTAATTAGTTCTTTTAATTTATAGAAGTGAGTTTCTTCATTTGGTTCTATATGAGTTAGATAAATTTGATAATAAATGGATAGAGGGGGAATCTTTTCATATTCTAAGTTTTTTATCTGTCGAATTGTGTCTTCTATAAAAGATAAGTCTGCATCAAAATTTAGAACATTCTTCCATGTCAATATTGTACAATAGTATTTTATTTTTTCGCATAAATAGAATAAATCGAGGTTGTAAGCAATTTGATCAATATTTAAATTAATTCTATCTGATTTTATATTAGATTTTTTTTCAAATTCAGTAGTAAGGCCAAAAAGGTTTTTTTCTATTTGATATTGATAATAATAATAAGAAGCAGTTCTATCTAATTGTTGATTAGATAGCCTCCTTGCAGTTGATATTGAACCTTTATAAAGAGTTTCAATTTGCTTTGAGCTAAGAGCTTTTAGTAAATAGTTAGCACGGTGAAGTGGATTGTTTTCAAATTGCTCTTGTGCTAGAAACTGCTCTAATAATCTTAGAAAATCAGAATTTAGTTTCCGCAGCCTCGTATCATTGAAGTCTCGTGAAGGATGGACATGAAGCCAAACGTCTTCCTTAGTAAGTTTTGTTGATTTATCGTCTTCAAAACGGATTTCACCATTATAAAGCTCAAATAATTTGATCAAGCTTTGATTTACATTGAAATAGGGTGAGTTAACAAACTTTTTAAATCTATTTAGCTCGTATACATTCAATGATTGAAGGGCGATATATGCTTTCGAATCTTTCATATATGCATAAATGATCTAATGTATAAGTATAGAATGATCATAGAGTTACATAACTAGGCTATAAGGATATAAGTTTTATGTATCTAAAAAATACTATTTAGGCCAATATCAACATAAATTGTTAATAGCCAGTATTTTACGTATTAATAAAATATCCAAATGTGTCGTCAGAAACATATCTACTGCATTCTAGGTGAAAACCCTAAGAATTTTGCCAATATTCTCTTATTTTTACAAGGAATTTTACTTTCTACATTTAAGTAGCAAAATAATGATTAATCCTTTAGCAAAATATGTACTTGTTTGCTTGTGTAGCTTATTGCCTATACTTGGGGTTGCGCAGCTATTTAATCCACAACAACTTAACTTCAAATCTACCCCTGGATCTACAGTCACTATAGAAATTGATTCGTGGTCTACGCCAAAATTTACAATGAATCCTGATCCATCCATATTTAGCGTTGATCTAGGTATTCGAAGTGGGGCGACGTATCCTATAGATTTAACTCTAATCAATGATGATTTTACAGGTGAAGTGTCCTTCAATATTGAATATGAGGGTGGTATCAAACGAAGGACTAAAACCTACTACACAACAGTTACATTTATAATTGTCGACTCTCATGTCGAAGCAATACATGATTATCAGTCGATTGAGCTTGGTGACGCAGGAGTTCTTATTGACGTTCTTTCCAATGATATTAATTCTGCAAATGAGTTATCAATAGCATCCATTGATTTAGTTGAGAATGGAACTGTAGAAATAGAAAACAACATAGTTGTGTTTTCACCTGATAGTGATTTTATTGGGATGGCTTATGTGAATTATACAGCGATCAATGAAGATGGGGTCACTGATGCTGGAACAGCTAGTATCTGTGTCCTTGATAGTGAGAATACTGCCTCTGATGGTAACATATCAATTTCGACGGCTCAATTTAAACCAGTCACAGTGCTTCTTCCTGCTAATGGGATGACTATAGCTGCTTCACCTAAACCAAAGGGAAGTATAAAGATGATAGGCGATGATGTTTTCGAATATACGCCATTTGGATCCTTTACCGGGTTTGATGAGTTTGTCATGATTAATGCGGATAATTCGATTCAACGCACTGTTTCGGTACATGTCTTGCAATCAAATGAACAATTTGGTCCCGTCAAAGATGATGCGTTCTATACAGCGATAAATACGCCAATTACATTTAATGTTTTTGACAATGATCTTGAAGAGACTGAGTTCATGACCATTCCTAAAGGACTGGATTATCTAGGTGGAGGAGAATTTACTTTTACACCAGAAGATGGTTATTCTGGAACTGTTACTTTTAGCTATATCAGTTTCGTTGATGATCACTATTATGCAGGGCAAATTGATATTCATGTGAATAATTTTTACCCTGAAAATTTATCTAAATACCAATTGGTAGCCCGTCAATCAACTCCACTGTTGATTAACTATTCAGTGCCTATAGAAGATTACTCGTTTACGATTGAACAAGATCCTGAACACGGTCAATTGATCAATTATGGAGGCTACTATAAACACCAGATCGGTGGTGCCGAATGTGAATGGATAGAGAAAGGTGTACAAATTCTGAGATATAAATCTGATGATGACTTTCTTGGGATAGACCAATTCCTTATACAATACTGTGCACAAAGCGGAGACTGTGAAGATATTTTAGTTGAAGTTGAGGTGATTGAAGAAGATGCAGATTGTAATTGTGCGGGATCTGATTGTGTTTGGCCTGGTGATTTTAATGCTGATGGGAAAGTTGCAATGGACGATTTGCTGCCATTAGGTTATCATTTTGGAGAAGTTGGTTTACAAAGAGACGAGTTGAGTGAAATCTGGATCGGAGATACGGCACCGGATTGGGGTGAATCTCAAATGAATGGAAGAGATTTAAAATTCCTTGATGCAACAGGAGATGGTAAAATTGACCTAAGCGAATTAGAGGCCCTGTCTGAGAATTATAACAAATACCACAATCTGGTTGCAGCTGAAAATTTAACAAGTCTAGATTATCCAGTTGAGTTAGAAATCAGTCAAACATCAGCATCGGTAGGAGACTATCTGTATATAGATGTTATCATTGGGACTGAGGACTATCCAGCCTTAAATATACACGGACTAACGTATACTTTGCCTCTTTCAACTTCAGTAGTAGATGCATCGAGCATTGCTGTAGAGCGAATCCCAGGTAATTGGTTGTCTCATAATTCACCAATGTTAGACTTATTTAAACAACCGTCTTCTGGGAAAGTTGATATTGGATCTACAAGAACAACTGGAGAGTCTGTTTCTGGTTATGGTGGAATTCATAGAGTAGGATTCATTGTCATTGATGATATTGATGGTATACGAGGTGACAATAAAAATAAAACAGTAAATATAGTACTAAACGATATCACAATAGCTGATGGTCAAGGCAATCGTTTTACTGTTTCTGGAGCTTCAACGAGTTTTGAGTTGATCAGAGTGCAACAGCCTGAGGATTCTAATTTATCTGAAGCAGATATTCAGATTTATCCTAATCCGGCAAGCAATAATTTAAATATTCATGCCAATGGTAATGATATATTAGAACAAATTGATATTTTTAACCTAGCTGGACAATTAGTGTCTACTGCTACTGTTAAAAACGAAAACCACAAAGTAATTGATCTCAACCATTTTCAAGATGGCCTTTACATAATCAAAGTCATTTCCTTTAAAGGTTCTTCAACAACAAAATTTAAAGTCGTTAAGTAATAAAGTCTTAACTAAGGATATATCCCAGACTATTCGTATTACTTACAGATTAGTTCATTACTAAGTCCCGTCTATTTATTCGGGACTTTTTACGTTTTGAAAGAATGGAAATGAATAAATGAGAAAATGAATAAATGAGAAAATCTGGACTCTAATACTTCTCGATTATAAACTATGTGCTCTATCCTCCTATGTGGTTCAAAAATATAAGTGCTCTTTATAGATTTTAGATGTGTTTCAAAAAATCTGGACTCTAATACTTCTCGATTATAAACTATGTGCTCTATCTTCCGATGTGGTTCAAAAAATATATGGATTCCATTAAGGAAATGAATAAATGAGAAAATGAATAAATGAGAAAATCTGGACTCTAATACTTCTCGATTTTAAACTATGTGCTCTATCCTTCTATGTGGTTCAAAAAATCTATGAACTCCATTAAGGAAATGAATAAATGAGAAAATAAATAAATGAGAAAATCTGGACTCTAATACTTCTCGATTCTAATCTATGTGTGCTATCCTTACTATGTGGTTCAATAAATATATGCGCTCTTCGTAGATTCTAGATGTTGCCTTTAGTACATTTCTAACTTTTTCTACCCAATTCCATGCTTAATATTATAAAAGTTGTCATCTTTAAAGACACCAATTAAGTTTATTTTATTTAAGGAATGATAGATAGATCCACAGCAATAGTCTCGTTATTAACAGGAATGCTCGTATTCGTTGTACTAAATATGAGCTATGGTCAACTCGGAGGCAACTATTGGAATTTGAATTATGGGACGAAAGCCCAATTACTGAATGGAGCGGTTATCGGTGGAGTGGAGGATAATAGTGCTATTTTTTACAATCCTGCAGCCATTGGAACCGATACAGTAGGAGGAGGATTGTCCTTGAGTTTGTTTTCTCCTAGTTATTCAATCATTAATACAAACTCGAATCAACTTAATGATTTAAGAATTACTGATTTTGACCTGCTCCCCAATATGGCTGTTTTAGACTTTCCTTTTTTGAAAAATACAAAGCTGAAGTCTTCCTTAGGTTTATTTTCTAGACGGAGTTTTGATCTAAATTTTGCTTCTCAGTTTGATATAGCTTATACGCCTTCACAGGATTTTACAGGCACCACAAATTATAGAAACAAAATAGACGAGGATTGGATTGGATTTGGCCTGTCATACGAGATCACTGATAAATTTCAAATTGGCATTACGCAGGGTCTCACCATAAGAAGTCAGACACAATCAACATTCATCAATGGCCGTGCTACAAATTATTCGCCTAGCCTCAATAACCAACTCCAATATAATTCCTTCAATGAGTTTAGGACTAGGCATCCATCCATTAATACTAAGTTGGGTATGTTGTGGCATCGCAAAAATTACTCCATAGGGCTAACAGTGACGACGCCTTCTTACATTTCGATACTTGATGGTGGCTCCTATCAATTAATTGAGCCTCAGTTTTTAGATGGTGTGTTTGTCGATGTCTTTGAAGAAACCAAAGATGATCTTTCTTCTGATTTTAAAAAACCTTGGTCTTTTGGGATTGGCGGCTTTTACACATTTTACAAGCAAGACAAATTGTATTTCAGTGTTGAACGATTTAATAAAATTGCCCCATATCCCTTATTGTCGAATCCAGATTCTGAAATCAAATTTAGATTATTGGACGCATCGACTGTAGTGACTAATGTTGCGCTAGGGTATGAGAATAAAATGTCAGAAACATTTACTTTATTATGTGGTTTGAGGACTGATTTTAATTCTAATGTGAGGTATGAACTGCCAGAGGCGGGCGACAGAGATTTATTTAATTTCTCATGGAATATTTTTCATATAACTGCAGGCGGGTTATTTAGTATTGGGAGCTTTAAGTTTTCAGCCGGACTCGGTTACGCTTATTCAAGAAGTGACGAAGAAGTCTTTAATCCATTTCAGACTGTTTTTGAATCATTTCAAATCTCTGACTTCGAATTAGCAACATCGACCTCAACTTATAATTCTTTGACAGTCTTTTTTAATTACTCCTTATTGTTTGAAAGATTTACATCAAAGCCGTAGTTTGGTAAGGATGAATTATCTCAAGTTACTCTTCTTTTTGCCTAGCTTAGCTTTTCTTTGCTACTCTTGTGTTGACAAGACAACTGAACGAATTGACCACTCAAATCGACTTCCGAATATTGTCATCGTTTTTACTGACGATCAGGGCTATCAAGATCTTGGTTGTTTTGGTTCGCCAGACATAAAGACTCCGCATATAGATAAGCTGGCTGCTAATGGCACAAAATTCACAAATTTTCATACCGCTCAGCCAGTGTGCTCCGCATCCAGAGCGTCGCTACTTACTGGTTGTTATCCCAATCGATTGGGTCTGCATGGTGCCTTAATGCCGACGGCGACGGTTGGTATTGCAGATGAAGAAACAACCCTTGCAGAAGTCTGTAAATCCAAAGGTTATAGCACAGGCATTTTTGGTAAATGGCATTTAGGTCATCTAGACGAATTTAATCCATTGAGGCATGGCTTTGACGAATATTTCGGTATTCCGTATTCTAATGATATGTGGCCCCTCCACCCTTGGCAAGATTCTATATTCGACTTTCCTGATTTGCCTTTAATGGATGGGTATGAAGTCGTGGAAAACCTCGAAGACCAATCTGAATTAACAGTCGATCTGACTAAGCGAGCTGTTGCCTTCATTGAAAAGAATGCGAATAATCCATTCTTTTTATATGTGCCACACCCGCAGCCCCATGTGCCTTTATTTGTATCAGACCAATTTAAAGGTAGCTCAGAAAGAGGTTTGTATGGTGATGTGATTTCTGAAATTGATTGGTCGGTCGGAGAGTTAGTGAAGGCCTTAGAGCGACATGATCTCGTAGAAAATACGCTGTTTATTTTCACCTCTGATAATGGACCATGGCTGTCTTATGGTGGTCATTCTGGCTCTGCTGAGCCATTAAGGGAAGGGAAGGGTACGAATTGGGAAGGCGGAACACGAGTACCATGTGTAATGCATATGCCCGGAAAAATTAAAAAGGGTAGAGAGTCAGATGCAGCATTTATGACGATTGATTTATTGCCGACTATTGCAGATCTTATCCAAGCGGATCAGCCAGCTAAGATAATTGATGGTCACAATATGTGGCCTTTAATATCTGGTGAGATAAACGACAACCCAGACGATACATACGCTTTTTATTATAATAGGAATCATTTGCAGGCTGTGTACAGTAATGGCTGGAAATTAATACTTCCGCATAAATATAGGACACTAAATGACAATATTGGGACAGACGATGGTGTACCTATACCATATGAACATACCACGATTATAGATCCAGAATTATATCATCTGGATACAGATATGAAAGAAACCCAGAATGTCTATGAGGATCATCCCGAGCAGGTTGAAAAACTAGAAGCCATTGCTGAGAGTTTTCGAGTGAGATTAGGTGATGCTGCTACAGATAGAGAGGGCCTTGAAAACCGAGAACCCGGAGTTGTAGAAAGTATTGAATAATATTAGTTATACATATTAGTGTCTCAAGTACTAAATAAATGACTGTATGAAAGCAGTTATTTTTCGTCTACTCAAGGCACAGTTTCGCTTTGATAGCCCAATGGTATCAAGGCCGGTTTTGTAACGCAGAGAAGGCGGGAAAGAACAATTTAAAATGGCTGTATATTTAGTTCTGGAGGCACTAGTGCCTCAAGCACTAAATAAATGGCTGTATGAAAGTAGTTATTTTTCGTCTACTCAAGGCACAGTTTCGCTTTGATAGCCAAAGCTATCAAGGTCGGTTCTGTAACGTAGAGAAGGCGGAAAAGAAAAATTTAATATGGCTAGATATTTAGTTCTTGAGGCACTAGGCTGCTATTGAAAAGTAAAAAGTGCTGCCTTTCTTTGTTTCAGATTCGAGCCAGATTTGGCCTTGGTGTTTTTCAATTACATGCTTTACCATAGCTAAGCCAAGTCCATTGCCCCTCGCATTTGGTTCATTAGGGAATCGTTTGAAAACATCGAATATATCGTCTCTATAATTAGGGTGAATGCCTTGTCCATTATCTTTAACATAAAATATATATGAATCAGCCTGTTTGTTACAGCCTATTTCGATGATTGGTTCGATCCCTTTTTGAGTATACGTTAAGCTATTGTGGATTAGATTGCGGAATACAACCGTAATCTTTTTTGAGTCTGCCTCAATTAGTCCTGGCATGTTATGTATTATGATTTTAGCGCCTTCCTTATGTATGAGATCTCTGTTAAGGTATTCTGCTTTCTTCACTATCAATTCAGGATTAATCGTCTCAAGGATATAGTCGTCTGATTTAATGAGAGAATATTCAATCATGTCTTCGATAAGAGTCTGCATGTCTGAGTTGCAACGGCTGATATAACTTAAGTAGTCTCTGTCTTTTTCAGTAATCGTTAAAAGCGTATTTTTTTCTAATAGCTGAATAAAACTAGCTTGTTCTCTTAAGGGGGCTTTTAAATCGTGTGAAGCAATATGTGCAAAATTTTCAAGTTGTAAATTAACGTCGATATATGACTCTAATTTTTTATTCTTTTCAGTTAGCTGTTGATTGGCTTGATCTAATTCAGTTTCGGTTTTTTGTAACAGTAGGTTGTTGATCTCTAATTGTTGAATAGCTAGTTTTTTCTTTTTATTGACTTTCGAAAGAAGGAATGTAAATATGCTCAACAACAAGCTAAAGCCTATGACAACGTTTCGAATAAATTTGCTCATTTTTAATTCAGACTCTTTAGCTTTTTCTTGTACTTCATGCTCCTTTCCTAGCCTGTACTTTGTCGTTTTTCCGGTAACATCAATGATGTTTTTTGAATTATGGGAAAGTTCATTCGTTTTTTGATGCTCAGATTTATACTGGTATGACTGTTTATAGTTACCAAGTTTAGCATGTGCCTCAGCCAGTCTATCAAATGCTTTTGATTGCAATTCAAAATCTTGATTGGTTCTTGTGTAATCTAGCACTTCAGAGCAATAGTTAATCGCTTTGTAATAATCGCTGTTTTCTTGACTTAAGGCAGCTAATAATAGTTTAGACAGCTGCTCTTGTCTACTCAATTGATGCTCTTCCGCAATTTGAAGAGAGGTTTCTGCTAACTGAAGAGCTTTTTGATAATTGCCTTGATCGTTTTCAATTTGACTAAGGTATAGATATACTGTGGACAACTCATATATGTTTCCAGTTTTTAGCATTAAGTCTTTAGCATCTAGAAGATAGATCGATGCCTTTTCTGCATGGTGTAGTTCATACTCTATAATTCCCAGATGTAGCGTTGGCAGGATTTTGAATTGATCATTGATAATTTTGTTCTCTAGCGATTGTTTGAAGACTGTTTGTGCTTGTTCGTAGTCTTTTATTTTGAAATGCAACTTTCCTAGCTCGGTCATTGCCATTGTTAGGTATTGTTCATTTTTTGATTTTCGGAGAAGCTCTAATGAGATTTCAATATGCTTTAATGCTTCTTGATAATTTCCTGAATTGACGAGTACATCACATAAGTATGCGTGAGATATGCCTTGTTGCCTAAATTTACCTTCTGGCAGAACACTCAATGCTTTTGTTAAATACGTATAGGCTTGGGTATAGTTATTCAGTTTTGAGTCAATGTAACCAAGTCTATTGTATAGAACGCCTAAATGAAAATTTCTACCTTGCTCTTCATAATAAGGCAAAATATCTAATATAATTTCTTTTGATTTATCGTACTGCGTTTGCATCATCAGATACAAACTGTATGTATTCTTTGTTCTTTGAATCAAGGAATCATGTTGAATAGAATTTGCCAAATCTATAGCTTGACGTATGGTAATGATTGCTTTGTTCGTGTCCGTATCCTTTTCCTTTATAGCACGAATGTGCAGCAATTTAATACTATCTATTGTTATTTCAATATTATCTATAGGTGTGGCGGAGACTAGCTGTGCCAACCAGCTACACAAGAATAAAAGTGCAATGCGCACAAACATTTTCATATTACATAAATAGTAAAATAATTGAAATCAACGAAAAGGAAAGTTGAGTGTTTCGATTCGTCCGCAGATTAGGTGTTGTCCAAATATAAAACTAATTTTTATTTATCCCAACGCTTTAATTCCTTATATTTTTCAATATACATTTGATCCAATTCAGGAGAGTCCTTGTATTTTATGCGTAAATCTGTTAATTGAGCTTTTAACTTGATGACAGTTTCAGCATATTCAGGTTTGTGATAAACATTTTGCATTTCATGAATATCTGCTTTTCGATCATAAAGTTCCCATTCATCTACATCGTAGTAGAAATGTGCGAGCTTATACTCTTCGGTAACAATCGCGTAATGCCTTTTGACCATATGTACAGATGGATATTCGTAATAATGATAATACACGGCATCCCTAAAGCCTTCTGTTTCTCCATTAAATAATGGAAGAAGTGTTTCACCTTGCATATCGGGTGGAGCAGTGAGACCAGCCGCATCTAAAAATGTCGTTGCAAAATCTAAATTCTGAACCATCTGTGTGTTCACCGTGCCAGGCTTAATGACAGTTGGCCATCTGACAAGTAAAGGCGTTTTGAAAGATTCATTATAAATAAATCGCTTGTCAAACCAGCCATGCTCGCCCAAGTAAAATCCTTGATCCGAAGTATAGACAACAATCGTATTTTCACTAAGGCCGGACTCATCAAGATAATCCAGCACCTCACCAACACCCTCATCGACTGCAGCAATCGAACCAAGATAATCCTGCATATATCGCTGATATCGCCATTTCATTAATTCCATTTGACTCATTGATGAATAGTTCTTTTTAAATTCCTCTATCATCGGATTATAGATCTTATCCCAATCCGCTTTTTGCCCTTCGGTCAATCGCCCTATTGTACGTTGATACGCAGCATGATCCCAGTTAGAGGTTTGTGGAATACCAAGTTCATCCATCACTTCAGGGGGTATCTTAGAATCTCCAGCCCAATTCATGTGCGTCAACAAATTCATCTCTGCTTCCTTTGCTGCACGCCCTCTTCCTTCATAATTATCAAACAAAGTGGATGGCTCAGGAAATGTTTTATTGATATATTCTGTATAATGTCGCTTAGCTGGTAACCACTCTCGATGAGGAGCTTTATGTAAATACATGAGTAAAAAAGGATCCTCTTCAGTTCGTTCTTCCTTTAGCCAATCGAGCGTCATATCCGTTATAATGTCACTAGTATAACCTTCTATGTTGACTCGACCTTCATCTTTAGTTATGAAATCTGGATTGTAATACCAGCCTTGTCCAGGTAAAATTTTAAACTGATCAAAGCCTTTTGGGTTATTACCAAAATGGAGTTTCCCAAACATGGCTGTTTGATAGCCGCTCTCCTGTAGCAGTTGTGGAAATGTAATCTGTGTTGTGTCGAAGGGAAAGATGTTATCTATTTTCCCATTTAGGTGGCTGTGCTTGCCTGATAAAATGACTGCTCTCGATGGCGCACAGATTGAATTTGTCACACAAGCATTTGTAAACAACATACCCTCATTCGCCAGCCTATCGATATTAGGTGTTTGAATCAAATGATCCGTATAGGCACTGATGGCTTGGTAAGCATGATCATCAGACATAATGAATACGATGTTAGGCCTCTTCTTTTTCTTGGATGAGTTATCCGTTGTTTGAGCTTGCGTACCGTTTGAAACAATTTGAGCATTAGCTTCAGGAACTGTTGTTTTGGGAGAACAAGCATTCAATACATATACCAGAGTCACCAGTATGAT
This sequence comes from uncultured Saprospiraceae bacterium, assembly GCA_937959275.1. Lineage (GTDB taxonomy): Bacteria > Bacteroidota > Bacteroidia > Chitinophagales > Saprospiraceae > CALFUK01. The sequence goes on along the minus strand of CALGLU010000052.1, from coordinate 102,334 downwards.
TGCACAACATCTTTTCATAGTCTGTACTTATATTTTACGTTATTGAATTAAGATAAAGAACTTCATCTTTTAATTATGCAATTTGTCTTAAAATCTATTTTAATCTCTTGATTTGTTGGTAAAACAAATGAGTTTCCCCTTCATTCGTTTGATCAATTCCTGGTGTACTTCTACCTCTTTTAATATAGTCTTCCGCCAACGCAGTCAATTCATCGACCTTCGTTTTATGCGTGGCCTCCAGATTGGTTTGTTCTCCAATATCTTCAGAAAGATTGTAAAGCTGGACTCGAGGTAAATCCATGACAAATGCAGTATCTGGTTGTGGGAAACTCCATCCTCCTGATCCTGGACAGAATATGAGCTTCCACTCATCCTTGCGTATAGCAAAAGAACCATTCACTGAATGATGAATTGTTGCTTCCCTCAACGGCTGATCATGCGCCTCGTCTAATAAAATAGGCAGTAGGCTATAGCTATCTTCTGCAGCTTCATCTGGCAAATCATAATTTACCATATCTGCAGCAGTTGCCATGAAATCTGTTAAGCAAATGACTTCATTGGATATTCTACCCGCTTTGATCTTTGCTGGCCAACGCGCAATAAAAGGCACCCGATTTCCACCCTCATAAATATCTGCTTTGTGACCTCTATATTCATAGCTAGGATGGTGCCCTAAAGCAGCTAGCTCTTCAAAGCCCGCATTTGGCGAACAGCCATTATCATTTGTGAAAATAATTAGTGTATTGTCTGCTTGTCCTGTCTCCTCTAGAGCTCGCATCACTTCACCGACAACATGATCCACCATAAAGACAAAATCACCATAAACATTCGTACCTGATCTACCAAGAAATTCGGATGTGGGAATAATCGGTGTATGAGGTGCTGGCAGCGGAAAATATAAAAAGAATGGATCCTCATTATCTTTCTGTTCTTTTATAAATCCAACAGATTTCTGCATTAGAGTCGGGAGCACTTCCTCCATCACAAAGTCATCGCCGATTGGGCCCGCTCTCCAAAATTTAGTGGGTGGTGGCGAATATTCGATGGAGTCAATCGTCTTGGCTGTGATTTGATTATTTTCGATATAAAAATAAGGTGGTATATCAAGAGATGCCTTTATCCCATAAAAATAATCAAAGCCATTTGAATTAGGTCCATTTGATATCGGTAGATCCCAAAGCATATTCCCATCAGCATCAACTTGCCAATCCAATCCCAAATGCCACTTGCCAACACAGGCAGTCGAATAATTTAATGATTGAAGCATGGAGGCAACCGTTAATCGATCTGATGGGATGATGTGTTTGTCATTCGTCCATGTAACACCTTGCTTTAGGGCTGATCGCCAAGAATACCTGCCAGTCATAACGCCATATCGTGTCGGTGTACAAACTGAGGAACCACTATGGGCATCCGTAAATCGAATCCCTTCAGTAGCTAATTTATCTATGTTAGCGGTCTGTATTTTGGAATTAGGATTTAGGCAACTCAAATCACCATAGCCTAGATCGTCCGCTAATATGTAGACAATGTTTGGCAGTCTCTCAGAAGCAGGAGAGCTCTGACTACACGAAAAATAACACAAGCTTAGCAGTCCGAATCCGATGGGTAATAGATGTTTTATCAAGGTATCCTAGATTGATTTCTTAAAAGGTACGAATTGAAATTAGACTTGCTTTAATACTTATAGGATTATTTTACCATTGCTTGATAGACAAATTGTCTGAGTTTGCCAGAATAGAAATCGGTGTATGGCTGAAATTGCATCATTAAAATGGCAGCCATATCTTCCTCTGGGTCTATAAAAAAATAGGTGTTGAATGCACCTCCCCAATAGTAGGTCCCTTCAGAGCCTAGGCGTGCTGTGCCTGCAACATCTGTAACAATACCAAAGCCTAAGCCAAAACCTTCTCCAGCCGAGTACGGAATATCACTGAGGTGATTGAGCGTCATCAGGTCTAATGTTTTACGGCCTATAAATTGATGGCCATTTGCCGAGCCTCCATTTAGAAGCATGTCGCAAAACTTCATATAATCTTTAGCTGTTGAAAAGAGACCGTGTGTACCACCAAATACAGTATGTCCTTGGGCAGGTGTTTGCCTTTGAGCAGAGACCAATGTTCCATCGGGTGTCGATGTATAAAGATTAGCTTTTCTGGCTTCTTGTCCAGCTTTGATATTGTATCCAGTGTCAGTCATGCCAAGGGGATTAAATAATCGCTCTTGTAAAAATTCTTCTGCTGTTTGATCTGTAAAAATTTCAATAAGCCGAGCAAGTATATCTGGCGAAGCGCTATAATACCATTGCTTGCCTGGTTGGCCAATTAGGGGCAGACTTGCTAAGGTTTTTACACGGTCTTCAATCGTTTGTTGATTGGAGAAATATAGATTTTTGGCAATGTGATTGTCTAAGTCAGTGCCAGTCAAACCATGCGACAAACCCGCAGTGTGGCTGAGCACTTGCTTTATGGTGATTTCACTTTCTGCTGGGACAGTTTTAAAATCTTCGCCTGTCGTTTCTGTGGCAACCATCATCTCTTTGAATTCTGGAATATACTGAGACACCTTATCTGTTAATTGAAAATGACCCTCTTCATACAGCATCATAAAAGCAATACTGACGATAGGTTTTGTCATAGATTGAATGTAAAAAAGTTCGTCTTTTGGCATACCGAGCTGTGCACCTGTTGTTTTAGATCCAAAGCTTTTAGAATAGACTTCCTGACCGTGCTGATGGATTAAAAGAACAGCTCCAGGTATTTTATTCGCATGGATTTCTTTTTCTAAATAGCTATCAAATCTTGCCAATCTATCTAAATCAAAGGAGTGATCGAGTTGGCGGTCAGTGACTTGTATAAGAGGAGATATCTCCGTTAATTCTGGCTGCGGCGTTGTTATTGCAGGCTTGTTTGAGGTGCAGGCTAGCACAAAAGACAAAAAGAATAGATAGATTATTGACCGCTTCATGTGATAATATTTTAATTTGTTCTAAAATAGAATTTATCTACTGTTATGAAGTATTCATTCGTATATTTTATCTTTTGTTTTTGCACCTTGATTTCTTGTTCAACAACATCTAAACTGGCTACTCCAGATATTCCCACTATTGACTATTCGACGAGATTGAATGATTTGGGTATTGAATTGTCAACGCCAAGTCCGCCAGTGGCTAACTATGTGAATATCGTACAAACTGGCAAGCTCCTTTTTCTAGCAGGCAAAGGGCCTAATCGACCACAAGGAGGTTATATTACAGGAAAAGTTGGTCGTGACTTAACCGAAAAAGAAGGCTATGATGCGGCGCGATTAGCAGGCATTATTCAACTTTCTGTTTTAAAAGATCATTTGGGTGATCTGAATCGAGTCAAGCGAATTGTCAAAGTCTTAGGTATGGTTAATGCGAAAGAAGAATTTACAAATCATCCGGAGGTCATTAATGGCTATTCAGATTTGATGGTGGAGGTGTTTGGCGATAAGGGAAAGCATGCTCGGGCAGCTGTCGGTATGGGGTCCTTGCCTCGGAATATTGCAGTTGAGATTGAGATGGTTGTCGAGATTTATTAGATGCACTCCCATAGGATTCCGATCCCAATAGAATAAATTAAGTGTTATCGGTCTTGTCACCAACAAGCATCTCTAATTGATTGATATAATTTAGCTGTAGATGTCGCAGGTCAGGAAATCAACAATGGCATAATCATGTCTATCCTGTCTATCCTAAAAATCCTGTTCAGACAAAGTGCCCCCTTGGTGGGAAGACCAACAACATCACAATCATGTCTATCCTGTTAATCCTAAAAACCCTGTTCAGCCAAAGTGTTTAGGCGTTGTCACAAACGATTTCGCATTATGTTTTATGGGCAGTCCTTAACTGCTGTAAAGCGTCTTCCATAATCTCTGATATAATCAAACTGTGCTCGTGAGACATTTTGGGATGTTGGATTAAACCTTGATTGATTGCTTCATAACATGCTTTAATCTCATAGGAAAAACTTGTTGGGAGATCAACTGGGAATATATACTGCTGATTGTTTTGCCAATCTCCAATGCGAACAGTATCACCATGCCAAAACTCTGGCATATGAATCCATTGTGATTCCCCAATAATTTCTCCGCTATGAATAGTCGATAAGTCTATACCAGAATGGATGAGAGCTTGTCTACTTTGTCCAAAGTTAAGTATTAAGCTTGATCGGACATCTACCTTGTTTTGATCTAAAAAACCAGAAGCGATGACTTGCGTTGGTTGGCAATCATAAATATCAACTGCCATAGAGATCGGGTAAATACCAACATCCCATATAGCACCTGCTGCGAGCGCTGGATTTTTGACTCGAGTATTAGAATCAGAATCTCTTCCGTCAAATGAGAAATCTCCTTTAATGAGTTTTATTGCTCCTAGTTTGTTGTTAGCGATACACGCCTTCATGTAGGTGTAGGCCGGTAAAAAACGAGTCCATATGGCCTCCATTAGGAAGAGTTGTTGTTGATTAGCACAGGCAAGCATTTCTTTTACTTCATCTGGATGAATACCTAGAGGTTTTTCGCATAAGACATGCTTGCCTGCTTTGAGTGCTTTGATGACATTTTCTTTATGGTAGTTATGTGTCGTACTGATATAGACGATGTCTACATTTGGGTCAGCATAAAGCTCGTCATAATTTTGATAAATAGAGATCGAGTCAAATTGAGTCTTGAGTTCTGAGTAGTTTGATCGGGAAGCAATAGCACTAACGCTTGCTTCTTTAATTGTATCAATAGAAGCTTTAAATTTTTTAGCTATCCGACCATAAGCAATTAATCCCCATCTCATACTTTATAGTTTAATGATTAAATAACTGTAATTCTTGAAGTAATGTATTGTTGTCTCCAAAAACTTGGTAGATAATGGAGAGTGTATTTGCCTTTGTTTTTTTTATATTAAATAAGCCGTAATTCTTTACGTGGATCACTTCGCCAATTCTGTGTTGATTGTCTTCACCTGGGAATCTGGCATATGGATGAGTTAATCCTGAAGATGTGATTTCGTATAAGGGCTCGGTATAACCCGCAAGATTGATTGCTGAGACTTCTGAAATGTGTCGATCTCCACTTAGGAGAATAGGAGTGTCTGGTAAATGTTGGCTAAGTAAGTCAAATAACCGTTTTCTTGAAGTCGGAAAGTTGGCCCACTTTTCATATTTATGATCTTCGGGTATGACTTGGATACCATTGGCGATTAAGTGAATGTCTGCATCATTCAATGATAACTCTTGCTCAAGCCAGCTCCACTGGTTTTCTCCTAAAATATCGTAGCCTTCTAATTTCTCATATTTTCCATTTACGATTTTGGCTTCATCTCTAAAGTATCTACAATCGAGTAATATTAATTTGATCTTGATACCAGCATTTTCTATTGTATAAGATTGATAAGCTCCTTCTCTTGACCAAGAGCTGTTGTCAGGAGGGACACTTAAAAAGTCAAATAATAGGTCTCTAGTCTCTGCTTTTTTTTCAAATTCTTTACCCGCATTATTTTTACCATAATCATGATCATCCCAAATGCCATAAATAGAAGTGGACTCGACTAGTTTAGCATAGTCAGTAATCGAGGATTGCGCTTCATATTTTTTACGAATGACATCCATGTTCTTGCTATCACCATATATAATGTCTCCCAACCATATCCACGCAGTTGGCTTCTGAGCTAGGATGTCGTCCCACAATGGTTGAGGGAGATCATGTCTGTTACAAGATCCAACAGCGATTTTGATATCAGAATCGTTAACATTAAGTACGCTATCAATTGACTTCACTTTGGGGGCTTCAGCAGAGGGCGATTTGCATTGTTGAAACAGGAACAATAGACATAGAATTGTAAGACTTGAGTTCAGTCGTTTCATGAATGATTTAAGAGCTTATTGAATGATTGGCAATGTAAGTATTTTTAATTATGGAAATCAAAATGAACATGGCTAATCACAGGAAGATAGTTTATTGTACAGTGAGTAATGGATTGGTGTCTAGTAAAGTAGCCTTTGTTTTTTGTTTGCTATTGAGCTGTGTGACCTGTGGTAAGATTGAGCTTGGTCCTCCGATATCTTCATTTGATCAAATTTGTGTTGTTGATAATGGCAATACTGGGAATGCTAGTGACATTGAGGTCAATTTAGATTCTAAGCGAGATGCTGAACATGTTTCTGAGTATCGATTTTTTATGCTTAAGGAAAAGGATAGATCAAACTTTACAATTGATGATGCCGAACAACTAAGGGTTGATAGATTTCACGCATTTGTTCCAATCGATGTCATCAAGATTATGGGGACAGTATTGCCAGCTTCCTTTAAAGACGTGGATGGAGATATCATTCGTGCTGATGAGATATATTCGACTGGAATTCTAACGGTTTCTATTGATGAAGAACTTGTATCAAATTCTCTTTTTATTTCTGATCAGCCGTTTAGTCTGTCAGATAATACTTTAATTAGCACGTTTACTCAATCATTTGGAGATACCGAAAATGTTGCTGCTGGTAGCCTTACTGTGTTTCAGCAAGATTTGATTATGGGAGCTTATAATATACAGGATGAACTGTCGATAAGTACTTTGCAAGCTCCTTCTCCAATTCAAAGGATGGGGCGTACAGGCGGAAATTCGTTACTCCTTGAATATTCAGGCCTTCTTGGTGGTAACGCTTTTGATTCAAATGGAAATTTATTTCAATCTGTCATATCTAAAAACGAAGTGTTAAAAATAGATCCAGATGGGGAGATTAAGGTGATCAATACTTTACAATCGAGCATACGACAACCTGATGGAATTTATATAAACGATGCTGATGAAGTATTTATCGTTGGCAGAGGAAGCTCCACAATTCTAAAAATAGATTCTTCTGGCCAAATGGAAAGTTATGCTACGATTAGGCGTCGAAATCCGAAAGGTATAACTGGAGATGCTGACGGGAATCTATATATCAGTCATAATGTTGAGGAGGGATATATTACACGGATTGGACCTGATAAATCTGAAAAACTATTAGCTCAAATTCCCACCTATATACCTTCAGACTATATTTTAGATTATTTTATGTGGGTGGGATATCTGGAGTTTTTAAATGGACATGTGTATGTTGCCGGAATGAGTACAGACATTATTTATAAAATAAATGTGGAGAATGGCGAGATTGAGAATTGGGCAGGTTCTGGTCAAAGAGGATTTGCCAGAGGCGATATTAAGAAAGCTAATCTCAATCGACCAAATGGGATATCTGTCAGTTCGGATCAGAGCAGATTATATATATCAGGTACGACTGATGTAACGCCAATTCATGTACAATATTCAACACCGCCAATTATTTGGGAAATTTTATTCGATGACGATTAGAAAGCTAACTTAGGAATCGTCAAATCTGAAGGCTCTTGCAATCCTGTTGACTTGCGCAGAATGGTCAAGACTCTAAGACGGGTGTATGGTTTAGTCGATAAGTAACGGAAACTAATCTATCTCTTTCTTTTGTTAAGTAAATAGTGTTTATATTAAATGACATCATTAACTTAATCTAAAATAGTAAAATATGGATATGACAACTATGGGTATCATGGGTAGTGTACAACTTATCTGTGCCATTTGGGTAATTTATGAAGTGTGGGCTGTCAATCGGAGTCTATCAACTGGAGGGAAAATTTTATGGACGATTGTCGCGTTGTTCTTTAATTTGCTTGGTGCAGCTGCATATTATTTTATTGAAAAAAATAAACGTTCACCAGAAGCTTCTGATACATTAGTCTGATTGATAATTAAAAATTCCATTCTAGTATATAAAACGAATAGAACTTCCTATAGATTGGTGAAGCACTTCATGTCCGCCTTTGGAATAAAGGCAGAGAATTTTGATCGTCTGAGTTATACCGCTTCTTAACTTTCCAATGCGATTTCTATGTGCTTGACGTGGTGTTTGCCATGCCAGGCATAGAGCGAAGTATTAATACCTAGAGTCACTTGTTTTTTTGTTTCTGGATGGATGTAGGCTTTATCAAAATCTTCCTCAGTTAAGGATTTTAGCAAGATGACCCATCGTCTGTGCAATGCTTCTATTAATGTTAATGACACATCTACAGAAGCCTTGTAATCAGGTAGGGTAGACCACGCACCTTGATCATATGCTTTTATGATCGGTGTGTCTTCCGTTAATGTCCACTTGTATCTTACCAAACTATTCATATGACTATCAGCAATGTGATGGACAACTTCAGCTACAGTCCAGCTGTCTTGTCGATAAGTCTTTTGTAATTGTTCGTCTGTCAGATCATTGCAAATATATTTGAGTTGCCCGGGCAAAGATTCTATGTCGTGAATCCATGCTTGATACGCTTCCATATTAAGTACTTCGGGCCTAGTAAATTTACCTATTGGGTATCTTAATGCATCTATAGCTTCGCTCATGATTTATAGTTTATGATTGGATTAAATCTTTCAGTAAGATAGTAAAAGTTGTTCCTTGATCTACCTCAGAATCTATACTTATTTTGCCACTGTACATGGTACATATCTTTTTGCAAATGGCAAGACCGATTCCAGCACCTGAAACGTTGCCACCATCAATTCGTTTGAAAGGTTGGAAAATAGAATCGTGATAGATTTTTTCGATACCGCGCCCATTGTCTGTGACTAAGATGCACCACGAGTCATCATCTTCAACTCTGCTGGTAATCGTAACGATTGGCTTTTCTTGCGATCTATATTTTATGGAGTTAGCAATTAAATTTTGAAAGAGTTGTATGAAATTTGTCTTTTTACCTACGATGGTGGGCAGTTCTTCATAGATAATTTGTGCGTGACTTTCCTTTATTTCAGTCTCTAGGTTTTTGTTTACGATTTCAATGACATCTTTTATTTTTATTGGTTTAGTACGCTTTAAACCTTCTCTACCGATTCTACTATATGCAAGAGAGTCATCAATGACATCTGTCATGTTATGCATACTTTGAATGATGATGTCTAAGTATTCGTGTGCTTTTGCATCTAGTTTATCTGTGTATCTGGCCTGTAATAGTTGAGCGTAGGAAGAGATTGTCCTTAGAGGACTTTTGAGATCATGTGAGGCGATGTATGTGAATTGTTCTAACTCCTCATATGCAGATATTAGTTTTTGTAAGTTGTTATCAATAATAACATTCTGATGGGCTAGAAATGTATTGGCCTCACTGAGTTGTTTATGGTTGCGCTCTAAGTCAATAATCGTTTTATTCAAATACTTCGTCGCTAAGTCCCTTTCTTTCTCGGAGGATTTATAATTTGAATTTATATCTTCTAATTCTGAATGAATTGCCGAGATATGTTGCACCATTACCTTCTTGTCTTGCTCAGAAAGAGTAACTAATTGGGTAATATAGTGATGTAAAGCATCAATGCTTTTGAACATAAAACAGAAATTCAATTAACTCGAGGCTATTGCAACAAGAAAGAACGTACTGACGCTTAAAAGTACAGATTAATCTGTTTATATATGCGAAGGCAGTCGATTAAAGACCAACTATTTAATAGTTTCCCACATTAATTAGAAAGACAGGACACCTCTAATGTTCCAATTAATGCTTTCTGTTGTAGTCAATTCTCTAAACGTAGTCCATACATTATCGGAATCTTGAAATAAGAAATCACCATTTGTATTAGCTGGTCCGGCATCACAACCAGTTACCATGATACTACTATTTACACTAAAGTCTATACCAATCCATATCTCTGAACCATCAATTGAATACGGTTGATTGAGCTGTATCGTGTTCCAGCTATTCTGAGTTAGAGTACCTAAAGACTGTCCTGTGATTTCTCCAGTAGGCGCACCACTATTGCCATCACCGCTTAAAATCACCAATCGTGCACTAGATGGCGTTTCTACTATATAGATTTGGACAGCTGTTAGTACATTGTCAGTATAGATCCCCATTACGTTAGCTGGGAATCGTGCTGCTGTCACATAGGCTCCTGGATTAAATACGGGTCCTGTGACATTATCACCATCATAATTTAAAATGATATCTTCTTCTGGATCATCTCCACATGATAGGACGAGCATACAGCTCATTAGAATTAATAAGAATTTTAGCTTGTTCATTGTTTTACATTTTTACTCAAAAAGATTGTCATATGAGCCCCCTTCTGCAGAGCCTGTTCTATATTGAACGTCTTTTTCGGGCATATCGAGGTCTAAAATGTCATCTTCTTTTTCAGCACCTCCCAATAATAATAAGGTGCTTTTCTTTTCATATTCCTGAAGCATCTTCATGCCTTGCTCTTCGAAGACTCCATTTTGTAAGTCAACACTTGACATGAAGTTTGATGACATTTCCATGAATTGCTCCATTTCACCCACCTTATTAGCAACATCATCAGCAATCACTTCTAAAGATTGATCAAACATAGCTCGCTTATCAGAATCTCCATTGATGATACTCATCGCGGACTTCATGGCAGAATGAGAAGCTCTAATTGCCTTCCGCTCTTGCTCTTTAACTTTGACTTGATCTTTCGTGTCTTCTAACAGTATTTCTGAATTCGAATACATTTTGGTCAGCACTTTATAAAGTACACCAATCTTGCTGTGGAGAGCTGCGTATTTCGCATTTGTATCTTTGAGTCTTGCCGCCTTTCGACTCGACAGTAACATCGCTTTTTGATTGCCTTGTTCTTTTGCTTTCCGCGCAATCAGTAAATTTTGCTCTATTTCTTTGGAGTTATCCCCAATCATTGTTTTCAGCTTACGGCTCTGACCTCTGAGTTCGCCGATTTGCTTACCCATCTTTCTGAGATTGTCTTCTAGATCCTCGATATAGCTCTTTAAGATGCCTATAGGATCAATCGTAACAAAAATACTAGTGATTTTACGCATAACACTTTTATACATATACCCGACTAGAGACCTCATCTTAGGATCAAGCACCATATAGATGATGGCACCAAGGACAAGTAGAGTCACTGCAAGTCCTAGCATAGAGCCAACGAATCCAACAATAGCTGCAAGATTTGTGAAAATCAAAAATCCAGCGACTCCCAAAATGCCTGCAAGAAATACTGTCCCTGTTACACCTTCGGGTCGTTTCCAAAAGCCTTTGCCTTTTCCACCTCCGTCTATACCTGAAAAGTCTGTCATAATTTACGTTTATAAATGGCTTGTCATTAATGATATGTCATCTTCTAAAATAGTAGTCATATGATCATAAGCCGTTAAAAATTCTTGTTTTGTTTTTTCTATTTTTTCTTTTGCTTCCTCAATTTCCACATCAACGTTGGCCATTTTTTGTTTGTAAGCAGCCATTTCTTGTTTTAGCTTCTCAATCTTTCTCTCATAGTCCTGCATCGTTTCCTCTAATTTACTTGCTTCCTCTTTTTTCTTAGATACTCTGACCTCCATTTGATTCTGTAAGGCTTCTGCAAATTTCTGCTTTTCCTTATCAACTACCTTTTTATAATACTTTACGGACTGCAAAAGTTTCGCTTTTGTCAAACCAATTGTATTTGCGGTCGCATATGCTGATTTAAACGCCGTCTCCTGATCCATATCCATGCCCTCCAATGTCTTGACTGATTGCTTGAACTTGAGGTAATCAAAGCCTGGGGTAGCAGCTCCCTTGATCGCTTTGATCAAAGCGGTGAAGAATTTCTCGTCAGAATTTGCATCTGTCCTAAATAATTTGCGCAAGTCTATAGCCATAATGGATTGTATCTCAGGTTAAATCTACGATTTAGCGTTTAATAATGAAAGGATTTTATTTATTAGACGATTGAACTATTATTTTCGATCAAATATTCTGAATGTGGCCTTGAATTGTGAGGCAATAAGCTCTAAGAAATGAAGTTATAGAAAAACAACTATAAGAACAAAGAATGTCTAAAATTGCCTATGTCTTTGGGTTACTGCTGTTTTGTATAAGTCTACAAGCTCAACAGGATCCTCAGTTTTCTCAGTTTGAAGGCAAATTGATGAAAATCCCTATTAAGAAGATGAAATTTGGACCTAGCTATTCCGAAGCTGCTTTGTCTTACGATTCGATTGGATTTATATCCTGGCCAAAGATTCATATTCCAAATCGAACTATAAAGCAAGGCTTTCCTGACGTCACGAGAACTCAAGGATTTTGCATGCTTTTGAATTCGACAATGGTCATTAATGAGGATGCTTGTTATGAATTTATTTTAGCCTCAGATGATGGATCAATTCTCTGGATTGATAATAAGAAAATAATAGACAACGATCGAACACATGCAATGCTTGAGAAAAGGGATACATTCAAGCTGACGGTAGGTACTTATCCCATTCAGTTATGGTATGCGCAGGTTTACCCAGACCAATACGGCTTTGTATTTGATGCTCATTATTATACTGCAGATTGTCCAGCTATGCCTAATCCATTTCCTGATAACATCAGCAGACTTATCAATATTGAATCAAGTGTTTTATTCGACCATGATTCTTCAGTGTTGAGCCAAAATGGAAAAGAAGCAATTGATAGCTTAATTATTGACATTGATAGATTGCCAATAAAAGAGATTGTGATAACCGGCTTTACTGATGATACTGGTACCGAAACGTATAATCTGGATCTTTCTTTAGCTAGATCAACAATACTTAAAGACTATTTTCTAAGTCAGTTTGAAAATCCATCGATCACAGTGAAAGCCTATGGATTGGGTGAGCAAAGACCAATCGCTGATAACGCCACCGAAGCAGGCCGAAAGCTTAATCGTAGAGTTGAGATTGCTATAAAATAAAGATTGAAGTCTGAGGAATCTATTCTACTAGATCACCGTCTGGCAGTTCGAGTTGTGCAATCGATGGTATAGCCTTGCCAGCAATGCCTTTTATGCTGCCATGCATATTCACTGTATTGGAGATGACAAGCTCTAGTTGTTTTTCTCTACGTTTCCACATGCTTTGCATAGATCTCTTTTCTCTATCGATGTCTTCCTTCATGCCTTGAAAGCCTTCAACGATGCCTGAGATTTGTAATTTGAATTCTTCGCTTGTCAGGAAATGATAGAGCATCTCCATTTTGTCAGTTTTGTTTTCTTCAGAAGCGCGCACTTCTTTTGATTTGAGTAAAATCTGTCTGAGGACAAAGACGAGACTTTTGAATTCCTGAAAGGTGCAGACGTATACACCATTTTTAACACCAAATCGTGGCATATCTTTCGGTAGGACCTCTGTGACGATAACCGCAATATCGGCTTGCAGACTTCTTTGATCTTGTTTTAATTTGGCGATCCAATCATTTGAAAACGTTTTTGTGCGCTTACTCTCGTAAATGATTTTGCCACAATCGTCCATGTGATCATCCATGACAACCTGGATGGTATCAGCACCTCGAGCACCTTTTGGAATTTCTTGAATAATATCATGTGGAAAACTATTCCTCAAAACTTCTTCAATGGCTAACTCTTGGATTTCGCCTTGCAGCTGCATGGAGCCCTGCTCTGACTTACGTTTCATCTCTTCGATGAGCTTGTGCTGGTCTTCGAGCTTCTTTGCCATTTCTTTGACACGTAGCTCATTCTCTTCGTTGATTCGTTTGGCAACAGACTCTTCGAGCTTCGTTTGCTCTTCAAAGAGTTTGCGCTGCATTTTGATCTCCATGTCCTTTTCCATCTCTTGCATCCTACGCTCCATCTTGGCCAGCTCAAGCTCTTTCTCTTGCAATGCTTTTATCTTCTCCGTCTTCTCGACTAATTCACTTTGTTGATTGGTGAGACGTAGTTCAAAGTCTTCTTTCAGTTTTTCCTTCAGCACATCTTCTTGCTGCTGTACTGCTTTTTTGAGTCGATCCTGAAACAGCTCATTTTCCTTTTTCTTTTTGTCTTCGAAGGCAGTTTGCTGTGCCGCAAGTGCGACTTCTTTTTCTTTGTATTGTTCTAGGAGTTGTTGTTTTTCCTGCTGGATTTGTTCACGATATCTGGCATCGAGGTCTTTCGCTAGCGCACCTTCGATATCAAATTTTTGACTACAGTTAGGACAGGTTATTTTCTCCATGAGATAAAGATAGTTAATATGTGAATTAATACCATACGTTTTGTGTAATGTATGTGCACGGGAGCTGTAGTAGCGACTTCAAAGCAAGCCCGGTTTTAACCAATCACCAAATTCACGAATCCTCAACTGTCTGAATCAGGATTTTCATGATTTTAGGATTTTTATGATTTTTTCATTGACATTGACATTGACATTGCAAAGATCATATCCATCATGTCAATCTTATAAAATCCTGTTTAGACAGAAAAGCATTGCCATTGCGACAGCCGATGAGGGACGGAGCCCTTCATCTCAGTTAGGAGTAGGAACGACTACTTTCCCTCATTGAGCCAAAGGCGTCATTAATATTGAAATTGACATTGTAATTGACTATGACTTAGTAAAATCTCTCTCACTCGTTAGCGCCTCCAAAAAGGCCAGTAAATCGAGATGCTGATCAGCTGACAATGAAAATCCTTTTAACAAATGACTCTTGTTTTTATGGCTTTGTCCACCCGACGCATAATGTGCAATCACATCATCCAATGTCGCCAAACTACCATCATGCATGTACGGCGCAGTCAAGGCCACATTGCGCAAGCTTGGAATTCTAAATTTACCAACATCATCCTCACGTAAGCTAATTAAGGCTCTGCCTCGATCAGCATAGTCTGTATACAAGCCATTATTTTCAAATTCAAAACTTGTCAATAACGGTCCACTATGGCATGAGCTGCAAGCAAGCTCTTCACTATTGAATAAATGCAGTCCGCGCTGAGCAGCAGGACTAAGGCTATCTTTCTGCCCACCTAGATACTTGTCATAGGGTGTCGATGCATCCACCAAACTTCTGACATAACTAGCCAGTGCTCTTGGAATCGTGAATCCATCTGGTCCTCTACCAAAGGCTTCTCCAAAGGCATCCACATAAGACTGATCTTGAATCAGTCGCTTTGATAGTTTAAGAATTGATATACCCATCTCATTGTGATCTTCTATGGGGATGAGTGCTTGGATGTCAAGCTTCGCCACGCCGCCGTCGCGATTGATGAGTGGGGCGTAGGCTGCATTGATTAGACTAGGACTATTGCGTTCTCCTAAGCGACCATATACGCCAGGACTGATCGATAGGGAGTCAGCTAATGCTAAATGGGCTTTGTGACATGAGCTGCACATAATCGTGCTGTCGATTGATAAGTTTTTATCGCCGAATAGGCGTTCGCCCAAGTCGACTTTTTTCTGGGTGAGTGGGTTGTTTTCTGGGATAAGTAAGTTGGGAAAGTGTGCTGGCTGATTGAATAGTAATTGAGTTTTGTCTTCGCACCCAAAGACGATGACAAGGAGTAGTGAAATAATAAGTAGGGTAATAAACCTCAATCCGAAATCATTTACTGAGACTTATTGCATTATCCAAATTAGCTAATAGGAGTTGTGCTAATTCCAGATTGTTGCCTGTATGAGTATCCCAGTTTACTTCGAGCTGAAAATCAACAGTTGAGAAAAACTGATTTAAATCAAAGGAAAAATTGAGTGCGTTAGTACCCGAATCTAATGTGATGTCAGTATCAAGTTCTAGTGTTTTGCTAAATGGGTTTGAGCCAATATGATAGGCGATAGGTGTATCAACGATGCCGTCCCCATCTGTATCAACTTCTCCATCAAAGCGTATGAATTTATAGCCTGAGTTCCAATTCCAGTGCATCGCAGGGTCTTTTAGGCCCAAAGGGTCATCAGCTGCTCGTTCTGTAAAATCAGTTTCTGATTGAGCGTTCAGTTTTTCGTCTACGCCTATGATGATTCTTGCCTTTGAAACTGAAGTTGGGCTGAGGTCTGTGATCATTGCTGAGGCTTCTTGATCCACTCCTGCTAGGAGGTGTGATGCTTCATTAGCAATGATAACACCTGCTTCATCATTGGCTAATCGCATGCCATGAATGTAATAATTAGCGACTTCAAACATGACAGTCGATCCATTAAGTGTGTAGGTTTCCCCGAGTGTGATTGGCTGTCCATCTATGGTAAATTCGTAAGAAAAATCTAATCGTTCGACTTGAGTGACTTCCTCATCTCCACAAGAAAAGAAAACCATAACTACTGTCAGAAATAAAATATACTTCGTCATCTATAAGAAGGCTTTTGAAAAATTATCCATTAAAAAATTTGCCAAATCGATTTGAGATAAGCTGTGGATTTGAGGGTTGTTTTGTAAGTCAAATGTCGTCGAACCATTATTAAAAATAGACATAACATCAATCGTTATGTCAACTGCATTTTCCTCAGTTACCGAAATGCTAATCTCCCTGGCCGCTTGATCTGAACCAATATGTAGTGCAACATTAGTCTCTGTTTCACCATCGCCATCCAGATCCACGATGCCTTCTATTTTAAAGAAAATAAAACTGTCCCAAGCAATCCAATATTCACCAGGTTTAGCTAGTGGATGGTCACCTGTAAAATCAGAAGGCACTTGTTGATTAAATTGTGGATTGACACCTAGTGTAAGATCGATGGATTCAATATCTCCCGCAGGGATCTCATCGAGAGTATATGTGTAGCCTAGCTGTGCATCATCCAAAGTGGAATGAGAGGCTGTCAGGTTCAGAAAGTTGACATCTTCGATTTCTGAAGATTGTCCATCCGTTGTTGCATTGACATCAGAAACATAAAAACTGAATCGTGTGAATTTAATCGTTTCGCCTGTAGGGAATGTGTATTCATTCAACATGACAAGTGGCTCATTTTCATAAGTTAACTTGAAGGTTAGATCAATGCTTTGCGTCTGTTTTTTACACGCACCCAGCATGAATAAGGGCAAGAACAGTAGAATGTATTTACTTGGTGTTTTCATTCGTAAAGTATAACGGTAGCAAGGGAAAATTGTTACGCTTTTGATGCATTTCAAAAGACATTGGGTTGAATTTAATGTCATTGTTTCAGCAATTGAAATGATGCTGTTGGATCGGAGACCAACAGCGGTGTTTGGGATTGCCCTGTAGTCGTGCCCTCGTTGGACTCCGATCCAACGAGTTTTAATGTGCGATTGTTGGACTACGATCCAACTTTTTTTTAGTGGGATGCGGGTATTAAAGTGAAGTTAATGTAGTTGAATGCTGTTGGTTCGGAGACCAACAGCGGCGCTTTAGTCGTGCCCTTGTTGGACTCTGATCCAACGAGTTTAACAGGATGAGGGTATTCATTGAATTGAATTGAATTGACTGCAATTGAATGCCGTTGGTTCGGAGACCAACAGCGGCGTTGGAGAAGTGCCCGAGACCAACAGTGGTGTTTGGAGTGGTTATAAAAAATCAACGTCCGAAGTAAACGGATATCTCATAATAGATTGAATGGCTCGCTCGAAAGGGTAGCCGCCAAACATCACAGAATACAGAAGTTTTGTTATTGGAGCTGTCGTATCGATTTCATCAGACAATTGATTGGCGATGGATAAAGTTCTTATCCCTTCAGCGATTTCGTCAGAAGAGTTTACAATGTCTTCAATCGTTTCGCCCTTAGCCAATCGAGTCCCTGCAATAAAGTTGCGACTATCCTTGCTTGTGCAAGTTGCAAATAGATCACCTATACCTGCTGTCCCTAAAAAGGACTCCACATCTGATCCGAGTAACTTTGAGATATGAATCATTTCTCTTAATCCTCTCGTCATTAAGAGTGCTTGCATATTTCTACCCATGCCATGGCCTTCAAGCAATCCTGCCCCCAAGGCTATGTAATTCTTAAGGGCACCTGCCATTTCAGCACCCTTTAGGCTATTGCTGCCAAAGACAAAAAATTTCTCACTTTCTAAGACCTGCCTACCCAAATGAATGACTTCATTAAATCCACTTGCCACGACTGTTGCCGTAGGTTGTCCAGCCAAGATCTCAGTGGCAATGTTAGGACCTGATAAACAGCCGATACGGATAACAGAGCTCTCATCTCTGATCACCTCGCTCATGGTCATGATATGGTCTAATTGAATTTTGTCTTTATAGTCAATGGCTTTTGAGTTGTTTTTGACATCCAATCCTTTTGTACCATGAATCAAGATATGTTCTGGTCGCAGCATTGGTGAAATCGACTTCATCATGTCCCTAAAGTTCATGGATGGTACAATCGGTAATATGAGTGTACATTCGGTTGCCAGGCGCTCCAAGCTCGTGGTTGCCTCGATGTTGGTTGGTAGATCGATATCACCATTTTTATGATGTCGATTAATTGATTCTACACGATTAGGGTTTCTTGTATAGAGTAATACATCAGCATTTTTACTGATGAGGCTAGAAACGGTAGTGCCGAATTTACCAGCACCAATGACACCGACTGTAGTGATTTGAGCCATAGGTTGTCTAAGTTAGGATAGACTGCTTAATTCCGATTCTTTTTTGTGCCTTTCTTTGTGTCTTGTTTTTTTCCTTTTTTATCTCTTTCTGCTTGGACTTGCTTTTGCTGTTTCATGGCCTCTTCTAACCTTGACTGAAATCCACCTTTCTTTTTGGGTTTGGCTTTCTCTTTATGGAGCTCTGCTAGAATCTTGTCGTTATCAAAAACAAACTGTTTGGTGACGAGCGTTTGGATGATATTGAACAAGGTGCTAAAGAACATATAGCAAGTCAATCCAGAAGCAAAATTATTGAAGAACACGACAAACATCAAAGGCATAAAGTATTGCACATACTTCATCGCGGGGTTTGCAGACATATCCATATGCTTTGTGTTGTAGTACGTATATAGGACTGTACTGACGGCCCACAAGATTGTAAACAAACTAATGTGTGAGCCTAGTGCTGGGATTGTAAATGGCAGATTAAAAAACACATCATAGGAAGATAAATCTGTCGCCCATAAAAATGACTCTTGTCTAAAGGTAATATCTGCTGGAAAAAACCTGAATAGGGCATACCATATCGGCATTTGCGCAGCCATCGGGAGACATCCGCCTAATGGACTGACACCAAACTCGCGATACATCTTCATCGTCTCCATTTGCTTAGCTTGCGGATCGTCTTTGAACTTGGCAGTTAACTTTGCAATGTCAGGTTTGAGTGCACTCATTTTTGCTTGAGAATACAGCATTTTGTACATGAGAGGATACAATACCATTTTAATGATAAAGATCAACAAGATGATCACAAGTCCTTTTGAAGATATGAAGGTATTTAACCAATTGAAAAAGGGGCGGATACCATATCTATTGATTGTACCGAAAATGCTCATCCCATATGGGATAACTTGCTCTAAATCGTTGTCATAGGATTGGAGTCTCGTGTACTCATTTGGTCCTACAAACAGGCTCATACCAAAAGTTTCATTCGCACCATGGTCGTAAGGGATGCCTACTGATGAGGTCAATAATTTAAGATCATCTTTGTCCTTGTCAATCAATGTCACCTCAAAATTACCTCCACTAAATGGTCTATCCTTTGTGATAAGAGATGTGTTAAAGAACTGATTCACACCGGATATCCATTCCAATGATTTGCCAGACATATCATCTTCATCATTAGACCGACAGCCGCAGTACTCTGAATCTTCATTTGTCTCTTTGTAGTAAATGGCTGAAATGTTACGCTCCCAAGTATCATTTAGCTCTAGCTTATCTAGATAGTTAACCCAGTTTAATTTTATCGCTTCTGTCGCAGGATCAATGCTGTTTTGGAGACCTACAAATGAGACATCATAGTCTATCTTATAAGATTCAGGATTCAGTGTGTAGGTTTGCTGGATATATCCGGTTCCAGCGTTGGCTTTGAAAGTGATGGTATTACCAGACTTGCTGCCCTCAAAAAACAAGTTCATGCTACTGACTGTCTTATTTTGAATAGGTAGCAGATATTCAAAACGATTCTTGTCATCTTCGAGGAGCTTGAGGTCAATTTTGACTTCTGTATGATCTTCGAGCTTTTCTATTTTATGATACTCTTTGATTAAGGCATCGGCTATGATGCCTCCTTTATTCGTGAAGTTTACTTTAAGTAACTCATTTTCAAGGGTGTATATTTGTTCAGTTCCAACGCTGCTTGAAGCAAAATCTCCAAACTGGTTCGTCCTTTGCTCTATGAGTAATGAGTCATTAAGTGGTTCAATATCCGTTGGAGAGCTTTCAATAGCTGGATTCAAAGCGATTTGCTCTGCTACAATCTCAGCTTGTTTGATAGAATCTTGCAGGTATTGCTGTCTATCAAGCTCTTCTTGTGTCGGTGCGGTCATGATTGACCACCCAATCACGATCATCATTATCAAGCTAAATCCTATAATTTGATTCTTATCCATAAAACTGCAGGTCTGTAAAACGCCGCAAAGGTACAATTTTGTAGATACTGTGCTTTTACTTTAGATAATCGTTTAAAGATTCTCGATAAACATGATAATTAGGGCTAGTTAACTCGTTAACTAGTAGATAGTTAATTAGTTATATAGTGGACAGTTCGTTGTGGGCTTTAGGAAAGAAATCCAGGCGTAGAACGTATCCTTTGCTGTTTCAATCCTTGTCTTATAACTGTTTACTCTAACTTGCAAAAGTGACTTAAATCTGTTCAATCAAGGGGACTTCAGTGCACCTTGCCAGGATTACTAGTCATGGTTGTCTTAAACCTAAACCCCAATATAGCAATCCAAGGTACTTTAGAGCCTTGTGCAAGTGTAATTGTTATTGCCATTCCCATTCCGATTCCCATTCCCATTCCCATTGAGATATTGATATTGATATTGATATTGTTATTGCCATTGCCATTGCCATTGCTTTTGTTATTGAATAAGTAATTTTATGTATTAAATTGTGGATCATGAAGACATTGCTTATCGTACTCGGTGTTTTATTCTTAGCAGCTTTATTATTTGTGCTCATTGGTATCGTCTCTCCAGGACAACAAAGTGAAAACCGAGTAGAGATAAATGCACCCTTGGACTTCACTTGGGATATCTATCATGACCAGGATATGTTAAAAAAGTGGGTGCCAGGATTGGATGAAATAAAACTAAAAACTAGAAAAGGTTCGGTGGTAGGTGCTGAGTATGAATTATCAATTATTGATCAGGCGGGGACAAAAAGCACCATGCATGAGAAAATAACAACGTTTGACAAGCCAAATCGATTTGGTATGGATTATTCCAACAGTATGCTGACTGGGAATACTGAAGTGCTATTTGAAGCTCAGGGAGATTCTACAATTGTGATTGCAAAGAATAACTACAAAGGGACGAATATCTTTTTGAGATCGATGTTTCATTTTTTTGCAGGCAAGATCACAGAACAGACAACCAATCAATATGCTGACTTAAAGACCTTAGTGGAGACAACATATAGTGAAAAACAGGCAGCCAAGCCTAAAATGCCACAGCCTCCTCTCCTTGAATCAGCTGAGTCAGATACGACTAAAGCCATTCCAGATGAACAGGTGAAAGTTGCTGATGAATCAGAAAATTGATCGACTAAACTGTCTTCAATGAGCTCAAAAATACAAGACAATCTATCCTCAGAGTTTGATGCGTTCTCTGTTAACTATACAGAAGATATGATAGATGTGGTACCGCATTACGAGCAACTCATACAGTGTTTTAATGATTATCTACCGTCTGGCAGTAATCCCCAAAAGATTCTTGATCTGGGAGCGGGTAATGGGAATAGTACTGCAGCTCTTATAAGGCGATTTCCAGATGCCCACTATACATTTCTTGATGCATCTCCAGAGATGCTAGATATTTGTGAGCAGCGGTTCTCTGGAGCCAATTCTGAGCGAATTCAGAGTTATTTTTCAGATGTTGATTATGGCATAGATCAATACGATGTCATCTTAGCTGGCTTTAGTCTTCATCATTGCAAAGCTGACGAAAAGAGACGACTATTCAAACGATTGAAAAGAGGATTGACTTCGGGTGGTGTACTGGCTATGTCAGATTTATTTATTTCTAAATCAGATAAAGCGCATCCTCAACTATTGGCAGATTGGGAGCAGTTTATACGAACGAATGATCCGAGTGGCGAGAAATGGTTATGGCTTAAAGAACACTACGATGCTTTTGATAGTCCGCATAATTTTGAGAGTCAGAAAGAGTGGTTAATGGAGGCAGGGTTTTCTTCTGTGGAAATTGGGTGGAGAGAAGGGTATTGGATGCATGTGCTGGCGAGGTGAATTGTTGGCAAATCCCACTAAGCCTGGTTGAGATTGTCAACAACACGTATCCTCAAAAATTAATCACAGGAACTCATTGAAGTGCAGCAACAGATGATCGAAGAATTACGAAACGAGATGTAAGACTAAAAAGAAGTTAGTGCAATTTCTATAGAGAAAAAAAAGCCCCTTCTAATAACTAGAAGGGGCTTTTGAATTTTTATGATTTTATCCTAGAAAGAATATCTCAAACCAATTTGCGAATTCCATCTTGCACTATAGGTACCTGATTGTACAATCGTGAATGGTTCTCCTGGATCAGAGAAATTATATTCAAGTACGTTGTCATCATTTCGATTCGCTTGCACTAATGGGAATACATTGCCGCCTACGAAATATCGTCTTCCCCAGTTTTTATTCAATAGATTGGTGAAGTTGAAAACATCAAATGTAAACTGGAATTTATGATTCTTGATCATGAAGTCCTGTGCGATCTTGAAGTCAAGCACATGCTCAAATGGTGTTCTTGATTGATTCGGTTCTGCATAATCTCCTCTTCGACTATTTAAATAGTCATCACTTGCGATGAAGGCATCAAGAGCAGCCCATTGCTGATCTGCTGTAGCTCCTCCGTCTACGTCCACTAAGTTGATTTCTCCTTGACTAGCAGGTACGTATAATAGATCGTTATAATCTGCGCTTGTTGACGTATCTGAGATCGGATTGTTGTAAACATAGGAGAATGGAGATCCTGACTTAGCTGTGTAAAATAAAGATATTGTCGTCGCAGCGTTTTCAGAATAGTTAAACTTGTGACTATAAAATGCTGTCAATCTAGATCCTGCAGCAAATGTAGAACGAGTCACTGATGGATTGTTATTCCCCTGCACGCTGAGTACGGTTAACCAATTTGTATTATTAATAAATCCTCTACCGTCCAACAGCGATTCAGCATCTGTGTAGGAGTAAGCAATATTTAAAAATGAATTTTTGGAAAACTGCTTTGAGGCTTGTGCCGTGAAGTTAAATGTATACCCTTCGCTCGTGTTACTGACCAAAGTTACATTTTCGTATGTTGGATCCAATTTAGTTCCGAAGTCAATTGTCGGTCTATTGTCTGCACCGCCCAAGGTACCTGTTGGTTGTGGACTAATATTAATTTGCTTCACGTCCATGTTATTTAAAGTCTTGGTGTAGGTCAGCTCGACTGTACCATCCCAATCTCCAAGGAACCCATCTCTTCCTGCAAATATCTTTTTATCCATGGCAAGACTAGCTCTGAATATTTGTGGATATTTAAAGTTTTCTGTAAATAAGTCAACATCACCTGCTGGACTTACATCTGTTGTTAGATTCGTAAGCCATTCGCTTTCTGAGGCATAGATAGGCTGACCAAAATCAACATTAAATGCACTATTTAAGCCATTTCTGATAAACATGCCACCTGGCCATACCCAAGGGACCCGACTCGTAAATATGCCTATACCACCTCTCAATTGAGTACTCTTGTCTCCACTGACATCATAGTTAAATCCAATTCTAGGACTTAGCATAATTTGAGTAGACGGTGCTTGACTTGCTCGTGCGCCTTGCAGATCCCAACCTGCTGATTCCAATAAAGGAATTGTAGTTGAGTTAAACGCTGTATTGTCTAATGGTGGATCGTCACTAAAGATTGGAATGTCAAATCGAATACCCAATGTTAATTTAAAGTCAGGATTGATTTGAATTTCATCTTGTCCATAAAATGCCAATTGCATCGCATTGAATGCAGGACCTAGATTAGTTGCTGCATCTCCAATTCGAATATTGTCACCACCTGAGGCTTGCTCATGTCCAAATAAAACTAAATCAGGATTCTCATCAGCTAAGAACCGATTCACACCATCAAAGAAATATTGGTATCTCGGCGTTGAAAATATGGTAAATAGATTTTCTATTTTGAAAAATTCATTGTGCGTCCCAAACGTGAAGTTGTGCTTGCCCTTAAATAAATTGAAGTTGTTTGTGATCGTGAAGACATCTTGATTCACAATATTGGAATACGAAAAGTTATCCGTTCCGACGACGACTGTTCCGTTCCCATCAGGCATAATGATTTGAGGAAAAGGATCACCTAAGAGACCTCTATCGTCTCTTACCGTTGTACGACCTAATATTAAATTATTAGAGGTATTGGCACCTAGGATACTCTTTAATTCTATTGCTGTAGAGTTTGTCGTTGAAGGGAAAAGGTATCCCACATTTCCGAAGACTACTCTCGATGCACTTGGAGATGGATGGATCTCTGTCGTACCTTTTACATAACTGTGCCTTGCTGTCAATTTATGCTTGGCGTTGATGTTATAGTCTAGTTTTAATAACACTTTCTCACCATCAATTGTCTGTGCATTATTTTCAAATTCACCTGGATCATAACCATAATCGGAGATTAGTTTTTGTCTGATAGAATTGAGTTGACCTGCATCAGAATCTCCTAAATATTCACTTTGGATAAATGGTCGAGGCAATTGATCTCTTTGGATCTCAACATTTGTAAAGAAAAATAATTTGTTCTTAATCAGTGGACCGCCTAATCTGACACCGTATGTCTTAGCACTAAAAGGTGCTAATTTAGTTCGCTCGGCTGTTTCATTGTCTGTTGGTGTTTTACCAGATAGATTTTCATTTCTAAAGAAGTAATATGCAGAACCTTCTAATTCATTCGTCCCGCTTCGTGTGACGGCATTAATACCACCTCCCGCAAATCCACCAAGTGTCACATCATAAGGTGCTAGCACGACTTGGATTTGTTCGATCGCATCGGGACTGATGGGGGAGATGCCTGCTTGGCCACCATTCGTACCTGAATTGGCTAAACCAAAGACATCGTTATTAACAGCACCATCTACGAAAATCGCATTGAATCTATTGTTGACACCGGAGAAGGATATGCCGCCGCCATTGGTCGCGCCGTTATTGGCAACATCAGCTTGAGGGGTGACTCTTAAATAATCATTTAATCCTCTATCCGCAGTAGGCAGAGTAGCGATAAATTCTTCAGATACTTTTGTTTCTGATCCAGTTCTGTTCCCATCAAACAAGCCTCCTGCTGTGACTATGATCTCTTCTAAAGTGACCGAAGATTCGTTAAGTTCGATGTTGAAGGTTTCTGTTTGGCCTAAGGCTAAGGAGACGCCAGAAATCGTTTGGTCCTCATAACCTAAAAAAGAAATCACAATGTTATAAGGACCTCCTACATTCACATTGTTTAGTGTAAAATAGCCTTCAAGGTTTGTAACTGTACCATACTCAAATCCTGTTGGTGTGTGAGTTGCGATGACCGTTGCGCCAATTAATGTTTCTCCATTAGAGACAACCTGTCCATTGATCCTAGAGGATGTTGAACCTTGGGCGAACGATACCTGCAAGCAGATAAGCAGACATCCCATACCGGTTAATAAATATTTACTTAGAGTTTTCATACTAGATTTAATTGTGATATAAATAGATAGTCATATTTTAAAAAAAAACGATGAACACTGATTAGAGAAACCAATTAAATACAGATCAAGCATAGCTTGTTCTCGTATAAGGTCTCTCGTATATTTTGGTAATTGATTCTAAGGATTTGCAGATTACTTCTCATGTTTTTCAAGAAGTTAAAATAGCTTTCACTCTCATCTGAGCATTTGGTTTTAATCAATAAGAAGCAATTGTAGATATTAAAAACTCATTGACGTATGCAAGATGAAGAATCTTTAGGGTATACAATAAGAATTTTCATATAAGTTATTCACACATGTGTTAATAAGTCTGTATGCGTCTGTCCCATTACAATTTGACACTATTATTAAGTCCTATTTTGATTCGTAAGTCGGTAGACTTGTTTGATATCTGTCCCAATTTTGACATAATTCTAGAACTACTGGAGAGCCAACTTTATAGGCCGCTTCCAATGAAGGGATGTAGGCAGAGTAACCTGAGCCTGATATCTTTTCACCCGCCAAACTTTCATAGGCCGAAATACCTGGCCATTGCATCGTGAAATTAGATGCAGTCCGTAAAACAAGAAACCGATTTTTGTCCACTTTATTGATGTTATCCAATCTTTCTAAGGAGTGCCAAGTACCGATCTCTTCCATCGCAGACGTGATGAAGTTTCCTTTGCCTTCTGTCCAGTAGTTGACCCAATCATTCGCCCAGCTATTAAAATATTCGCCATGCCAATAGGTACTTGCAGCTAATTGTGTCCCGATCATAACTGATGGTGACATCTCAGCAGCTTTATAGCCCTTGTATTGTTCTCTCATGTTTTTGATAGTCTCATTATCTGTGAGTTCTATGTCTTTTGTCAATTCAAATGCCCACTGGACTAATGTCGGTTTTAACTCTATCGCAATGACTTCTCTCTCCTTCGGAAATGGTAATTCATAAGGTTCCGTTTTTCTCAACGGGATATAACCTGTTGTCCAACCCTTCGGAATCTCTCTAGCATCAATCTGATGAGACAGATCACCATCTATGATCCAATCCGCCCAAACAGCAGCCCCTGTTGGCGCATCATGCGGATCCACGCCGCTGATGCCTGCGACGAGCCAATAGGCCTCGGTCAGATCAAAGCGATCATCATGGCCAAGTGCATTGATAGACACTGCTGCTTTGGTATTACCAACGCCAGTAACAATACCCAAGACACCTAATTCTTTATTGTACCTGAGGTCTCTGTAGCCTTGCGGAAACTCGATGGTTTCCTGCAGAGGCAAATTCTCAACCCAATATTGAAATTCTCCAGGAGAATCGTCTTCATCTGTTCCAGCCTCAAACATGGAGACAACGACGACTTTAATTTTTATTTTCTTTTCTTGCTTCTCCATAGTAGGGTTGCACGATGCTATGATCGCAGCCATTGCTATAAGCAAGAATAATTTATCCAGTTTATAATTCATTAATTAAAGTCTTTTAAAGTGTCTGATATAAATAGATTCCAACTCTCTTCCCAATGCATAAGTGCTTTTTTCTTTTCAATTGGATTGAGTGCTGCATAACTAATTCCGTTTTGACTCAGCTTTTTAAGGTCTGCTAAGCTTAATTCCCAAGCCATATAAATCGTCCAATAATCATAGCTCAAGCCCTCATAGTCAAATATCTGTGGGTCGTCGGAGCTGATGGTGCAATCAATTCCTTGGGTAAGATAACTTTGTGCAGGATGCATTCTTAGGTCTCTGATGTACCCTAATATCTGATTGCTGAGCGGATTAATTTCAATGCAGATATTGTTTTTCTTGACTGCTTTTATGAGACTAGGGAACCGATATAAATTAAAGCCATGTCCAATCCGCCGACTGTTTAATAGAACAGCATCATAGAGGTTGTGATTATCTACCCAATTGCTTTCGCCATCATGCAGGTATAATGGTAATTCGGTATTGCTAACTTTTTCCAACGAGTCTAACTTTAAGAAGCTCTCCAAATGGAATAGAGTCGGGTGTCCGTTATCTTCTTCGGCAACAAGATCATATCCAGCTAACCAATCAGGCGCGATGGTCTTGTCCGCTAATGCCTGCTGCATATCTGCCCAGATTGTATTGTTATTTCTAAACCGCAGATTGGCATGGATAATCCTTGCTGTAAAGTTTGGGTTGAGTGAGCGAGCATAGTCTAATGATTCATTCAGATAATCTACAAATGGCTTGATACTTTGATCTGAGTTGTCATCCGTAAGATTATAAATGTTATTTCTGAATGGCATCCTTAATTCAACGTGTTGGACATTATCATTGATCAAAATTTCGAATCCATGTTTTAGATAGGCAGGGAATATAGGTTCGTATCTCATAAAGCCAGTCATGCGCTGAAATATTTTTTCGAAATCATTCCAAATATCAAATGAGTCTCGATTGACCGTCTCATCAAAAGTTAATAGAGACTTGATGACCTCTTTGTTGTCTTGATCCTCTTGTACAAGTTCATTGACTGAGCGATAGCCGCTGGGTTTTTCGTCTTGACGATATGCCATAAATTGACCTTTAATATGTGGACCACTCAATTCATCCCCCCAGTAGATATACATGTGAGGTGTTGCTATCGCTGTCTCGATTACCCAGTCTGCTTTGCCCATCGCCATCGTATGGACATGCAAGGCTCCACCCTTCGGCATCTTTTGTATGATATGGAATAGATTGTCATTTTCAATGTGCTCTTTAGACTGATAAAAATTTCGTGCAGGCGGAAAAAAATGAGTCTCCTTATAGGTTCTTAATTTTTTTGCACGCATATGATGTAGTAAAGAATCAAGCCTAAGTTCTTCATCGGTGAGTTGAATGGAATTGGAAAAATTTGAGGACTGGTCAGCTATTAGTAGATCATTTCTTTGCTGTAAATAACGTTCTGTAGCATTCACAGTTGGCTGACTCGTCATTGGTTTAGTCGATCTGCATGAACTATGCATCAGTATGATAGCACCTAAGGCCAAGAGCTGCAAGCGGCGTCTAACAAAGTCCATTCTGCTGTCATCTAACATCACGTAATAATAATGCCGTCAACAGTACGATTCTAATTTTGGAAGCCTAATATTCATTTCTTTAGAAACTTATTAGCTTGATTTTGTTATGGCTAAACCAATTCTGTTTATGTTTAACCTCATGGATAAGTTTTTTGGAATCACAAAAAGTGGCTCAAGCATCAAGACTGAATTGATTGCGGGACTAACGACATTTTTGACAATGTCCTATATTATTTTTGTTAATCCATCAATCTTATCTCAGACGGGTATGGATTTTTCATCTGTGTTTATTGCGACCTGTCTGGCTGCTGCGATTGGCACTTTAATTATGGGCTTATATGCGAATCTGCCTTTTGCTCAAGCGCCTGGTATGGGGCTCAATGCCTTTTTTACATTCACAGTCGTATTCGGTTTGGGCTATACATGGCAAGAAGGATTGGCCATTGTGTTTCTGTCTGGAGTATTGTTTCTGATCTTAACGTTGACTGGTGTAAGACGAGCTATTATTGATGCGATACCGAATAATCTAAAATACGCCATCGCTCCAGGCATAGGCTTATTTATAGCCTTGATCGGCTTGAATAATGCTGGCATCGTTGATGTGAATCAAGGGCCTATTATTGATGTCATTTTAAATTCAGATGGCCTTAGCAAAGATGAGATCATCAATCAAATAAATACTGCTGGGCCTCAGGTCTTGCAATTAGGTAAGATCTCTAATCCTTCCATTTTGTTAGCCTTGATTGGCTTTTTGATATTGACAATCATGATGGTTATGAAGCTAAAGGCGGCAATGATTTGGTCGGTACTGTTGACGACAATAATTGGGATTCCAATGGGTGTGACACAAATACCAGATTCCTATAATTTACAAGATATTACTTTATCCGGTACAGCTTTCCAGTTAGATCTAAAAGGTCTCTTTTCATCTAGCGGATCCATTGTATCAATCATTGTGGTGATTATCAGTTTCACCTTAGTGGATCTACTGGATACGCTTGGCACATTAATTGGCACTGCCAGCAAAGGGAATCTTTTAGATAAGGATGGGAATGTACCTAATATGAATAAGGCGCTTTTGGCAGATGCTACAGCTACAACAATAGGTTCACTCTTAGGTACATCTTCAGTGACAACCTATATAGAAAGTAGCGCCGGTGTGATAGAAGGTGGTAAGACGGGATTGACAGCAGTCACGACTGGATGTCTGTTTTTATTGGCTATTTTTTTAGCGCCCATAGCAGGCGTTGTGCCTGTAGCAGCGACGTCTCCCATTTTAATTATGGTGGGCATCTTAATGATGGATGGCGTCCAGAAGATTGATTTTGATAATTTGGAATCGACGATCCCAGCAGTCTTATTAATTATTCTGATGCCGTTTACCTACAGCATTGCGAATGGGATAGCATTTGGGCTGATTGTGTATGTAATCATTCAAATTTCAGTAGGGAGAATAAAACGAGTGCATCCGATTCTGTTTGTTTTGACGGCCCTGTTTTTATTAAAATACCTGATGTTGTAGCTCAGGTAGGCGTGAGGTGTATTGTCAGTAGCTTGGATAATATTCAGAAGTACACTGGATAATAGCCTGGGTTTATAAACAGCAAGAATAGTTTAACCCAATTATTCCAGAAAAAATCTTAGTTTAGAATCAGACAATAAACTATAGATGAACCATCGAAATCGAAGAACAGCATTAAAAACAATAGCAGGTTTAGCCCTTGGGGCACCTCTCAGTGCATGCGCATCTCAGAAAGACCAAACTATGCCAAGCATTAATCTTACCCAAAAAAAGACTGGTGCTAGGCAGATCAAACACAACCCAATAGGAACTTCTACATACTCTTTCTGGCGATTTAATGGTAAGCGTGATGCCGTGAGCATGGAGTATTGTATTGAGCAGTCAGCGCGAATGGGATTTGATGGCATAGAGTTATTACTGATCCAAATGACATCAGAAGAGAATGCTCATTTGCAAAAGATAAAACGATTGGCTTTACATGCAGGGTTGGACTTGTACGGCTTTTCTACACATCAAGGCTATGTGAGACCTGACAAA
Organism: uncultured Saprospiraceae bacterium; assembly: GCA_937959275.1. Taxonomy (GTDB): domain Bacteria; phylum Bacteroidota; class Bacteroidia; order Chitinophagales; family Saprospiraceae; genus CALFUK01. Next base: position 71,704 of record CALGLU010000052.1, on the reverse strand, counting down.
GAGTATCGAGAAGAGAACATTGCGAAGACCATACATCAATTAGAGTTGGCTTACAAACTAGGTATCCCTACCATGCGATTGAATACAGGGCGCTGGGGCACTTCAGAAAACTTTGATGCCCTGATGGCTAATAAAGGAATCGAACCACCAATCGAAGGGTACACTGAGGAGGATGGATTTGTGTGGGTGATGGATGCAATAGAGAAGTGTCTGCCGACAGCAGAGAAGTGCGGTGTGGTGCTGGGTTTAGAGAATCATTGGGGGATTGGTCGTACGGCTGAAGCGGTTGTTAGAATTGTCAATGAAATTAATTCGCCCTGGTTGCAAATCACCTTGGACACAGGTAACTTTTTAGAAGATCAATACCGCCAATATGAATTGATGGCCGCACAGACAGTCTTGGTGCAAGCGAAGACATATTATGGAGGAGGTAAGTGGTATAGTCTTGATATTGATTATGAGCGAGTCGGCGAGTTAATGCGTCGGCATGAATATAAAGGTTATATTTCGCTAGAATATGAAGGCAAAGGAGATGCGTTAGTGGAGTGTCCAAAAAGTTTGGAGATGCTGCGCAAGAATTTTTGGTATGAATTGACTTAATATTACAGAGCTACTTCCAAGATTATACTCGTTAAGTCAGAGTCTCTCTAAAAGAAAGTCCAAAGGTGTCGGCGTTATAGTGTATACCAGTCGGCCGTACTATGTTACTATAATTGACCACATGTTACATTTTCTATTTTTGAAAATATAGAGGTGTGCAGCTTTAACAAAATAGATTTAAATAATACTTATGAACATTCTAATGATTCACGCACACGAAAATCCGGATTCGTTTTGTAGTGCTTTATCACAATTAGCAAAACGAAGCTTGACCATCAAAGGACATGGGATGACAATAAGTGATTTATATGCTAAGGAGTTTAATCCTGTTGCAAGTAAGAAAGACTTTACAACATTGTCAAGTACGAATTTTTATAAATATGCAAGAGAGCAGCGGCATGCGACTGCCCAAGATTTATTTCACGAGCAAGTCAAAGAGGAGATGGACTTGGTGGAGCAAGCAGATGTGCTCATTTTTAATTTTCCATTATGGTGGTTTGGCATGCCAGCCATTTTAAAAGGATGGGTGGATAAAGTGTTGGCGCATGGCTTCGCGTGTGGAGGAGAGTATGGTGTATATGGTGATGGGCGTTTTAAAGGAAAGAAAGCTTTCTTGTGTGTGACGACAGGGAGCTCTGAGGAATCATATACTGAAGAAGGCATGCATGGTCGTACGCTACCGGACATTTTGAGAAATATAGAAGAGGGTGTGTTAGCTTATATAGGTTTTGATGTGCAGCCATCATTTGTTGCTTATGGAGTGGCTAAAATTTCTGATAAGGAGAGAGGAAAGATTATGGATTCGTATCAGGATTATTTGATAGAGGTATTGAAAGGATAGTTTGCTAGTTGGAGCTAGGCGAAAATGCTCGAACTGAACAAAGAGAAGTTGGGATGGATGTATACTAGTTTGTATTTAAGTAGATGCAAATGGTAAAGACCTATAATTTTAAAGGTTTCCAAAAACCGATAAGGTCTTTTGATTGACTCATAAACACCATTCCCAATGCACTTCAGTATCTTAGCCTCAATTAGATAAGTAAGCATGTTTTTCAATAACGCTCAAAAAGGCAACAATCACTGGGGATTATATGTGCTCACCATATTGTTAATAATCGTTGCCTATAGCTTTGGTCAGGTACCGTTAATGACGATGGTCCAGTCCTATCTCGACAATAGCGGCTCCTCAATGTCAGCGCTAGATTTCTTTGCAAATCCTGACTTTGCTTCCATTGGGATGAGTAACAATCTGGGCTTTTTGCTCTTATTGCTCATGTTTGTGTTTGCAGCTGTAGCTCTATATTTTTTAGTTACCAAAGTCCATAAAAAGAAAATGATGGACCTTGTCAATGCAGAATCATCATTGAGTTGGTCTCGCATTTTATTTGGGTTTGGTCTTTGGATTGTCCTACTAGCTATTGGCGAAGTGGTGCTTTACTTGTACAATCCTAATGTCTATGTCTGGTCCTTTGATATCAAGAGCTTTATGCCACTGGTATTGATTAGTTTATTGATATTGCCTATACAAACAAGTTTTGAAGAACTCTTTTTTCGAGGGTATCTCATGCATGGCTTTTATCTTTTGATTAGAAATAAATGGGTAGTTATGATGCTGACCTCTCTATTGTTTATGGCAGTGCATGGCACCAATCCAGAGATAAAAACATTTGGACTTGGTATCATGTTAAGCTATTACTTTGCAGCAGGCTTGTTTTTGGCACTGATAACAGTGTTAGATGATCGACTCGAATTGGCATTGGGTGTCCATGCGGGAATGAATTTTTATAGTGCTGTTTTTGTTGGTTATGCTGGAGGTGTGATACAAACTGACTCAATGTTAAAATCCACAGAAATGAATGCGAGTCTTATGCTTGTCTTATTTTTGGTGATGGCAGCGATATTTTTGATGATTGCCTTTAAGAAATATTCTTGGCGCAGTGATTGTTTATTTGATAATAAGCAAATCGAAAGTGCTTAACTCATAATAGATACGAATGAATACAAATATGATAAAACAGTATGCGTCAATCGCTTTTCTTTGTCTCTTTGGCTTACATGTCATGGCCCAACAAGCAGACAGATGGCAACAACGAGCCGATTACACGATGAATATTGATCTAGATACAGAGACTCATATATATGATGGCGAACAGACCATCGTCTATACTAACAATTCGCCAGATGTGTTAGATCGAGTCTTTTACCATCTATACTTTAATGCGTTTCAACCCAACAGTATGATGGATGTCAGAGCACGCACGATTGCAGATCCAGATAGGAGAGTGGCCTCTCGGATCGGAACATTAAAAGCTAACGAAATTGGATATCAGGATATCAAAACCTTGACACAAGATGGTCTTCCAACTGAATTCGAAGTCGTAGGTACTGTGTTAGAAGTCAATCTAGCCAAGCCAATTCAACCGGGACAATCCACCACACTTAGCATGACATTTGCATCTCAGGTCCCTGTTCAAATTAGACGTTCGGGCCGAGACAATGCAGAAGGTGTAGACTACACGATGGCCCAATGGTATCCTAAATTATGCGAGTACGACTATCAAGGATGGCATGCGAATCCTTACGTCGGCAGAGAGTTTCATGGTGTGTGGGGTAACTTTGATGTCAGTATAACTTTAGATGAAAGCTATACAGTTGGTGCGTCTGGTGTTTTGCAAAACCCTGGTCAAGCGCCAGTTGACGGCAAGCGCACATGGCGATATATCGCCGAGCAGGTCCATGATTTTGCTTGGGGTGCTGATCCCGATTTTATCATTGAGACCAAGACGGCGTATAATGGTACAATCATGAATTTTGTATATCAACCGGGCGGACGAACAAATGAGAACTGGGGAAAATTACCTGACATTATGGATGCCGCCTTGAAATTCATGAATGAACGATATGGAGTCTATCCATATCCTGTTTATAATTTTGTGCAAGGTGGAGATGGTGGTATGGAATATCCGATGCTGACCTTTATCACTGGCTTTCGAAATCTAACAAGCTTGACGGGTGTATCCGTTCACGAATGGATGCATAGCTGGTATCAGATGGTATTGGGGACCAATGAGTCCTTATATCCTTGGATGGATGAAGGCTTTACGTCCTTTGCTTCAGCAGAAACGATGAATCATCTGAAACGACTTGGCTTGTTAGGCGAATCAGTTAAAGCATCCCCGAATCCATTCGAAGGCAACTACAATGGCTATATTAAATTTGTAGAGTCTGGACTCGCAGAAGCAATTTCAATTCATGCCGATCATTTTGAAACAAATCGTGCATATGGTGTTGGCGCTTATACCAAAGGATCAATCTTCTTAAGGCAACTCGAGTATATTATTGGAGAAGAAGATTTTGCTACTGGATTACTCAACTACTTTGAAACATGGAAATTTAAACATCCGAATCCGAATGATTTCATTCGCGTTATGGAAAAAACGAGCGGATTAGAATTGGATTGGTTTAAAGAATATTGGGTTAATACAACACATCACCCCGATTATGCGGTATACGAAGTAGAGCCTACTGATGATGGTAAGCAAAAGATCATATTGGTAAAAGATGGAGTGATGCCTATGCCACTGGATGTGTTAGTGCGGTATACCGATGGGACAGCCGAGTTATATAACATTCCGCTGAGAATCATGAGGGGCGAGAAGAAAAACGATAATAATCGAACATTCAGTTATGCTCCAGATTGGCCTTGGACACATCCCGTATATACTCTAGTTGTAGACAAAGCTGTCAAGTCTGTTGAGATTGATCCGGATTACCGTATGATTGATACAGATCGGGAAAACAACGGGTGGTCGTCGGGATTATAGAAGCTGCTCTTGTAGGACTTCACTAAAGTTACTCTCGTTGGACTCCGATCCAACGAGAAGGAGAAAGGTGATTCACACCGTAATGTCTATAGATGTCCAACATCGCAAAAGCATCGAGGTGCAGTGCACTTTCCTGTGCACATACGAGTCTAGCCTCTCCACAAAAGTCGCCCTCGTTGGACTCCGATCCAACGAGATCGATAAGGCAATAAATGTGTGTTAACTATTGATTAGGAGCCCATCAGTGTATCAATCACTGAAAGACTACCAAGTTTTAGGAATGAGTTTTGCAAGAATTGATTAATATTGCAGTCATAAATAAAAGAATCATGAGTCGGATATTAAACTTAAGAGACGCCTTGAATGAAGCCATGTCAGAAGAGATGCGCAGGGATGAGAATGTGTTCTTGATGGGAGAGGAAGTCGCCGAGTACAATGGTGCCTACAAGGTCAGTAAAGGGATGTTGGACGAGTTTGGGGCCAAGCGTGTGATTGATACGCCGATTACTGAATTAGGTTTTGCTGGAGTTGGGGTAGGAGCAGCGATGAATGGATTACGTCCGATTATCGAATTTATGACGTGGAACTTTGCGATTTTGGCCTTTGATCAGATAGTAAATAACGCGGCTAAGACATTATCTCAGTCAGCAGGACAGTTTAATTGCCCCATCGTCTTTAGAGGCCCATCTGGGGCAGCAGGGCAGCTAGCACAGCAGCACTCACAAACATTTGAATCTTGGATGGCGAATACGCCAGGCTTAAAAGTGATATCAATTGTTGATCCAGCTGATTCTAAAGGTTTACTTAAGTCAGCGATACGCGATGATGATCCGGTATGCTTTATGGAGTCCGAAGTCATGTATGCCTTAAAAGGCGAAGTGCCAGAAGGTGAATATTTAGTGCCGATTGGTAAGGCAGCCATTCGCAGCGAGGGCTCAGATGTCACTATTGTCTCTTATAATAAGTCAATGGAGCTCGTCAAAGATGCAGCTAAAACCTTAGCGGGTGAGGGGATAAGTGCAGAAGTGATTGACTTGCGTACGATACGTCCATTAGATATTCATACAGTTGTCGAATCAGTCAAGAAAACAAACCGTCTCGTTGTTGTCGACGAAGCTTGGCCATTCGCAGGGGTTTCAGCAGAAGTTGCCTACGAAGTACAAAAATATGCGTTTGACTATCTAGATGCCCCGGTGACCCGGATCAATGCAGCAGATACATCATTGCCTTATGCACCGACATTAGTCGATGAGTATATGCCTAATGCAGCCAAAATCGTCAAAGCCGTAAAGGAAGTGATGTATGTGAATGCATAATTCTCATGTTACAAATCCGTCTAGCCTAATCGATCATTTCAATAGAAATACGTCATTTTAGTGTTCTTAATTGTGAGGCCAAACACTGTTTGTATCTTAGTCATAATGACATGATTCGACTTTTAACGGTTTAGCAGAATTGCCTATGCCGACAACTATGCCGTTTAATTTTATTGCTTACAATTTCCGAACAAGCATTTTGAAAATCATCATTTATAGTGATTTTATCCTATCCAATAAAGCTATAGATTTGCCTTTCAATTTTAAAACAGGAATTATAATTCCTGCATTTTAATAACTTCTAAAATAATTTATTTTATGAAATCTCTTTTGATTTTTAAGGCCCTCGCTATTACATTTTTATTCTCAGCATGTGGAGACGATGGTCTTGTGAATGACTGTAGTTCAGTGCTTGAAATTAATCAAACCATAGCAGCAGAAACAGGTCTGCTTAATACAGCAATAACAAATTTTAGTACAGACCAATCCCAAGAAAACTGTGATAATGTAGTCGGTGCTTACAATAGTTATATTGATGCTTTAAGAGGCTTACAAGGCTGTGCGAATGAAGCAGGCGTCGGTACAGAATTTGCTCAGTCCTTAAGCGAAGCAGAAACTAATCTCAGTGATTTTGGATGTTAAAAATTCAACACCTGCCTGCCGGATAGCCAGGCTCAACATTGCGAGCGACCAACGGAAGCCAAGTTACCTAGCTTCAGCCTTCGTATTAAACTCAGCAGATTCAACGCCAGGATCTGTCTGCACTTTGTGCAAGAGCACTTGAGGATTGATCAGGCTAGTGTTGTATTGGACAACCCATGTTTTCTTGTCATCAGAGAGTGGCTTTTTAACATACATCTGGTATTCCCGATAATTTTTCATCCAACGGCTGATGATTGTACTTGGCTTAAAGTGGATGATCATTTCTCGTTCGATGATTTCAGCTGGTTCTTCCTCTTCTTCTTCGACAAGCTCTTCGTTTTTAGGGGCCATGGGTTCGATTGAAACCCAGCCATCACTTTGAGCAATGTCTTCTAAGATTTTCTGAAGGTCTAAGACACGCTTTGGTCTGGTGTCCTTACCAGATATAGATTTTGACAAACCTTTGTGGGTATGTGCTATTGTGACAGTTGGCAAATCTGCTACATTGCTTTTGAAGTTATCCTGGAGAGCAAAGAAATTCATCAGTGCCAATTGATCATTGACCTGTTTAAATTGATCTTTTGATAATTTGTATTTGTGTAGTCCTGATTTTTCTGTAAATCGCTTTCCTTCATAGAGGGCATTGCCTTGATGATCAATCTCCAAACTGTAGACAGGGCAACTGCCAAAGCACGCCCCCTTATCCATCTTCAAGTTAAAGTCTTCTGCAACAGCTAATTGATTCGATTTGCAGCTGTAGAGTGCTAAAGTGCAGAGAGCGAATACTAATCTAATGTTCATAAAATGTCTAGTTAATAACCGGCAACAAAAGTATGGGTAAATCTTTGATCTACTGCATAGATTGCCAATATATAAACTCCTCTTGGCCACTGATTGGTATCTATCACATGGACAAATAGCTCATTTAACATGTCTTTATGAATCAATTGGCCTGCTGTGCTATAAATAGCGAGTGTTGTCTCTCCCAAAGAAGATGAGTCATTGGTTATGGTTAACTCAAAATCAGATTGTGAGACAGTAATATCAAAATCATGAGTATGACTTGATATATCTGAGGTCGTTACGATAATACCAGATCGAATTTCTTCCAGTGTTGTGCGCATAACGTTGACTTGCTCTTGTGAAAAGAACAGCAAACAGTCATCATTTGTGAAATCCATAAAATTCATAAACATATCTGCACTTCCACAAGTCACTTGCGGGAACTCAGGACAATCGGAATATGGAGCCTCCTGTTCAGGAGTATCCTCAATGCCATCATCATCATTACCACATCCTTTGCTAGTGCCCCAAAGATGATTTAGACCAAAATAGTGTCCTAGTTCGTGTGTCAAGGTTCTGCCTAAATTGGTGACTGATTCTGGATCTTCTATAATACCAAATGCGTCAGGTGTAATGATAATACCATCATCGCCCGTTCCTGCAAGATCTAACGGAGCAGTCACACCAAAGACTTCATCAGATCTCCCGATCCAGATATTAATATAGGATTCAGGAAAATAGGCATCTGAACCGCCTAATAGTTTATATTTAATCACTTGCTTACCGTCAATAGAGATTTGATTCGCAATGTTATCAAGGTCTGTTTGTTGGCGGAAGATGCCAGAAAATGGTAAGCCATCCACTGTCTCCGAGGCTAGAACAAAAGTGATATTTGCCTTACCGATGAGATCTTGAAATACATCAGGCACAAGACCGAGATCTTCATTTTTACCTGCAAAGTCTAGGTTAATTCGGTCTATCTGTTCTAGTATATCTTGAGCCGAAATATTTTCTTCTTCTACTTTATACAGGACATGAAAAACAAGTTGTATCGTTTTTATTGATCGTGTTTCAGCTTTAAGTTGACTACTACCTGTCACAGGAGCTATGTGCTCGTTACCACATCGTTCCTTTTGCCCAATAAGGAATATTGGGATACATAGGAATATAAATATATAGTGGATTACAGGATACACAATTTAATATTTTGGATATTGAACCTTATAATTGTCTTTGACAGTTTTTGCCCAATACAATCCATTTCCTCGATAAGTTAGTAAAGTCCAACCAGTTTCACTAGTAGATGGTATTATTTTTCTGTTTATGATAGCCACCATATCGGATTTAGATAATTCGGCAGTCCTTATGTGATTAGATAATTGATGACTGTAGGCAAGATGAGGGTGGGGCCTTAATTGCTGTTGAATTAGTTTACCCATTTGTCGTCCAAATGAATAGATCCTTTGGCCTTTAAAGAGATTGAAATCTACCTTGCCTGTATAATGAAATATCGTATTTTGAAAGGGTTGGAAGTGTTGGGGTTCACTGTTTTTCAACCAGTTAGATAGGGTAGACTGATCTTTTTGATTAATGCTCGTGTTGTTGACTTCACGTGGAGTAGAGTTGTTTGTAGGGTTTAGATTTTCTTTTTGCAAAACGACCATAAATAAGCCTTCTCCTTGGACCAGATGAGGGAAGAATCTGAAACCATAACCCGTAGATTGAATATTCCAATCTGTTGGATAATCTATGTCAACTAATGAAAATGAATGTTCACTGACGAGACGGTTGACTTGATCTTCATTTTCTTTTGTATTGTAGGTGCAGGTGGAGTAGACTAAAAATCCTCCTGGCTTTAGAAGGTCAACCGCATCTTCTAAAATACGCTGTTGTCTTGCTGCACAATGTTGTACATGTTCGACCGACCAGTGATCGATTGCCTTTGGATCTTTACGAAAGAGTCCTTCTCCTGAGCAAGGAGCATCTACGAGTATCAGGTCAAATGGCACATCTTTTGAAAATCGACTGAGATCACTGTTCGTGACAATGTTATTGCTGTAGCCCCATTTTACTATATTTTCAGATAAGACCTTGGCTCGACTTCGTATGACTTCATTGGCCACTAGTGTGCCGCTTCCATTTAGGTAGTCTAATAAAATGGTAGACTTACCACCAGGCGCTGCACAAGCATCAAGTACCAGCGGGTGTTCAGTCGTCTCAAGAAGTGGGAGTTGTCGAAGCACATGGTGCAAAAACATGCTTGAGGCTTCCTGAACATAATATTCGCCAGATAAAAAGGAGGGCTCTTCGTTGAATTTTGGGCGTTCTGGTAGATAATATGCTAAAGGGCACCAATCGACTTGTATAAGATCTGCATAATGTGCTAGTTCAGACTTGTGTCTATGTCTACGGATGCTTGTTTTTGAAAATGTTGACAGACTATTGAAAAATGCCTTAGAATCAATGCCTAAGGAGTTAATCACGTGTATAAAATCTTTAGGTAGTTCCACAGAATATCACTAGTGTATTCAAATATACAGATACGATTTCTCTTTGGTGAAATTTATAGTTACCCGTCCCTAAAAAAACATAATCATGAAATACTCTTTTCTTTTTAGGATTGGTATCTTATCATATGGTATTTATTTGTAATCTTTGTGCAAGCATTTCCTACTATGAAACAATACTTAGATTTACTAGATCATATTTTAGTTTCTGGCGCTTCAAAAACAGATAGAACAGGGACGGGGACCTTAAGCCATTTTGGTCACCAACTACGGTTTGATTTATCCAAAGGCTTTCCGCTTGTCACAACGAAAAAGATTCATTGGAAATCTGTGGTGTATGAATTACTCTGGTTTTTAAAAGGAGATACCAATGTGAAATACCTTCAAGAGAATGGTGTTCGAATTTGGAATGAATGGGCAGATGAAAATGGTGATCTTGGTCCAGTGTATGGCAAACAATGGAGATCTTGGTCAAAATCAGATGGCACAACCGTAGATCAGATTCAAAATTGCATAGATTTAATTAAGAATAATCCAGCTAGTCGCAGAATTCTTGTCAATGCCTGGAATGTAGGCGAGCTCGATGAAATGGCCCTCACACCTTGTCATTGTTTATTCCAATTCTATGTGGCTGATGGGAAGTTGTCTTGTCAGCTATATCAACGATCTGCTGATACATTTTTGGGTGTTCCGTTTAATATTGCATCATATGCTTTACTAACAATGATGATGGCACACGTCACGGGCTTGCGTTATGGTGATTTTATCCATAGCTTTGGGGACGTTCATTTGTATAACAATCACTTGGATCAGGCTAAACTGCAGCTCAGCCGAACACCCAAGCCTCTTCCGCAGATACTCTTAAATTCAAAAATTACTGATTTATTCGATTTCAAATATGAAGACATCGAATTGGTAAATTATGAGAGCCACCCCTTGATCAAAGGAGTCGTATCGGTGTAATCATTAAAATAGAGTGTAGGCTCTAATTGTATAACGGAAACTAACTAGGCAAATAATGCCCTCCATAGAAGGACTTAATTCTATACTTAATTTTGGTGTGTCTGAAACATCCCAACCTTTTGAAGCGATTCAAAAAAGGACATTTAATATCATTCTCTTAATGGTATTTTTCTTCGCTATCGTGTCTTTGTTTACAAATATAATTCAACAGTCCTGGCTCTTTTATGACACAGTCCTGTATTCAAATATCATCATCGTATTGGCGATTACGTATCTTTTGCTCTACAAAGGTTATTTTGAAGGGGCTGTCATTTTGTTCCTGACTCTGGGTTCGGTTATTATGTTTGTGTTCTCTCTAATGTGCAACAGTATCTACACATCCTCATTGAGTTCTTTGGTTTTGGTGATGATAGCAATTACGGTATTGGATTCACAAAAAAATCAACTCGTATTGGCTGTTTTGATTTTTGTTCAACAAGTGGTTCTCTTTTATACAGTTGGAACTGACTACAGTTTTGCAGGATTTACAAATTCTGCATCAGATGTCGATTTTTTTCCCTTGGAAAGATCTATTGTTTATTTATGTTTTTATTGGTTTCTCTTCGCAATGGTATTTAGCCTTAAAAAGCAAATTGCACATTCGGCAATTCAATTGAACATGAAAAATGAAGAGATCAAGGATGCGTATAACGAAATGGAAAAATTTGGACACGTCATCTCACATGATTTAAAATCACCCATTCGAAACATGACCAATTTTGCTGGGTTGATTTCTAGAAAACTGAAAACCAATCAATATGAAAAAGTTGAAGAATATGCTAAAATCATTCAGGATAGCGGTGCCAAAGCGATTCATCTTATCGATGATGTTTTGACATTCTCTAAGTTAAATAATGATGAACAACAAGAATTAAAGAGTACCATTGGATTAGACGCATTGTTAATTGAAGTAGAGAATGATCTATTGCCATTATACCCTAAGTCAGTTGTGAAGTTCAATCAATTAGGTGAGATAACTGGTAACTATTCAAAGCTTAAGATTCTTTTCCAAAACTTGATTGAGAATGGCTTGAAGTATAATCAGAGCCACAATCCAATCATTCGGATCATTCGCCATAAGGATAAAGCAGAAGATTATATTAGAATTGAAGATAATGGGATAGGGATTGACGAAAAGCACTATGCTTTAATTTTTGAGCCGTTCAAAAGGTTACATAATGAGACTGCATACGCTGGAAGTGGAATCGGTTTGGCGAGCTGCAAATCAATAGTAAATGAGCATTTAGGTGGATCTTTAACCGTATCGAGCGCCCCTAATGAAGGATCAGTGTTCACTATCCAATTGCCCTTAGCATAGCGCCTCATGTGGTTGACTTGAGCTCAGCTTGTTGCAAAGAGGGATTTAGCTTAGTTTTGTAACACTTCATCAGCATTTTCTTACTGCATTTATATATTGAATCAATGAAATGATCCACTCTTTATTTAGATGGAGTCTAAATAGAAAATGACGTATTTAATTATTGCGATATACCATGTCCAAATAATATTTTTGCAGCGAATTACAGCATGGTTGATGCTGTCACAATAAAAAGAAAAAATAATGATATATAAATCATTGATTTTTAAAAGTTTACTAAGTGTTATCCTCTTGAGTCTGTCTCTTTCGGCTTTTGCAGAGATTTCATTAGATAGCGGAAAGAATCTCTTCAAAACAAAATGTGCGACTTGCCACAATAAAGGCATGAAAGCAGCCTCTACCGGACCTGCCCTTGGCGGCGTTGTAGAGCGATGGAGCGATTATCCAGAATCTGACTTATACGCGTGGATTCGTAACTCTGCAGCCTTAATCTCGACAGGACATCCGAGAGCTAACGAGATATTCAACGAATATGATAAGTCAGCGATGACTGCCTTTCCTGAATTGACTGATGACGATGTCGCTTCTTTACTTGCCTACATTGATGGCGTGTACACGGGTGTGTATCCTCCTAGAAAAGCAGGAGATGTGGGAGCTGATAGCGGGGCCACTGCTAAACAAGGCTTGGGAGCATGGGTGTATTGGTTACTACTCGGTGTGTTAGGACTCTTTGCATTTATTTTAAGCAGAGTCATTGGTAATTTAAACTATCTAGCAGCTGAAAAAGAAGGACGACCTTATCAAAAGAAAACGATATTCGAAACGCTCACAAATAAAAGTGTTGTTAGCTTTATCTTATTTGGACTTGTTGTCTTAGGTGCCTACACTGCTGCATCTAATGCTATCAATCTGGGACGCCAACAAGGATATGCTCCAGATCAACCAATTAAATTTTCACATGCGACACATGCAGGTGAGCACAAGATAGACTGTCAATATTGTCATGATGGTGCTAGACGATCAAAGCATGCAGTGATACCAGCAACAAATACATGTATAAACTGTCACTCAGCAATCAAGTACGGCTCAACTTACGGGAATGCCGAATTGACAAAGATCTATGCATCTACCGGTTACTTACCAAAAGGTACAGGGACTTATATTGAAGGTTATGAAGACATGTCTCTTGAGGAGAAAAAAGAAATATATACGGGTTGGATGCTGGAAAATGCGATCGAAAATGATGAGAAGTTTGAAAAAGTGACTGAAGACCTCCTTGAAAAGATAGATCAAGAATGGGGAGAAGTTGTCGTTTCACTAACAAATGATCAAAAATCAACACTTGGAGGACCGATCGAATGGACTCGAGTTCACAATCTGCCAGATCACGTCTACTTCAATCATGCTCAGCATGTTACCGTCGGTGGCTTAGAGTGCCAAGATTGCCATGGTGCAGTCGAAGAAATGGATGTTGTCGCTCAATATGCTCCTCTATCCATGGGATGGTGCATTAATTGTCACAGAGAGACGAAAGTCCAGTTCACCAACAATGACTATTATAATAAGAGTTATGAAAAATATCATGCAGAAATCGCATCTGGAGCAAGAGATGGAGTCACTGTTGAAGATATAGGCGGACTTGAATGTCAAAAATGCCACTATTAATCATTCATAAGATAGATACCACACTAATAATAAACAATGAAGAATAGCCAAAATGGAATATGGATCGGAGGGAAAGACCTGAATCACGATCCTGAATTTATTCAAGAGGCTCAAAAAGAAATGCATGATCCATCATTGCTTAATACGCTAGGTGATGAATCTATTGCAACAGAGGTTGAAAGTTCGAGAAGAGATTTTTTGAAATACCTAGGTTTTGGCTTAGGCGCGGCAACAGTGGCTGCAGGCTGTGAGATCCCAGTCAAACGAGCAATTCCATACGTTGTTAAGCCTGACGAAATTGTACCGGGAGTCGCTACCTATTATGCATCGACATATGTAAAAGGAGGTGAGTACTGTCCAGTACTAGTCAAGACTCGTGAAGGTCGTCCTATCAAAATCGAAGGAAACGCTCTTAGCCCGATTACTAGTGGAGGTACATCAGCCAGAGCTCAAGCAAGTGTATTGGATTTATATGATGTGAATCGTATCCAATCACCTCAAATCGCAAATGAAGACGGGTTTGATACAGCCTCATGGGATGATATCAATAAAGCTGTCTCATCATCAATGAACTCAAATGCTAGAGTTAGAATAGTGAGTAACACTATCCTTAGCCCAAGCTTCAAAAAGCTCATAGGCGAATTCACAGCAAAATATCCAAATACAAAACTCGTCCAATATGATCCGGTTTCTGCATCAGCATTATTAGATGCGAATCAGAAAACATTCGGACAGCGAGTTGTTCCAGATTATCGATTTGATAAGGCTGACTACATCGTGAGTTTTAACGCCGATTTTCTAGGTACTTGGATTTCACCAATCGAATACAATAGGGATTACATATCAAAACGAAAGATTACATCTGCTAAGGGAGCTTCTATGTCTAGACATGTTCAGGTCGAAAGCCACATGTCCATGACTGGAAGTAATGCAGATAATCGAATTTTAGTTAAGCCTTCTGAGCAAAGTTCAGCTGTCGCCTTTCTTTATAATGAAGTAACGGGTGGTAATGTTGGAACTGCTGGTTTAACTGACAAAGCTAAAAAAGCGTTGAGACGGGTCGCGACTCAATTGCATGCTAATAGAGGTCATTCCATCATACTGTGCGGCAACAACAATCTAGGCGAACAACTTTTAGTCAATGCCATTAATAATCACCTAGGCAATTACGGAAATACAATCAACTTTGGTCACGCTTCTATGCAACGACAGGGTAGTGATGCTGATATGGCATCTCTTGTCGCAGAAATGAATGCAGGTCGAGTCGATGTCTTAATCGTAAACGATGCCAATCCAGTGTATGATTATTTTAATGGTGCTGCCTTTGCTGCTGGTATGGCTAAGGTTAAGAATAAAGTGGGGCTATGTTACAGACATAGCGAAACCTCAGCTCTTTGTAATCTGATTGCTCCCATTCACCACGGTTTAGAAAGCTGGGGGGATGCTGAAGCAAAACGAGGTCAGATCAGTATCATTCAACCAACAATTCATCCGTTGTTTGATACAAAGCAGGCTGAAGAAGTCATCTTAGGCTGGTCTGGTTCATCTTTGATGAGTGCTGAACAACCTTATTTCGAATACTTGAAATCAAGTTGGAGCGCATCATCAACGGGGTTTGCTTCTGCTGACTCATACGTTGATGGTATTCTACATGATGGTGTCTTAAATCTTGCAAGTTCTGAAAGCGCTGTATCATTTGGTGGATTTAATCCGACTGAGGCTGCTTCTTCTTTAATCAAGCCTAACTTAGGTGAAGGTGTGGAGATCAGTTTTCAAGAACCTGTTTCTATTGGTAATGGTGTACACGCGAATAATCCATGGTTGCAAGAGATGCCTGATCCAGTTACACGGACGACATGGGGTAACTACCTCGCTGTCCCTGTGGAGTTTGACGGAGTCAAGAAGTTCATTGGCTATATGGGACTCAAAGATGGTTCATTAGTCCAATTGACGATTGGTGATAAGACAGTTACCGTACCTGTTGTCCAACAATTCGGCCAGATGCCAGGTACAGTTTCATTGTCACTTGGTTATGGTGTGCAGAATGGCGGCTTCGCCTCAAAGGGTATTGGAGAAAATGTAAATGATTGCTTAACTGTGGTGAATGATTCGCCTCAGTATTTTGCAGTTGTCAATAATATCAAAAATATTGGCAAGAAAGAGAAGGAATTTTCTTGTGTTCAATATCATAACACCATGGGTGTCACCGCAGAAAATAAAGCTGGTGAGACGATCAATGCTGATGAAGAAACATTAGCTCCAGGTTATGGTAATATTTTCTCAGGATTTCAAGGTGCGCTTGTCGAACGATCAATTATCAGAAGATCAAATCTAGATCACCTAGAAGAATCTGTGGATCATCTGGTTCATGAAAGAGAGCATTTTGAGCATTTGAACCAGCAGACATTATATCCATTCGATAAATATACAGAAGAGAAATATGCTGAAGGTCACCATTGGGGTATGCATGTCGATTTGACATCATGCACAGGCTGTAGTGCTTGTACAGTGGCTTGTATGGCTGAAAATAATGTCCCTGTAGTCGGTAAGAAAAAAGTGAGTATTCATCAGGAGATGAGTTGGTTGAGAATCGATCGCTATTACTTTGGAGATGTAGAAAATCCAAACACAGTTTATCAACCATTGATGTGCCAGCATTGTGATAATGCACCTTGTGAAAATGTGTGTCCAGTTAATGCGACAAATCACAGTAGTGAGGGATTAAATCAAATGACATATAATAGATGTATCGGTACACGATACTGCGCGAATAACTGTCCATATAAAGTGAGACGATTCAACTGGAGTGATTACACGACTGCTGATATCTTCCCAGCGAATCAGGTTAAAGTCAATGGAGAGAAAATCCCATATGGCGCTGATAACTTGACGCGAATGGTACTGAATCCAGATGTGACAGTGAGATCAAGAGGAGTGATTGAGAAGTGTAGCTTCTGCGTGCAGAGAATACAAGAAGGTAAACTCTCAGCTAAAACAGAAGGTCGAAGATTAGTTGATTCTGATGTTCGAACAGCATGTCAAACTGCTTGTCCTACTGGAGCAATCACGTTTGGAGATATCAATAATAAAAAGGCAGAAGTATCTAAGAAATTTTCTTCACCACTCAGTTATGAAGTGTTAGAAGAAGTGAATGTGAGATCGTCTGTCAGATATTCAATGAAGGTTACTAATAAAGATGAAAACTTCGACGCTTAGTTCGAATCAATAAAATAAATTAAATGAGTGCACCTGTAAGTCCAATACGAACGCCACTAGTAGAAGGTCACAAGAGTTACCATGACATCACCAATGATTTAGTTGGGGCAACAGAGCGTGCGCCTTCCAAAACATGGTTGATTGCGTTTGCTATATCCTTGACAGTTTTGGGTTTTGGAGTCTTCTGTATATTATGGACAGTCTGGCATGGTATCGGGAGTTGGAATCTAAATAGAACCATAGGATGGGGTTGGGATATTACCAATTTCGTTTGGTGGATTGGTATCGGTCACGCCGGTACATTGATATCTGCGATTCTATTATTGTTTAGACAAAAATGGAGAACTGGTGTAAATAGAGCTGCCGAGGCAATGACGATTTTTGCTGTGATGTGTGCAGGTTTATTTCCATTGATTCACATGGGTAGGATCTGGATGGCAATGTTCATCTTCCCTTACCCCAACACCAGAGGTCCACTATGGCCTAACTTTAATTCGCCATTACTCTGGGATGTATTTGCGATTAGTACATATTTTACGGTCTCGCTTTTATTCTGGTATACGGGATTGGTGCCGGATTTTGCAACAGTTAGAGATAGAGCAAAAGGCTTCAGAAGAAAAGTATATAATTTCCTATCATTTGGTTGGACTGGCTCAGCTAAGCACTGGCAACGGTGGGAAGCATTGTCATTAGTCTTAGCAGGTATTGCTACGCCTTTGGTACTTTCTGTACACACGATTGTAAGTTTTGATTTCGCCACTTCAGTTATTCCTGGATGGCATACGACGATATTCCCTCCTTACTTTGTTGCAGGGGCGATCTTTTCAGGCTTTGCGATGGTGCAGACATTAATGATTATCACAAGAAAAATTTTAGGGCTTCAAGAATACATAACACTCGAGCACATCGAATCCATGAATAAGGTGATCGTAGCAACAGGGATGATTGTTGGTGTTGCATATTTAACTGAGTTATTTATCTCTTGGTACTCAGGTTATATTTATGAGCAGTTCGCGTTTTTCAATCGAGCGCTGGGACCATACTATTGGTCATATTTCGGTATGATGTTCTGTAATGTTGTCTCGCCATTATTTTTCTTTAGTAAAAAATTACGTAGAAATATACCGTTCACCTTCTTCATGTCTATCCTGATTAATATCGGTATGTGGTTCGAGCGATTTGTAATTATTGCAACCACATTAGCTAGAGATTATTTACCATCAAGCTGGAGCTTTTATGTGCCTAGTTGGGTAGAGATAGGTATTTACGTAGGGACATTCGGATTGTTTTTCACATTGTATTTATTGTTTGTTAGGGTTGCACCTGTGGTAGCAATTGCAGAGATAAAGTCAATTTTAAAAACATCTGGAGATCAGTATGTTGGACCTAATGCAATTCATCATGATGATCACGACGATCACGGTCATGGTGATGATCACGGTCATGAGCATGATGCTCATGAAGAAGTACATGCGGTACATAGTACACCTAAATCAACCGCTGCATCAGCTACGGAGGCTGTTACTTCAAGTGCTGCAGGTTCTACAACGGGTACATCCGCGGGATATGTGCAGGATGATTTAACGAAAATAGAAGGCATAGGCCCTAAGACGGAAGGCGCATTGAAGGATGCAGGCATATTTACCTTTGCCTCATTGAAAAATACTGACGTGCAGGAATTACAACGCATATTGGATAAGGCAGAAGGAAACTTCATGGGTAACAATCCTGAGTCTTGGCCAACGCAAGCAAACCTTGCAGCGGAAGGCTTGTGGGATGAATTGGAGCAATTAAAAGATAAATTAGACGGCGGTAAATTCGCTTAAATATATACCACTATGACCATTAGAGACAAGAAAGTCATATACGGATTATACAATGACGAGCAAGATTTGCTCAAGGCTGTTAAAGTCGCAAAAGGTGCCCATATGGATATATTGGATGTCTTTTCTCCTTTTCCAGTTCATGGTCTTGATCCACTTTTAGAATTAGAGGAATCACGATTGCATATCGCAGGATTCATCTATGGCATGATCGGAGCATTGACGGCCTTTTTAGGTATGACATGGATATTTACCAAAGACTGGCCGATCATCTTTGGTGGTAAGCCATATTGGTCTGTCCCTGCATTCATACCGATCACATTCGAAACGATGGTGTTGTTTGCTTCTATCGGAATGGTTGTCACATTTTATACAGTCTGTGGATTAGGACCTGGTGTCACTAATCCGACCCTAGATGATCGACTGACTGATGACAAATTTGCCATTGCATTTGACGCAAGTCATGTGGACGCAGGTGATGTTGAATCATTTTTTGCAAAAACTGGCGCAGCCGAAGTCAATACCAAAATACTATAAATGAAACGTAAGAATATATTTTTATTAAGCTTGGTATTCGTGTTGTATCTGACATTGCAATCCTGTCAGCAACCACATGGAAACTCACCTGGTTCGGAATATATGCCAGACATGGCTCACTCAATCGCTTACGAGGCGAACTACTATAGTTATTACTATAATAACAGATGGGGAGGAGAAGATTCATATTATGAATATGCTCAACCAAGGCTACCGGTGAAAGGCAGTGTGCCTAGAGGAGGCTCTGGAGCGAATGTCGCTCAAAAATCTGTTCCTTATTATTATGGAAATACAGATGCAGAACGAGAACGAGCAACGGCTGAGATAGTCAAGAACCCACTCCCGATTACGGATGCGGGTTTAGCGCATGGCAAAGAATTATATGTTGTCTATTGTGGTATTTGTCATGGAGATAAAGCTGATGGCAATGGCTATTTGGTCAGAGATGACGGCGGTGTATATCCAGTACAGCCTGCAATTCTAAACTCAGAAGAATTTAAAGCAGCCTCAAACGGAAGATACTACCATGCGATCATGTATGGTAAAAACCAAATGGGGGCATATAAAGACAAGTTGTCCCACAATGAAAGATGGAATGTAATCCATTATATACGATCTCTACATGCAAAAGAAATGGGTGTGGCTTATAACCAAATGGAAAACGGCCTAAACTCAATTGATGAGCCAGCTGGTGAAATAGCACTTATGGAAGAATCGCATGAAGATCATGACGAGGCGCATGGGAGTGATCATGGTGCACATGACGGCGATCATGATGCTCATGGACACGACGCCGATAATCATGATAATGATCACGGTCACGATGACGAACATTCGCACGATGATAATCACGGCGAACATTAATTAAAAAAGTAAACGAGTAAGAATGAACCAATATATCATGCCAGGAAGTCAGCGCACCTTGTTATTCTCAGGGATGGCACTTGGCTTATTATGTTTAGTCCTATCCTGGTTTGTTGGCGCAGATGAATTTCACACACGTTTTTGGACGAATCTGTTGCACAATACTGTATTCTTCACAGGGATCTCATTTATCGCTTTGTTTTTTATTTGTGTTTGTATCACTGCTTGGGCAGGCTGGTACACACTATTTAAACGAGTATGGGAGGCCTTTTCTTTATTCATGATATTTGGATTCATCATCATGATCATTATAGGGATTGGGAATTACTTAGGTTATCACCATCTGTATCATTGGAATGATCCGGCCTCTATCGAAACGGATAAAATTATAAACCATAAGTCAGGCTTTTTGAATAAAGGCGTTTATCTCTTTGGAGGTTTATTTGTTATGGCAGTATGGTATCTTTTCGCACGTAAGTTGAGATCATTATCATTAGCAGAAGGGCGAGATGGCGATGCTTCATTTAGCTATCATCACACGGCGAGAGTTTGGGCAGCAGCCTTTTTACCATTCGCTGGTTTTAGTAGTGCCTTTATTATTTGGCAATGGGTGATGTCGCTTGATGCGCATTGGTATAGTACGATGTTCGCATGGTATAGTGGTGCGAGTTGGTTTGTATCTATGATTTGTTTGACTCTTCTAGTCTTGATCTATTTGAAGTCAAAAGGCTATTACGAGCAAGTCACTGGAGAACACATCCATGACTTAGGAAAGTTTTTGTTTGCATTTAGTATTTTCTGGACGTATTTGTGGTTTTCACAGTTCATGCTTATTTGGTATGCGAATATTGGTGAAGAGACAGTTTACTTCAGACACAGAATGGATAATTATCCAGTATTATTTTATGGTAATTTATTGATCAATTTTGTCTTTCCATTTTTCGTCTTGATGAGAAATGATACAAAGAGAAAATTTGGATCAGTAGGGATCGTTGCGACAATCGTATTGTTTGGTCATTGGTGGGATTATTTCTTAATGATTAAACCTGGTGCATTACATACTGCACATGAATTAATGGGAGCAGGACATGGGCATGGACACGACGACGCGCATGGTGCAGTAGAGCATGCAGCACATTTCGTATCTGGATTTACATTGCCTGGATTGATAGAAATAGGAGTTTTTATTGGATTTTTAAGTGCTTTCTTATACGTTGTTTACAACCGTTTGGCCTCAGCGCCGTTAGTATCAGAAAGAGATCCATATTTAGCAGAGAGTATACATCATCACGTTTAAAAATTAGACTAAATCATGACAGCATTAGTCATTTTATTAATACTTGTTTTAGTTGTTATCATCCTGATACAGGTTGGTAAAGTCAACGAGTTAGCTTCTAAGATTAGAGGAGAAGAAGAAGCTGAACAACAGTCCAATAATCGCACAGCATTATTCTGTCTATTGTTTTTAATAGGCTTTATGATCTATTGTGTGTATACCGGTTTCATCTATAAGGACATTGTCTTATGGTATGGTCCACATATCTCTGCATCAGAGCATGGTGGGCGGATCGATCACCTATTTAATGTGACCTTATTCTGGACGGGTATTGTATTCGTATTAACTCACGTTCTTTTGTTTTGGTTTTCATATAAATACAGAAGCCAAAAAGGAGTGAATCAAGCCTATATCACTCACAACAACACGATTGAATACTTGTGGACTGGAATTCCAGCTTTAGTACTTGTATATCTTGTTGCAGCGGGATTAGATGTATGGAATGATGTCATGCCTGATGTAGATCCTAATGATGACGACTATATTGAAATTGAAGCTGTAGGACAACAATACCAGTGGGAGATCAGATATCCAGGTGAAGATGGAAAACTAGGTACACGAAACTATAAGCTCATCGATCCGGCTACCAATAATATTGGAATGGATTTTACAGATGAGAAGACACATGATGATCTTATCATTTCAGGAGACTTTTATTTACCAGTAGGTCAAAAAGTAAGAGTCAGAATTACATCAAAAGATGTACTACATAACTTCTACTTACCTCATCATCGAGTGAAGATGGATGCAATTCCAGGCTTGCCTACATATTTTATATTTACGCCTTCCATCTTAACAGCGGATTATAGAAAACGATTGAAAGGACACCCAGACTGGGAAGTGCCAGCAGAAGCAGATGAGCCAGACGGTCCAAAGCGATGGGAAGCATTTGACTACGAGTTAGCTTGTGCTGAGTTATGTGGAAAAGGACATTACAGTATGAGGAGGGTTTTAAAAGTGGTCTCGCAAAGAGAATATGATCAGTGGTTAAAAGACCAAAAGTCATTCTACTTGACGAATATTAGAAATACAGAAGGAGACCCATTTAAAGGTCAATTAGTCAAAGCAGAAATTGCTTCAAGATCAAAAGATTTCTTAGCAGCGGTTGAGCAAGCAGTATCAACACCTGAAGATGTATCTGATGACTTGATTAATTTGGAGCATGTGTTTTATCAGACGGGATCCGCTCAATTGAGAGATGATTCTAAATACGAATTAGACAATGTAGTTAGTGTATTGAATAAATATAAAACAGTAGCTATAGAATTAGGTGGACATACTGATAGTACTGGAAATGCTGGTGCGAATCAAGTCTTGTCACAGAGCAGAGCAGAAAGTGTTCGAAATTATTTGATACAGAAAGGAATACCAGCTACTCGTTTGCAAGCAGTTGGGTTTGGTCCAGAAAAACCTGTTGATACAAACGATACGGATGAAGGAAGACAGAATAACAGACGAACAGAGATGCGCATTTTAACTAACAACATCTAATCAAACAAACCATGGCAGATATAATAACAGTAGACCGAGATGATGTATTACTAAAGAAAGAAGGGTTTGATGATCACTTTCATGATCATCATCATGAGGATAAGTATAAGTCTAATTTCATTAGCCATTATATATTCAGCATGGATCATAAAATGATCGCTAGACAATTCCTGATTACAGGAATGCTGTGGGCGATTATTGGAGCAGGTATGTCTATTATCTTTAGACTTCAGCTTGGATTTCCAGATGAAAGTTTGGCTTGGCTAAAACCACTATTAGGAAAATGGATAACCATTAATACTGAAACTGGTATGGGTTCGCTACAGCCAGAGTTTTATTATGCTCTAGTGACTATGCACGGGACAATTATTGTCTTTTTCGTATTGACAGCAGGCTTGAGTGGAACATTCTCAAATCTACTCATTCCATTGCAGTTGGGCGCTAGGGATATGGCATCACCATTCTTGAATATGTTGTCTTACTGGTTCTTCTTCATGGCAAGTGTTGTCATGTTTTATTCTCTGTTTCTAAGTACTGGTCCTTTCTCAGGAGGATGGACAGCCTATCCGCCGCTTAGCGCACTCCCGCAAGCCTCGATGGGATCAGGGACGGGGATGACGCTGTGGACAATAAGTTTGGTCTTATTCGTCGTGTCAGTTCTACTTGGTGGTATAAATTATATAACAACCGTGCTTAACCTACGGACTAAAGGGATGACATTCTGGAGAATGCCTCTAACGATTTGGGCATTTTTTGTGACAGCAATTCTTGGTTTGTTATCATTCCCAGTATTAGCGTCAGGCTTTTTCTTATTGATGTGCGATAGAGGGTTGGGGACAAGTTTTTATTTAAGTGAAATATTTATTCAAGGGTCTGCATTAGATTTTGCTGGAGGTAGCCCTGTCTTGTATCAACATTTATTTTGGTTCTTAGGCCACCCGGAGGTGTATATTATTATACTGCCAGCGATGGGTCTAGTTTCAGAAGTGATGGCAGTCCATGCACGTAAGCCGATCTTTGGTTACAAGTTTATGGTCTATTCCATATTAGCGATTGGATTCTTATCATTTATAGTTTGGGCTCACCATATGTTTATGTCTGGTGTCAATCCATTTATTTCTAATTTCTTTGTTGTCTTTACATTGATCATTGCGGTGCCATCGGCCATTAAGGTCTTTAACTGGATAGCCACATTATATAAAGGGGATTTAAGACTGAATACGCCCATGCTGTTTTCCATTGGTTTTGTATCAATGTTTATTTCAGGTGGTTTGACAGGTGTTTTTCTTGGAAACTCTGCGATTGATATTCAGCAGCATGATACCTATTTCGTCGTTGCTCACTTCCACATTGTAATGGGGATTGCAGCCTTCTTTGGCATGTTTGCTGGTGTCTACCATTGGTATCCGAAGATGTTTGGACGATTTATGAATGAGACCTTGGGTAAAATACACTTTTGGGCAACGCTTATTGGGGCGTATGCTATATTCTGGCCTATGCACTATTTAGGTTTGGCGGGTGTACCTAGACGATATTATAGATTCGATAGCTTTGATGCGTTTGGATCGTTTGGAGAGATGAATATGTTTATCACAATAGCAGCGATTGTAGTCTTCTTTGCACAATTATTGATGGTGATAAATTTCTTCTATAGCATGTATTATGGCAAGAAGATGACCACAAAGAATCCTTGGGGAGCGACTACCCTCGAGTGGACGACTCCAATAAAAGCTGGTCATGGTAACTGGCCAGGCAAACTGCCAACTGTTCACAGATGGCCTTATGATTATGGAAAAGATGGTAAAGATTTTATTTCACAGTTAGAGCCAATGGCTGAAGGCGAGACGGAAGCTCACTAAACTTGAAAAAGCAAAACACACATATCACACATTCGGCTGCCGTAAAGTACAATTGGCTTTCTGATTTTGGCCTATTGGTCAAGACTCGGTTGACATTGATGGTGGTGATGACTTCTGTGTTAGCATATGTCATCGCCTCAGGCTTTTCTGTCAGTTTCGTTCAGGCTTTCTTTTTAGGCTTGGGTGGATTTTTAGTTGCAGGTGCGTCCAATGTGTTGAATGAAGTATTAGAAAAGGATTATGATAAGTTGATGGATCGGACGAAAAACCGTCCATTAGCCGCGGGTCGAATGACTGTTTCAAATGGTGTGCTATTAGCGGGATTAATGACTATACTAGGTCTTACCATTCTGGGAATGTTTAATCCCTTGACTGCTTTTTTTGGCACACTTTCACTAGTTACATATGCATTCATCTATACGCCTCTAAAAAGATATTCCTCTATATCCGTAATGGTAGGAGCTATTCCAGGAGCCTTACCTATGTTGATTGGATGTGTCGCTTTTGATGGATATGTAAGTTCATTAGCTTTGGTCTTGTTTGCCATTCAGTTTTTATGGCAGTTTACTCATTTTTGGGCGATTGGTGTTTTATCCTTTGACGATTATCAGCGGGCAGGTTATCAGATCATCCCGCAGGAAAATGGAAAGCCAGCGAAACGAATTAGATGGCAGGCTTTGGGAGCGGCGCTTTTATTAGTGCCTCTATCCTATGTTGTCTATTCGATTCTTAATATACATATCGTCAATCTTGGGTTGTTGATTTTGGCAAGTCTTGGGTTTTCATATTATGCATTCCGATTTGTACAAGATAAAGTAGAAAAGAATGCTTTACATCTGATGTTAGCATCTTTGGTTTATTTGCCGTTTGTTTTATCCATTTTACTAATAGATCAAATTCTATAAGATGGCAGACATAACATTAAAATCACATAGAAGTAGTCGGGTACATCCTCAAAAGTTTGCTCTATGGGCAGCTATGGCGAGTATCACGATGATGTTTGCTTCTTTATCAAGTGCATATATTGTCAGGCAGGCTGCGGGTAATTGGTTAGAATTTCAATTGCCAAGTGCATTTTATATTAGCACGATTATCATACTCTTAAGTAGTATGACGCTTCATAAATCGTATACAAGTTTTATCAACGGCCAAGAACGTCCGTATAAGTTATATTTAGTTGTTTCATTTTTTTTGGGACTGGGGTTTGTTGTTTCGCAGTACATTGGCTGGCAAAATCTATATAGCTTGGGGATTGATTTAAAAGGTAATCCGTCTGGTTCATTTTTATATGTCATGACGTTTATACATGTGGTGCATGTGCTTGGCGGGATCGCTTGTTTATTGACAGCGATGTTTCATGCATTTGCACTTAAGTTTAAGGTAACAGAAAGAAGAAAACATAGATTCGAGTTAGTCAACCATTATTGGCATTATGTTGATTTGCTATGGGTTTACTTACTTATATTTTTATTGTTCAGTTAAAAGAGAAAAATTAAATGGCTTCAGAAATAGTCACTCACGATATAGACCATGATGTAGATCATCACGATGATCATCATCATGAAATGACTCCTCAATGGGACGGTGGTAAACCAGTCTTCAGGACGAGTTATGGAAAGTTGATGATGTGGTACTTCTTACTTTCGGATGCATTCACTTTTGCAGGTTTTTTAATTGCATACGGAGCGTTAAGATTTAGTTCGCCATCATGGCCAGTACCTGACTTCGTATTTCAATTATTCCCATTTGCAGGTGATAAATCCTTGCCGCTTATCTTTGTGACGTTCATGACCTTCGTGCTATTATTTAGCTCATACACGATGGTGCGCGCTGTTCAAGAAGGTCATAGAGAAAATAAAAATGGTGTGGCTGTATGGATGTTTTTGACCATAATTGGAGGAGCTGGATTTCTTGGATGTCAAGCTTGGGAGTGGACGACATTAATCTCAAAGGAGAATATGAGTATGACTCGTAATCCATTTGGTACACATACACAATCAGGTGTTTATCTAGATGCAACAGGTAAGCAGTCATCAGAAACGTTTGAAATAGGAGATAGCTATTTATTGCACAGAACTGGTGGGCATCATGGCGATGATCACCATGAAGGCGAACATTTTGATGAGCCTGGCGTCTATAAAAGTGCGGTCGTTAATGAGGACGGCATGATCTTACGAAAATTTTTAGTTACAGAAGGTGAAAATGAAGGTGAGGTTATGAATGAGCAGCTTGGTCCAAAGGCCTTTGGTGCGTTATTCTTTTTCATTACAGGCTTTCACGGGTTTCACGTATTATCTGGAGTTATATTTTTGATCATCATCTTTGTTAACGTGCTCAGTGGACTTTATGTCAAGCGGAAGAATGGATATGAGATGGTTGAAAAAATAGGTTTGTATTGGCACTTTGTCGATTTAGTTTGGGTATTTGTTTTCCTAGTTTTTTATTTACTATAAGCGTTTATTGATATGGGTTTAACTTACGAAAAAAGTAAAAGCGTCGCGCTGTCAACTATATTGTTGTTAGCAGCGATTACAGTCGTGGAAGTATTGATTGCCTTGGTTGGTAAAGGTCACATAGATCTTGGCTTTAAATTACCTTGGTATGTGATGGGGATTTTGATGATTGGCTTGAGTCTGTATAAAGCAATTAAGATCATTTTTGAATTTATGCACATGACCTATGAGGTGCCTGCGTTTGCGAAATCCGTTTTGCTACCGACAGGTTTATTGATTTGGGCTGTCATTGCCTTCATGTGGGAAGGGAGTGATTGGAAGCATAGAAGAGCACTCATTGATTCAAAAGACAAGGATTTGTATGAGCAGCAAGAAGAAGCAATACCCGCTCAAATGGGTCAATTGATAAGAGAGATAAAAGAAGATGATATTCAGTAAACTTCATCGGCTTAATTAAGTTATAGAGAGTGGGTAGTGTGTTTCATTTCCCACTTTTTTATTTTATCACTATGAGATATTTAATAGCAGCCGCAGTCGTCCTTATGTTGTTTGTCCTACCAGCAGGTTCGTGGTGGTATTTGAAATCTGGCTTAGAATATAGAATACAAGTTAGGGACGAAACAGCGGTCAAATCTTCATTTGATGAGCAGTTAACTGATCTTTCGGAGACTTCAAGAACCGCCCTTCGAGGTGCTTTAGAAAACAAGATTACTGTTCTTAATTTTAGTTCACCATTGACAGTAGAACAATCTGATATAGTCATGCGTATTATTGAAAAATACGGTGGACGAGAGTTATTTCAATTGCTTCATTTTAGTGAAATAGACAGCATTTCCAAAGTTGATGTTACAAACCACAAAGCTGATTTCCCTATTTATCTGATTGATCAGAAGCTTCAGGTTCGAAATACATATACTTGGGAAGAAGATCAAATTAAGCAGCTAGTGATTCATATTGCAGCAGTATTGCCTGTCCCAGGTAGAGAAACAATATCTTTAAAACGAGATTTGAAAACGAATGAGCCAAGCAACTGAAGATAAGTTAAGAAAGATGGATTGGATCGCCTATGGACTCTCCGTAGTCGTAATCCTTTTGGTCATCTTGATGCGTATGCCAGAGAAGAATAATTTTGGTTTTGATTTTACTTGGTTACCTCCGTTTTATTCGAGTTTAAATGCGGTAGTTGCTGTTTGCTTAATCGCTGCTCTATATTTCATCAAACAGAAAGATGTAGTCAAGCACAAATATAGTATGATCACAGCTTTAGGACTCTCTTCATTGTTTTTGCTTTGTTATGTGATTTATCATTTCACAACTCCAGAAACTAAATTTTGTGGTGAAGGGAATATCAGGATCATCTATTTCTTCTTCTTAATCACTCATATTATTCTTGCAGGGCTCATTTTGCCTTTTATACTAATTACATTTAATAGAGGTATTTTAATGCAAATTGCTAGACATAAGGCATTTGCGAGATGGGTCTATCCACTGTGGTTGTATGTGGCACTCACTGGCCCAATTGTGTACTTAATGTTGAAACCATGTTATCAATGAAATCAAAACCTATTATCCGACAATTTGGATTGATCACTCTATTGTTGCTGATCATACTGGTTGATCTGTCTGCACAGTGTCCGATGTGTAAAATGGCAGCTGAATCGAATTTAGAAAGTGGTGGGTCAGCTGGCGCAGGTTTGAATAAAGGGATTCTTTTTATGCTATCAATGCCTTATCTAATCGTAGCAAGTCTCGCCTTTGTCTGGTTTAAAAACAGGAATCGAGAAGAAGACGAATTTCTCCAGGATGTCGAGGAATTACTTCAAGAACAATAGATCCTATAGGTGTTACTCCGACACATTTAGAACATTTTACCTTTTTAAATAAAGCCATTCATTGTTTTATATTAATTTGTCTTAAAGATATTAGACAGCTGGATGCATACAATTCGATTGTGTATTATCCATTTGTTAATATCAAGGTAACTTCTAATAATATTTAAACTTACTCAAAAGTATGAATCGCTATCGACTACTATCGATCCTGCCATTTTTTGCAATAGCAATACACGCTCAGATTGACTACAAACAATTGGTGCCACCAAGTCCCAATGTAGCTTCACTATTTAAATCTGTAATTACACCAGTTAATGAATATAGTGGCTTACCACAAGTTTCCGTTTCATTGTATACGGTGACGGAAGGAGAAATAGCAGTTCCCATCTCACTAAGTTATGCGACAGGTGGTATTCAAGTATCGGAAGAGTCCGGTAATGTTGGACTCGGTTGGGCTATTAACGCTGGTGGAGCCATCACGAGATCAGTTAATGGCCAAGATGATTTCAGCGTTTCTGGTAATTTGAATAACTTCCAACAGTTGCCTGATATTCCTATGCCCCAGGGTTATTTTAATCCAGAACAGAATGGATTTATCACAGCTGATGAAAATTGTGCATTCCCATTCAATGGCAACCAAGTTCCATTTCCACAATTTGATCCTTCTTCGCTGAATGCTGCGGATCATATGCCTGATCTATTTCACTTTAACTTTAATGGTTATAGTGGTTCATTTGTCTTTAATAAAGAAACGGGCGCTACCGTATTAATGGAGCGGCAAGGCATACGGATCGAGCGTGCCAGCAAGCCTGCGGGTTCCGCCAACTATGTATTTTTAATTACTACAGAGAATGGCATTCAATATGAATTTGATAGAACAATAGAGACCAGTTTTCCAAGCTCGAACCTACCAGCATATATCTCGTCTTGGTACTTGACAAAGATAATAGACACTGTAGGAAACACAGTTGTTTTTAACTATGTTGACCATGGTATTGTCAAACCTCTGAGAACATATACACAGACTTATCAAGTTTCTGGTGATGCCTTCCAAGCAACCACTCCTGTGTATAGTAATGTTTTAGGTCCAACAAGTCATATCCAGAATTTTAATTTAGCGCAAATACAGTTTGATAGCGGAACAATCGATTTTAATTATTCGGATAGTGGAGAGCGATTAGATGTAAAAACATATTTTCTAAAATCGATGGAAGTCACTAACTATTTGGGTGATCCAATAAGCGATCATGACTTCAACTATTCCTACTTCGGTAAGCCATTCGGGAATAATAGTAATTTATATAATAGCGTAAGTATAGCAAATGGAGATTTTGCACAAGCAATTGGTGCGCTAAGTTCGGATTTGCCAGACATTAATCTTCGACTACGGCTAGATTCTATTGTGAAAAATGATATAGAAGTCCATGCATTCGAATATTTTGATGCCCCATTTCTACCAAATAAAACATCATTCAGTCAAGATTATTGGGGCTTCTATAATAACGCTACGAATTATCATTCATTTATACCCGAACTAAGAGATGCTTTTGGAATACCTGTCCAATTCAATCAATTCAACAAAGCAAATCGGCTACCTAATGCAGAATATGCCAAGTATTTTAGTTTGAATAAGATAACGTATCCAACTGGTGGGTCGACAGAATTTGATTTTGAGCTAAATACATTTGATGCGCAAGGGACATCAAATTCAATTCCGCCAGTGACAGTTCCTAAAAATTTTACTGTGGTAGCTGGAAGTGGAGTAGCAGATACGAGTATGACTATATTCCCTTCTTTAAACTCTACGCTTTACTTAAAATATGACTTAATACTAACAGGCTGGAATACTGCGATGAGTACACAAAAGCCGAATATAAACAGTATTGACTTTCTTAATGATTTCTACCTGATTTTTAGAGATAGAAATGGGGCAGAATTGAGTAGGCGAAATATAGATTCTTCTATTGGAACGACAGCGTGGCTTAATTATACAGAAGAGGAGAATGGCAGTCGGGTTCCAGTTATTATAGCAAGTTATGAAGAAACGTGGCAACAAAACCATCCGCTGTATGATTTAGCAGATACAGAATATATAATAGAGGCCCACTTTAATGATCACGGTGGATTATTTTATGGTCAAGTGTCATTGGATGCTAAATGGGCTGATGACCAATTGAGTAGCAGTGAAGCCTATTCTGTTGGCGGCGGTCTCCGCGTTAAATCAATTGAAGTAAAAGATATAGATGGTTCTATTCAAACTAAACATAACTATAACTATCATTATCCGGATACAGGTCTTGATGGGCCTATTACGAAGTCGTATGGGAAAATCAAAACCTTGCCCAACTATTACAAATCCCATAAAGCTATTGCAATAGCTGGCTTCATAACGCAAGCGCCAGGTTATACTGGGCCGAGTGCCTATCCCAGAATCATTGGTAGTGCTTCTTCTTTTAATACATTGTCTAAAGATGTAGGAAGCTATGTTGGATACGATAAAGTAGAAATCACAAATACTGGAGAGAATGGAGATAATGGAAAAACGATAAAAAGCTATTATAATGCTCCTGATCATTTTAGATCATACACACAGATAGATTATTTACATGATTTTCATAACTATCCGCCTGTAAGAATTCCACACAATGGGATCAACTACGCGATAGAAGATTACAAACGAAATAGTGATGGCACGTACACGAAGGTTCATGAAGTGATTAACCAGTACACAATTAACGGATTACCAGCGGATGGCTATTCTTTAAATGACTTGTATCAGAATCCAAATTATGTAATCAGTGCGACACAAGAACAACTATTCGAGATTTTTCCTAGACAATATCCTTGTCGGAATTTTAAATTTCAATTCCACCCGCATTATTCTAATCTGATTCAATTGACTTCAAGCTCTGAGACAACATATGATTTAAATGGAATGAATCCTATAACAGTCAATCAAGTCACAGCATATGAAAATGAACTTCATTTGCAACCTACCAAAACAATGGTATCTACGAGTGACGGCACTGTCGTTGAAACTAAAATTTATTATCCAGATGATATAGCGGATGCTAATGATTTACCTGAAGGTGGTGTTTTAGAATCGTATGCTGCCATAGCGAAATTAAAACATGACGACCAACATCAAATCGGTAGGGCAGTGCAGACGGTGACTAAAAGAGACAATCTAGTCCTAGCGGTTAAGCGGTCAGAGTTTGAAGTTTACGGTCAATATATAGACCCTATTTCAGGAATTTCAAGAGACGTCATTCTACCTCATAAGACGCAAGCAAGCAAAGGAAATCTAGACTTAGAAAGTCGACTGTTGTATGAAGAGTATAATAAGGGTAAGCCCATCCAATTGCGGAAAGAAGGCGGACCACCGATAAGCTATATTTGGGGCTATAATAATACATATCCAATTGCAAAAATTGAGAATGCATCTTACGCTGCTATTGCCGCCGCCTTGGGTGTCTCAATTAACATCCTCAAAAACTATGATGAGAATGATCTTGCTCAAATTGAGGCATTGAGAATAACGAATCCAGAATTTTTAATTTCCACCTATACGTACAAGCCACTAGTAGGGATGCTAAGTACAACTGACCATAGAGCTTATACCATGTCTTATGAGTATGATGATCTTAATAGGTTAGTACAGGTCAAAGACGCAAACGGAAATTTAGTGTCTGATTATTTATATCACTATAAAGGACAAAATAATGGACAATAATAACTTTCAATTCAACCCTGCTGATCTTTATACAATGGACATAAACACCATGTTGATGAGAGGCCTTCTAGTCCTTAGTTTTTTGAGTCTACTCAGCTTTGAACTCTTAGCTCAAACCCCATCACCTCCACAAACCAATACAAGCAATATCACAAATGGGTGTAATGCCAGCGTGAAGTTGTCAGCCTATTCTCTCAATTCCCCATCAGGCCTAACACATAGATGGTACTTGACGCAAACTGGATTTCAGACCATCGCGCATGCAGTGTCTTCGAATACGCCGCCTGGAACATATGCAACTGAACTTACTGTCACACAGACAAAGACCTATTGGGTCGCAGCAATTAGTAGCAGTGGACAAATTAGTTCTCGAACACAAGTCAAGGTGACCTTCACAACACCAGATCTCACTCCACCTGATTTAACCATTGGCTATACAGGCCCACAATGTGGACCAACTGCGACCTTCGCCATTAGTGCAGGCGGTGGAGGTAATGGAAGTACTTATAGATGGTATGCAAGTTCGAATACTTCAGGCACACCGATTTTTACAGGAGCACTGTATCAACCGACACTAACGTATGCCAGTTTAGTCAACGGCCAAAAAACCTATTGGGTCAAAGGTACAATGACAAGTATAAATTGTTACAGCGGGACGCTAACAGAGACGAAATCGATTGTCGTTAGTTTTAAACCAGTAACACCTGTCCCAAACGCATCTAATAAACAACGATGTGGTCCAGGACCCCTGACCTTGACAGCTTCTGGTGCACCTAGTGGAGTTTCTTATCGCTGGTATAATCCCAATGGGAGCATTGCACAAACAAGTACATCTTCATCATACACAACGCCTACACTGAGCGCGACAGCTAACTATCAAGTGAGTATGATAGTAGATGGCTGCGAAGGACTTAAAAAAACTGTTTCGGCCATCATAAACTCAAGTACTGCTCCACCTACAGTCATGGATAAAGAAAATGACTGTGGTATCAATACGATTACGCTAGATGCTGTTTCAACAATTGCTTCTGGCTTGACTCACAAATGGTATACTACAGTATCTGGCCCTAATACTGCATCCCATCAAGTGACAAGTACTGTCGGTAACTATGTCACATCTATAATCGTGACCGCTGAGACCAAGACCTATTGGGTTGCATCAGTTTTGAACGGATGTGAAAGTAATCGCGTAGCCATCACAGCCACATTTATAGATAACAGTACTGTGCCAACATTAACCGTTGGCGACGAGAGTCTCAATTCTGATAATTGCGGGATGGGTACTTTTATTCTAGTAGCAGAAGGTGGCCATACAGGAAGCGTTTATGATTGGTACGATGTAGCTTCTAATAGTAGTCCCATTCACACGGGACCAAATTATCAACCGACGATTAGCTACGCTGAAACCTTAAATGGCTTAAAGTCATTCTGGGTAGAAGGTACTTTAACGAATCTCCTTGGTTGTCCATTTACGATTACAAACAGAGTGCGTATTGATGTGTTTGTTGATCCCTTACCAAATCTGCCAACTGCTCCAACTGTCTCTCGATGTGGACCTGGAACAGTTATGTTGACGACAAGTTTAGGTAATGGTGGAGGGATGATGCGCTGGTATGATCAGCTAACGAGCGGCACTTTATTAGGGACTGGGAATACGTTCACAACACCATCAATTGCGAATTCAGCGACATATTATGTTGAAAGTTACAATAGTACAACGGACTGTAGTTCAGAGAGAGTAGCAGTACTCGCGGAGGTTTTAGTACCAGTGACTTGGTATCAAGATATTGATTCTGATGACTTTTCACCTACCATTGGTGGGACGGTACTTAGTTGTGATAGCCCAGGAGCAGGGTTCACTCAAACTGTCTTACCAGAAACGGATTGCAACGATTACAATGCAGCTATACATCCGAATACGATCTGGTATTTAGACAATGACTATGACAATCTAGGAGATCCTGATCTAAACAATAGTTACACGGGTTGCCTTCCTCCAGGCTCAAATTATGCTCTAAATATGCTCGATGGCTGTCCTGAGTTTTATGCGCCAGATAATAATTGCACACCTCCATCATTTAATCCATCTGACCTAAATTATGTCTACACCAGAGCATATCAAACAGAAGAAACGAGTGGGACGAGTTTTTTTACTTCAAACGATAATCTTATTCAAAGTATCGTATATCTTGATGGCTTAGGTAGAAATTTACAACATATTGGCATTGATCAAACACCAGACAAAGATGATGTTATCAAGTTTATAGACTACGATGACTTTGGTAGAGTGATCCAGGAATTTTTACCATATCCCGAAACCGATGATGATCTGGCTGCGTACCGCTCTGATGCAAAAGAACAGACACAAACATTTTATGATCAAGCTAAATATCAAAATACAACAAATCCATATGGTGAATCTCTTCTCGAGTCTTCACCATTAAATCGTGTGTTAAAAATAGCTTCTCCTGGAGAGGCTTGGAAACTTGGAAACGGTCATGAAACCATGTTTGATTATCAATCTAATGCTGTGATTGATGGCGTTAGGCTATACCGAGTCAATCTTAGCTATAGTAATAATACGTATTATCCAACATTAATTGAAGATGGTCTTTATCCTCAAGGCGAATTGAATAAAATAATAAGCTATGACGAAAATTATACAACAGGGAATGATCATTCAACTGAGGAGTATACAGACAAGCATGGTAGACTAATTTTAAAACGCACCTATAACAATAATGACAGACACGATACTCAATATGTCTATGATGACTTTGGAAATCTATCCTATGTGCTAACACCTAAAATGGAGCCTAGTACTGCAACTCTATCGGAGATGAATGCAAACATGGATGCCTTAGGTTTTAAATATGTATATGATCACAGGAATCGAGTTGTGATTAAAAAGGTGCCAGGTAGAGGCGAAGAGTATATTGTATTCAATAGACTAGATCAGCCGATCATGACCCAAGATGCAAATCAAAAAGCCAATGGAGAATGGTTATTTACAAAGTACGATCAGTTTAGTAGAGTAGCATACACAGGCAAGGCAGTTGATGCGAGAAATAGACAAACGATACAAACAGAAGTCAATGCATTAAATATTCCATTATGGGTAATTCGAGGATCGATAACAACAATTGAAGGAGTAGACATATACTACAATAATGGAGCTTATCCCGTAACAAGCTTGACCGAAGTGCTTACGATAAATTATTATGATAGTTACAATTTTGACCTTGGTGAATTGACCCTGCCTAGTGGGCAAATATATGATCAGGAGATCTCTACTATGGTTCAAGGTCTGATAACAGGTACTAAGACGAAGGTGCTTGAAACAGAAGATTGGATCACCATGATAAAATTGTATGATGAAAAGAGTAGGCCTCTTTGTATTATTTCTAAAAATGACTACTTAGCAACTCTCGATGAAGTAAAGTTGAGTCTTGATTTTACAGGTCGCACCTTGCTGCAAAGAAGTTCTCATATTAGAAGTGCTGATACGATTGTCACCTTAGACCATTTCACATATGATCATGTAGGTCGTCTCGTTTCGCAGTCCCAGTGCATTGGCGGTGCATCTCTAGACGAAAGTTGTGATGGAGGAATTGAAGTCGGTGTTCCTGAGCATCTGCAACTTTCGGGGATCATTGATCAAGACAAAAAAGCAAGGCTATCCATTACAGTTGAGGATGGTAGTGTTATTCCTGAAAATGCGAATGATTTCAATACATTGCTTGATATAGACCCTAGCGCATTGGGCTTAGGTACTGGAATTAATGAGTTGATCACTTTAAACGAATATGATGAACTTGGTCGGATGATTAAAAGAAAGGTTGGAGGTGAGGTTGATGGAAGTAATCTTCTTAATTCTTCGGGCTTGCAAACAATAGATTATAATTATAACATACGTGGCTGGCTTATGGGGATAAACGACAATACGCCTTATGGTAATAGTCTTACAATTAATGCAAACGACCTTTTTGGATATAGGTTGGATTATACTGATCCCACTGATGGTACTGGATTATTTAATGGGAATATTGCTCAGACACATTGGCGTTCGCAAAATACTGATAAGAGTCTTCATACATATACATATGCCTATGACGCTTTGAATAGGATAACGGGCGCTATAGATAATATGCTTGGTCATTATACACTTTCTGATTTAAATTATGATAAAAATGGAAACATTGAACGTCTAATCCGGAATGGGCATACCAACGCAGAGGCAACAAATTTTGGTGTCATGGACGATCTGACATATTCGTACGATACAGGGAATCAATTGATGAAAATCGCAGACGCCGCACCAATTGATGGGTTTGGATTTAAAGATGATGCGATTAATATGGCTTCAGATAATGAGGATGATTATAGCTATGACTTAAATGGAAATATGAAAACTGATGCCAATAAAGGGATTTCTGAGATTGAATATAACTATCTGAATCTACCAAAGAAAATCACCTTTTCAGGTGGGAATACGACTGGTACAATTGAGTATGTCTATGATGCGACAGGCGTAAAACTTGATAAAAAATTAGCTGACGTTGGTCAAGATACTCTCATCACGACTAACTATGCTGGCAACTATATTTATGTCAATGATGTACTTCAATTCTTCAATCATCCATTAGGGCATGTTTCTGTTGAGAATGGGAATTACGGATACGTTTATCAGTATTCAGATCACTTAGGTAACGTTAGGCTGAGCTATGCGGATGAGAATCGTGATGGTGTCATTACTTCTAGTTCTGATCCAAACACAACGGAAATTATTAATGAGAATAATTATTATCCCTTTGGTGGACTTCATAAGGGTTATAATGATAGCCAGTCAGCATTCGCTAATGCTACTGCACAGAAATGGAAATATAATGGAATGGAATATGAAGATGGTCTAGATCTAAATAGCTATGATTTTGGTGCTCGAAATTATGATCCGTGGGTAGGGCGGTGGATGAATGTTGATCCATTAGCAAATACATATGAGGGGATTAGTCCGTATTCATATGCGTTTAACAGTCCAGTGCAGGCGTATGATCCAGACGGGCAGCTAATCATATTTGTGAATGGCTTATTGTTTTCAGATGCATTAGAGTATAAGGCTAATTATATAAATTTCATTGCAGGGGCGATTGATAGTCGATATGCGTATAACCCAAGTCGACGGTTTTGGAAAAATGAAGAACCAACATTTAATGGTACTAAAATAGATTATTGGGGGAATATAGATGATGTCTTTGTGAGACATTTTGGAAAAGACGAAGATCGCATTTATATCAATGGGACAGATGATTTTCGATCTCAAGGAGAAGATAGGTTTATGCAAGGAATGGCTAGTGCAGAGGAGTTGATTCGTCAATTGGATAGCGGAGCAATTACATTGGCTGAAGGAGAGACGATAAAGGTTATCGGACATAGTCAGGGTACAGCTTTTGCAGCAGGTATGCTAAGTGTTTTGGCTCAGCATGAAAAATATGCATCTAAAACGGAGGTAGGTATATACCTTTCACCGCATCAACCAGGTGAGTACACGCATCCTGAGAACATTGATGGCTATCAGTATTCTACGTTGAGTGATGTTGTGTCATCAGGTGGGGGGAGTCCTTTACATATTGCCTTAGGCTTTTTGTTGCAAGGCTTTAATGGAGGCTCTAGCTTGGCTTTAACTGAAGGGGTCAATAATACTCATCTTAGAAAGATTCATTTGAGTCCAAAAGGGGGGCATGACGTATGGTCTTGGTTTGATCAGCTTACAGCAGATTTCCCTGCCCCACTTAAAAGCAATAGTTCTAAATCAGTTTCTAAAAAAGGAAAAAATAGTAAGGATAAAGTCAAGTGGTGGAAGTTTTTCAAGATAAATAGGCGTTGTAAATGTAGGTGAGGTTACTATCAATTTGTAGAGTCAATTTCATGAAAATTTAGGAGTATGTATGTATCTAAAGTTTATAAAAATGAACTGGTCAGTTCTACTGTTGTAGATTTAACCAAAATTAAAAATATGTCAAATCTTCACACCTACATACCTCTCTCATCCCAATAATTCCTATCTTATGATGACCAATAGAATTCAATCCTATAATCATGAAAAGAAGACAATTTGTAATGTCAAGCCTAGCCACACCAGCAGTACTTTCAGCACTTAGTATCTCCGCTGCAGTATTACAAACACCAAGGCCATTGCTGTCTGAGCCAAATTTCACCATGAAATTTGCCCCACACGTCGGAATGTTCACCCACCACGCAGGCGAAGACCCGCTCGACGAAATCCAATTCATGGCCGATCAAGGATTTACCGCGATAGAAGATAATTACCTGAAAGAGCGACGCGAACTAGCCATGCAGGAAAAAATTGGGAAGAAGATTGCGGAGCTGAATATGGACATGGGTGTATTTGTGGGTGGGCGAGTCATGGGTAAAAAACCAACACTCGTCACAGATGATGAATCAATTCGAGAAGAATTTTTAAACAGCATTAGAGCTTCTGTCGATACAGCTAAACGAGCGAATGCAACATGGATGACTGTGCTGCCAGGCAGTCTGGACCCAAGGCAAGATATGGGATACCAAACAGCAAATGTAATCGAAGTATTAAAACGAGCATCCGATATTCTCGCACCTCACAAGCTGGTCATGGTCTTAGAGCCGCTTAACTTCTTTAATCATCCAGGACTCTTTCTTACCAAAATTTCGCAAGCCTACCAAATATGCAAGGCTGTGGATAGCCCTGCATGCAAAATCTTATTCGATATCTATCATCAACAAATACAAGAAGGTAATCTAATACCGAATATAGAAAAGGCATGGGATGAAATTGGCTATTACCAAATAGGGGATAACCCTGGTAGAAAAGAACCAACGACCGGTGAGATCAATTACAAGAATGTATTTAAATACATCCACGAAAAAGGCTATCAAGGTATTTTAGGAATGGAGCACGGGAATTTTTACCCAGATAAAGAAGGGGAATTGGCTGTCATTAAAGCGTATCGAGAAGTTGATTATAAATCGAGTTGAAGATAGAAGAAGCAAGAAGGAAGCGTGGTGTAATTCTGGTCAGTGAGCAATATACCAAAGGAAAAGGCCTGCCAAACACATTGGCAGACCTAACACTCAGCTTCTATAATGTATATGAGATACCAACGCCTAGGTGAATTGTATTGGCTCTAGTTTTAATATTCACAATTGGGTTATCTAAAATATCAGTGAATGAATGTGTATATCGCGTTCGACCAAATATGGAAACTTGATCAGTTACATGCTTGGACACGCCAATGCCTAAAGCTCCGCCAACTCCCATGCGATTATATCCATCTCCTGTAAACTGAATCGGGATGTCTGGCAAATTGAAGTCTAAACCAAGAGCACCAACTGGCTCTATGTTACCCGTTGCACTATATGAAAAGACTGGCCCACCTTCTACAAAAATGTCGACAGGCCCTGACGGTTTTGTATAAGTCAAAAGGATTGGTGTTTCGATTTGAGTCAGGCTCGTTCTAGCTTTGATGCCTATCGGGATATTGATGCCAAATACAGTCTGGTTGACAGTCTCATTGATTTCAAAGCCCTTTTTTGAATAATTAA
Organism: uncultured Saprospiraceae bacterium; assembly: GCA_937959275.1. GTDB lineage: Bacteria > Bacteroidota > Bacteroidia > Chitinophagales > Saprospiraceae > CALFUK01. Next base: position 31,307 of record CALGLU010000052.1, on the reverse strand, counting down.
GTTCAGCCTTAAGAGCTATGCTTGGGCTTAGGGTATACGAGCCATGAATACCGAACATGGCAAAGCTTGTGTTTTGCTTCACATCTGTGAGGACTTCGGGGATGCCGGTGATTCGAATGTTATTCAAGTCTACGCCAGCGTGTGTGCCAATGGTAAATTGTGCTTGAGTTTGAATGCTGAGAAGGATGATCGCAAGAATACTGAGTGCATATTTCATAATCTTATGTTTTAGTTTATGAACAATTCAAGTGAAGCGTAGTACATCACTCTTACTATAAAGTCGGTGCACAGGGTGTTAAGGTTAGCTATGGAAAGTTTATAGTTATGTTAAATGAATCGATTCAGCAGAATCGTGTGGACTGTTTTTAAAATCAGAACAAATTATAGTTTGGCAGTAAAATGACACGCACAGGCGGATCTTTTTTAAAACAAAAGATGGCGTAGAAGGAGAAACACATAAGGCACATTAGCCAGTGGATATTGTACAAGACACATAAGAAAGTGTTCTCAAGTTGACCTAGATTAATTCATTTACTCATCTAAATCCTCAATGGATGACTTATTTATATTACTCTATTATGTAGTTGGTTTTGATTTGAGGATACCGACGATAAAGAGTATCCATCCAATGATATAGAGTAAGCCTCCAATCGGCGTTATTGGACCGATGTAATGGATTGCTGGTCCAATGATCGTCTTAAACGCTAAGAGATACAATGAGCCTGAAAAACAAATGGTGCCCACGATAAAAAAGTACATTGCAATTTTGAATAATTTAGAATTCAATGTTGTAGACATGAGGCAGGTGATCAAGATAGCCAAGCCATGATACATTTGGTAAGTGGCAGCAGTATCAAATATTTCTGAGGATCGCTCGCCGAATTGGTTTTCAATCATGTGTGCACCAAAAGCACCCATGACAATAGCAAGTAAACAAATGACAGTTCCCAGAATTAAAAAAATCTTATTCATATGATAATTAGGATTAGCGTATAGTCCAATCAATTGGCTCCTTTCCTTGTTTTTTTAGGATCTTATTGGTGCCACTAAAATGGTGATGGCCAAAGAAGCGGTTTCCTGCCAGAGGAGATGGATGAGCAGAACTTAAAACAAAATGTTTCTTCTCATCGATTAATAGGATTTTTGATTTAGCATAATTACCCCACAGTAAAAATACGATGCCTTCAAGTTGATCTGATATCGTCCGAATGACTGTATCTGTAAACTCACTCCAACCAATGTTTTTATGGGAACCAGCTTGTTTATGTTCAACAGTTAAGATGGTATTTAAGAGTAAGACACCTTGTTTAGCCCATGATGTCAAATCTCCATGTACAGGTATCGGCAAATCAAGATCTTGGTGAATCTCCTTAAATACATTTCTAAGTGACGGTGGTATACGAACTCCTCTTGGTACACTAAAGCACAATCCCATTGCTTCTCCAGGTCCGTGATAAGGGTCTTGCCCTAAGATAACCACTTTTACTTGTTGGAATGGGGTAGAGTTGAAGGCATTGAAAATTAATTGACTAGGCGGATATACCGTCAGGCCTTGATTCTTAGAGTCCGTAAGCTTTGTTTTAATCTTTGAAAAATAGGCCGTCTTAAATTCCTCGTTTAGGACCGTTTTCCAGCTAGGATCAATTTCTATCTCTTTTAAATTCATTGAGATAGCAAGATAGTTTAAAGTACCCAAAAAGCGAGTGTTCTAGGCCTTTCTAAGCGCTCCTGTTGTTCGCTAAATAGTGAAAATGCTAAAAACCTTAGCTGTTTTATAAATTATCAATTTAGATGTAATGAAATAGGCCAAGCTTACCAGTGAAATAGTATATAAATATCGTAACTATAACCTTATTTAGGTGTTTGATCTCGTAAAGCTTTGGAAGCTTTAGTTGTAGTCAAAATAAATACAAAAGTATTACTACTAAATATGTTAGTAATACTAACATATGTATATATTTGTTTCATCAATAATCAAAACGCATTTTATGGAGTTTGTTATTAGAAATCAAGCCAATATCTCAAACAAATACATCAGATTTGCAAAATGGAAGATACTGAAGCTCAGTAGAAAGTTTAATAATCTGCTTTATTCTGAGATCTACATCAAAAAAGAATCGATTAAACCCGCTTCATATACAGTGGTTGTAAAACTTGGAGTGCCGGGTCCCGATATCATCATTTCAGCCCACTCTCAGAATCTAAATAGTTTATGGTCTACGCTAAGTGCTAAAATTAAGCGCCAATTGAGAAAGACTGCAGCCTTGGATAGACAATTTAGGAAACAAACTCCTTGGGCTTAACATTCTTTGAATCAGTGATAAATGGTAACTCTTGAAGAAGCCTAGCTATACAAATTCGGACTTTTATGGTTTTTTTACAAAGTATTCTTTGTTGGATAACTACGGTTTCATGAGCGGACTGATCTCAAGAGTTAAAAAGAAGTTTCTGCCTGAATTTATAGAACCAAAATCTTTCGAAAAGTATGTGCTTTCGAACAAATTGAAGAAATCGGATTCATTAAATTTGAATGATATCGTTGATTTGGATTCAATTGATCGGGTCAAGCTAAAAGAGCATATTTATCAAAGTATCGTATTGCTTTCTAGTAAAGTAACAGCCATTGGATTAGATAAGAACATAAAGTACAAATTAGAATCGCTACTGATTGACGTAAATATTTTTTCTGATCTTGCCTCAAAGTGCTCCGGAATAGAGACCCAAAGCACGAGTGAATTACTGAAGATCATAAGTGATATTAAAACAATTTTTAAGCAATTCAGGCTTCATAAAAATAGATTTGGTACATCTATCCAACTAAGCTATAAGACGAAGTTAGTTTCAAAATACTTAGAGCGACTCCGACTTCTCGTAAAATTAAATGACAACAATAATGACACTAAAGTATGGAAGCAGCTAATACATGAATATGTAAATGAATACGATAACCACAGAAGCATCATAAAATATTGTAGGTATCATTTTGACCTAGTCCTTCTACAAGCCGTTGAACACACTGCAGCTAAAGGCGAAAAATACATTGCAGAAAATAAGCAAGAATATTTAAAGTTTTTAAAGAAGAGTATGTTAGGTGGATTCATAATTTCTTTGTTTGCTTTTGCAAAACTCTTTTTTGATACCTATAAGTACCCAGACCTGAGTAGTGCTTTCATTTTCAGTTTAAACTATGCGGTTTGTTTTATTTTGGTAAAAAAGCTTGGAGGTATCATTGCTACCAAACAACCCGCGATGACTGCGTCAACTATAGCTAAATATATCGATGATGACAATGACTTGAAGGTGGATAATATTGGAGGTGTTATCCATATTGTAAAAAACACATTACGCTCTCAGTTTATCTCGTTTGTTGGTAACATGAGCGTAGCCTAACCAATGGCAATCATTATTTTTTATGTTTGGACCTTACTTTCGAATACAGTTTTAATTGATGCAAAAAAGTCAGAATATCTCATTAACCAAATTGTAATTAGTAATCCTATTAACATCTACTATGCAGCGATTGCTGGTGTTTTCTTAGCCTTGTCTGGCTTTATATCGGGTCATGTAGACAATAAATTAAAGTTTTCGAAAACAAGGTATAGAATCGAAGGGATGTCTATACTTAGTGTATTCTTTTCACAATCTCAGGTAAATCGGATTGCACTTTACATAGAGAATCACTTCGGTGCTTTTATTGGAAATTTATCTTTAGGCTTTTTACTTGGTTCTGCATTTTTGTTCGGAGATTTATTTTCGATTCCTTTTGATATTAGACACATAGCATTCAGTGCTTCTTATTTAGGTGCTTTAGTTTTGAATGAGGGACTGACCAGTCATATATTCTGGAATTGCTTTATCGGCGTATGGATGATTGGGGTAGTAAATTTTGTAGTCAGTTTTCTCATTACATTTTCAATCACCTTAAAGACTCGTGGTATAACTATGATTCAATTAATAGATTCCAGCAAAGGATTACTTCAAGAATTTTTGAGGTATCCTTTAAGCTTTTTCTACTTCCGCAAACCAGTCATCAAATGAGTGCAACACAATCTAATTCTGCGATTCTAAGATTTAAAAATCTGCTCTCAGTTGAGAAACAAGATATTTATCAAGTCTATATTTATGCATTTTTTAATGGGGTTGTCAATTTGAGTTTACCATTAGGTATTCAAGCCATTGTGAATTTAATTCAAGGTGGTCAAATAACTACCTCGTGGTATGTGCTAGTTGCTCTTGTGATTGGAGGTATAGCTTTAACTGGTATTTTGCAACTCTTGCAGCTAAGAATTGTAGAGAATCTAGCTCAAAAAATATTTAGTAAGGCTTCTTTTGAATTCGCTTATAGAATCCCTAGAATCAAATATGAGGCCTTTAGAGATTACTATGGACCAGATCTTGCTAATCGATTTTTTGATACGCTTTCGATTCAAAAGGGGCTTCCAAAAATTTTAATTGATTTTTCACTAGGTATATTCCAAATTATAGTAGGGCTTGTAGTGCTTAGTTTGTATCATCCATTTTTTATTTTGTTTAGTGTTTTATTGTTGATTGTGGTTTATTTCATAATTGCGACAACGGGCCCTAAAGGTTTAAAAACTAGCTTAGATGAGTCATCTTACAAATACAAGATTGCGTTTTGGTTAGAGGAGATAGCTAGGACGAAACTGTCTTTCAAACTAGCTGGCAATAACGAATTGAGTTTAGCTCGAACAGATCAACATGTAAATGATTACCTCAATTCACGTGAAAGTCATTTTAAAGTCATTATCACTCAATCTATTTATCTTATCATTTTCAAAGTGCTGGTGGCAGCTGGCTTGCTAATAACGGGCAGCATACTTGTATTTAATGAGCAGATGAATATTGGGCAGTTTGTAGCGGCAGAGATTATTATTATTCTCATCATAGCATCCGTTGAAAAATTGATAAAAACGATTGAGTCGATTTATGATGTGTTAACTGCTCTGGAAAAGATTGGGTATGTGTTTGATATGCCAATGGATAATTTCAAAGGTGCAAGGTTGAAAGACTCTGATGATTCTTATTCTATTAGCCTCAATAATGTATCCTATCGGTATGATAATGCAAGCAATGAAACTTTACTTCAGCTAAATGCCGAAATACCACAAAACACATCGACAGTTGTATCCGGCCCACCAAGTTCTGGAAAGTCAACCTTTTTGAAATTACTAGCAGGTGTCCTCAAGCCAACGGATGGTATACTTAAGTACAACGGTTTTCCAATAGGGTCTTTGGATTTTGAAGATGTGAAGAAAGAAATAGGTTTTTGCATCAGTCACAATGAAATCATTCAAGGTACAATCTTAGAAAATATTTCATTAGCAAGAGAGAGTGCTACGCCAGAGAATATCAATAGAGCTATTGCCATCACAGGGCTGTCTCCTCATATCTCTCAATTGCCACTAGGATTTAATTCTATTATTGACCCGGAAGGGAAAAAAGTACCAAGGAATATACAGAATAGAATCCTGCTAGCTCGGGCTATTGCAACGAATCCCAAACTATTGATTCTAGAAGACCCGTTAGATCATGTTAATCAATCTGAAAAAGAGAATATAATAGCTCGATTAATTAATGAAGAAAATAGATGGAGTATAATCGTTTCCTCGGTCGATGAGATATGGAAGAAGTATATAGAGAATGTAATCGAATTGGAGGATGGAAGAATTATTAATTCAACAACTAAAACGAAGGACAATGCTTAATATAACACCAGTATCCATAACAGCCAATATTCAAAAATCAAAATTTAAAACGTTTAGGAATTTAGAAAGTAGAACGAATTCGAAGTGGATATTGAAAATATTATTAACGGTGTTTGTCATTTGTATTCTTTTTTTATTCCTTCCTTGGACTCAGAATATTCGCTCTAATGGTACTGTAACAACCCTGAATCCATATGATAGACCCCAGGACATACAAACTTTAGTCGGAGGGAAAATTGATAATTGGTATATAACACAGGGTGATATTGTCAACGTTGGAGATACAATTGCTATTCTCACAGAAGCAAAGGAAGATTACCTTGATCCAGAAATTCTCGGTAATACGAAAGAACAACAATTAGCCAAATTGAGATCTGCAGAAGCTTACAAAGAAAAGAGAAAATTTCTTTCTGAGCAATTAATTTCTATTGGTGAATTAAGAGATTCAAAACTTGAGCAATTAAAATTAAAACAAAGTCAAATTGAGCTAAAAGTAGCTACTGCAAAGTTAGATCTTGAAGCAGCGAATACTTATTTAGATAATGCAACTAAGCAATTGGATCGCATGATCATTATGCATGAAAAAGGGATTAAGTCTCTGACAGATTTAGAAACCAAACGACTTTCTAATAGACACGCGCAAGCAAAGTTGCAATCAGTAAGTAATAAATTAGATGCCTTAGACAATGATAAATCCAACATTCTACGAGAAATTGAAATGGCCAATGCTGACTACAACCAAAAGTATTCTAAAATAGAATCAGAAATGACAAGTGCTGATTCATACAGGTATTCAATGATCGGAGAGTCAAATAAACTGCAGTCGAAATTTAATCAGATTCAACAACGGCAAGATGCCTTTGTCATCACTTCGCCGATCAATGGTAGAATAACAAAGGTCTTGCGTAATGGGATCGGAGAGTATGTCAAAGCACAAGAAAGTATTGCTACGATTGTGCCTACTGAGTTTCGTAAGGCAGTAGATCTATATATCAAACCCTATGATATGCCCCTTATCCAAGTCGGTAAGAATGTGAGGCTTCAATTTGATGGTTGGCCTGCAATCGTGTTTAGTGGTTGGCCTGATAATTCGTTTGGGACATTTGGCGGCAATGTGTACGCGATTGATAATGATATTAGTGAGAATGGTATGTATAGAATAATCGTAGTCGAAGATGACAGTGAGAAAAAGTGGCCAGATTTGATAAGAATTGGTTCTGGAGCAAGAGGACTGCTACTGCTAAATGATGTAAAATTATACTATGAATTGTGGCGAAACCTAAATGGATTTCCGCCAGATTTCTATGAGCCTGGAAAGATAGAGAAAGTCAAAAATAAGGCACCAATTAAAAAAGTAAAATAGATGAAATTTTATTCTAGAAAACTAATTAAGCCAGGTGATTTAAATGCAAGTAATACTTTATTTGGTGGTGCACTGCTTCGATGGATTGATGAGGAAGCTGGTATTTATGCGATGACCAAGTTAGACACAAAGAAGGTGGTGACTAAGTTTATTTCCGAAATAGATTTTGTTAATTCCGCTAAGCAAGGTGATGTCATTGAAATAGGTCTCGAGTTTAAATCCATTGGCATAACCAGTATAACGTTTTCTTGCATGGTGAGAAATGTATTTAATCAAAAGGTTATTATTTCGATTGATAAATTAGTCTTTGTTAAAATTGATGAACAAGAAAGACCACAAGCTCATGGCAAGACAATTGATAATCTGGGTTTTGAAATCGCTTTGAATAGTTGAGTATTATGAACAAATTTATATTAATCTTATTTACACTAGTCTGTTCTGCAACGACGTGCTTTAGTGTAGATACCTTATATCTTGCTGATTTCTTAAAAGTGATTCATACCAATCATCCTTTAATTAAAAAGGCTAATTTATTCGATGAATTTTCTGAAGCGTATGCGATTAAGGGAAGGGGAGCGCTAGATCCCAAGATGCTATCGGATTACCAACAGAAAAAATTTAGTGACACAGATTATTTTACAGTTTGGCAAAGTGAATTGAAAATTCCTACTAAGCTGCCAGTTGACTTTTCATTGGGGTATGAAAACAATGAAGGGGTTTTCTTAAATAATGAGAATGTAGTACCAAACAATGGCTTGATATATGGGACTATAAATGTAAGTCTACTTAGAGGTTTACTCTTTGACGAACAACGCTATCAAATTCAAGCTGCCGAATTGAATGGAATCAAAAGTCAAATCGATAAATCTTTGTTGACGAGAGAAATTATTCATCAGGCAGTAAGTGCATATTTAAATTGGGCAATAAATTTCTACGAAACAGAAATCTATCAAGATTATTTTGATTTAGTTACGGAACGTCATCAAAATGTAGTTGAACTTTTTCTCAATGGAGATAGCCCTGCAATTGATACGATCGAATCTATAGTCAATCTAAATACAGCCGAAAAGAACTATCTGGAATCATCAGGAAAATTAATTAGCCAAAGGCAAAAGCTAAACTTGTTTATATGGAATGAGAACGGTCAACCATTAATCATGAGTGACAATGTGAGTCCTGCAAAGTTAGCCTATCTATTGAGTCAGCTAAATGAACTTGCTCTTATCATGAATCCATTTTTTGAAAATGACCCTTCTGTTAAGAAAATTCAAAATGAAATTGAATCCTTAACATTAGCCAATCGAATAGAAAGAGAACAGTTAAAGCCTCAACTAGATCTAAAGTATAATACTGTTTTAAATCTTGGCAAAGACAATTTTGATCCCTCATTCACTATACATGATTATAAGTACGGAGTCACCTTTGAGTATCCAATATTAAATCGAAAAACGAAAGGCGAGTTACAATTGAATCAAGCTCTTATTGATCAAAGTATTTATGAAAAGACACAATATGAAGAAAGTCTAATTAATAAATATATCGGCCTCAAAAAAAGACAGGTCATTCAGCAAGACGTATTAGAGATAGTGAATCAAAAAATAATTAATAGTGAACGACTTTATGAAGCTGAGAGTTTGAAATTTGAATTAGGTGAATCCTCCATTTTCTTACTCAATCAAAGAGAGCGCAAAATGTTAGAAGCTAGAACTGAACAGATCAAATCGTTTTGGTCAATCGGTAAACTTTTAAATGAATTGTACTACTTGAGCTTAGGGCAAAACTAGTTTGCCAAATTACTTGAATAGAAAGAGTTGGAATAGCTTATGCATATGCCATTGCAGCACAAGGCTGAGAACAACAATACTGAAGAGACACTAGAGAAGAACTCAAGACAAACAAGACACTGTGCGTATCAAGATGAAGTTTTTTAGTTTTAGCTAGTTTTGCGATTGTGCTGATGCCTGATATTCCCATCAATACACACCAAAATATACCTGTAAAGTATAAAATATCCATTGACACATTAATACTACTGATCATAGTATCATAAAAGTCCGTAGAATACTCCATTTTGAATTGGGAGACGAGAAATAAAGAAGAAAAGTATATCATCGTAAAGAATGCGTAGCCTTTAAAGGGAGTAATCGTTAAATGTTTCACGCTATTCGAGTTTTAGTTATGTAGACTTACGACGTATAATCAATCAATTTCCCCTATAACGGCTTAATGAAATCTTAAATTGTAAGTACATATTTAAATTTCACGTATATATTTAGAAATCTTTAAGAGTTCGTCAGGATGAAAGCTTTTCCAATCTGGTCGATTTCTGTACCAGGTTAGCTGACGCTTGGCATATCTACGGCTATTGCGCTTGATGAGCTCTACTGCCTCATCTAATGTGTGGAGACCATCCAAATAGCCAAAAAGCTCCTGATAGCTAACGGTTTGTAGAGACTTTAGCTCCTTAAATTGAGCCAAAGCCTTCACCTCATCTAATAGGCCATCACTCATCATTTGGTCTACCCGTCGATTAATGCGCTTGTAAAGTTCGTCTCTATCACGGTTTAAAAAGAGTAAAACTGGCACAAACTCTCTCGATTTCTGCCCTTTGGTCAAATAACTCGAAAACGGCTGGCGGTGAGCCCTAAATACTGAAAGAGCTCGTATAATCCGTCTAGGATTTTGTAAATCAACTGTGGCATAATAGCTGGGATCCACTCGTTTAAGCTCTTCTTGTAAAGACATTAAGCCCTTTGAGCCCAATTCTTCGTTTAGTTGCTCTTGAATATCATTTTCGACCTCTGGAATTGCATCAAATCCCTGCAAAACCGCCTGTATGTAGAGGCCTGAACCACCGCTCAATAAGACTATATCTTTGGCTTTAAATAGCTCATGGAGAAGGGGGATTGCCTGGTTTTCAAAGTCTGAAGCAGTAAAAGACTCCTGTATCGACACATGGTTTATGAAATGATGGTGGACAGATTTCAATTCCGAAGCTGTAGGCTTTGCGGTTCCAATCGTTAATTCTTGATAGATTTGGCGGCTGTCTGCGTTGAGTATGTCTGTATTGTAGTCTTTAGCTAATTGTAGGGATAAAGCCGTTTTGCCAACCCCCGTAGGGCCTGCGATGACGACTAAATACTTAGCTTTTTGATCTTCCAATTACTATGTTTAAACGTGATGAACTACGAATATTGTGCGAAATTAAGCAGCAAAAAACAGAACTACACATATTTTAAGCTTTAGATCACTATTTTGCGATTCTATGTTGTTGTATTGGTTTACAAGGACCTTAGCTAAGGTCATGTTACTGTTTTCGTTTAAGTCTGTTCGTATGAATGGCTTAGATAATTTACCCGCGAATACGCCTGTTATCTTGATGTGTAACCATCCCGTTGGGTTTATGGAGCCTCTAATCATAACAACAAGGACGCCACGGCAATTGTATTACTTAGCAAGAGGTGATGCTTTCAAAAAACCTCTATTCCGCTGGCTGCTAAATCAGATACATATTCATCCTATCTATCGATTTAGAGATGGGTTTTCTGACTTAAGAAATAATGAGTCTGCGATCTTAACGGCAATGGAGTTTATCAAATCAGGGAGAAGCTTTCTTGTCTTTGCAGAAGGAAGTACTGCGCTCCAGCGATCGATCAGACCAATTCAAAAAGGTGTGTCTAGGATAATTCATGATATACTTTCTGAGAATCCTGAGCAACCCATTGTACTCATCCCTGTCGGTTACAATGACAATGAAATGACTCGATTAGGAAGTCATGTGACAGTTAATTTTGGCAAACCGATCTACCCTCATGATCTATTTAAGTCCGAATCTTCAAAACCAAGATTCCTAAAACAACTGACAAAATTAGTGGAAACGAGTATGTATGATTTGGTGCCGCAGGTAAGTAATCCCGAAGATGAAGCGGTACTCAATCAACTGATTGGCATGCATCATTCAGATAAGCAAGATTTTACATTGATGAAAGAATATGCTAACAAAGTTAATGCTGCACCTGTTACACTCAAAGAAAATCTGAATGCTCAACTCGACACACTTATGGCAAAACTAAAGGCGGCTGGTAGTTCAGTAGATGGCATATATCATAAGAATACGATTGGCTCTTGGCTAACTTTGGTGCTCGGATTCATTCCGTTTATAATAGGTCAACTCTTTAATTACATTCCTTTTACACTTGGAAGTAAATTGGCTCAGAAAAAAGTGAATAAACCAGAATTTACAATGGTGATTACCATGGTCTTTCGCTCAGCTTTATTTGCTCTATGGTATGTCCTCTGGTTTTTCCTACTTATGGTGTTAGGTGTGCCTAGCGTATTTTGGATACTCTTAATACTAGGATTTTTAGCGGTCTTTGGCAGACGCTATTTTCTCTTGGCTCGTGAAAAAGTGCACTCACAAAAAGTAAAACATATTCGGCAAGAAATGAAACAAGCCTTTTCTAATATTGATAATCAATTACACAAATTCTAACGTACTTCAGACATTCCTGTCTGAAGAAAAATCCCTGCCACTTGTAGTCTCCGTACAACAGCATTTATTTCATACAAACAAAGCCAATAGATATAAAAATCTCGTCGGATCGGAGTCCAACGAGGGCACTTTGTAAAAAATCCTGCCTGTATTGGTCTCTGAACCAACAGCATTTATTTCATACAACAAAGCCAATATATATAAAAATCTTGTCGGATCGGAGTCCAACGAGGGCGTGTTTTCTATGATTCAAAAAGAACCCAAGCCGCTGTTGGTCTCCGAACCAACGGCATTGTAGTATATTAAATCTCGTTGGATCAAAGTCCCCTGAGGGCATTTTTTTGCTAACAGTCCTTTACAATTCCAGACTACCGTAATACTCCATCAACTCCTTAATGTCCTGATCAGACTTAAGTTTATTTTTATTCTTCTTAGCATACGATTTTAGTTCGTCTTTGTGTCCAAGTACTTTAATGAAATCGTCTAGCTTGTCTTTAACAAGCGTAAGTTCTCCATCTTGATGTAGGTAGTAATCTGTATATTTTGAAAATCGCTGTTGAACCACAGTTTCTCCGGGCGTATTAATTTTATTTTCTTTTTTAGCAATTCTGAATTTCTTGTATAACGTGACTGTTGGTGATGAATAGATCTCTTGAAAATAAAGACCTTTGGTTCCTGATTTCTGGGGTGTAGGGACGAGCACCATATCTCCATCGACGTTGTTTTTTAAGCCATGCTTTTGAATGATGATTTTGGCATATTTATTCTCATCTAAGAATGTCACTCTTCCATTTTTATAAACCTCAATACCGTGATCATAGCCATTATAATTGAGGTATACATCTTCTATGATTTCGTCCTTAACTGTGAGGATATCTGCCTTCACAGGGTCTTTAAATAGATAAGGTGAGCCTTTGATTTCATCGTATCTATCTTCATCGATAGGCTGGCTGTTTGTACTGAGGACACTGGTCTGTGCAGCTATTGAAAAAGAAACAAGGAGTAAAAGACAAGATAGTAGGCTCGTAATTTGTTTCATAAGTGTGTTTTGTGTTTGTATAACGTTTCTCATTCGGTCAAAATTTCAAACATTTACATTACATTTGTATTTAGTATTTTTTAGTTATATAAATAATTGATTACGAATTACTTGCATGAATAATTTAGACCTCAAACGAATCATACCTCATATAGTTGCTGTAATTTCATTCATTTTGGTTTCAGTCATTTATTTCTACCCACAATTAGAAGGTAAGAAGATTCGCTCTGGAGATACAATGGTATATCAGGGCGCTTCTCAAGAGGCAAAGGCATTTAAAGAGAAAACTGGAGAGACGACCTTGTGGACGAATAGCATGTTTGGTGGTATGCCAACCTATCAAATCAACTCACCTTCTAAAAACAATGTCTTCCACGCGCTAAAGATTGCCATGTATTCTGGCTTTGATAGACCAATTGGCTATTTCGTGTTTGGCTCATTGACAGCCTACTTGATGTTACTCATCTTTGGCATCAATCCGTGGCTCAGTATTTTTGGTGCTCTCGGATTTAGTTTTATGACCAATCACATGGTACTCTATGAAGCGGGACATATGAGTAAGATCATTGCCATTATGTCCAGCCCGCTAATCATAGCTGGATTATGGGCCTTGTTTAGAAAACGCTTCTTAGTTGGGTCTCTCGCCTTCGTTGCAGGACTTGGTATCAATGTCTCTGTGAATCACTATCAGATGACATATTATCTAGCTATTCTGTTAGCTATCTACTTTGCTATGGAAGCCGTGCAACTCGTTAAGTCTGGAGAGGCAGCGACCTTGGGTAAAATTATTGGAATTTGTGCAATCTGTAGCATCATTGCTGTAGGCGGATCAGCATCCCGATTTTTACCTACGCTAGAATATGCTGAAGATACAATGCGTGGTGCTCCAATACTTGCTGAATCAGGTTCTCCTCAATCAGCAAGTGGGACGGAGGGGCTTGATTTTAATTATGCAATGAATTGGTCAAATGGAACGATTGATCTGTTCTCCTCTTTTATACCGGGCGTAGCAGGAGGCGGTTCTGGCGAAAGAGTCACATCCAAATCTGCATTTGCCAAAGGCGTTAGATCATTGGGAAGCTCAACGGATAGAGCTCCACTGTATTGGGGAGGTTTGCCCAGCACGAGTGGACCTGTTTATTTTGGAGCCATATTTTTCTTCCTCATTTTTCTGGCCGCCTTTTATGTTAAAGGCCCGATTAAATGGTGGACATTAATTGCTATTGGCTTGACCTTACTCTTATCAATGGGCAAGAATTTAGAAGTGTTTAATCGGCTCATCTTTGATTACTTCCCATTCTACAATAAATTTAGAACACCTAATTCTGTGTTAAGTGTGACTGCGGCAGTCATACCTGTACTGGCAATGTTTGGCTTACAACACATCCTTGATCAAAAATCGAAGGCAGCATTATTAAAACCATTACTTATAAGTACGGGAGTGATGTCTGCGATATTACTATTTTTTGCATTGATAGGTCCTGGATTTTTTGACTTTAGTGCAGCTGGAGATTCTAGATATGCGCAAGCAGGATTGGACAAAGCTCTTTTGGTTGATCGTAAGTCATTAATGAGGTCTGATTCGATTCGATCTTTGATTCTTGTTCTATTGATGGCTGGTGCTATTTATGCTTTTATAAAGAATAAAGTTCCCCAAATAGCGCTCATAGCTGTATTTGGCGTCTTAGTCTTATTTGATCAAATAGGTGTGTCTAAACGATACTTGGATACCAGTAGTTTTGTGACTGAGAAGCAGGCAGTGTCTGACTTCCAACCAAGACCTGTTGACACGCAAATACTATCTGATAAAGACCCAAATTTTAGAGTGTTTGATCAAACAATAGATCCGTTTAACTCAGCGCGAACATCTTATTTTCATAAAACTGTGGGTGGCATGCACGCAGCTAAACTTCAGAGAATACAGGATTTAATTGTGCGTCATATCTCTAAAGGGAATCAGCGCGTCTTCAACATGCTAAACACAAAATATTTTATCACGCCTGGTGAAAACGATGCACCGCCGCAAGCGCGACTAAACACTGCTGCCCTTGGTAATGCCTGGTTTGTCAATGCTATTAAAATAGTCAATAACGCAAATGAAGAAATAGATGCACTGTCCAGCTTTGATCCTGCGGGAGAAGCTATCGTGCATACAGAGTTTCAAAACTATATTGGTGGTTTGACACCTTCTAAAAATGGCACAATTAAATTATTAGAATATAAACCGAATAGCCTGAGTTATGAAAGTTCGACGAACAGCGAACAACTAGCCGTATTTTCAGAAATGTGGTATGGTCCGGATAAAGGATGGCAAGCTTATCTGGATGGTGAGAAGGTTGATCACATTCGTGCCAATTATGGACTTCGTGCGATGAAGATTCCTGCAGGTACACACAACGTTAGCTTCATTTTTGACCCAGGCGTTTATAAACTAGGTAGCATGATTAGCCTCATCTCCTCACTTATATTTGTATTGGCAGCTGTTGGTTTATTATGGTTACTTTTTAAAAATAGAAGTACTGATAGACTACAAGATGATGTGGAACGAAATCAAGAAGTAGTGGTTGAAGAACATGTGCAATTGGCTAAAGAGAAAACGAAGACTTTGAAGCCAACCAAGTCTACAAAAAAAGGTAAGAAGCGAAAGCCAAAGAAAAAAGACAAATAACGAATTTAATAGAGATAAAACAGATGAAGAAATTTGCTTTAGTTGGAGCAGCAGGCTATGTAGCGCCTCGGCATATGAAGGCGATTAAAGATACTGGCAATGATCTAGTGGCTGCCGTTGATCGATTTGATTCAGTAGGAGTTATAGATCGCTATTTTCCCAATTCTGCCTTCTTTACTGAGTTCGAACGGTTTGATCGACATATAGAAAAAATGAAACGAGCAGGTAATCCAATAGATTACATTAGTATTTGTTCGCCTAATTATTTACATGATGCACACATTCGCTTTGGACTAAGAATAGGCTCCGATATTATTTGTGAAAAACCTCTTGTCCTTAATCCCTGGAATGCAGATGCACTAATGGAGCTAGAACAAGATTATGGTCACAGGGTGAATTGCATTCTACAACTAAGACTTCATGATCAGGTAAAAGCGCTCAAGCAGAAAGTTGATCAATTACCTGATGGAGAAAAGCATGACGTCGAACTAACGTATATCACCTCTAGAGGTAGTTGGTATTACACAAGTTGGAAGGGCGATGAATCTAAGTCGGGCGGCATCGCTACCAATATAGGCGTTCATTTCTTTGATATGCTCACTTGGCTCTATGGCGATGTAGAAGAGAATCTTGTGAATATTAATACCCATGATCGAGCAGCCGGGATTATGCATCTCAAAAAGGCAAACGTAAAATGGTTCTTAAGTATTAATGATGAGACCTTGCCCCAAGAGATATCCCAATCTGGCCAACGTATCTATCGCAGTCTGACTTTAGGCGATGAGGTATTTGATTTTAGTAAGGGCTTTGACGATCTGCACACTAAAAGCTATCAGCATATATTAGATGGTCATGGCTACGGTATTGCTGATACGAGGCGAGCGATTGACATCGTCTATCAAATTAGGAATTCAGATAAAACAGCCCTTTCTGATCAAAGTCACCCCTTGGCTAGTCTACCGCTGGCCAAGCATCCATTCTCTAGTTAATGAGGTTGTGCACAGTTGTCGGTGCTCGTCCTCAGTTTATCAAGTATGCTGCCTTACATCATGCTATACACAAGTATAGTCAGATAGAACATGTCCTGATCCATACTGGCCAGCACTATGATCATAACATGAGTGGCTCATTCTTTAAAGAACTGGGTCTGCCTGATCCCGATATCAATTTGTCAATTGGAGGCCATGCACCAGTCAAGCAGATCAGCTTAATGTTGGAGCATATAGCTAAGCATCTTGCAGAGATTAAGCCTGATTTTGTCATTGTTTTTGGAGATACTAATTCAAGCTTAGCTGCAGCTATAGCAGCGTCTAAACTACAGATAAAAATCATCCATATCGAAGCAGGTGCAAGAAGCTTCAACAAAGATATGCCGGAAGAATTCAATCGGATTATTATCGATAGACTAGCAGACCAACTCTTCGTGAGCTCATCATCTGCCATGGATAATTTGAAAAAAGAAGGTCTTATCCGCAATGCATATCTCTCAGGAGATGTGATGAAGGATATGGTTTTTGCAGCCAAGCAAAGGAATAGAATCACTCCTAAGCAGACTCAACAATATATCTACGCCACGATTCATCGTCCAGCCAATACAAATACTACGCAGAGGCTTACCGATATTATGAATGGCTTAAATCAACTACCACACAAAGTTATTTTTTCACTCCACCCACGTACCAAAAAGCAATTGGATCAGCGGGACATTCAGACGGAGAAGTATCAAAATATCGAATGGATTGAACCTGTAGGCTATTTTGAAAATTTGAGTTTTATCCAATTTGCGGAGGCAGTTATTACAGATTCTGGAGGCATGCAGAAGGAAGCCTATTGGTTGCAAACCAAGTGCGTGACGATTAGGCAAGACACGGAGTGGCCAGAGACCTTACATGATGGTTGGAATACCTTAGTGAATGATCAATTAGAATCTATCAATCATCTGCTGTCAACAAACCCGACAAACCACCAAGCGAAATTGTATGGTGATGGAAATGCCGCTACTGCAATTATGGATAATCTACTGTAGAAAAAATGCCTTTATCGTCTTGATAACATAGTCTTGAATGTCATGATTCATCTCAGTATGAATAGGGATCGAAAGCACCTCTGCACAAAGCAGCTCCGTTTGATCTAGGTGAAGATTTTTATTCGCATCAGTTTGATAGGCGAGTTGTTTGTAAAGCGGCACGGGGTAATAAATAGCATTGGCAATACCAGCCTCTTTCAAGTGTGCTTGAAGTTGATTCCGACGCGAATGATGGATGCGCATCGTATACTGATGAAACACATGAGTTGAAAACGAAGAGAGATGTGGTGTCGCAAGGCCATCGACTTCTGCTAATTCTTGAGTATAGTAGGAAGCAGCATCCGCGCGTGCTTTCCCAAAGTCATCTAGGTGATTAAGTTTTACATCTAAGACAGCTGCCTGAATGGTATCCAATCTAGAGTTACATCCAATGAGATCATGATGATATTTAATCCGCTGGCCATGATTCGCAATCATTCTGATAGTTGACGCAAGCTGATCATCATTGGTAAATATCGCTCCGCCATCGCCATAGCATCCTAGATTTTTAGATGGAAAAAACGAAGTACAACCAATATGCCCCTGCGTTCCTGCCTTAGTAAGCTTCCCAGTTGATAATGTGTAGTCAGCACCTATAGCCTGTGCATTATCTTCAATGACATATAATGAATGTTGTGCCGCTAAGGTCATGATGGGTTCCATATCGCAGCATTGCCCAAACAAATGGACAGGTACAATTACCTTTGTTCGTGATGTGATGGCTTCTTCAATGAGCTCGGATGTTACATTAAATGATACTGGATCGACATCAATCATCACAGGTGTCAGCCCAAGTAGAGCGATCACTTCTGCAGTCGCCACATAGGTGAAGCTAGGCACGATGACTTCATCTCCCGCTTCTAGGTTCAAACTCATTAAGGCAACTTGCAAAGCATCGGTACCATTCGCGCAACCAATCACATGCTTCACATTAAGGTATGCCGCAAGATTATCTTCGAAGGATTTGACTTGAGGTCCTTTTATAAAGTAAGCCGAGTCGACCACAGCTTGAATCGCTTCATCGATTTCTGGCTTAATGCGAGCGTATTGCCCTTTCAAATCTACCATTGGAATATTCCTCATAAACGTCTGTTATCTGTTGTCAAAGGTATAATTTCTCATAATAGCTTCAGCCACATTCCATTCAAATGGTTTGTCTAGTTCTAAAGCTGTGTATTCAGGCATTTCATAAATCCCTATGTTGCCGCCCAGTCTATTTTGACTTGTTTTTAGTTGACTGACCTTACTAATGTAGATGGCTCCGTTCTCTTGGAGATTGCCTTTGAAGTCCTGTCTCATCGGCCTTTTAGTATGGTCGTAGTTAATTGGAGTCGCTTCTTCAGTCCAATAAAAATTATGTGTCCTCGCACAAGAAAGCAACGAGTCGTAGTCCTGCTGTTTCATGAGTTGAACAGCTTCATTAACAAATTGGACTGTTGTAAAAGGGGATGTTGCTTGTAGCAATACAAAGAAGTCTGGATCTGCAAGGGGCTTAGTCTCTACATATTCCAACATAACAACTTCTGTAGCTGCTTTATCTGTAGCACTCTGTTGTGATCTCATAAAGATCGATAACTTTTCAATACCTAGTGTTTGGGCAACATTCGCGATTTCAACACAATCGGTAGCAAGGATCACCTCATCAATTTCGGGTGACAGATCAAGCGATTTTAATGCCCAGTAAATGAGTGGCTTACCACAAAAGTCTTTTATATTTTTAAAGGGAATTTCTTTACTTCCGCATCTCGCTGGCACAAATCCAATTGTCTTCATAGTCATAGGTAACGGTAATTGTTGTTATAACGGATCATTTCCATAGTTCTTGTAACACACGCCTTAGTAAATTCATGTCTCACAAACATATAGAAACTTTATTAATATATTATCTTTGCTCATCATGGCAATAAAGATAATATGCGTAGTTGGCGCTCGACCAAATTTCATGAAGATCGCTCCTCTTAAACGAGCATTCGATTCAAGAGAAGAAATTGAAGCTATCATCGTGCATACGGGTCAGCACTATGACGAAAAGATGAGTGATGTCTTTTTCAAAGAATTAGAAATTCCAATTCCAAAATATAATCTTGGAATTGGCGGAGGGACTCATGCAGAACAGAAAGCAAAGGTCATGATGGCTTTTGAGCCAGTGCTTGATGACGAGAAGCCAGATATGGTCTTAGTCGTTGGTGATGTGAATGCGACCGCAGCTTGCAGTATTGTCGCTGTGAAAAAGGGGATTCCTGTTTGTCATGTTGAAGCAGGTTTGCGCAGCTATGATAGGGCCATGCCTGAAGAGATCAATCGAATGATTACAGATTGCATCTCTGATTATTTATTTGTCACCGAGCAGTCGGGTATTGATAACCTTGCAAAAGAAGGCGTTAGTCCAGACAAAGTCTTTTTCGTAGGTAATGTCATGATTGATAATCTGATTTATCTCGAAGAGAAGGCAATGAAGTCAAGCATCTTAACTGAGTTGAAGATCGAACAAAATGGCTTTGTTTTAATGACCATGCATCGCCCTCAAAATGTAGACAATGCTGAAGGACTACAATCAATTTTAAAGATTATAGAACACGTCAGTCGACATAAAACAGTTGTGCTGCCTCTACACCCTCGTACAAAAAACAATCTCATTCGCTTTAAGTTGATGGATACACTCACGGCCATGGAGAATGTCATTTTGGAAGAGCCATTGGGATATTTACAGTTTTTAAAGCTGATGAAAAATGCAGCGATGATTGTAACTGATTCGGGAGGGATACAAGAAGAGACGACGTATTTGCAAGTGCCCTGCATCACATTTAGAAGTTCAACAGAACGACCAGTCACGACAAGTTTGGGTACTAATTATTTAATGAAAGAATTAGATGTTGATCAAGTGTATGATAAAGTGAAAGCGATATTGAATGGAGAAATGAAGGAGGGGAAGATTCCACCGTTTTGGGATGGACATGCAGCCGAACGCATCGCCGATATTATTATAGAAAAATCACTGTAGCCTCGCGATGCATCGCGAGGTAACCGTGAAGCCTCGCGAGGTAACCGTGAAGCATCACAAGGCAACCGTAATCAGTCACGATATTTATTTCCAGTATTATTTATTTCCGTTTACAATGGACAATGTAGTAACGGGGCGTAAAGCGTCTTAATAAAGGCCGAATGCCAAACCGATGAGTCCGGCTAACCCATTTTTCTGAATCGATGATTTCCCAACCCGCCTTATCTAGTAACATATCAAATTGACGAGGCTCAAACTCATGATAATGCCGATCCCATTCATCTTTTTCATTCCAGTAGGCTTTGGCAAACCAGAGATTTAAGGGGATGGATGCGATGAGTTGCTTGGCTTTAATCTCTTTTAATATATTGTAAGGTGCCACTAAATGCTCAAAGATTTCAAAGGCAGTAACGACGTCATAGCCGTCTGTCTCGACTGTTGTATAATGAGTGTCAAGATCAAGGCCCATTTCTGTATTGGTAATGGAATAACCCTTTTCTTTCAATAGATTCCCCATTAAATTTTCTATACCAAGATCAAGAATATTAGCAGGTGGGCGAATACATTTTTCAACAAACTTGATGGTTTTGTGGTATCGAGAAGCGAGCGTTTTATTGTTGAGAGAATAGCCTTCAGAAAATGTTTGATCCAAGATATGTAGATTTTAAACTTGAGGTAATTGTATGCTTGCATAAAGCTGGACTAATGTCTTTGCAGTCTCTTCCCAATTGTATTTTTCTTTCACAGCCTTGAAGCCATTCTCACCCATTTCTGTTCCAAGAGTCTTATCTGTATAGAGTTCTATTATTTTGTCGGCAAATTCTTCGCTACTATTTGACGTGTATATTAAACCAGACTTTGTTTCATTGACGATGCGTTCGATCGGGTTGCAATTGGTCGCCACTACAGGTTTTTTCAATAACATATATTGAAAGAGCTTGTGTGGAATGGTATTGTCAGTATGTTCTGTTTTTAGATGAGGAATCAGGCAGATATCACTGGCATCTAGATAGGAGGGGAGCTGATCTGGATTCTGCCAACCCTCGAAGGATACAGACGACTCGACATCTAATTCTTTTGCCAGTTGTTTTAAATCGTTTTCATTACTCCCTGTGCCAACAAGTACGAGTTTAAATTCAGGGATTTTAGTTTTGATTTTTGGGATGGCTCGAACAACAGCTTCTATACCACGGTGTGTGTCAAATCCTCCTACATAAAGTGCAGAATAGCTTGTTGAATTGGCGTCTGGTTTGCTTGTCTTATGACTGCCAAGAAATTCTGATCTGTTGACATAGTTGGCAACAACATGTACCCGCTTAGCTCCTAATTTTTTATATCGATGTTGTGCTTCTTCAATGACGGTTATGACATGGTCAGCCTGGTTGACCCAGTTCTTTTCGGTGCGTTCCCACTTAGGTACAGAGATGAGCACATTGCCAGGAAACGTAGTCGAAAATTTATAGTAACGTAAAGCAGCTGGATAATTCTCATGTAAATCTGCTACAATAGGGAGTTTTCTTTTCGCTTTCTTGTTTGCCTTATACGCAGCTCCAAGTAAGTATAAATCATGGATATGGAGTACGTCTATAGCATGGTCATCAATGTATTTAGAAATTTGTTTTGACCAAAACCGAGTGTAGGGATCAATGATGAAGTTAGCAAGACCTTTCATTTTTTTCTTAAACGAAAGAGGCAGATAGACTTTGATGATGTCTGCACCATGATATTGCTGGATGGGCGGTTGTTTGTTTTTGTGCTCAAAGCATAATACGCTCACCTCAAAGCCAGCTTCTCTGAGAGACATGACTTCATTTTCAACCCTAAGGTCGCCAAAAAAGCCATTATCAAGCACCATCCCAATTTTCATCGTTAACTGATCATATTAAGAAAAAGTCTAAGGTATAATCATATTTGATGATACTGAAATTTGTAATCTAGTTATTTTTAAAAATGATATCTTCACGATATATTAAACAACAATTATGCATTTTACACAAATAACTAAAATCAGGTATTCAAAAGTATATTTAGCAATAGTTCTCGTGTTTGCGTATCTATTTTATAGCAACATCAGTTTTGGACAATGTAGTGTTGACTTAAACTCTGATCTTCTTGCTTCTTATCCATTTACTGGCAATGCTAATGATGTGACAGGTAATGGCTATGATGGTATAGCTGAAAATGGGGTGACTCTTACGACTGATCGATTTGGAGCGAGTAACGCGGCATATGAATTTGATGGGGTCGATGACTATATCAATACATTTTCGACATTTGATTATTCCGAAAGAACACTTTCATTATGGATTCAACCTTATTCGACAGTTGGGTCTGGGGGATCTGGGACGGTGTTGATCCATGTCGCGATAACGCAAGATGCTGATGCTCTTAATTATGGAATACTAAGAGTGCAGATTGATAACGGCATGCTAAAATTATTTTCGGGAGGAATTTCTGGAACGCATTCTCAGAATATCTCAGCAAATACATGGGTGCATTTAGTTTTGGTGCGCAATGGAACGATTAATCAATATTATGTGGATGGTGTTCTTGTAGGCAGTGCCCCTGCTGATGGAACAGGTAGTACATTTAATCCAGTAGATGATTTTATTATTGGAGCTGGTCGCAGTACAATAGATCAATTTTATAATGGTAAAATCGATGACATACTGATATACAATAGAGCTTTAAATGAATGTGAAGTTGCAGAACTATTTATGCCGACTCCTCCAGTTTTAACCACAACCATTCCCACAATGGGAGAATGGGGACTAATATGTTTAAGTTTACTTCTTTTGATTGGCTTAGTTAGTTCTCTTAATTTATTAATTGCAAAGAAAGCATTGACAAACTAATACACTTTCTTTCATACCTTGCACTCATTAGATTATGGGTGTCATCCAGAGACAAAGCATAAAAAATACCATCGTCTCCTATGTAGGCGTGTTGATTGCTATTTTTAGCACACTATTCATCTATAAGCTGGATGAGGAGATTTATGGCTTTGCTCAGTTTATCTACAGCTCAGCATTTTTCCTGACACCTTTTGCTTCCCTTGGAGTTGTTGCCTGCGCCTTAAAATTTTATCCAAGTTATAGTGAGCATAAGGAACGCTTTCTTAATTCATTACTTCTCTTGTTGATGGTCATTAGTGTGGTGTTCATTGCTGTGTTTTTACTTGCAGCTAATCCTATCTATGCTCTATTAGAGTCGAGTGGTGTGGATGAGCAAGGTGTGATACGCCAATATAGCTGGGTGATACTGCCTATCGCTATCATATTAAATGTCAATATTTTGTTGACAAGTCAGGCTGCGAATATGCGAAGAATCGTCATCCCAGAACTCATCAATAATCTAGGCTATAAAGTTGTCCTTCCCTGTATAATCATTTTGGCCTATTTAGGATTTGTTAATCGGTTGGAGGTTGCGATCGCGATACTGATTTTTTTCCTTATCGTCCTTATCCTCATGCTTGCGTATCTAATGTCCTTGAAAGCGATCAATATTAAAGCTGGAATTTTGCATTCAGTTACGACTGCTCAGAAAACAGAATTTGGAAAATATGTGCTGTTTAGTGGATTGAATAATATGGGTAGTTCTCTGGCTCTTCGAATAGATGTGATTATGGTGACTACAATTATTGGTTTTGAGGCAGCTGGTATCTATGGGATCATTATGTTTTTAGCGAATGTGATTGAAATACCTCGTAAGGCGATTAATAAAATTGCAGCACCAATTATTAGTGAGGCCTGGACTAAAAATGACTATGCTGAATTGAAGTTGATTTATAAGAAGTCATCAATTAATCTCCTCCTCGTAGGCATACCTATTTTTTTGGCCATTTGGTTTTCACTACCTTTTTTAGATATCATCTCAGCTGGAGAAGATCGGTTTGTCATTGCTAAATATGTCTTTCTCTTTTTAGGCCTTGGGAAATTATTCGATATGCTCATGAGTGTAAATAGTGAACTCATCATCTATTCCGAAAAGTATAAGTACAATTTGTTATTCTTAATCTTGCTTGGATTGTTTAATGTAGCCCTCAATATTTATTTGATCAAAGCACATGGTATAGTAGGGGCAGCTTTGGCAACGTGCATTGCCTATTTTATATTTAATGTTGTCAAATTTCTATTTATATGGTGGTCCTATAAATTACAGCCCTTTTCCAGGAAATCAGTCTTATTGATTCTTATTGGTGTTGCACTTTTCTGTTTGGTAACGTATTTACCGTTTCCAATCCATCTTTGGTATGGACCATTACTTCAAGTTATCCTCGTCGGCTTATTATATATCCCACTCGTAATTTGGCTCAACATTTCTCCTGATGTGAATGGTATGTTAAAGGATCTGTGGAATACACGTCGAAAATAAGACCTGACCCAAACCTCTTTAGTGTTGTAAGATTAAAACTTTGGCCATGTAAGCCTTATAACAGGACAATGTTTAGAACAATCAGTACGATTCTTTAGCAATTCACCAATTTTTTAGTCAGAAATATTGAGCCATTGGTCGACTAATTTATACCGTTAATCGGAATAGCATGCTATAGCCCCAATGTCAATGCAACATTACCTGTGACGTGGTCGTCTATTAACTGTACGAACATGCGCATGATTCTTACAACAAATGAAAGAGGAATGTTCCTCAATGTTGATTAGTCGTAACCCATTATTTCACTCTAAATCTATAGAACTATGTCAAACTTAAAATTAGTTGTAACAGCTTTCGCATTTATCGTATTTTCTTCAGCAAGTTTTGCGAATACAGTTCCTAACAGTAAAAATGAGCTCAGAACAGAAATTGCTTCCTTTATTAATAACATCAACTTTTCTGACACTGAAGCAGAATCAGAATTGATACATGTACACTTTATGCTCAATACAAAAAATGAGTTGATTGTACTGTCAACGGATAATAAAGTGCTTGATGCAAAAATCAAGAATGAATTGAACTACAGAGAAATAAAAGCAGGCGATGTAGAGGCAAACAAAGTCTACACATTACCAATCAGGATTAAAGCTTCTTAGAAGCACCAATTAGTTAGTTAAGGATTTTAAATCTGTTGTCAATTACAATGGATAAAAGTATGAGGATAGGGTAGCAGGGTCATGTCTGCTACCCTTTATTCGTGTAGACTTGATCAGTAAAATAGTATATCCCTAAAACAGTATTTCATGCTTGTCAAATAAGTATATCTCTAAAAATATCTTAATTTAAAATGGACAATTCAACATTTTTTAAAATTTTATTCTAAAAAAGACATATAATCCAAATTTATATGCATATTTGCACAAATTTTTAGAAATGATAGAAGCGAAGTTGGATAAAATTGATTTGAAGATTTTAAAATTACTTCAAGAGAATAGCAAAATTACAAATTTAGAATTGTCAAAAAAAATAGGATTGTCACCTGCACCGACACTTGAGCGGGTTAAAAAGTTGGAGCAATCAGAAGTTATCCAAAGTTACCATGCTAAAGTAGATGCATCGAAAATGGGCCTAAATGTTAGCACATTCGTTTTGGTGTCGCTTGCATGGCAAAAGGAAAATGCTCTAGATAACTTTATTTTGAAGATTCAAGAGATTGATGAAGTAACTGAATGTTATATCATCACTGGAGATGGAGATTTCTTGCTGCGCATTATTTGTCGCGACATTCAAGCATATGAGCAATTATTATTCAAAAAACTCTCGCAGATAGAAGAAGTAGAGAGACTTAAAACCTTGATGACCCTGTCAAAAGCAAAGAAGTCTAAAATCCTTCCTTTTAAATACGAGTAAAATGAAGTTGATGTTTTTTACCTTTTGTATGCATCACAATGTTTAAGCTGCCTGCCGTTAGGCAAGGTTTGAATGTGGGATCCAAACGGACATCTCGCAGTAAACGTAGTGAATGTTGAAGTTGAAATGGCTCAAAACAAGTTCCATTGGTAAGGATTCAAATTTATTCTTTTTAGGTATTCAAGATTGAAAGCGAGTACGTTTACCATTAGTCCTTAAAACAGGTGTATTTTTTGAAAGCGATACCTCAAGCTATTTAGAAGGGATGCAAGTTTGACTCTGATTAAACATTAAAGCCTGCCCACCGGCTGGCAAGTGAAACACTCAAGATTAAGAATTGGATGTCCATATTGAAGTCTTCATTATTATGGTCTTTTAGTATGCAGGGTAACACATCTTACCTGTTCGGGACGATGCATGTAAAAGACTATAGAGTTCATTATTTCACAGATCAAATTTTCCCGATCATTGAATCCTGTGATGGATTAGCAACCGAATTTCATTTAGAGGAGTTTACTGGTGTTTCTTTACGTGGCTACGATAGACTGCCGAATGGTAGTTCATTGACAGATTACATTTCGCCAAAGAAGTATGAAAAAATGCTAGGCTCGATTCGAAAAGCTTTTGGAATCGACATAGATAGTATGAATACCCTTTTGCCTATCTTTCTTGTCAATGCTATATCAGAGTCTGTGTTAATAAATTCTGAGGGTATGGCATTGGATACTATTCTATGGCAATTCGCATCAACATTAGATAAGTCATTGTTTGGCCTCGAGACAGTAGAAGATCAGTTTCGAATATTATCATCTATTCCATTAGATTATCAACTGCGATCTCTTTTGGAGGTGTCAAAAAACGTAGCATCATTCAAATCAAAAATATTGAAGATGGTTAGCTTGTATGAGAACCAAGACATACGTAAATTATACACATATTCTAAGAAGTCATTGGGAAAACAAAAAAGACTCATGTTGTATGATCGAAATGAGAAAATGTTGCAACGTATCATTGAATTAAAGGCAATCGTGCCTAGTGTCTTTTGTGCTGTTGGAGCTGCCCATCTAGCTGGTGAATTTGGGTTGCTTAGATTACTTAAGCAAGCTGGCTATACAGTTAAAGCCATCAAGTTGAATTGAACTCGTGAGTACCTTAAATATAAATGTCAGTCGCAAGGTCGCTCTATTGTATGGAGTGCATACGCATGCCGGTATGGAATGTCTGCACCAGTTGATAGATAATGAGGCCTATTCACAGGTCATTGTATTTTCGTTTCAAAGTCTCAAAATTGTACATAAGAAGATAAAATCGCTTCAGATTAAAAATGAATCTTTAGCAACCATACAGGACAAAATAGTAGGAGATGACTTGTATGTTTTCCAAAGCAATTATTTTAAAAAGGAAAGTGAAAAAGATCGATTTGTCAGGAATAATTATTTGATTCCGTTACGCATCGCTATTTTCGCTAAGCACTATAATGTTAATCAGGTCGTCTTACTATCATCTTCGTCAACGATATTGAAGTCATTCTTCCTACCGCATAAAACGAGGGAAGAGCTAGAACGCAGTATTAAAGATCTTGACTTTTGGTCTTACTATTTATACAAGCCAACACTGGTTATCCCTAAGAATAATGAAAATGTGGTGGGAGAAGCAGTCAGCTCCTTTATTTCCAACAAATTCAATGCATTTTCTGGTGGGCTTTTGAACAAAATTATCCCAGTAGAACCTTCGGCCTTAGTATCATTGATGATCCACAATGCACAAGGTCTGAAAAAAGGATGTCAGGTATTTTCAAATGAAATGATTATACTGCAACAAAAAGAAAATAACCGTTAAATAATTATATATGTCTGAGACTAAATCTGAAATCAAAATAAATGTTGCCCTCGATGACGATAAGATTCCTGAATCTATTCATTGGCAAAGTACTGATAATCCTGAAAACGCAAATCAGCAAGAATGCAAGGCGTTTCTACTTTCCATTTTTGATAAAGATCATAAAGATACCTTGCGCATAGATCTTTGGACAAAAGAAATGCAGGTTTCGGAGATGGATCGCTTCGTCTATTTTACACTTAGAGGGATTGCAGAAACATATCACAAAGCCACAAACAATACAGAACTTGCTAATCAGATTGGGAAGTTCTCAGAATTCTTCGGTGAAGAGTCTGGAATTTTACCCAAGACCGAGCCACAATAACCTCAGTTTAATCAATCAGCGTTGAAGTTAGACCTGATGACTTGGAACTGCTTGGAGGACAGGAATGTTTAAATTGTGGTAACTATTCTAATTATCTATGAATGCAGTATTCAAATCTATATTCTTAACTCTTGAAGGAGGCGTCTGGGTTCTTCAAGATGATTCTGGTAAGCAGTTCTTACCCGTTAATATGCCTCAATCTTTGAAAGTAGCTAACATGAGATCCACCTGTCAATTGACTATGGCTTCTCATGTTTTTTCCGTATTTCAAGTCGGAGAGCCAGTCCGAATTATATCTTATAAGATCTTGTGATTAGAACTATTTTTATCTGTTAAATATAATTAATTAGTAATTTTCTTTGCTTTTAAAAAGATTTACTTACATTAGATATATTAGAAAAAACTTGTTTAAGTATTTTAGCTTTGTCATATGTTCAATATTAGCCCAATGTAAATTGGGCTATTTTTTTTGGCGCGCTTTGTCTGTTGCAAATGATTGGCATTGAGGTGACAGCAGAAGTGATAGCTCCAATTGATAAGAGCTTGCTGAAAAATAAAGAGAATAGTCTCACGCTCTGCTAAGGACAGACCATAAACCAAGAAGCAATATTTCATGTACTCGTAATTTACAATTGGTTATGAAAGTCAATAACTTTAACAGTTTTTAGTAAGCAAACTAGCTGTTTCTTTATAAATTTAATTATCTGTACTGAATTTGAGTGAAGAATTCGTAAAACGTCTACTTTGAACCCTCCAAACTCAAACCTCTACAAGTTTTATAGTTGCCCATAAATATTTTCTGAATTTTACTTATGTAAAGAATTGCATAGCATGTTGTGTAACATTCCTTCAGTGACTATGTTGGAATTTGACAAATTTCTATTTTTTAATATTCATCTATTAAACATCTAATTATTATGAAAAAAGGTATGCTTACCAGAGCAAGATTTTGCTTGTTTTTTGTTTTCCCCTTTTTAGGACTTGGTATTGGAACTGCATTTTCACAATCTCCTGAATTTGCTACTTTTTCTGGTGGCGTGACCGGAACAGGAACTTTTGATTGTGATGCAATGCCTAATTTTACTTATTCGATTACTGGAGATTTTGTACCTCCTTCAGATCCAAATAGTGATACGAGCGTTCCAGGTCCCAATCAAGTGGTTGATAATAATGGCGCTGGATTTGAGCTTATTTTTGGATCAGCAGATATGGCTCCCAATATTGAAGTTGAAGTAGCTGGTTATACAGGAGCGGTAAATGATATAATATCCTTAGAAGTTGTGACAGAACTTATTTTTGATACAGCTACTCCAGCAAATGAATTTGCGTTTCTCATTGCAGACGTTGAACAAGATCAAGTAACTGTTTGTGCAACGTATCCGGATGGCTCAGCTGTTCCAATAAGTGTTATCAATTCATGGTACCAAAACTCTTTTGATGCTGACAATAGTGATAATATAAATGCAGTACCAACGTGGGATAATTCCACAGGAACACTCGTTGGTCAATACAACAACACGAATGGTGTTAAACAAACATTGTATCAAGAAGATTTACTCGATAATGAAGCAGGTTCGGCATGGTTTCTTGTCAATGTGCCTATTAAGTCATTGGCACTCAAATCTCAAGCTTTGGGTATTGCCCCTGATGATCCCTCACAACACTTTATTTTTGCCTCAACTTGTCAATGCGAAGAGGTAGCAGGTGTTGTCTTTGAAGATATAGATCGAGATGGATGTGATAATAGTGGTGTTGGTGTACAAGGTGTGACTGTCGAACTATTTGACTGTGATGCAGGCGGAGCAGCAATAGCATCTACAGTAACAGGAGTAAATGGTGAATATACCTTTGGCCCAAATGAAGTAGGTGCCGCCATGGTATGTTTAATCGCAGGTGGTTCATATAATGTAGTGATTAGCGATTTGCCGACAGGCTTTGTGAATACACCAGGCCTTGGACAAGGATGCCCTGGAGCACAAGATAATGCCCCAGCCAATGATGGTGTGTCATTATGTGTAGATCCAAGTGATACAGCTGCCGGTGCAGGAGAAACAGTCCCAGCAGCTGACCAACATATAGATTTTGGAATCGCATTGCCCTGTGAAGAAGTAGCAGGCGTTGTCTTTGAAGATATAGATAGAGATGGTTGTGATAATAGTGGTGCAGGAGTACCAGGTGTGACGGTCGAACTATTTGATTGTGATACAGGCGGAGCAGCTATAGCAACAGTGGTAACAGGATCAGACGGGAGTTACACTTTTGGACCAGATGAAGTTGGAGCGTCTATGGTCTGTTTAACACCAGGTGGATCATATAACGTAGTGATTAGCAGTTTGCCAGGAGACTATATTTATACCCCAGGCCCTGGACTAGCATGTGTAGGAGATGAAGATGATTCACCCGCCAATGATGGCGTGTCACTATGTGTAGATCCGAGTGATACAGCTGCGGGTGGAGGAGAAACAGGCCCAGCAGATGACCAACATATAGATTTTGGATTAGCCTTGCCATGTGAAGAAGTAGCAGGCGTTGTGTTTGAGGATATAGATCGAGATGGATGTGATAATAGTGGTGTAGGGGTGCCAGGTGTGACGGTCGAACTATTTGATTGTGATGCCAGCGGAGCAGCAATAGCAACAATGTTAACAGGAGCAGACGGTAGTTATACCTTCGGTCCGGATGAATCAGGAGCTGCGATGGTATGTTTAACACCAGGCGGTTCATATAATGTAGTGGTTAGTAATTTACCAGCAGGGTTCATCAATACCCCAGGCCCAGGGACAGGTTGCCCTGGCGCAACAGATGATGCCCCAGCTAATGATGGCGTGTCACTATGTGTAGATCCGAGCAATACAGTTGCAGGTGGAGGAGAACCTGGACCAGCAGCTGACCAACATATAGATTTTGGAATTGCCTTACCATGTGAAGAAGTAGCAGGCGTTGTCTTTGAGGATATAGATCGAGAT